>CBINGZ010000014.1:0-111140 GCA_966250335.1 uncultured bacterium | reverse complement strand
GAGAGAGAAGAGAAAGAAGAGAGAGAAGAGAGAGAAGAGAAATGAACAGGGAGTCACAGAGGACACAGAGTTAAGAAAGAAGAGAGTTAAGACAAAGAGAGAGAGAGTATGGATTGGGTTTTGAATGATGGGGTGACGGGGTATGCGGCGGAGAGGACGGGGGTGATTATCGGGGCGGCAATCGAGGTGCATCGCAACCTGGGGGCGGGGTTGCTGGAATCGGCGTATCAGAGGTGTCTGGCGCACGAGTTCCGGCTTCGCGGCATCAGGTTCGAGAGCCAGATCGAGTTGCCGCTCATCTACAAGGGCTGCCGCCTCGACTGCGGCTATCGCATCGATTTCCGCGTCGAGGACGAAATCATCGTGGAGCTCAAAGCACACGACCATATCCTCCCCGTCCACGAGGCCCAGCTCCTGACCTACATGAAGCTCACCAACTCCCCCCTCGGCCTCCTCATCAACTTCAACGTCCCCCTCCTCACCCAGGGAATCCGCCGCCTAACTCTTTAACTCTCTTAACTTTCTTCTCTTACCTCTGTGCCCTCTGTGACTCCCTGTTTATTTCTCTTCTCTTCCCTTCTCTTCCCTTCCCTTCTACTACTATAGCCGACTCCAAACCACCCTCCCCTTATTCACAACTCCCACCGGCCGCCCCCTCAACCTCCACCCCTCGAACGGCGTATTCAACGACCGCGTCATAAACCGCGACGTATCCACCACCCACTCCTCCTCCGGCGCAATCAAGGTGATATTCGCAACCTCCCCCACTTCTATCCGAGGCAGATCCATCGAAAGCACCCGCCGAGGATTACTCGAGAGCAACTCCACCAGCCGCGCAAGAGAAACAACCCCCGGCTCCACCAGATAGGTATAGCTCAACCCGATCGCCGTCTCCAGCCCGATGATCCCGTTCGGCGCCGCCGGAAACTCAACTTCCTTTTCCGCCAGCGAATGCGGCGCATGATCGGTGGCGATCACATCGATCGTCCCATCCCGGAATCCCTCGATAATCGCATCGAGATGTTCCTGCGTCCGGAGCGGAGGATTCATCTTGGCCCTGGTGCCGTACTCCGCCACGGCAGCGTCGGTCAGGACGAAATGATGCGGCGTCACCTCGCAGGTGATGTTCGTCGATCCCTTCGCCTTGGCCGCGCGCACCAGCTCCACTCCCCCTTTCGTGCTCATGTGCGAGACATGATAGGGACGATCCCCACAGAACTGCGCCAGCATGATATCTCGTGCAATGATCAGTTCCTCAGCCACATCGGGATAGCCGGCCAGGCCGAGCCGGGTCGACATCTCCCCTTCGTTCATGGCGAAGCCGCGGGTCATGGTATGATCCTCGCAATGCTGACTGATGACGGCTCCGGGGAACATCGAGGCATATTCGAACGCGCGGCGCATCACCTCGGAGGAGCGGACGCAGTCGCCGTCATCGGTGAACATCCGCACCCCCGCCTCGTACAGTTCCCCCATCGGCGCCAGTTCATCCCCCTTTCTTCCCTTCGTCGTGGCGGCCGAGACGGCCACGTCGACCGGAAGCTCCCGGGACTTCCAGAGGATCGAATGGACGACCTCCGCCGTATCGATCGCCGGGGTCGTGTTCGGCATGCAGCAGACGCCGGTGAACCCGCCGTTCGCCGCCGACTCGCATCCGCTCCGTATCGTCTCCTTGTGCGTCGCCCCCGGTTCGCGCAGATGGACATGCATATCGAAGAAGCCGGGAGCCGCGACCCAGGTCGACCCGTCGCGGACCTCGGCATCGGCCGGCGATTCAAGGTTCTCCCCGATCGCCGCGATCGTACCGTTCTCCAGAAGAAGATCGGCACGGCGGTCGAGATCGTGGGCGGGATCGAGGAGACGGATATTTCTGATGAGAAGGGTTGACATGATCGGGAAGAGAATGAAGCTGATGAAACCGGGGATCGACTATCTATCGCTCTCTGATGAATCGGCGTCCAGACGACATTCCACCAGATCGAGGACGCGGTCGATCTGTTCGTCGATCGTCGTGCGGGAGGTGTCGAGCAGGACCGCATCCTCCGCCTGCCGGAGCGGGCTGAGATCGCGGCTGGAATCGCGGCGATCCCGTTCGGCCAGGTCGGTGACCATGCTGCCGAGCGAGGCCGGCTCTCCCACTCTGTCGAGTTCCGCCTTGCGGCGTTCGGCACGCGCGTTCAGGTCGGCCACCATAAAGACCTTCACATCGGCATCGGGAAAGACGACCGTGCCGATATCGCGGCCATCCATCACCACCCCTCCCTGTTCCCCCATCCGCCGCTGCTGTTCCACGACGGGCGTCCTGACGCCGGGATAGGAACTGACGGCGGAGACGCTGGCGGTCACCTCCGGAGAGCGGATCTCCCTGGAGACATCCTCCCCGTTCAGCAGAGTGAGGAGCGAACCATCCTCCCGATTCCGCACGAGTTCGATATGAAGGGTGGCGGCAAGGCGCTCGACCGCCTCCGTGTCGTCCGGCGAGATGCCGGCGCGGAGAACGGCGAGCGTGACGGCGCGGTACATTGCGCCGGTATCGATATAGGTATATCCCAGACGATCCGCGACGCCGCGGGCCGTAGTGCTTTTCCCGGACGCGGCGGGACCGTCGATTGCTATTACGAGACGTCGATTTGTCATCGAGTCCCAAGTTGCGAAAGAGCCGCCGTTCCCCCAAACATGATTGGTTTCGAAGAGCAACGGCGGCCCCCTTTTTATTGAACCGGAAGCCAGTAGGAGACCTTCAGCGCCAGGTAGTCCGGTCCCTGTTCCGTCACGGCATCGGCCAGATCGCGGAGCCCCACCGCCTCGTCGCGCGGATAGAACCCGCCGCGATTCATCTGCCAGACCAGATAGAGGGTGCTTCCCGGCAGCCATTCCCATCGGAGCACGGTATTGCTTCTGAACGAACGGACGTAGAAATCGGGGTTCGGGATCGTCATCGGTTCCGGTCCCTCCACCACGTAGTTCCCCTCGTCGTCCCTGGTCAGGCGATCGCCGTAGTAGCTCAGATCACCGCTTCCGGCGGCCGCCAGCTCGCCAAAATCGTGGTAGTGTCCGCTGGCGGCGAACGGCTCTCCGTAGAGTTCCAGGCTCAGGTCCGGCGTCACCACGAAGTTCACCCGCAACTGGAGCGAGATGGTGGTTCTATCGATATGCGAGAAGATGAAGCGCCGCCCGAAGGTGCTCTCTCCTCCCCCCGGCTCCGCCGAGACGTACTGCCGCGTCCCCAGCGAGCGTGAGAAGTAGGGATCGATCGAAAATTCCCATCGATCTCCGACATTCATGGCAAGGCCGCCGCTCACGTTGAAGTACCATCCGTCGAATTCGTCGATCCCGCCGCTGTAGTTGTTGTAGACACGGGTGTGGCTGCCGTAGCCGTTGTCCCAGCCTCCCCAGATGTCGAAGATCCTGGCCTGCCGCATCAGGGGTCCCCCGCGCGTAAGACGGTCCTTCAGTGTGGGGGTCTGCACTCCCAGGCCCAGATGGGAGTTCCAGAAGTTCGTCCAGGTGACCTCGCTGTTGAGCGAGACGTCGAAATAGGTCTGCACGCCGTCGAAGTTCCATCCCAGGTCGGGCTGGAGTGTGATCGAGTAGGACCTGAAGAGATCTCCCGGCGTCGTCTCGCGGTAGGTCAGCATTCCATCCACATCTATCTCGTCGGCCGTGCTCAGGATGCCGGCGTCGTTCAGGTCGAACCCCGGGGTTTCCACGGTGCCGCTCATGTTCCAGAGCCAGTGCTCGCCGGCGTTCTTGGCGAAGAGGAAGTAGGCGGTGTACCCGGCCAGCGAGGTACGCGCCGGGTCGAGCTCCACATGACCGGCGTCGGGACGCTGGAAGTAGTGCGCGCTGTTCCGCTGGACCGAGGCAATGGCGTTGGAATCCCCTTCGATATAGCTCATCCCGACGTTGGCCCGCATCTCGTATTCCGCCTCGTTGAAGAGGAGCCGCATCCCTCCCCCTCCGGAGAAGGCGCGGCGCGGGAGGATGGAGGAAAGAGGATCGCCCGGCGATAGATCGCGATAGAGTCCCGTAGCGGTCATGCCGGCCGTGGAGCCGGACTCGCCGAACTCCTGCTGGAGCCTGAGGACGCCGTACCCGGTGGCCGGTTCGACCTCGATCGACTTCTCCTCGTCGCTCCCGATGAATCGCGCCGACGCATGTTCCTTGCCGGTCACCGCCGCGAGCGCCCCCAGGGAGAGTCCCGACGCGAGCCGTCCGGTGACTTTCGCGGCCCCCAGAATCGTCGTGCTGCGAGGCATATCCACATAGTCCCCCTCGGCCCAGCCGTGGGGCGGGGCGCCGACCCTTCGGGAATAGAAGTAGGTGTGATCCTCCGCGGCCAGCAGTTCGCTCCCCTCCACGAAAAAGGGGCGTCGCTCGCTGAAGAACGATTCGAACTGCGAGAGATTGACCTCCGCGGGATCGGCCTCCACCTGACCGAAGTCGGGGTTGATCGTTGCGTCGAGCGTCAGGTTCGGGCCCAGGCCGACCTTCAGGTCGACCCCGGCGCGGGGGGAGAGGTTCAGACCGTCGTCGTAGGGGTCGTTCGTGTCGGGGCGCCCTGTCAGCTCCGCGCCGGCCGCGACATACGGCAGCACCTCCACGCGCGCCGAGGGCTTCACATCGGTGATTCCCGTCAGCACGGCGAAGCGTGAGCTCCACCCCACCACGTTCCTCGGGATGACCACGTAATAGATATCCTCGTTGAGGAGGGGGATATATCGGTTGATGTTGATCCCCCACTCCTGAACCGACCTGTCGTTGAAACGGAGCTGCGAGAAGGGGATGCGCATCTCGGCGATCCACCCGGAGTCGTTGATCGACGACCTGGCCTGCCAGACCGGATCGAAGGAGAAATCACGGTCGAGCTCCTCATCGACCGAATGGTAGTAGTCGGTCCGGACCCCGGCGGCGGTCACGCTGAAACTGTAGGCCGTGCGCCGGTCGCGGTAGGTGTCGAGCGAGACGATGACCCGCTCGGAGGCGCCCGATCTATCGCGACGCGTGATGATCGAGCTGAGGTTGGCAAGATCGGTATGATACATCCGGGCGCCGACGTAGAGGGCGTCCTCGTCGTAGAGGAAGGCGATCTCCGTTTTCTGGCTCGGCGTCGCTCCCTCCACGGGATCTTTCTGTCCGAAGTCGGAGACGAATATCGCGGTGCGCCAGGCCGCGTCGTCCAGTTTCCCGTCCAGACTCACCGACCCGTCGGCCGTGCGGACCGCGACGATCCGTCTGGTTGAATCCCCCGCCCCCGATTGCGCGCGGAGCGCCTGGACGAGGAGCATGCAGAAGAGAGCTGTCAGCAGGACGCGGTATCGCATCGGTCGTAATCGATTCGTGTTGAAGGATTGGAGAAGGAATTGCAGGCTCTTCGCCCCTCCGGATCGGAGAGGCCGTGCGGAGAACGGCGGCGGCGCCGTAGGACCGTTGTTGTAGAAAGTTACAAGGCCGATCGAACGGGGCGTCGTTCAGTCTCTATCCGTCGCTGGTTCGGGGAGCTTGTCGATGGGGGTCGGGCGCCCGGTTCAGCGGTTGAGGATCTTGATCTCAACCACCGGCACATAGGCAGGATCACCCTGCTGTTTCCGTTCGAATTGAAGAATATCGTAGTACACACACCGGTCGTTGTCGCCGGAGAGGTAGTTGCGGCAGGTGTCGGGCCGCCCCTCGTAGATCGTGCAGCGGCGGGTCACCGGGTCCAGGAACATGCAGCGCCTGGTGAAGATCCCATCCTTCCGCCGTTTGAGCACCCTCTTCCCTTCGAACTTCTTCGTGTACTTCCTGAGCGCCTCGTTGAACGTGACGCCGAAATACTCGGCCAGCCTGCTCACGTCGCTGTCGTGGACCTCCACGATCTCGTAGATCGAGCAGCAGTATGCGATACATGTGGAGCAGTCGTATTTCGGCTTCGCCATCTAAAAATATCGGAGCAAGATTTAACATCGGCGCCCCTACAGATCGGCCTCCATTGCGAGATCCGAGCCTCCGCGGCGCGCCCGTTTGGCGATGATACCATGTTTCGGCGAAAGGAAGAAGGCGAGGGCGAAGAGAAGCCCCGCGACCACCGCCATTGCGCCGGCGACCGACCCGTTGAGCGCGTCCGCCAGCAGGTACCCGCCGAAGGCGGAGAGGAGGCCGCAGCAGAGCGCGATGACGATCATCACCCCCAGCCTGTCGGTCAGCAGGTAGGCCGTGGCCGGCGGAGCTATCAGCATCGCGACCACCAGGATCGCACCCACAGACTCGAACGCCCCCACCGTCGTCAGCGAAACCATTCCCATCAGCAGATAGTGCCAGAGGGTCGCCGAGATCCCCAGCGACGCGGCAAGCGCCGGGTCGAACGACGTGATCTTCAGCTCCTTGTAGAAGAGGGTCACGAAGAGAAGGTTGAGGATGAAGAGCCCCCCGAGCATCCAGACCGCTCTCGGCCCCAGCACCGTCCCGCCGCCGGTGATGATCACGTCGAGCGGGACGTAGGCGATCTCGCCGTAGAGGACGCAGTCCTGATCAAGATCGACATCCCCTGCAAATATCGTAATAAGAATCACCCCCAGCGCGAAGAGCCAGGTGAAGGTGATGCCGATCGACGCATCCTGCTGAAGATTCCCCCGGCGATGGAGCGACTCGATGATGAACGAGGCGAGCACCCCCAGCGCGCCGGCGCCGATCAGCATCGGCAGCGGGCTGCGGCTTCCGGTCAGAAAGAACGCGATGGCGATGCCGGGAAGGACCGCATGACTGATCGCATCCCCAAGCATCGACATCTTGCGGAGCAGAAGAAACGATCCGACCAGCGCGCACGACGCGGCGGCGAGCCCTCCCGTCAGTATGATCCAGAATGCGTTGATGTCCATGGTTCATGCGGACTCCGCGAGGAGCGAAGTCGATGGTTGATACGATGTTTCATGCATCCGACACGGCGTCATCCTTCCGGAGAGGAATCAGTCCGGCACCCGCAGCGAGGCCCCCGCGCCGATGTAGAAGTCGGGGGAATGCTCGGTCAGACCGAGCCCGCCGGAGAGATCGAACTGGAGATTTTCCATCGGCAGGAATGTGACGCCGCAATCGAAGAGATGTTCCGCCGGCTCTCCGGCCGGCAGCACACCGAAAAGTTCCACGTAGCCGCCGAATCCCGGGGCGATATCGAGGCCGAGCGCGGCCGTGTAGATCCCCGCGGCGCCGCCGGCCTCATCCCACTCCCCTCCCAGATTGTATCCGAACGAGACTCCCTCGGCAAGCGTGTGTCCCACGGAGAGCCGCATCTCCGGCACCACGCGATCGGGCGCGAAGAGATCCCCGCCGACCGGCAGGACCAGGTGGGCGATGAAGGCGATCTCCGGCAGCAGCCCTTCTTCCTCGCTGATCGCGATCTTCACCCCTGCCGAGATCCCCGCCATTCCGCTGTTGACGCTCCCGGTCTCCCCGCCGTTCGGGTTGGGATCGACCACTCCTCCAGGCAGCTCCGACTCCTCGCGCAGATACTCTCCGGTGAACCGCAGCTCGAACCCGTCGAGCAGACCGACGCGGACCAGCGTGGAGCCGATTGAGAGGGCCCGCACATCGGCGACGTCGCGCTCCTCGTAGGTCACCCCTGTTTCTATCTGAACATGATCCACCGGAAGAACCGCCGACGACTCCGTCTGGTCCGGACGGTCGGTGTCGATCTCCTGTGCCGACGCGACCGTCGCGCACACCATCCCCAGCAGCACTGCGAAACATGATCGATGCATGATTCCCCCTGTGGCTCTCTCCGGCCGCACGACGGCATCGCGGCACGATATTCGGACCGGAGTGTGAAAAGAAAACGGTACGGACCCGATCCGCCTTAGCGGTACGGGATCTCCCGCTGATGCGGGTCGGCCGTCGGACGATCGAGCAGCGCCTCCAGCTCGCGCTCGAGTTCCGGCGTCAGCACATGTTCGATCGATTCGGCGTCGTCGTGGACATGGTCGGGCGCGATCTGCACGTACTGCGTCAGATAGACCTCCCAGAGTCTGTGGAGCCGTGTGACCCTTCGGCCCTGCTTCGCGCCGTCCGGCGTGAGCCGCCAGCGGTCGTCGCCGATCTGCTGGACGAACCCCTGCGACTTCAATCTCTCCAGCCCCTTCCGCGCCGTGCGGAGCGGAATCCTCCGCCTGTTCTGTACATCGGCCTGCGAGCGTTCGCCGTCGATGCGGCCGTCGATCTCGCTCAGATGATACATCGTCTTGAGAATATTCTCCTCAAGGGTCCTCGTCCTGTTCCTTCTGTTGCGGACCAGCCGGGAGGCCACGCCGCGCTTCGGCGCAAGGAGGAGCGAGACGACGAAGATGAAGGTTCCCGTGGTGACGATCCAGGGGCCGGTCGGCATCCTTGGGGCCACGTAGCTGACGAGCGCCCCGGTCCAGCCGGAGACCGCCCCGAAGATCGAGGCGAGGAGGATCATGACGGGGAGCCTGTCGGTCCAGTAGCGGGCGGCGGCGGCGGGCGTTATCAGCATCGCCGCCATCAGCACCACGCCGACCGCCTGGATGCCGACGACAACGGCGAAGACCAGCAGCGTGGTCAGGATCACATCGAGACCGCGGACCGGGAGACCGAGCGCCCTGGCGAAATCGCGGTCGAACGATATGATCTTGAACTCCTTGTAGAAGAGAGCGATCAGCACGACCAGGACCGCGCTCACCGATCCGAAGACGACAACATCCTGCGTGACGAGCGAGGCCGCCTGTCCGAAGAGGAACTTGTCGAGCCCCGCCTGTTCCGCCGCGCCGCTCTGCTGGATACGGGTGAGGAGCAGGATGCCGAGTCCGAAGAAGACGCTCAGCACCAGACCGATCGAGGCGTCCTCCCTGATGCGCGTGTTCCTGACGATGGCGTCCATCACCAGCATGCTGCACCAGCCTGCGACGGCCGCGCCGATCAGGAGCGCGATCGGATCCTTGCTGCCGGTGATCATGAACGCGATGGCGACCCCCGGCAGCACCGAGTGGGCGACGGCATCCCCGACGAGCGACCGTTTCCTCAGAAACGCGAAGCAGCCGATCGCCGCCGAGCCTATGCCGAGAAGGACCGAGCCGATCACGACCACGCGAACGTTGTATTCGCGCATCAGGATCACGTCGAGGAGGATCGATTCGTTCACTGTTTGTCCCTTCCTGTCCGTTGCTGTTGCTTCAGCAGCTCGCCGACCTCGGTGAGCAGGTTGAGCCGTCCGCCGTAGGTCTTCTGCAGCAGTTCGTCGGTGAAGGCGCTTTCGATGGGACCGAACGCCACCAGCCGCAGGTTCAGCAGCAGCACCCAGTCGAAGTAGCCGGAGACGGTCTGTAGATCGTGATGGACCACAATCACCGTCTTCCCCGCCCGCCGCATCTCCCGCAGCAGCTCCACGATCGCCGACTCGGTGGCGGCATCGACCCCGGCGAACGGTTCATCCATCAGGTAGAGATCGGCATCCTGCGCCAGCGCGCGCGCCAGGAAGACCCGCTGCTGCTGGCCGCCGGAGAGCTGCGAGATCTGTCGTTTCGCGAACTCGTGCATCCCGACCTTCCGGAGCGCCTCCTCCGCCGCGTCGATGTCGGCGCGTCTGGGACGCTGGAAGACGCCGAGCCTGCCGTAGCGTCCCATCACGACAACGTCCAGGGCGTTGGTCGGGAAATCCCAGTCGACCGAGGTGCGCTGCGGCACGTAGGCGACCCGGCGACGAACATCGTCCAGCGAGCTTCCGAAGAGCTTCACGTAGCCGCTGGAGAGGGGGACAAGCCCCATGATCGCCTTGATCAGGGTCGACTTCCCCGCCCCGTTCGGCCCGACGACGGCGATCAGCTTCCCTTCGGGGATCGTGAAATCGACATCCCACAGCACCGGCCGCCTGTTGTAGCTGACGGTCAGGTCGTGGACCTCCACGGGGGCCGTTGAGCCCGACGCATCGGCAGGTTGTCCGTTGAGCATGACGTTATCCCATCAAAATCGTTCTATGATATGCTTCTACTTCAGCGCACCGACGATGGTGTTCACGTTCGCCGTCACCATCCCGATATATGTTCCCTCGGGGGTTCCCTTCTCCCCCATCGCGTCGGAGTAGAGCTGGCCGCCGATACGGACCTCGTGTCCCTTCGCCTTCACCCCTTCCACCACCGCCTCGATCGACCGCTTCGGGACGCTCGACTCCACGAAGACCGCCTTGATCCTGCGGTTCGCGATCATGTCGACCAGCCCCTGCACGTCGGCCAGACCATATTCGGAGACCGTGCTGATCCCCTGGAGTCCCTTCACCTCGATGGCGTAGGCCTGACCGAAATATCCGAACGCGTCATGAGCGGTAACGAGCACCCGCTGCTCGGCCGGGACCGTGGCGATCTGTGCGCGCACCCATCCGTCCAGCGAATCGAGCCGCGAGATATAGGCGTCGGCGTTCCGGCGGTACTCGTCGGCGTGGGCCGAGTCGTCCCGCACCAGTCTGTCGGCCACGGCGCGGGCGGCCCCTGTCCAGAGTCTGACGTCGAACCAGATATGGGGATCGGGGTTCCCCTGGAACTCGGCGGGGCGGCGGAGCTTCGACTGATCGATTCCGTCGGCCACGGCGGTCACGCTCTTCCGCCGGGCGAGATTCTCCAGAACGTCGACCATCTTTCCCTCCAGATGGAGGCCGTTGTAGAAGATGATATCGGCCGAGGTGAGAAGCGAAAGATCGTTCTGCGATGCCTTGTAGAGATGCGGATCGACGCCGGGGCCCATAAGGGTCGAGATCTCCGCGTGATCCCCGGCGACGTTCCTGACGATATCCTCGATCATGCCGGTCGTCACCACGATCTTCTTCCTTCCGCCGACGCTTTTCGCGTCGTCGTCGGCACATCCGCCGACCGAGAGGAGCAATGCGACGGCGGCAACCGCCGGAATCAGCTTTGAGAGCAGCGTCATGACTCGATCTTCCTCCATGTTCGTTTCTGGAATTACCCCTTTCTCCCCACGATCCCCAGGCGGCGCGAGCCGAGGGCGAAGGGCCCGCCGGCCAGAGGGTCGAACCCCTCGATCCCGGTCAGCCCGCATTCGGTCATCATCGAGGCGATCTCGCGGTAGCTGTAGATCCTGATGGAGCTTTCGCGCCGCCATTTCACGCCGTCGTCGACAACCTCCCATTGCGAGTGAATCCGTCCCGTCTCGTGGTCGTAGCGCCTCTCCTCCATCAGCACGAGCTCCCCCAGAGAGCTGGAGCCCTTGAGCTCGAACCTTGGAAGAACGGTCTCGAGGCATTGCGTCTCGATCAGGAAGCGGGCTCCCGGCTTCAGGGCCCTGGCGACGGCGGCAACGAATGCGCGGTTCCCCTCTTCGTCGAAATAGCCGAAGCTCCCCCAGTAGCAGTAGGCGCCGTCGAAACGTTCGGTCCAGGGGAGCTCGCGCATATCGCACTGCACGAGTTCGAGCTCCGGCCCCAGACCGCGTCCCTGCCTCCTTGCCTCAGCGATCTCGGAAGCCGATACATCGACTCCAGTGACGGAATATCCCCGCGAGACCAGTTCCAGCGCATGCCGGCCGCCGCCGCAGGGGACATCGAGGAGACGGGCGCCCGGGGCGACCTCCAGCAGCGACTCGATCGTGGTCGCCTCCGGTCCTGTCTTCCCTTCGGTCGTCAGGCGTGAAATATCGCGCCATGTGCCGGAGAAGAAATCCTCCCACCATTTCTCTTCCTTCGTCATATCGTTCTCATACGGATCGTTCATCTTCTCATTACCTCCTGAACCTGATCGACCTGAAATAATCGCCGACCCGTTCCGCCAGGGTCCTGCGGCGTCTGCGGGAGCGGGAGGGCTTCCTGCCGAGAAACTCCCCGAGCGATTCATAGAACCCCTCCGAGCCGAACGGCGCCTGGGCCACACGGTATCCCATCGCTCCCAGCTCGAAATACATCGTGGCGGCGGCGACGGGGTTCATGGTATGGACGATGAACGCGCCGTGCGGAGCGGGATTCCCCCTGATCCATCGCACCACCTCCATGCCGCAGTCCTCGCGGCTGCTGTCGCAGTAGATCTCCCCCCCCAGGTCGTGATCGAGCAGCACCAGGTCGAAGGTTCGTCCCGTAAGCGCCGCGATACATTCCTCGGCCGTCTCCACGGTGATCAGATCGCATTTGATCCGCGAGAGCGCATCGCGGAACGTCGAGGTACGACGATGGTCGTCGTCGAGGAAGAGGACCTTCATCGGCGACCTCCCCGCTCCCCTTTCTTCCGTTTCGACCGCCCATCCGGCTCCGGGGCGCGATCGATCGCCACGAAGACGCTGCTGGCGAGCTTGTCGGAGATGACCGACTCCCGTTCGCCGGTCAGCAGCCTGACCGAGCCGTCGAAGCGGATCTTCTCGACGACCCGGATCGGCGTCCCGATCGCCAGCCCGAGCGAGGAGGCATATCGCAGCAGCTCCGGATATTCGTCGCTGACGCGGGCGACCTTCCCCTGCGCCGCCGGCTCCAGCTCGGCGATCGAGACCAGATCGACCGCGGCGACCGTCCCCTCCTTCGTCGGGATCGGATCGCCGTGCGGGTCGTGCGTGGGGTATCCGAGGAACTCCTCCAGCCGATCGGTGAGAATATCGGAGGAGATATGCTCCAGCTGATGAGCGAGCTCATGCACCTCGTCCCACTCGAACCCGAGATGCTGGATCAGAAAGACCTCCCACAGACGATGCCGTCGGGTGATCAGCATCGCGACCTTGAGCCCGGAGGGGGTCAGTTTCACCCCCTGGTATTTCTCGTACGTCACAACCCCCAGCTCGTCCAGACGCCGCACCATGTCGGTGACGGCGGCGGCCGAGACCCCCAGCTCCTTCGTCAGAGCGGCGTTCGTGACCTTCTCCCCCCGCGTCTCCAGTCGGTAGACGGAACGGAGATAGTCCTCTACGGTCGGGTTAAGTTCCATTCTTAAGCCAGCTTAAAAATTAATATAAGCATGCTGATCCATGATCCGCAAGTGGGATGAAGATTTTTCGCCCGGACCGGCGACGGCGAAAAACGATTCATCCCCGAGGCCGCGACGGGCCCCGGGGATGAAGCAGGTGTCGGAAAACGACCGAAATCGGAGATCACTTCGCGATCGTCAGCGAGACGGTCGTGGACTTCCCTTCTCCGCTGATCCGTACCAGATAACTTCCGGAGGGAAGGCCGCGCAGGTCGAGATCGATCCCACCGTCGAGGGACGGGAGGTCCTCGACGACCCGGACGGTTTCTCCCTGAAGCGATACGATTTCAAGCGCGACCGAGCGTCCGAAGAGTTCCTCGCTGAACGATATGCGGGTCCGGGTCGCGGCCGGGTTCGGGCTTGCCGCGGCGGCATCCTCCACGATCATCCCGGCCGGAACGCCGCTGGAGGCCACATCCACGGGGACGCCGTCGGCCAGATCGGTGATCATGTTCACCGCCTCGAAGTT
The DNA here is from genome assembly GCA_966250335.1 of uncultured bacterium. Classification (GTDB taxonomy): domain Bacteria; phylum Bacteroidota; class Ignavibacteria; order OLB7; family OLB7; genus OLB7. Next base: position 97,739 of record CBINGZ010000014.1, on the reverse strand, counting down.
CAGGCCGTCGAAGCGGAGAACGCGCGAGCCTCCGGGACCGGCCAGCCCCTCCGGCAGATGGACGATCACCGAGTCGACGGTCCCGTTCGCCAGACCGAAATGGGTCACGAACGGCATCTGCGACTGCGAACCGTAGCCTGCGCTGACGCTCCGCTCGTAGCGTTTTCCGCCGCTGAAGAGCTGCACCCGCGCGCCGACGCCGAAGCGGTTGGCCCCCTCCTTCAGGCGGAAGCCGATCTCGATCCATCCCCTCCCTGCCGTGGCGATCTGGTTTCTGAAGAGCCCGCCGCGGGCGCCGCCGACGTAGAGATCGAGGTCGCCGTCGTTCTCGATATCGACCCAGGCGAGCCCCCGCACGCCGTCGGTGGCGATGCCGGTCTGCCAGTTCTGCGGCTGGAACGTTCCATCCTCCTTCTGCCTGTAGATCCCGCTGTTGTAGCAGTCGTAGACCGCGTTGACGTAGAGATCCTGGAGCCCGTCGTTGTCGTAATCCCCCCAGGCCACGTCGGCGTGGGTCTCGTTGTAGGGGATGCCGAGGAGCCCGGCCCGCGCGCCGCTGTTGTTCAGGTCGGTGAAGAGACCGCTCCCGTTGTTGTTGTAGATCGCAGTGCGATCCGAGAAGTCGTAGAACCTGGGATGGGCGAGCTGGCCGAGCGCCGCGTCGATATCGCCGTCGTTGTCGTAGTCGGCGAAGTCGGAGCCGATCACGTGGCCGAACGCTCCGGCGTACCCTGTCTCCTCGATCCCGATCAGCTTCGTCTCCCGCGCCACGTCGGTGAAGGTGCCGTCGCCGTTGTTGCGCCAGAGGTAGTTGGCGGCAAGGCGGTAGACGCCCCAGAAGAGATCCATATCGCCGTCACGGTCGTAGTCGAGCCAGTTGGAGGAGTAGAGAACGGGATAGCCGGGAACATCGACGGCGTTGGTGAACTGGTTGAAGCCGCGCGGGCTCTCGCCGTATCCCTTCAGCGCCTGGTCGGTGGTTTCGCGGAACTTGAATCCCCCGAGATTCCTGTAGAGATGATCCTTGTAGCCGACCCCGAAGACGTCGGCCGAATCGCTCTTCGCCGCGTTGTAGACCTTCATCTGCCGTTCCCAGGTGCCGACGAAGAGATCGACGAGCCCGTCGCCGTCGTAGTCGGCGGCGGTCAGTGTCGTGTTGGCGGGGGCGTCGACCAGGCCGGTCTCGCTCTGTTCGGCGAAGGTTCCGTCGCCGTTGTTCCTGAAGATCTTCGTGGCGGAGACGATATCGAGCAGACCGTCGTTGTCGGCATCGAGGAAGATCGCCAGGCCGGGGATTCCGGTCACGGCGCTGTTCCGGGTGAACCTTCCGCTGTTGTCGTTGACCCAGAGGACCCCGGAGTTGAGGAGATCATGGTCGCCGTCGTTGTCGACATCCCCCCATGCCGGCTGCATTCCGGTCGGCGGCGCGTCGAACGCGGTGGAGGTGATCCTCTCAAACGTCTTCGGCGACGCGACCTCAAGGGGACGGACCAGCACCTCGATGAACATCGAACCGTTGAGGATCTGCTGGTTCTCGTCCGTGATCACCGTCCACTGGCGGGCGCCGCCGGCGATGTAGGAGGCGACCACGCTCAGCTCATGGTTGGAGACCGTGCCGGGATCGGCATCCTGGCACATGTTCTGCGTGTTGGGGGCCGGATCGAAGAGAACGCCGACCCCGGCCGAGCTGATCGCCCCCACGTAGAACTGCCCCGGCTCCTCGAGAATCAGCCGCCGGTCCTTGGGGACCGTGTACTCGGTCACGTAGACGTTCTGCGGCTGCGGGACGCCGACGGTCATGGCGCGGAGGGTGGCGGTGTCGGCGATCTCCATATCGATCATCTCGGGAAGGCCCGATCCCCCCGCGTCCCTGAAGATCGCCATCGAGATGCTTCCCGGCTGCGAGGTCGCGTAGACCCTGGCGCGGAACCCGACGACCTCCACGGGACTCGGATTCCTGAACCGCTGGAGATACCAGATGTTCGGCTGGGAGAGGACCTGATACTGCTGGAGCGTCGTGGAGGAGTAGCGCAGGGTGTCTATCGTCTGCGCGTCGGCGCCCGTCGCAAGCGCGGCGAACCCCGCGAGGAGGGGGAGCATCCTGTAGCGTAGCTTCATGAAGTACCTCGTGGTAAGAAGTGTTTCGGAGCCGGAGAACAATGCCGCGGCCGGGGAGGCCCGCGGTGTGGTCCCGACCTCGGCGCGAAATTGCTCCGCGCGACCGAACATGACGGCGGAATTCGTATGATTGCGGGCCCGGCCCCGGAAAATACCCCGCGACGGCGACGACACACAACAATTTTTCCCGCACGATCCGCATGCAGAGATCCCTCTGGAGCCGAACCACGGCGATCAGAACCGAGGCGCGCGCAATGGCCCTGCTCGCGATCCCCGTGGTGCTGGATCACCTCGGTTCGATGAGCATGCCGTTCGTCGACACGATCATGGTCGGCAGGCTCGGCCCGGAGGAGCTCGGGGCGGTCGGCGCGGCGGCGGCGGTCTATTCCGTCTATATGGTCTTCGCCAACGGGATCATCTCCTCGGTCTCCCCCACCGTCGCCCACGCCTTCGGCGCGCGGGAGGATGAGGAGATCGGACGGGCCGCCGGCCAGGGGTTCTGGCTGGTGCTGGGGCTGGCGCTGCTGGGATGGATCGTGACGTGGAACATGGAGGGGCTGATGTCGCTCACGGGACAGGACCCGGAGGTCGCGAGTCTCGCGGGACAATATATCCGCGCCCTGAGCGCGGGGATTCCGGCGAGCCTCAGCTACTTCCACCTCCGGTCGTTCGCCGTGGGGCTCGGCCAGACCCGGATCACCATGGTGATCTCGTTTATCGGGGCCGCGGTCAACATCCCTCTTGTCTATCTCCTCATTTTCGGTGGAGGGGGGATCCCCCCTCTCGGGGTGACGGGGGCGGGGCTTGCCACGGCCGCCGTCCACTGGGTGATGCTCCTGACGATGTCGGCCTGGGTGCGAAGGCATCGGGAGTTTCGCGCCTATCATCTTCTGGCGCATGCGCTCCGTCCGGAGCCGGCCTTTCTGAAGCGCCTGATCCGGCTCGGCCTGCCGATCGGCGCCGGGATGAGCATGGAGAACGGATTCTTCGCCCTGACGAACACGCTGATGGGAAGGTTCAGCACCGTGGCGCTGGCATCGCATCAGATCGCGATCAATGTGGCGGCGATCGCCTTCATGGTGCCGCTCGGGATCTCGGTGGCGACCACCACGCGGGTGGGGCACGCGATGGGGAGACGGGAACCGGAGCTGGCCGCGCTGGCCGGGTGGACCGGGATCGTCATGGGAGGAATGGTGATGAGCGTGACGGCGCTGACCTTCATCCTCTTCTCACGTCCCATCATCTCGATCTACACGGCCGACCCGGAGACCGCCGCCTACGCCCGCGGCCTGCTGGCGATCGCCGGGGCGTTCCAGATCTGCGACGGGCTTCAGGTCACCGCGCTCGGGGCGCTCCGCGGACTGAAGGATACCACCGTCCCGATGTTCACCAATCTTCTCTCCTACTGGCTCTGCGGTCTGCCGGTCGGGCTCTGGCTCGGGTTCACGATGGAGCTGGAGGGGGAGGGACTCTGGTGGGGTCTGACCGCGGGTCTCACGGTCGCCGCGGTCGCTCACGGGCTCAGATTCCGCGGGCTTACACAGAGGCTGAGGGAACAGAAGGAGATGGAAGACAAGTGGAACGAAGAACCGACCGTGAAATCTTTCCCCCCACATTAACTCATTCAGTTACACTCACCGTTTGCATTAATACCCCCGACGAAGATATCTTTGGCGGCTTTCCAACCGGGAAACAATAAGGTGCCGTGGCCGAGCGGCTAGGCAAAGGTCTGCAAAACCTTGTACAACGGTTCGAATCCGTTCGGCACCTCAATACTGTCGCATTTCAACGACATCTATTCTATCCTTCTCCATCCCTCATGGCAACGACCTCAGATCTTCGGCCGGGAGTGGTGATTCGCTACAACGGCGAACTCTGCACCGTCCTGGAAAGCATCCATAGAACGCCGGGCAACCTGCGCGCCTTCTATCAGGTGAAGATGCGCAACATGAACAACGGCAAGCTTCTTGAGAACCGGTTCCGCTCCGGCGAGGAGGTCGACATCGTCCGGATCGACCGCAAGGGGATGCAGTTCCTGTATCGCGACGGCCAGGATATGGTCTTCATGGATACGGAGACGTACGAGCAGGTGCAGATCGCCGAGGAGATCATCGGCGAGCAGGCGGGGCTTCTGAAGGAGTCGGGGGAGGCGCAGATCTCGTTCCACGGGTCGCAGGTCGTCGGGGTGGAGCTTCCGCCGCACGTCACCCTGATGATCAGGCATACCGAGCCCGGCATCAAGGGGGATACCGCGACGGGCGCCACCAAGCCCGCCACCGTCGAATCGGGCGCCACCGTGATGGTTCCTCTCTTCGTCAACGAAGGGGACAGCATCCGCGTCGACACCCGCACCGGACAGTATCTCGACCGCGTCAAAATCTGAACCTGAGGATTCCTACGGATGGGGAATACAATGCCGGATATCGATTACCTGAAGCAGCTCCTGGAACTGTTCGATTCGAGCAGCGCCAGCGAGCTGCGTATCGAGCAGGAAGGGGTCTCCATAAAGCTCTCGAAGAACGCCAAGGGGGAAGGGCTCTCGCATCCTCAGATCGCGTACGCAGCGCCGCAGTTCCTTCCGCAGCAGGCCGCGCCGGTCGCGCTTCCGCAGCAGTCGGCCGCGGAGCCGCAGCCTGCCGCCGCACCGAAGGCGGCGGAGCCCGAGAAGCAGTACCACGAAATCCACTCTCCGATCGTCGGCACGTTCTACCGTGCCCCCTCCCCCGATTCGCCGAACTTCGTCGAGGTCGGTTCTCCCGTCTCCCCCGGCACCGTTCTCTGCATCGTCGAGGCGATGAAGCTGATGAACGAGATCGAGTGCGACTGCTTCGGCAAGATCGCCAAGATCATGGTGGATAACGGCAAGCCGGTCGAGTACAACCAACTCCTCTTCCTGATCGAGCCCGACTAATGTTCAAGAAGGTTCTGATTGCCAACCGGGGTGAGATCGCGCTCCGCGTGATACGCGCCTGTCGGGAGATGGGAATCCGGACGGTATGCGTCTACTCCACGGCGGACGCGGATTCGCTCCATGTCAAGTTCGCCGACGAGGTCGTCTGCATCGGCCCCCCCTCAGGAGCCGAGAGCTATCTCAACATCCCGCGGATCATCGCCGCGGCTCAGATCACCAACGCCGACGCCATCCATCCCGGTTACGGTTTCCTTGCGGAGAACGCCGCGTTCGCGGAGATCTGCACCGCCAGCGGCTTCACCTTCATCGGTCCCTCCCCGGAGGCGATCCGGCTGATGGGGAACAAGTCGGTGGCGAAGGATACGATGGTGAAGGCGGGCGTTCCGGTCGTTCCCGGCAGCGACGGGGTGATCGAGGATCTGGAGACCGCAGCACGGGTCGGCGCCGAGGTCGGCTATCCGATCCTCATCAAGGCGAGCTCCGGCGGCGGCGGCAAGGGGATGCGGGTGGTTCACCAGGAGTCCGAACTGGAGCGGGCGTTCAGCGCCGCCCAGGGAGAGGCGCTCGCCGCGTTCGGCGACGGAAACGTCTATATCGAGAAGTTCGTGGAAGGGCCGAGGCATGTCGAGATCCAGGTGATGTGCGACAGCCACGGCAACCGGGCGTATCTCAACGAGCGCGAATGCTCCATCCAGCGCCGCCACCAGAAGCTGATCGAGGAGGCTCCCTCCCCGATCGTCGGCGAGGATCTGCGGCAGCGGATGGGGGAGGCGGCCCTGGCAGGCTGCGAGTATGTGAACTACGAAGGGGCCGGCACGTTCGAGTTCCTGGTCGACACTCACCGCAATTTCTACTTCATGGAGATGAACACCCGTATCCAGGTGGAACATCCCGTCACGGAGGAATCGCTCGGGATCGATCTCATCAAGGAGCAGATCGCGGTCGCCGCCGGCGAGACGCTGACGCTCCGCCAGGGATCGGCGCGGAAGCATGCGATCGAGGTGCGGATCAACGCCGAAGACCCCTACAACAACTTCCGACCGAGCCCGGGGCGTATCTCGACGCTCCACCTTCCGGGGGGGCACGGGGTCAGGATCGATTCCCATATCTATCAGGGATATATGATCCCCCCCTACTACGACTCGCTCCTGGCGAAGCTGATCACCTTCGGCGAGACCCGGCCGAGCGCCATTGCCAAGATGCGCCGCGCACTCGACGAGTTCGTGATCGAAGGGGTGAAGACGACCATTCCGTTCCACAAGATGATGATGGAGAACGAGCGCTTCCTGAGCGGCGACTTCGACACGCGCTTCGTGGATACGACGGACTGGCTGGCGGATCTTCCGGCCGAAGGCTCATAGTACGATAGTCTTCTCCTCGCGACATCAAACCATATCATTCTCATATCTCTCATGAACTTCCCTGACGATCTCAAGTACGCAAAGAGCCACGAGTGGCTTCGTGTCGACGGCAGCACGGGCCGGGTCGGGATCTCCGATTTCGCCCAGTCCGAACTTGGAGATATCGTGTTCGTGGATATCACCGTCTCCCCCGGCGATGATCTCGCCGCGGGACAGGTCTTCGGAACGATCGAGGCCGTGAAGACCGTCTCCGATCTCTATACGCCGACCGCCGGAACGTTCCTGGGGATGAACCCGATGATCTCCGATTCGCCCGAGACGATCAACCGCGATCCGTACGGCGACGGCTGGATGATCGAGATCGAGGTCGAGGGATCGGTCAACCCCGACCTGATGGACGCCGCCGCCTACGGGGCGATGGTGGGACAGGCGCACTGAGCCTTTCTCCCCCTCTCCGCACGAAATGTTCGGAAGCGCCCCGCCGACGGTGGGGCGCTTTGCGTATGGAGCACTCCCTTCACTCTCAACCGTAATCGACCCGCCGCCATGCTCAGTTTCTGGGAAGACGACGCATTACTGCGATATGATGCGATCATCGTGGGCGGGGGGATCATCGGCCTCTCGACGGCGATCGAACTGGCCGAACGGGTCCCCTCCATGACGATCGCCGTGATGGAACGGGGAGTGCTCCCCGCCGGCGCCAGCACACGGAACGCGGGGTTCGCCTGCTTCGGCAGCCTGACCGAGTTTCTCCACGACCTCCGGAAGGTCGGTGAGGAGGCCGCCGTCTCGCTGATCGACCGCCGCCGACGCGGCCTGGAGATCCTGCGGGGACGCCTGGGAGACGACGCGATCGGCTACGAGGAGTTCGGCGGATACGAGCTTCTCCCGGAGGAATACGCCGCGGCCGTCGACGAGATCCCGAGAGCGAACGATCTTCTCCGCGGGATCTTCGGAACCGATCTCTTCTCGCTCCGGAACGATCTGATCGCGGAGTTCGGCTTCAGCGCACGTCACACCCGGGGGCTGGTGCTGAACCCGTGCGAAGGGCAGATCCATTCGGGAATGATGATGCGCTCGCTGGCGGAGAAGGCTCGTGAGCATCGCATCACGATCATTACGGGAGCCGAGGTCGTCTCGATCGAGGAGTCGGGGAACGGGGCGATTCTCCGGGCCGAGCATACTCCCCTTCAGGCGCCGGTCGAGTTTCACGCCGGGGTTGCGGCGGTCTGCACGAACGCATCGATCCCCTCCCTCTTCCCTCAGATCCCGATCGTGCCGGGACGGGGACAGGTGGTGATGACCGGACCGGTGGCGGGGCTCCCCTGGCGCGGCACGTTTCATATCGACGAGGGATTCTACTACTTCCGGAACGTGGGTGAGCGGGTGCTGCTGGGGGGTGGGAGAAATCTGGCGTTCGAGCAGGAGGCGACCGTCGAGTTCGGCCACAACGACGCGATCCTGGCCCGCCTGGCGGAGCTGCTGCGGGATCTGATCCTCCCCGGCAGAGAGTTCACCCTCGAGCGCCGCTGGAGCGGGATCATGGGCTTCACGCCGGACAAGCTTCCGGTGGTGAAGCGGACCTCCGATCATATTGTCATAGGATTCGGCTGCAACGGCATGGGGATCGCCCTGGCCGGCACCATAGCGCGCGACGCGGCCGATCTCATGATCTGAGCCGGTTCCGTTTTCGTCGTATCGGCGAAGACCGGTGCGCACCTACGGCGCTTGAAGAATTTTGAACGGCTCGTGGCTACGTCTGGGTGCTCCCTACGGGAGCCAAGTCGTTCCGAATCGCATCCCTACGAATCAAATCCCCTCACACCCAATCCCCTCAGGTACATAAACGACGATGGGACCACGTTCCCACACGGACGTGATCCCATCGCGTTACGTGACATTAATGTCGCGTCAGTCGCAGCCTTTCACCACTTCCACGGTGATGCGGCGGTTCTGCTTCCGGATGTTCTCCAGATCCTCCTTGGAGATCTTCTTCAGATCCTTCCCGGTCGGCTCCTTCACCTTCGGCCGCGACGAACCGTAGCCGACGGCGCCGATCAGCTTGCCGGGGTTGACCCCCTGCTCGATCAGCCACTGCCTGACCTTCTTCGCGCGCAGATCGGACAGCTCCTGGTTCCGCTTGACATTCCCCTCTTCCGATGCATGCCCCTCCACCATCAGACCGAGCTTCTCGCACTGGTTGACGTAGGCGAGGAGCTTCGCAAGGCTTCCGGCCGTGCTTGGAAGATCGAAGTTGAACTCGTCGGTGTTGACCTTGAAGAGAATGTCCGGGAAGTCGGTCTTGGTGCCGATCTTCGGCGGCTCGGGGCATCCCTTCTTCCCCGACTCGGAGACCGGGACTCCCTTCACCAGCGGGCAGTCGTCCTCGCTGTCGATGACGGTGTCGTCGTCGGTGTCGGGCTTCAGCGGATCGGTGTTGTACCGGCTGGAGACCTCGTCGCCGTCCTTCAGACGATCGCCGTCGGTGTCGGCCTTCGCCGGATCGGTCTTGTACTTCAGGACCTCCTCGCCGTCGGCCAGCTTGTCGTCGTCGCTGTCGCTGTTGATCGGGCTGGTCCGGTAGCGGTTCACCTCGTCCCCATCCTTCAGGCCGTCGCCGTCGCTGTCGGGACTGGAGGGGTCGGTCTTGTGGGCGTTCACCTCGTCGCCGTCGCCGAGGCCGTCGTTGTCGGAATCGCGCGAGGTCGGGCTCGACTTGTACTGCCGCACCTCGTCACCGTCGGAGAGAGTGTCGCCGTCGGTGTCGGTCCTGGCGGGATCGGACTTGTACTGGTTGACCTCCTCGCCGTCGCCGAGGCCGTCGCCGTCGGAATCTATCTTATTGGGATCGGACTTGTACTGCGTCACCTCCGCCCCGTCGGTCAACCCGTCGTTGTCGCTGTCGGTCGCAGCGGGATTGGTCTTGTAGGTGTTGACCTCCTCGCCATCCTTCAGCCCATCCTTGTCGCTGTCGGCGGCGGTGGGGCTGGTGTTGTGCTTCAGCGCCTCGTCGCCGTCCAGAAGGCCGTCGGAGTCGGTGTCGGGCGACTTCGGATCGGTCGCATACTTGTTCACCTCGTCGCCGTCCAGCAGACCGTCCTTGTCGGTATCGGGATCGTTCGGATCGAGCTTGCGGCTCAGCTCCTCGCCGTCGGCGAGGCCGTCCGCGTCGGTGTCGGCCTTGACCGGGGAGGTCTTGTGGGTGAAGATCTCGGGATAGTCGTCCAGGCCGTCGCCGTCGGTGTCCATCTTCTTCGGGTCGGTCCTGTGCTTGCGGACCTCCTCGTAGTCGTTGAGCCCGTCGCCGTCGGTATCCGGGTTCTTCATGTCGGTCCCCAGCTCCCGCTCCTCGGAGTTCGTCAGTCCGTCCTTGTCGAAATCGGACTCGCCGAAGATATAGAACGACGCCCCGACGCCGAAGGTGACGAACGCATCGTCGGACGATCCTTCTTCCGCGAAGTCGTCAAGATAGTCGGTGCCGGTCACGCGGAACGTGCCGCGCCCGTTGAAAATGATGTCGTCGGTGACGTAGAGCTCCCAGCCGAACCCCATCGGAATCACGACCTTCGACTTGTCGTAGATCCGCATGCTGTTGTTCTGGAGCGGATGATTCTGGTTCAGGTTCACCGAGTTGAAGTTCATCAACCCGACGCCGCCGAACAGATAGGGGACGAACTTCTCTCGCGGGAAGATATTCCAGGTCGCGTAGACTTCGTAGGTGTTGACCCGGATGGCGTTCTTCTCCTCGATCCGGATCGGCTCCGCCGGAGAGGACAACGGATAGACCGTCGGCAGCTCGCCGTTGACGACGGGACCGAAGTAGGCCGGGTATTTCCTGATCACGTCCGGGGTGACCTTGTACCGGATCTGCGAGAGCCCGGCGCCGACCTGGACCGAGACCCACGGAATGATATTGTAGCGGAAGAAGAGATCCCCCCCCCAGAAGAACTGGTTGTCGGTGAACTCTCCCCAGTACTTGACGCCGCCGCCGTTGAACCCGAAGGCGAGTCGTCCACCTTCGCTCTGCGCCGAGGCCGTCGCAGCAGAACCCAGCAAGCAGAGCGCGAGCAGGGCGATCCTGCCCGCCGACCGTGCCGTGTACCTCATAAGCCTTCCTATGAATGCATGAAAACAGCTCACGCGGATGCGGGAGCCGGGATAAATCCTCAGACCGGAAACGGGGATGTCGGTGGGTTCCTCTCCTACACGACCGGCATGCGCCGGAATCCCCATTCAGCTTCCAAAGCTACGTCAAACAGGCAGTTCCACCAACAATAACGAGAGAAGGGAGAGAGGGTTAGCGGATGGAAATATCGGAACGTCAGAACCCTCACGAACGCCCGACAGACGGTCGGAAGAAAGGCTGGAACGGAAGAAGGCGGCCCTCCGGATGGAGAACCGCCTTCGTTCTTCGAAACGACATCGAAGCGGATCGGGCCTACCGCACCAGCAGCATGCTCCTGGTGACGGTCGCGGTCCCGGTCTTCAGAGTGTAGTAGTAGACGCCCGAGGGGAGGTCGGAGAGATCGAGCATCATCCGATGTTCCCCCGCCTCCTCGCTTCCCCGCTCGATCCGGCGCACCTCGGCCCCCGACTGGTCGCGAACGATCAGCGTGACCTGCGCGGAGGTCGCCAGCTCGTAGCCGATCTCGGTGGTGGCCGAGAAGGGGTTCGGACGGTTGTCGTGCAGCCGCACTCCCTCCCCCGTCCGTACGAGATCGACCCCGAGCGTGCCGGGCTGGCAGCTCGTCTCGGTCGTATGCGTGCAGACGAGTGTGTCGCCGTTGTAGGTCGTCGCCTCGATCGTGATCGGGTTCCCGTTCGAACCGTCGATCCCGAAGGTGAAGGTGTCGAGCGAATCGTTCGTCCGGATGTTGCTTCCGCGGAAGAGGATCTCCGTGTCGGTCGCCGTCACCGTGCTCCAGGAGCCGATACCGGGATTCGCATCGCGGAACGATCCTGTTCCACCGGTGATCCGGAGTCGCACCCCGTTGATCACGCCGGGGGAGATGCTGTGCCGGTTGACGGCGATCATCCTGTAGCGGCAGATCCCCTGCTCGTCGTCGCGAGAGGCCGGGACAACCTTTACGGTGTCGCAGACCACCGGCTCCTGGTCGACGCCGCGGCAGACAAGCCGGAGCGTATCGAGGCAGGTGAGCTGCCCCCCACCGAACGTCGTCCACGCGATCGGCGGAAGAGCGATGGGACGGGTGGAGCCGAGGAGCGAGATGTTCATGCAGACGGTGAAGGTCGCCGAATCCCCCGGCGCTATCGTCGCGCCGCTGAAATCGAGGCTGAAGTTCGGCAGCGCCTCCGTCGTCAGCGTCCATCCCGGAGCCGGGGCGCCGCCGGTGAAGATGATGTTGGAGCCCGGGATCGAGAGGAGCACCCGGTCGATCGCCCTGTTGAACTCGTTCCGGTTGTGCACCGTGACGTCGAAGCAGCAGGTGATCTCGTCGGGCGACGGGACCTCCTTCGTCGTGACCACATCGCAGACGCGCTCGATGATGGCGTTCACCGGGAACGTGCCGCTGCAGACGGGCCGCTGTTCGTTGGAGGTGGTCCAGAGGATGTTCAACGGATCGCGGGTCGTGGAATCACCCATGCTGACGCAGACCTCGAATCCCGCCAGCGACTCGCCGCTCCTCATGAAGCTCTCGGTGAAGACCACCGAGTCGGGGGTCACCGTCGCAATCCATCCGGTGGAGGGGGGACGCACGGCGGAGACGAAGACCCGCTTTGTCCCCTCGTTCTCGAGTCTGAAGACGATACGATCGATCTCATCCCCTCTGGAGTTCACATTCTTCACCGTCATCCTGATGCAGCGCCGCGAGGCGGGGAAGGTGGAGTCGACGACGGCGATGATCGTGTCGCAGTTGAGCTGCCGACGCTCGCAGATCTGGGTGGCGTTGGTCGTCGCCACAGGCACCCCCTTTCCGAATGTCGTCAGCCGATACGATATCAGGTCGGTCCGCGCCGAGTCGTTGTCGAAGCAGATCCCCTGGAAGAGGGCCGTATCGTTGTAGACGAGCCCGTCGGTCGCGGTGAACATGATCGAATCCCCGGTCGCGTTCACCCCCATCGTCGTCCATCCCCCGGGCATCTGCACCGGCACCTTGATCTTCGCCTTCGGGGTCGTGACCTTGATCGAGAGACCGTTCAGGGTCGACTTGGGATAGTGCGTGTTCTTCAGCCTGATATCCTGGCAGCAGGTATCCCCTTCCACGTTCGCGTCGGTGATCTGGAACGAATCGAGGAGCGAGACCCCGCAGACCAGCCTGACCGTGTCGCGACAGAGGACTTCACCGAAGTTCGTGGTCCACCATTCCACACGGAACGAGGTATCCTTCTTCGCGTTGAAATGGACGCGGAACCCTTCCACGAACTCGTTGATCTCCAGCCCGTTGTTGAAGGTGCGCCAGCTCATCGAGTCGGTCGTCCCCTTGATCCTGGTCCATCCCGTCGGGCTTGTCCCTGTCGATGTGATGAAGGTGAAGCCGCTGTCGACGATCTGAAGATGGAAGTCGTTGACGATTCTATCCTCGCCGTTGCCGGCGACCAGATCGATGTTGAAGGCGCAGGTGAGAGCGCTCGGGATAATGTTGAAGAACGGCTCGTCGCAGAAGGTGCCGCGGCAGACGACGACGATCGTGTCGGTGGAGACGAGCACTCCAAGGTGACGGGTCTCCCACACCAGCCTCGTCACGCCGGTATCGGCCGCGCAGACGTTGAAGGTCTGCGCCGTCTCGCCGGAATCGAGTTCGGCGGCATTGGTGGCGGCGAGCCATCGGACGCTGTCGACGCTCTGAAAGACCGTCCAGTTCGGAGGGGACGAGGACTGTCCCGGAAGGAACCGGGCACGGCTGTCGAGCAGCCTCACGGCGAACTCGTCGATCGACTGCGGTTTCCGCTGCCTGCTCTTGACGATAAACCCGAAGCAGCACTGATACGGCTGCCCGGTGATCTGCTCTATGACGAACACCGAATCCTTGACCTTCTGGGCGTTCGCCTCCGGCGCTGCTATGAGCGCCGCCAGAGCGGCCAGAAGAAGCAGGAATCGTACTCTGGACCAATGGTTCATCTCTACCCTCAGCGTTGATGGAAAGGACTGGAACGGAAACACATCCGATCCCTTCATGTTACAAACCGGCCCTCACCGCACGTTCGCGCCCCAATGTTGTTACAACGATAGTCGGGTGCGTGCCGGTTCCGGAATCGACCGTGCTCCGTAAGTTTGGGCGCCCGGGCGCCGTACGGCATATCTTGGGAACATCAACCTTCGATTGCAATGACAATCTCTCCCCTCACGAACTCCGTCGTCCTGATCACCGGCGCCTCCTCCGGCATCGGCGAGTCGTGCGCCCGCGCGTTTGCCGCCGCCGGCTGCCGACCGATGCTCTGCGCCCGCCGCATGGAGCGCCTGGTCGCGCTTGCCGACGAACTGCGCCGCGATCACGGCGTCGAGCCCCTGATCATCGAGCTCGACGTCAGAGACGCGGAAGCGGTGGCCGCCGCGGTCGGATCGCTGCCGGAGGAGTGGAGCGCGATCGATATCCTCGTCAACAACGCCGGCCTCAGCCGGGGACTCGATCCGATTCAGACCGGATCGCTTGAAGACTGGGAGGAGATGATCGATACGAACGTGAAGGGGCTCCTCTACGTCACACGGGCCATCCTGCCGGGGATGGTGGAACGGGGACGCGGACATGTCATCAACATCGGCTCGATCGCGGGACACGAGGTCTACCCGAAAGGGAACGTCTACTGCGCCACGAAGCATGCCGTCGGAGCGATCACCAGGGGGATGCAGCTCGATCTGCTTGGGACCGGAGTCCGCACCACGACCGTCGACCCCGGGCTGGTGGAGACCGAATTCTCCGCCGTCCGGTTCCGCGGCGACACGGAGCGGGCGGCGAGCGTCTACGGCGACACCCTCCCCCTGACCCCCGACGACGTGGCCGATGCCGTCCTCTACTGCGCCACGCGTCCCCCGCACGTCAACGTCCACGAGATGCTGCTGATGCCGAGCGTCCAGGCCTCGGCGACAATGGTGCTGCGGAGCGAGGCGCTGCGGGAGCAGAGAAAGGGGTAGGGGGATCATCCCTCCCAGGGAGTCCCCGCTTTTTCCGGGACGACGGGGGCGGGTTCCGCACTCTTCGCCCCCTCATACTCGCCGATCGCCCGGAGCGCTTCGCGAACATCGTCCTCAAGATCGGGATGCGATATCTCCTCGATCTTGTCGAAATGCGCCCGCAGGGCGGGGGACGCCCCCCCCATCACCATGACCGCATAGAGATAGGCGCGCGATGCCGTCAGAGACATCTCCTCATCGCGGCTCCTGTAATGCTTCGCGAAGAACGCGGCGATCTCCTCCGTCGCCTTCCCGGTCCCGATATCGGACATGATCTGAAGCGCGTCGGCGGCGTTCTCCGGGGTCGTTCCGTCGGCCAGCAGTCGTTTCAGCGCCTCCACGGCGCGATCGTCGTACTGGACCAGCTCATGCCCCGCCGAGTAATCCCCTTCCTGAAGCCTGTCGACAAGCTCGGCGACGATCGCCTCGCTCCGTTCATCGTAGAACGAGCAGATGAAATCTCCCAGCCTGGTGGACTTCAGGGCCGGTTTCTCGAAGACCTCGTGCCACTGGAAGAGGGCGGCGCCGATCGATGCGTCGAGGTATTGATGCCACGGGTAGATCGGAATCTCCCTCCCGTCGATCTCCATCACCAGAGCCTCGTCCGGCTTCCCCTGGGCAGCGCCTTCAATCTGCTCCTGTGACGATATTTCAGCGAGGTTCGCCTCTTCCTTCCTCTCCGGCTCGACGGCCGCCGTGATCTCCTGCGGCTCATCCCGGACGTCGGAGGAATCGGTGTTCTCGTCGCCGGACTCTTCATTCTCGTACTCCCCATCCTCATACTCTTCTCCCTGGTCGCTCTCCTCCTGTTCGTTCGTCTCATAGCGAAGGAGTCCCTGGCGTCTGGCGTTCTCGCGCATAAGGCTCAGCCATACACGGTAGCCGTCGAACTCCTCCTCGACCGGTTCCATATGGCCGACCAGAACGACATCCTCCCCTTCCCCTGTTTCCGGCCGGACCGCAAGATGGTTGACGACGATCGGAAGCTCCTCCACACCTGTGATCCCGTACGCCTGATCGAGCGGCAGCCCGTACAGATCGATCTCCTCCGGAAGATCGGCGAGCACCGCATCATAGATCACAAAGTGATATGCATCATGCAACGCCAGGTTTTCACACACAACGACCTTGGCGATTCCGAACCAGTCGTCGCGAAGCCGAAACGCAATGATGTTGCCGGGACTGAGCTGCTTCATTGTATGGAGTGTTCGTTATGTACAGAATGAATGGACTTCGTGCCCGCACATCGACCGGGCAACTCCCCAAAATACAACGCCCCCCCTCTCTTCTCTTACCTCTGTGCCCTCTGTGACTCCCTGTTTTTTTTCTCTTCCTCCTCTCTTCCTCCTCTCTTCCTCCTCCTCTACGCCCCCTCAAGCCCATCATCGATATCCTCCTCCCCTTCCTCTTCCTCCTCTCCCCCCTCCTCATCCTCCAGAAGCTGCACATCATCCAGCTCATCGACATTCTCAAGCACAGGCAACGTCTCGGCATTCTCCACCGGCGCCTCCCCCCCCTGCGCCCGGAAATACTCAAACACGCTCTCCCCGGTCTTCGGACCAAGCACCTCCTGCAACGCCTCCAGCCCCGCCGCCTGCACCCCCCGCACCGACCCGAACTTCTCGAAGATCTTCTGCACCGTCTTCGGTCCCACCCCCGGAATATTCGTCAGCTCCGTCTGCAGGGTACGTTTCTGCCGAAGCGAACGATGGAACGTTATCGCAAAACGATGCGCCTCGTCCCTGATCTGCTGCAGAAGACGAAGGCTGCTGGAGGAACGGGGGAGAAGTATCGTATCACGCTCACCCGGCAGAACGATCTCCTCCAGCTTCTTCGCCAGTCCTATCAGGGGGATATGATCGAGCCCCAGCTCCCTGACGATCTCCATCGCCGCCGAGACCTGCCCCTTCCCGCCGTCGATCACGATCAGATCGGGGAGCGCCAGCCCCTCGTCCAGAACACGACGGTAGCGGCGCCCCACCACCTCCTTCATGCTCGCGAAGTCGTCGGGCCCCTGCACCGTGCGGATCTTGTACTTCCTGTACTCGCTCCGTCTCGGCCGGCCGTCGACGAAGCAGACCATGGAGGAGACCGCATCGGTCCCGTGGATGTTGGAGTTGTCGAAGCACTCGATCCGGCGCGGCGGGTTCTTCAGATGAAGATCGCGCTGAAGGCTCTGCACGGGACGGGGAACCATATCGGACCGCTTCATCCGCTGGAGCTTCAGCTCATCCAGCAGGAACTTCGCGTTCGTCTGCGCCATGACCACAAGCTTCTGCTTGTCGCCGATCTTCGGGACGGTGAGCTGCACGCGCCCATCCCCCCGCTTCTCGGTAAGGAAGCGCTGGACCACCTCGTACTCCTCCCCGACGTCGAACGGCAGGATGATCTCCTCGGGGATATAATCGGTTGCGACATAATGCCGCTGGATGATCCCGGTGAGGATCTCCTCGGCCGGCATCTGGAGCACGCCGCTCAGGTAGTGATGCTGCTTCCCCGTGAGTCGACCGTCGCGCACCTTGAAGATCACGGCGCAGGCGTCGTCATCCTCCGCGGCGAAGGCGACGATATCGCGATCGACCAGATCCTCGGTGACCACCTTCTGCTTGCCGCTGTACTCCCGGAGCTTCTGGAGCCTGTTCCGTATCGCCGCGGCCTCCTCGAAGCGCATATCCTCGGCCAGGAATCCCATCTCCTTCTCCAGCGTCTTCTCCAGATCCCTGGTCTTGCCGTTGAGCACCTGCATCACCTGACGGATCATCTCACGATACGATTCCCGTTTCACCAGCCCCTCGCACGGTCCCTCGCACTTTCCGATATGATAGTCGAGGCAGACCTTGAACTTCCCGGCGGCGATCGTGTCGTCGTTCAGGTTCAGGTCGCAGGAGCGGATCGGGAAGATGGAACGGAGGGTCTTGAGGAGATACCGCACGTACTTCACGTCGGTATAGGGACCGAAATAGCGGCTGCCGTCGCGGATCAGCTTCCGGGTGGCGAAGACCCTGGGGTACGGCTCGTTGGTGACCCGGACGTAGGGATACGTCTTGTCGTCCTTGAGCATGATGTTGTATCGCGGACGGAGCTTCTTGATGAGGGTATCCTCAAGAATCAGCGCCTCCACCGCCGAATCTGTGACGATCACCTCCAGGTCGACGATCTTCCGCACCAGCGCCGTCGTCTTGGCGTCGCGCGGGCGGCCGGTCTGGAAGTAGCTCCTGACCCGGTTGCGGAGGTTCTTCGCCTTGCCGACGTAGATCACCTTCCCCGCGACGTCGCGGTACTGGTAGACGCCCGGATCGGTCGGAAGGTTGTCGAGCTTCTCCTGAAGCGTCAGGGAGAACTGGGGCTCGGCCCCCTCCTCCGTCGGCCCGGTCGGGGAGGTTCCCGGATCACGGTCGATATGATTCTCTGATTGCGACATTCTTCGATTGCTGGCGTCATGTTGACGCCGATGTTGGATTCCGATAGATCTCCGTCTTCCGACGACGATCGACGCGGCGCGGGGTTGTCGGCCGGCTCCTTCGCCGAACGGCCCCTGCTGCATGAAACGAGCGGGCGGGACCGATGATCCCGCCCGTCTCCTCACCGGCATGAATATAGGGGACTGTTACCGTACCACCGTCACCGCGGTCGTCCCGACGATCGATCCGTCGTCGCTTCTGACGACGAGCCTGTAGAGGCCCGAGGCGAGTCCCTCCGTCGGGATCACGAGAACACCCGTTCCGTTCGCCGTCGTCTCACGAAGGCCGACGAGTTCACCCAGAGCATCGTGGATCGATACAGAGGCCGCGCGCTCACGAAGGTCGCCCAGATTGATCTCAACGCGATCCGTTGCCGGGTTGGGATACGCCGTCAGCCGGACCGCGCGTCCCGTCGTGACGTCGACCGACGTCATGGGAACCTCGACCAGGGCGACGAGGGGCTTCTGCTCTCCCAGATCGCTATCGATCAGCAGGTTCACCTGGAACTCCCCCTCGGTGCCTATCCGGCCGGAGGGGATCAGCGAGACAAGCTTGTTCGGCTCGACCGATCCCAGGCCGACGAAGAGCGTGGAGCCGTCCTCCCGCCTGATCGTGACGCTGAAAGCGCCGGCGGGGATCTCGACATATCCGGTCTCGCTCGCGAACGCCCTGTCGTTGAACTCGACGGCGGCGCCGGACACAGGGAGCACCGTGACGTCGAGGAACCCGGCGTCGGAGGAGGCATGGATCATCCGCATCAGAACCTTGCCCGGCGACGGTATCGCCCCCTGCGGGCGCGCCAGCAGTATCGGCCGGAGCGAAAGATCGGCAACCGAGCCGACGGCGAGGAACGTATACGCCGAATCGTCACCGATCTCGATGTTCGAGTTGAGAAGCGCGGCGTCGATGCCGAACCCGGTAGGTCCTATCGCGATACTATGCAGACCGGCCGAAAGAAGCGTCCCCTCCGAAGCTTGGCGGAAACGGAGATCGGCGACCCGGGGAGGGGTCACATTGTCCACGAAAATATCGATCCCCGGAGCGTCGGGCGAGAGATGGACCACCCGGACGAGTCCCTCTCCGGTGGGAACCGGGTTCAGCATCATCATCGGCCTCTGCTCCTCCTGGTCCCGATCGAACAGGACGTTGACCTGGAACTGCGCGTTGGAAGCGACCCTGCCGTTGGGGATGAGGGTGAGGACATCCCCCTCGACAAAGAGTCCCTGCCCGCTGTAGATCGGCGTCCCTCCGGCGAGGCCGATGTCGACCCGGATCGTGCCGGGCGCGATCTCCATATACTCCGTGCTCGCCGCCAGTCCCAGAGCCGACACGACCTTCTTGGTCCCGGCCCCGTCGGTAATGGTGATATCGAGGTTCCCCGCGTCGATCGAGGCATGAAGCAGCCGGACCAGCATCTTGCCGTCCGGAACCGTGATCCCATGATCGCGCCTGAGGATGATCGGCGTGACGTTCAGCGGCACCAGCGACCCCACGGCGAAGACCGTGTAGACGGTATCGGCGTTGACCGGCACCGCCGCGTTGATGATCGCCGAGCCGATCCCCGCGCCCGCCGCCGCGATCTTCAGGTTGTGCGCTCCCGGCTCGACGAGATGCATCGAGGAGGCATCCCGGAACGCGAGAGCTCCCACGGCCGCCGGGGTCACGTCGTCGAGGAAGATGTCGATGGGGGGACCGTCACCCACCAGATGCGCCACGCGCACCTCCGCTTCGGCCAAAGGCGCAACCGGAATGGGAAGACGACGCAGCGGAGCCTGAATCGCGCTGTTGTTATCGTCGAGCTTGTAGATACCGAGGTCGTTCCCGGAATCGTTCTGTCCCATAAGGAAGATCGTGAGAACATCCCCGGACTTCACCGCCTCAACGCCGGAGATCACCCCCTCTCCGGTCGTCAATCTGGCCTTGACGGTGATCTGGCCCGCCGGTAACTCGATATAGTCGGTCACCCCCTTGAACGCCAGGCCGTTGAGAAGCGCGTTCTCCCCCGAGCCTCCCGTCGTCGTGATCGTCACGTCGACGGCGCCGAGGTCCGGGGAGGCATGTACCACCCGCACCATCGCCTTCCCCATTTCAACGGCGGCGCTGTTTCGGCTGCCGAGGAGGATCGGCTGGATCATCAGACTCTGGATGGTGCCGACCGCGACCACCGTGTAGGAGCTGTCGGCTCCGATCTTCGTGTCGACGTCGATCACCGCCGCGGCCTTCGGAGTACCGGCCACGGCGACCTTGATGTTGTGCGTCCCCGAGGCGAGCGCGACCTTGCCCGAAGCGGAGCTGTAGGCCAGCCCCTGGACCGCCGCGGCCTCGGCGTCGTCGAGATAGAGATCGATCGGCGGAGCATCGGGCACCGCATGGATGATCCGCACGTTCGACTGCGCCTGGAGCGACCCGGCGATCATGACGATCGCCGTCAGAACCGTCGCGCAGAGACGAAGCATCGCGCCGGGATGTAGACAGCGTAAGAAGTTGTCGGTGTTCATGTTGGTTGTCATGTAGATTTGGGGGACGTGATACATGCACAAGACGGCCGAGGGGGGAACGGCCGACAGGATACGCCCTTTGGATAGCAATATCTTCAACCCTGTAGGCCTCACAGGAGTGCCCGGCCGTCAGGACGCGATGATGGTACACAGCAGCGGAGGGTATGTTGCAGGGAACCGTCCAATACGATCAGGAATTTCCCGACCCTTTACCGGGGCGCTTTCCTCCACTCGACTTCTTCCTCTCCCTTCCGGAGGGGATGAGATCACAGATCTGTTGTACCCTCACACCGTTCCTGGCAAGGGCAATATGCGCGTCGACCCAGTCGGAGTCCACGGCGTTCGCGATCGGCGGACGATCGGGATGGGCGAGTGCGACTGCAACGAACTTTCTGTCCGAGCGATCGAACTTCGCGAGGTCGGGGTCTTCCGGGAACTCGGCAAATCCACGGATCGGATGAGGAGTAATTCCGACGAGAGAGCAACGCGATACATTCGCCTGATTCGTCAGTACCCACTTTAGAAAAGCGTCACCTACTCCGGGCTGACCGCTCGGGCTCACCTTCCTCATATATTCGTTAAGGATGATGAACGCATCATCGATAACGATCCTTCCCGCCGACCGGACATTCTCCAGAAACTTCACGCATCGGCCAATGCATTCCGGAGTCGCCTGATTCACATCACGAGCGTTCGATACGATGAGGAGATTGCTGTCGATCACAACCGGCTCAGCCATGACCCTTCCTCTGCATTCGTCTCATGGCCGCCTCGGTCATTTTTACGAGGTCGCCCATTTCGTCGCCGAAGAATCCCTCGGGCCAGTTTGTGATGTTGCCGAAGTCATCGACGATCAGTTCCGAAAGTGTCGACCGTCCACCCGATGCGTCGGCGAAGTACAACGCGATGTTGGCGGGATCGATGTTCTCCTCCGCGATCCTGAGCTGAAGACGACGCAGAAGGTGCTCGCTATGGCTCTCGAGAATAATCTGGACGTTCCGGGTCTTGATCGCATCTATGAAGACATCCGCAAGACCTGCCTGTACTCGTGGGTGCAAGTGAATTTCCGGCTGTTCCAGAATCAGCGTCGATCCCTGGGGCGCATAGAAACAGAGAACCAGCACGGGAAGAACCTGCGATACACCGAACCCCACATCGGTGATCAATACTTCGGGGGCATCCTTCTGAGTCCGAACACGCACTTCGTAGTCCTTCCGATTTTCTGCCACCTGCCGCAACTCGAAGCTGTGAATGATGTTGAGATTTCTCAGCCACATCGCCACATATTCTTCCAGAGACTTCTTGTGCGCGCGCTTTTTCCCCCCAGGCTGAATGGTCTTTTCCTGATCTCGGGTTGCAAGAAGAGCAGGCACGGTAAGCTCGCCGCGACTGCCGACGCCTGTGGGTCTTTCGCCTGCCCACAAATACGTCCTGCTCGGATATTCACGTAACGGCCCAAGATAATAGATCCGCCCCATCAGCTCTTCGAAGGCCAGTACAAGATCCGGAAGGAATCCCACGTTCTGGTACTGCGCCAACGCACGCTCCGGAAATCCATATGATTTCACCGGTTCCGGAAGCGATCCTTTCCTCCCGACGGTATACTTCGCTTCATACCCATCGAATATCATCCTATATTTTCCCTCTTTCTCCCGTTCCATACCGAACCTGAATTGATGGCTTCCCAGCGAATAGACGAATCTGACTACTTCGATTCGATGACCGCTCCCTTCGATGGACACCTCCAATGCCATGCTGTCGAACGACCCGATCTTTTCGTCGACTGCCAGCGGATCACGAATTTCAATTGAACTGGGAAGTTTCCATTCGATAAGGAAATCAATCGTACCGGGCTCCTTATGCCCGTATATTATATCGTAAAACGTACCAAGATCCACATCGGTCAGGTCGTTCCCGGTATGAAGCACACGTGACCTGTCCTGTGTCTCGACCGTCTGTTTGAGTATAAGAAGGAACTGCAGCAGACTCGTCTTTCCCGATGAGTTCGTACCGAATATTCCCGTCAGCTCACCGAGGTTCACAGTACCGGTCGATTCCCAGGATTTGAAGTTCGAGATCTTGAGGGTTGTAATCATCAGTCGATGCAGTGATATGAAACGACCACAGGCACCACCGTCTTATGGTGTCGGTACAAGATACTTCGTTTTCTTCCCCGTACCATACGACCGCATCCTACCTCGTCCCCTTCCCCTCCTCCACCAGCGGGGTCACCACCGGATGATTCCCATGCCACATGATCGACCCCAGGAAGAGTCCCCGCTCTCTGTCGCTGAGGGAATGGGTGATGTCGTCGACGTCGCGGCTGCATGATGTGATATACCACTGATCGCGGCGCGTGAAGACCTTGCTGGCGTGCGAGGTGGCGAGGAAGTACTGGTCGCGGTCGTTGAAGTCGAGAGGGTTCTTGCTGATGACGTATCGCGTTCCCGCTCCCCCCTTCCAGAAGAGATAGTACATGTCGAACCGCTTGACCACGCAGGGGGATTCCGGGTTGGCATAGCGGTACGCGTCGTAGCCGGCGGTGCGGCGCGTCAGGACGGGGCCTCTGTCGGTCCAGTTGATCAGATCGGGAGAGGTGGCGGCCGCGATGCAGGTGAACTCCCGTTCATATCGCGGCAGGGTCGTATCCACCCTGATTGCCGCCGCATAGTAGCAGATGTAGCCGTGCGTCGCGTCGCGGACGATATGCGGGTCGCGCGCCGCCACGGGACCGCCCCGCCCCCCTTCGAACCCGGCCGGGAAGTATGCGGCCCAGCTCGTGTCGGGAGAGAATATCGGATCGGGTGAATGACGGGTCCAGTTCTCCAGATCGGTCGATGTCGCCATGAAGAGATGCTGGCCGGCGAAGAAGGTCTTCTCCACCCCCGTATAGATCATGTAGAAGACGCCGTCGCGCTCGATCACGCCGGGAGCGAAGACATGTCCGGCGTCGAGCGCCCCGGCGGGACCGACCCCGAGAGCCGGCTTCTTCACCGTCCAGTTGATCAGGTCGGGGCTGGTGGCGTGCCCGATCGTCACCTCGTTTCCGTCGCGATGCCAGAACTCCTTCGACGCGATCCCCTGGATGAAGAAGAGATGCCACTCGTTCCGGGCATGGATCAGGGTATGATCGTTGACGTATCCCCCGGGGATATCGAGCACATACCGGAAGTGCCGCGCGTACGACGGCATCGGCTGCGCCCGGAGCGCCGAGGCAAGGACGAGAAGCTGGATCGAAAGGAGCAGAAGGTATCGTCGAGCGTTCATATTCCCCTTCCCCGTAACGCAACGGCGGCCGCGGTGATACTCCGCGGCCGCCGGAAAGAACGGATTATCGCATCGCAGAAGGATACTGCGATCGTTATTACTTCACTACCATGACCGGACGAACGCCGATCACCGAACCGCCGTCGCCGGTCACGACCACGTTGTACATGCCGGCCGGGATGCCGTCGGTCGGCACCACGATCGAACGGCGTCCGTTGCCGCGCGATCCGTCGGCGACCGTTGCGATCGAGGCTCCCAGCAGATCGTACAGGGTCACGTTGAGCGACTCGTCCTTCAGAAGATCGACCGTCACGCCGAACGAGGTCATCGCCGGGTTCGGCGCCACCGCCAGTCCGGCGATCTTCGTGGCGTCGTCGTCGACTCCCGTTCCCGTGTTGACCTTGGTCAGGGTCTCAAGCGGCTTCTGCTCGTTCTCGTCGCGGTCATCGACCACGTTGAGGGCGAAGTCGGAGGCCTTGGAACCGCTGGCGACGATCGTCAGAATTCCCTCGGCCGAAACGCTTCCCGTGGCGCGATAGAAGAGTTCTCCCCCCGCGGCCGACACATCGACGGTGACCGACCCGGCCGGGATCTCGACGTAATCGGTGAACGCTCCCGGAGCGATGTCATCCATCTCGGTCCGTGCTCCCATCGCGTCGACCAGCGTGATGTCGACGTTGCCGGCATCACCCGACGCATGGAGAACCCGCACGAGCGCGTTGGCGCTGGAAACCGGAGCAAGGCCCACGGCGCGGGTCAGAAGCGGAGGGTTGGGATCGAGCGAGAACGCGTAGACCGTGTAGGCCGTATCGGCATTGAGGACGACCGGAGCGTCGATACCGGTTCCGTTCGGGCCGCTGCCGGTCATACGCACCTTCACGGTGTGCTCCCCCGGAGCGAACTTGGTCAGCGCTGTCGCGTTACGATAGGCGAGCCCGGTGGCGCGCGGCGTCTGCTCGGCGTCCACGAAGATGTCGATCGTCAGCGGGAAGGGCACCGGCGGCACGAGATGTACCACACGGACCATCGCCTCACCGACGGCAACCCGTGTCAGGATGCCGATCGGAGCCTGCTCCCCTTCGGTCGACTCGTCGATCAGGTTCACGTTGAACTCGTCGGCCACGGCGTTCCTTCCGCTGAGCGCGAACGTATAGATCGTTCCCCCTTCCACCATCCCCGTGCCGCTGAAGGTCGGGGCCTCACCGGCCGGGCCGACATCCATACGAATGCTCCCCTCGGGAATATCGAAGTACTGGGTCAGCGACTTGTACTCGATATTCTTCCGCTCGTACGTCTCGCCGTTCGACTTCGTGATCTTGACGTCGACCGGACCGGCGTCGATCGAGGCGTGGAGGATACGGAACTTGGCCGATCCCCCCGGAACCTGCATCGACTCGGGATGGGTCAGCAGGAAGATCTCCTTGGTCGACGCCTTGGCGCCGATGCCGGTCACCGTGTAGATCGTGTCGGGATTCAGCTTGCGGCTCAGCGAGAGGAAGATCGAATCGAGCGGCGGAGTCGGGCTGACGAACTTGAGCGTACGGTTGCCGTCGCCCGTCACCTGAAGGCTCGATGCCGAGCGCCAGGGGACATCCTTCACGAAGGCCGGCTGCACGTTGTCGACGTAGACGTCGAGCGGCGGAGCATCGGGAACGAGATTCACGAAGCGATACTTCGCCTGCTTGTTCTCCAGCGTCGCGGTCAGGATATCGAGCGGCTTCTGCTCCTCGTCGTCGCTGTCGATCAGCATCGCCAGCTTGAACTCGCCCGGCACCGCCAGGCGGCCGGTGACGATGATCGTGGCGGCCGTCGAGGTCGGGATATTCCCCGTGGCGCGATAGAAGACCGGGCCTCCCTTCTGAGCCACCTCGACCGTGAAGTTGCCGAAATCGACATCGGTGTGCGGACGGGCCTCCTTGTAGGCCATCTGGTTGAAGGTCTTCTTGGCGTTCTTGGAGTCGGTGATCACGATGTCCAGATCGCCCGCATCCACTCCCATATGGACCACCGCGAACTTGGAGACGCCGTTCGGGAAGCTCATCGTCCTGGGACGAGCGACGACCGTCGGCTCCTCCAGCGTCTTGGGAGGAGTGCCGGTGACGTAGAGCGTGTACGATTTATCGGCGGCAAGGGTATAGGTCTTGAAGTTGAGCTTCGTCGATGTGCCCGCCTCGAACAGCTCCACCAGCGCGAAGTTGGAGAGGTCGGGGGCGTTCTTCGTCGCGTCCCGGAACCCGATGCCGGAGGCATGAGCGTTGGAGGCGACCTTCACGTCCAGCGCCGGGCCCCCCGGCATTGCATGGACCACCCGCAGCTTCGACTGGGCCAGGCCTGCGCCCGGCAGGGCGAATGAAGCGAGCATCAGCAAGGCCGGAAGCCATCTGCCGACCCGCTTCACAAGAGTATAAAGTTTCATTCCGCTCTCCTGTCAGAATTAGAGTGATGTATACGAAGAGTGACGTTCGATACCGTATGGAATCCGACGCCGTGCGGCGCCGCTCATCGAATGACAATCGGGAAGCCCCGAACATCACGGCATCCGAAATGGAGGCCGTTCATGAAGGCCGTTCAGGGAAATCGTCGCCCGGCGGAGGGGCTACAGGAAAAGAAGATTGCCGAGACGCATCCCGACGAAAAGAACGCTCGACGACTGCGGCACGGGAGTCGAGAGGTCGTCGAAGAAATGTTCGTAGGCGCCGTAGAGCTGGAACGATCCCCGGCCGCCGTTCCATCGCACTCCCGCTTCGGAACGATAGTTCACGCCGGAAATTAACGAATCTCCGGGAAGTGAGAGTGTCGCCCAGCCGAGAATATATCCCTCCGCGGAGCCCCCGAGTTCGTAGGCGGCGCGGAACCCCGCCGAAAGATTTCCGGTGATCTCATCCCATCGCATCCCGAGAGAATTGCCCGGGAACCTGTATTCGGAGGATGCCGGATAATAATCTCCGCGCAGATACGCCGTCGCCCTGAGCC
Source organism: uncultured bacterium (assembly GCA_966250335.1). Classification (GTDB taxonomy): domain Bacteria; phylum Bacteroidota; class Ignavibacteria; order OLB7; family OLB7; genus OLB7. The sequence continues at coordinate 71,019 of CBINGZ010000014.1, read as the reverse complement.
CCTCGGCCAGCTCGACCCGGGGAAGGATCGCGCTCCCGTAGATCCCGCTCAGAATCACCACCCGTTTCGATATGCCTTCCACCCCGGGCACATCCGAGTCGACCGGATCGGAGTTGTCGATATCATGCTTGCACTGATGGATTCCGCCGAGCTGCCAGAGGATCGGCCGCGCGTTGTAGGTGAAGACGAGCGCCTCCTCCCACCGCGCCGAACGCGGGTTGAACGAGATGTCGTTCCTGTCGTTCCCGATCATCTCGTGGCACAGGAGAAGGGTGAGCGCCGCCGTGCTGTCCCAGCGGTAGATCTCGAAGAATCCCCCCACCTTCGCGTCCCACGCCAGCTCTCCCCCGGTCGACCCGAACCCGCGGTTCAGCTCCGCGAGGACGCCGGTCGCCGCGAGGAACCCATCTGTTCGCGATCTATCGGCAAACGGGTTCAGCACCACGTTCCGGGTGACCTGCAACTGCGCGCTCGCTTCGGAAGCAAGGGGCGGCAGAAGGATGAGAAAGGCCGTCAGCACCCCTCGCATCAGCAGCCCGACCGTACCGGGGCGGAAGCGCCCCGCCGTTTCATGAAGATCGTTCCTCGATCCGTCCCGTATCATCGGCATCGTATGACCGGCGTCGACGGGAGCGGCCGGCCCCTCCGGATATCTTCCGATCGACGTCCGGTAAAGGACAAATCCGGGGGCGAATCATAACGTCGCGGCATGCCTGCGACGTTCCTGATCCGATCTATCGCCGCACCACGACCTCGCCCGAGGCCGTCGCGTCGGAACCTTCCAGCCTCCAGGTGTACCGACCCGAAGGGAGCCCCGAAAGGTCGAGAGGATACTCGCTGATCCCGGCCGGCACGGCTCCCTCGTAGAGGATGACCGCGGCGTTCCCGAGGATATCGTAGAGAACAAGACGTCCCTGCCGCTCCGCCGACTCCAGCTCGATCCGCAGACTCCCGGCGCCCGAAAGGGGGTTCGGCAGGACGGTTCCGCGCGCTCCGCGTTCCATATCGCCCCGTCCGTCGACCCCGGCTCCCGAAGGTCTGTCGACGACCGTGAAGTCGTCCACCGCGGCCTCCACCAGCGAGGGAGCCCCCAGATCGGACGCCACCACGCGGACGCGCATCAGCGGCGTCGGCGTCAGCCTGTCGCCGACTCTGATCTCCACCGGCCGCCATGCCGTCCCCGACTCGGTGATCCGCCGGAACGTCGTCCAGCTCTCTCCGTCGTCGTTGGAAAGGAGCAGAAGAAGCGTATCGTCGACCGCCGCCTGATTTCCGTTCCGGGTGTACCAGAGCGAAATCCCGACATACGGATCGGTATACGATGTAAGATCGAACGCCGGGGAGGTGAGCGTTGCCCGTCCCTCGTCGACGTCGTTCGCCCCCACCTCCTCACTGCTCCCGGAGAGGCCGGTGAAGAAGGCATGGTTCCCCGTCCCCGGAGTCGCGTCGCTGTCGGCCTGGATCGCGATCCTCAGATTCTCGGAGGTAATGAACGTTCCGCGGGCGGGGCCGCGTTCCCATGAGCCGGAGTGAGCATCGTCATCCTTGTCCCTCAACGACCAGCCGAGATCGAGTTCGGCGTCGTCGCGGTATCCGGGGAGAAGCTCCACGATCTCCGTGCCGCTCCGATCGGGACGGAGGCGGATCGTCTTCGGCAGGAAGCCCCACGCTCCGACGATCACTTCCACCACGCTGTCCTTCGGCAGAAGGAAGATCGACGGGCTCGCCTTGTCGCGTCCGGAGCCCGCGGCCCGGCCGAGCATCCGGTAGGAGAAGGCGTTCAGCGGGCGTCCGGTGGAGCTGTCGACCACGCTGATCGCGACGTCGACCATCGGAAGCGAGGAGAGGAAGAGATTCAGCGTCTCCCCTTCCGTCGAGACGACGGCACGCCCGCCCCGCGCCACATAATCCTGTGCCGATACGATATAGTCAAGCGTGTCGACCGCTCCGGCGAAGCTGTAGCGCCCCAGCGAATCGGCCTCCACGCTCCGTCCCAGCTCCGGGAACTCCACATGCGCCCCCGGTATCGGCAGGCCGGTGACCTCATCCTTTACGATGCCGGAGACCCTTCCGGCCCCGACGCCGTCGAAGGTGAAGACGTAGAGCCCGGTCTGCATGTCGCTGGCGATGATCTTGCCGCTGGGAAGATAGGGGTAGACGCCCCAGTTCCCCGCGAAGTCGGCGGAGGCGCCGGGGAAGGTATCGTAATACCCCACCTGGATCGGATCGGCGGGGTTCGTGATATCGACGATCCTGGTCCCCGCCGTATACCAGGAGACCACGGCCAGCCTGCCCCGCACATGGACGTTGTGGATGATCTCTCCCGGCACCGGGGTCCAGTCGGCCACCTGCTCGATGCTGCCGATATCCGATCGGTCCCACACCTTCAGCGTCTTTGCCGTGGCCCCGACCTCGTCGGTGGTCAGAATATATCGTCCATCGACAGAAAGATCGGCGTTGTGCGTTCCGGCGCCGGGGTAGGTGATCTCGGTGACGAGCTTCGGGTCCTTCCTCTCCTTCCCCAGATAGACGATATCGAGCCGCCCCTCGGTGATCGCCGCCGCATACATCGTGTCGTTCCGTATCGTGGCGTCATGCACGTAGCGTTCGCGCCACCGCTCCACGAGCTGCGGGTAGCCGGGGTTGATCGCCACGTTGAAGATGATCGTGCCGCCGTTGGCCCCGGCCGAGGGGTTCGTGCCGTTCACGTAGAGGTAGTTCCCCTCCTGCGTGATCGTATGTCCGGTTCTGAAGACCGATGTATCGGATCGCACAAGCGTCGCCCGCGCGGGGAGCTTCGAGAGATCGATGATCTGAAGCCCAGCTCCCCCCTCGCTCACCACATAACCGTAGGCGCCGAAGGTCTTCATCTCCCGCCAGGCGCTCTGGGGACCGGGGATGAACGCCACCTCCTTCAGCGGGCTGTCGGTGATATCGACGATATGGGTTCCGTCGTACCCCCCCAGCAGCGCGTACTCACGACCGTCGGGCGCCGCATACCCCGTGATCGCGGAGTATCGCACAACGTCCTTCGTGTCGGGATTGAGCGCTCCGAAGAGGGTCGTATGGTACGACTCCCGGGGCTGCGCCGCCGCGGTCGATATCAGAACAAGAGAGAAAAGGAGGGAAAGAGAATGCCGCATGAACTATCGAAGTGAGGTTGACCGACGGCCGCCGCCGATCGGAGGGATGAACCGGGCCGCAGGTTTTCGGGCGTATATTTCCGCCGTACCGGCGCCGTACGGCCTCTATCGACGCTCAAGCGGGGTCACGCATTGGACGCCGCCGCTTCAACGGTCCCCCTCTGCACGAATTCAATGTCGATCGACCTGCCGCATCCTGAAAGACACATGAACGGCCCGATCTTCTCACCCTCCATGATTTTTTTCCGAAGATGATCTCTCACATTCATATTCTGAACACGATTCTCGAAGAACGGATCGTGGCGGTGATCCGCCTGAAGGATGAAACGGCGGCCGAAAGGATCGTGGAGGCGATCGCCGAGGGGGGAATACGGGCGATCGAGATCACCCTGACGACGCCGGGAGCGCTCGGTCTGATCCGGAACCTGGCCGGGCGGAACGGACTCCTTGTCGGCGTCGGGAGCGTGATGGAGAGGACGCAGGCAAGGGCCGCGTTCGAGGCGGGGGCCCTCTTCTACGCCTCCCCGATCACCGACGAGGCGACGATCGGGACCGCGCGCGACTACGGTCGCGTGGCGATGCCGGGAGCGTTCACCCCCACCGAGATCATGAGAGCCGCGGGATACGGAGCCGATATCGTGAAGCTCTTCCCGACCCCCGCCGACGGGCTCGCCTACCTTAAGTCGCTCCGCGGACCGATGCCGGAGGTACGGATTGCTCCCTCGGGAGGGGTCACGCCGGCGAACGCGGCGGGGTTCATCAGGGCGGGGGCGGCGGCGATCAATATCGGCACATGGCTGACGACCGGACCGGACGGCAGGGAGTACGACAGGGGAACGATCCGGAGCAGGGCCGAGGAGATCACGGCGGCGGTCAGATCCGCATGAAAGCGGCGGCAGCCTACTTCTGAACGATGATGAACTCGGTCCGTCGGTTGAGGTACTTCCCTTCTTCCGTCTCGTTGGTGGCCGTCGGACGCGATTCGCCGTAGCCGATGGTGAAGAGACGGTTGGAGGCGATCCCGCGCCGCATCATGTAGAGGCGGACCGATTCGGCGCGAAGGTTGGAGAGACGCGTGTTGTAGGGCTCATCCCCCACATCGTCGGTGTGCCCCTCGATCTTCAGTTTCAGGGTCGGGCGCGCCTTCATCAGCCCCACCAGGTAGTCGAGTTCCGGCATCGACGCGGCGTCGATCGTATACTGATTCGACGCGAACCTGATATTGTTGAGCACCAGCTTACGCCCCACCTCCAGCACGGCGAAGCTCTTCTTGATGGCGATCTTCTGGTTCGGCAGCTTCACCTCGACCCGGATCGAATCGGGGATAAGATCGGCCCCCGATCTGTACGTGGCGGTGTAGAGCGCCGTCATGGTCGTCGCGAACTTGTTCAGGATCTCGGCAAAGGGCTGGGTGATGTCGAACGCCTGCCCTCCGGTCCTGTCGGCGATCTCCTGGTAGCCCGCCACCTTGGGGTTCGCGATGCAGAAGGCGCGGAGCTCGTACCGGTTCAGGATCGTGGAGATCGTGCGGGAGGTGTACATGGTGCGGGTGGTCTGGTCGACGCCGTACTGATGGAACGGCGCGTCGGTGACCATCACCACGCATCGGTTGGCGCTCGCTCGCCAGTTCATGCCGGTTGCCGCCCGCAGCGCCTCCAGGGCGTTCTCGGGCTCATCCCCTCCTCCTTCCGCCTTCACCTGGCTTATCCACCGTTTGAACTCGTTGATGTTGTCGGTCAGCCAGTAGCGATCGCGCACGTTGTCGTCGAAGATGATCAGTCCCAGGCGGTAGTCGATTCCCTTGGCCGCCAGCCTGGTGGTGAACTCGTCGATGTTCTGCTTCACCGCCTCGATCTTGTCCCCCATGCTCCCGGTATGGTCGATCAGGAAGACGAAATCGATCGGAACGCGGTTCTGGCTGGTGATGAGCGAAAGGGAGATGACATCCTGCGGGGCGCCGTTCTCGGTGACGATCAGATCTTCCTTCTTCAGATCGCCGATGAACCTGTACTGCGAATCGAAGACGTCGAAGATGACGCTGACCAGCGGGAACTTCGTGATATCGATGTTCCGGATGGCGACCCGGAGCGCCGAATCGACGGTCAGGATCGCCGTCGACTCCAGGATGTTCTTGGAGGTGTCGGGCTGGCCGTTCCGCTGCTGGGCATGGGCCCCCCCCGACGCCGCGAGCGTCATGAGCAGAAGGACGAAGAGGAGCGTAAGCCGCTTCGATGGAGTGCGGGTGGCGTTATCGATCGACGTCGTTACCACAATGATCGTTACCAGAGACTTCGTTGCCGGGCCCGTGGCGCTCACGGCCGCTAAACAAGCGTCTCCGACCGGCCCGCCAAGGTATGGGAGCACGGTCGGAGACATACCATCACACCGCCGGGTTCATTATGAACCGGACATATCGATCTTGAAGCGGAGGACCGGGGAGATCATGAAGAAGGTCTCGTTCTCCCACGGCGCCGGCTCGTCCCGAAGGATCGGGGTCGAGTACTTGGCCTCGATGAAGAGCCAGTTCGGGACCAGCGGGATGAAGCCCGCCAGCATCAGGTTCCGGTTGGCAAGCTGTGCGGACATGCCGAAGGGGAAGCCCGACTGGTTCAGGTACTCGACCTTCGCGAAGATCCAGTCTTCCAGTTCGGTCGGGTGGATCAGGTTGCCGCGTTCGAACGAGACGGCGTTCGGGCTGACCCTTTCGCCGATCTTCTGCACCTGGAAGTTGCCGCTTCCCGGCTCCTCCTCGATCCCGAGGAATCCGCGCGCCACCTCCTGATACGATGCTCCCAGGCTGATCCTGAAGAAGTGCTCGTACCGGTTCAGCCAGGTCTCGTAGAAGACCCCGCCCTGCGCCACGTTCCGGAGGAAGTAGGCGGCCTTCCCCGTGTCGACGTTGATCGGGCTGGTGCGACGCATGATCTCGGGCTGCCAGACGACCGACTCGTCGGGGTTGAAGGTCGTGACCTCCATCTTGCTGAAGGGGATCTCCGCCATCAGGCTGAATCCGACCTCGTTGAGCTGCGGCAGGCGGTACTCGATCTTCGCGATCGCCTTGGCGCCGAGCGCGCCGTTGAGCTTCCTCGGGGCGATCGCCCCACCCAGGAACGCGTCATCCTCGGTACCGAACTTGACCCGGTAGGCGCCGCCGAGCATCACCGTGAGAATGTCCGGCACGCCGTAGCTCCGCTTCTCCGGGTCGTCCAGCTTGATGATCGGGTAGTGGAGCCCGACCTTCGCCTGACCGGAGGACCAGAAGGGATAGCCGATCTCGTCGTTGCCGATGCTGTGCTCCACATGAGCGCCGCTGGTGCCGATCTGGACCGTCTGGCGGAACGCGGAGACGGCGATGAACTGCTTGGCGTTCACCGGCTGCAGCACGTTCGGGATACGCTCCGGATCGGCGGCGGTGATCGGCGTCGCCGGCTCGATGTAGTTGTGCGAGTAGTTGCGGTCCAGGATCTCATCGTACATCCCGTCGCCGATCGTCCCGCGGATGGAGCGGGCGCCGTTGAGCTGCGAATTGGGATCGTCGCCGGCGCGGATCGTCAGGATCTCCTGCGGCACTCCCTCACGCGGGAAGGTCGCGGTCACGATCATCGAGTCGGCCTCGGAGACCTTGTACCCGATCGACTTGAACGCCTGCGAGAGCTTGATCTTCAGATCGGGCTCCAGGATCTTCCAGCGGGGGAGATACTTCTCCAGTTCGGGATCGGTCCGACGCAGATCCTCAAGGTCGAGCTGAAGCTCCTTCTTGGTCGGCTGCGCCGCCGCGGAGGGTCCCTCGACCAGGAAGGGGGCGGCCGACGTCACCAGACCGGCAACCGCCGTGAGAGTCGCCCCCCTGCGAATCGATTCCCATGCGGACAGATATATCGTCTTCATTGATACCTCGTTCATATCGTTGGCAATGGTTCGCGATTCGACGTTGTTAGTTGAAATGGTACTTGACGCTTACCGAGGGAACCACAAGGCTCTCGTTCTCCCACGCGTAGGCATCGCGCAGCATCGGCACGAAATACTTTCCTTCCAGCTTCACGTCCCAGCGCTGGTTCGGGAAGAACTGGATCCAGAAGTTCGTGAGGACCGACTGGTCGAAGTACTGCACCCCCATGCCGTACGGCGTGTTGATGCCGCTCTTCATGAACTCGATCTTGCCGGAGACACCCGCCTTCGTCTGGCTGAACGACTTGGCGAAGACCGGAGCGTCCTGCTCCCCTCTCGGGTTCAGATCCTGCTCGCGGACGAAGTCGTCCACCCCGTAGGCGGTGCCGCCCAGCTTCAGGCGGAAGAGATACTTCGCCTCGGCGTCCAGGAAGAAGCCGAACGAGTAGTAGGTCTGGAGAGCCCAGCGGATCAGGTAGGCCGTCTCCCCCGGCGTCTCGATCACCTTCTCGTTGTTGACCATGCGGAAGGTCTGCAGCGCCATGTTATCCGTGCCGACCTCGCTGAAGGTGTAGGTGGCGTAGACGTTGAAGAGCCCCGAGTTGTCGATCAGCGGCGCCGAGAAGTCGCCGGAGAAGACAAGACCGTAGCCGCCGATGATCTTCTGCTGGTAGGAGCCGATACCGCTGGTGGCGATCGTGCTGTCGCCGAAGCGGAGCGGCTGCGGGAGCACGGCGCCGAGCTTCACATCCTCAAGGATGGCGTTCAGGGTCATGCGACCGCCCCAGATCGAGGGGTAGTTGATTTCATCGAAATTGTTCTTCAGTTCCACACCCCACTTCGGCTCCGGGATCACCTTCCCCTCGGCGTTCTTCTTGTAGGCGCGGAACGATGCGATGACGTCGTTGCCGACGCTGAACTCATACGGATACTCGCCGGTGTTCGGGACGCGGGCGCCGTCGATCTTGTTGGCGTTGTTGCCGTTGCCGAAGAGACCGGCGTCGCCTCCTCCGGCGAAGAGACCTCCTGCATCCCCTTCCTCCTCCGCCAGCGAATCGTCGGTCGACTCACGCGGCTCGCCCCGCAGCGGCCGCCCCTCGCTGATGCCGGTCAGCACCCAGGGGTACCTGTTCTCGTCCAGATAGTTGGCGCGCGCCTTGCTCTTGTTGACGAAGACGACGTTGCTCAGATCCCGCATGCTGAAGGTGACGTTCGGAAGCATCGAGCTCCGCTCGCTGATCGCCTGCTTCAGCTCGCTGTACATGTTCGTGTCGGTACGGTTGGAGCTGAGGTAGGTGAAGACCTCGCTTCCGCCGCGGACCAGCTTCACCGCCTGCTTGTTGGTCACCTCGTCGCGCGATACGCCCACCAGCGCGATGATGCGCGGGGTCTCGATATCCTTGGCGGCGATGATGTAGAACTCTTTCGGACGAGCCTGACGACGGTTCACGATCGCGCGGGCGATACCGGAGGCGTTGCCGACTTCGGTCTCATCCAGCCCATCCTCTTCAACACCGTACTTGGTGGCGATGAGCTTCTTGATGGCCGTGACACCGCCTCTGGCGCGAGGATCCTGAACGATCTGGATCATGGCGTCGGCGAAGTTCGCCAGCGGACCTTCCTCGTGGATGATCTGACCGATCTCCTCCAGTCTCTCACGGTCGGCCGTGCTCTCGGCCTCCAGACTGGCGTTCAGCCTGTTGAGGAAGTCGTCGCGCATCTGATAGACGGCGATATCGGACCAGATGATGTCGTCGAGGGAGGTACCGATCATGCCCGCGATGAGGCGGTCGAGACGCGTCCGCTCCCGATCGTCCTGAGCGTTCATTGGCTGGGCCAGAACACACGATGCGAGGCCTCCGAGGGCGAGAAGCGCCGCATACCTACTGAGCCGAGCTGCGGGGAATGTCATAGGATCTGTCCGTATGAATGAATTGTGTTTGGATCGTCTAGCTGAGGCGGGCCCGGCTGAAGGCCCGGACGGAACGCGGGAACCGGGAGGGAGCATCCTGGTGATGCTCCCTCCCGCCCCGAATCGGCATGGTTATTTTTTAGCGACCCGGACGTCGACCTGAACGACGCCGGTGTTGACCGCGCCCCCTTTTCCGGTCATGTCGATCGTGAGGTCGAATCGCTTTCCGTTGATGGTCGGCGGCACCTTCTTCAGGTCCGCTTCCATCAGCAGATTCCAGTTGAAGTCGTCGGCCTGCGTCAGACGGTAGGTCACGCCGAACTGGGCGCAATCCTCGCAGTTGACCGTGGCCTGCACCGGCGAGAAGTCGTTCGCGCCGGGACCGGTCTTCTGCTTGAGCACGACCGGACCGAAGCTCTCGTTGTTCTTCTTCGGCGTGATCACCCACGAATAGGTGAAGCCGTCGGACTGCTCCGGCGCCTGATAGGCGATGCTGGTTTCACCCGGCTTGATTGCGGCGGACGACTGCGGATCATTGCTTAACAATGGAACCCACTGTCCCCTGTCGGAAGTTCCGCTCGGCTTCCAGTAGACCGTCGACTTGATCGTCTTCGTGTTCTCACGAACCGTGATCGCCTCCGGCAGCTCCGAATCCTTGAACGTCACGCCGGCCTGATCCAGAGCCACCGCTCCGTTCAGCTCCACGACGGTCTGATAGTGCGACTCGGGGATTTCCGAGTCGGTCCACTCGCTCGACGGATTATACTTCTTTCCAACAACTGCGCGAAGCCCTTTCCACTTGCCGCGAAGCTGCGGCTTGAAGACTCTCAGGACCTTCTCCTTCACCTGCTCGCCGGCAGCCGTCTGCGCGCGGGCGATGATCGGGATATCTCCTTCGGCCGGGTTCTGAAGAACCGCGTCGAAGCTTCCCAGTCCCTTCTCCTCGGTCGGCTCCAGCGTGAAACCGACCACACCGAACGTTCCCTCGGCCGGACCGAGGCGAACCGGGATGCGGACCGGAGCGCCGGCATACCAGTAGATCGTGTCGCGCGGAACGAGAATTTCGGCGACCGGATCGTTCGGCTTCACAAACGGCGGCTCGTCGACACGGACGTTGAACGAATTGTACGCCTTGTTCTGCTCGAAGTCGGCGCCCGCGCCGGGGGTCAGCAGCTTGTCGATATACTCCAGCACCTGCGGAGCCTGCTCACCGGCCGTCCCCTTGCGGCCCAGCGCCTTCCGGACGTTCTCCAGCTGCTTCACCGTCAGCTTCACGTTGCCGATACGGACCGTGTCGTCCGGGTTCGCCTTGGAGCCGGTGATACCGACGATCTTGTTCGTCTGCGAGAAGAGACGGAGTCTGTACCATCCCTTCCCCTGGTTCGGCTTGAAGTTGATGTTGAAGACCTTGACACGGACACCCTTGGCGACCTGTTCGGCGGTCTTCACTTCATCCAGGAAGAAATAGGCGTTCGGATCTTCCGCCGGAACGCTTCCGCCGTAGGTCTGACGGGGCTCCGTGTACGAACCGACCTCCGTGCCGAGCTCCGCCGTGAAGATCTTCGAGCCCCCTTCGATATCGGCCGTGTCGGGTCCGAGCTCATCTTCCAGAAGCTCGCTGTTGCTGTTATGCGAGACGATATATTCGAGCTTGGGGATATCGTCTCCCTTGACCTGCTTGCCGCCGTATTCGAACGAGGCGCGCGGGTCGCCTACCGAGACGATCGCCACATAGTTCCGAGCATTCTTCGTGTCGTCGCTGGGGTCCAGGACGATCTGATCGCGGGGGTTGACCGTGATTCCTGAAGCGCCGCTGCCTGTCTGGAGCTGCGAAAGGATCGTCTGGACGATCTCGATCGCCTGCTGCTGCTGCCGCCGCAGCCCCTCTTCAGCTTCATCGCGTTCGATGAAGATGATCAACAGTTCGAGAATGACGGCAAGGTACAGGACGAAATATACCTTGCCAGCTCCACCTTTGGACATAGTTCAAGTTCCTTTCTAGAGGGAGAGTAAGTGAACGACAAACTTGGTTGTATGCGCTTAGAACAACGGGTATGGTCTCTACGGGGATAGATGGATACTTGCGTTGACGTCGTACGAAACGGTTCCGGAAATGCCGTCATCCACCATGTGGCACGCCACAAGATTTCTGATAGGATAAAGAGTGCGCAAAGGGTATCGAGGTCTCGATAAGATTCCCGGAATTAGGTTGACAGATCCAACGCGCAAGGAGGGTCGGCAAAGATACGCAAGAGGCGGAATACACGAGTGGGAAGCCAGGAAATCCTGGACGGTACTCCGAAGAATTGTGCCGCTACGGCGATAATACGTTAGGATCTCCTTACAAATCAAGAAGAATATCGATTACAAGGCTGTTAACCAAAATTCTTCGTTTTTTCGCCGGTTTCAAGCCCGGAGAGCCCTCTCGCACCATCAATTCCGGATGCATAAATCGTGCCGCGATTTCGCCCCGACCCCCTCAGACCAGCGTCAGGTTCGCGAATTTCAGCATGAGCTGCTTGGTGCCGACCGAGTCGAATCGCACGGTCAGTTTCGTCTTGTCGCCGCTGCCGACGATCCCCTGCACCTTCCCCCTGCCGAACGACGGATGCGTCACCACGGAGCCCACACGGATCGCCCTCGGCTCCTGCGAATAGTCGTCGTGGAACGCCTGCTCGTAGTTCTCCTCCGGCTCCTTCCGCTGGGCCGTCGGCCTGGTCGTGGCGCGGAACGTGGAGAACGATTCCCGACTTCCTCCGCTCCTCCCGGTCTGGTATGTTCCGGCCGAGGGGCGCGGCGGCGCCGTCGAATTGAACTCCACGATCTCCGGACGCATCTCCGCCAGAAAGCGGGACGAAGTCGGATAGCTCAGCTCGCCGAACCTGTAACGGCGTTCGCAGTTGGTAAGATAGAGGACCCGCCGCGCGCGGGTGACCGCCACATAGAAGAGCCTCCGCTCCTCCTCCAGATCATCCTGGTCCTGCGCCGCGTTTCCGACCGGGAAGAGCCCCTCCTCCATGCCGGCGACGATCACCACGTTGTACTCCAGCCCCTTGGCCGAATGGATCGTCATGAGCGTCACCCGCTCCATCGAGGCGTCGTACGTGTCGACCTCGGAGAGGAGCGAGATCTCCTGGAGGTAGAGATCGAGCGTCGCGTTCGGGTTCGCCTCGCTGTATTCGGCGATATGCGACAGAATCCGCTGCACGTTCTCCCACCGGGCGATCGCCTCCGGCGTCTCCTCGTCGCGATAGCTCTGGAGCAGACCGGAGTCGGTCAGGAGCATCCTCATCGACTCGGCCAGCGGCAGATCGTTCAGATGCGCGCGGCGCGTGTCGATCATCTCCGCGAACTTCGAGAGGGTGACGCCGACTCTCGGGGTGAGCCCCGCGATCTGCTCCGGATGCCGGGCGGCGACCAGGAGCGGGATCGCCCGTTCGGCGGCGAAGAGGCGCAGACGCTTCATCGTCACCTCCCCGATCCCCCGCGACGGCGTGTTGATCGCACGGGAGAACGACTCGTCGTCCCGCTCGTTGACCACCAGCCGCATGTAGGCCAGGGCGTCCTTCACCTCCTTCCTGTGATAGAACGCCACCCCGCCCACCAGCCCGTACGGGATGTTCCGGCGCCGGAGCGCGTCTTCGATCGAGAGGGACTGCGAGTTGGTCCTGTAGAGCACGGCGATGTCGTTCAGGGTGTTCCCCTGGCGGATCTCCCGCTCGATGATCTTCAACACCTCCTCCCCCTCCTCACGCTCGTCGCGGAGCGTGACGACGCGGATCTTCTCCCCCTCCCGGTTGTCGGTCCAGAGGGTCTTGTCGATCTGCCTGCGGTTGTTTTTTATGACGTCGTCGGCAGCGCAGAGAATGTTCTTCGTGGAGCGATAATTCTGCTCCAGACGGAAAATCTTGTACTCCGGGTAGTCCCGCTCGAAATCGAGGATGTTCCTGATGTCGGCGCCTCTGAATCTGTAGATCGACTGGGCGTCGTCGCCGACGACGCAGATATTCTTGTTCAGCTCCGCGATCATTTTTACGACGACGTACTGGGCCCTGTTCGTGTCCTGGTACTCGTCGATCAGCACGTAACGGAACTGTTCCTGGTAGCGGAGGAGGGTCCCCGGGTGCTTCTCGAAGAGCTCGATCGTCTTCACCAGCAGGTCGTCGAAATCCATCGCGTTGCTGGAACGGAGGCGCTGCTCGTAGGTCTCGTAGATCGGCGCGATCTTCTGCTCGATGAACTCTATCGCGTTGCGCCGGTAGTCGGCCGGGCTCAGCATCGTGTTCTTTGCGCCGGAAATACGGGAGAGGATCATTCTGGGGGAATAATCCTGCGTGGAGACGCCGAACTGATTCATCACGGCGCGAACCACCGAGAGGGAGTCGTCGGTATCGTAGATGGTGAAGCTGGAGGTATAGCCCAGTTTCTCCGCCTCGCGCCGCAGGATGCGGCTGAAGACGGAATGGAACGTCCCCATCCAGAGCGGCTTCGCGCGCGACTCGCCGACCAGACCGGCGATTCTCCCCTTCATCTCCGCCGCCGCCTTGTTGGTGAAGGTGAGGGAAAGGACGTTCCAGGGGGGAACGCCCTGGGCAAGAAGGTAGGCGATGCGATACGTAAGGACGCGGGTCTTGCCGGAGCCGGCGCCGGCCACGATCAGGCTCGGCCCGTCGATCGTCGTGGCCGCCTCCCGCTGGACCGGGTTCAGATCGTTGACGAAATCGACGCTCCGTGGGGGCTCGGGCGCGGGGGTCCCCTCAGGGGCCGTTCCCTGATCGAACATATTCATGGTGCCTGTCTCGGCACGCCTGATGACGAACTTGGTCAATCTATATCACTCCATCCCCCGAACCTGCGGAACGGGGAAAGCGGGGTAGGTGAAGGAAGGGAACGGGAGACGCTCACCAGCCGGCCGCCACCAGCGACGGCTGCATGGTGGTGTCGAGCGAGCCGATCAGCTCCGTGACCGACGACATCCCGTGCCTGACGAGATATTCCTCGATCCCCCCGGCGACCGAGACGCCGGCGGCGGGATCGACGAAGAGAACCGTTCCGAGCTGGATCAGCGAGGCCCCCACGATCATGAACTCGATGGCGTCCTCCGCCGTCATGATCCCACCGATGCCGATAATCGGAATCTTCACCGCCTTCTTCACCTCGTATACCTTCGCCAGCGCCATCGGCTTGATCGCCGGGCCGGAGTAGCCGCCGGTGATCGTGGCGATCTTGGGCCGCCGCGTCCTGACGTCCACCGCCATTCCGAGGAACGTGTTGATGCAGCTCACGGCGTCGGCCCCCTCCGCCTCGCATGCCCTGGCGAACTCCCCGATCGAGGTGACGTTCGGCGTCAGTTTCATGGCGAGCATCCGGTCGGTCAGTCTCCTGAGCTGACGGGTGATCTCCGCAACGGAGTCGCAGTTGGTGCCGAAACTGAGCCCTCCATCCTTCACGTTCGGACAGCTGACGTTGATCTCGTAGCCGGCGATCCCCTCATGCTCCTCGCATCGCTCCAGGACATAGCAGTACTCCTCGATCGAGCTCGCCGCGATATTCACGATCACCGTGGCGCGGCGTTCGATCAGCAGGGGGAGCTTTTCATTGAGGAAGAGATCGACGCCGACGTTCGCCAGGCCGATCGAGTTGAGCATGCCGGCGCTCGCCTCGGCGATCCGCTGCGGCGGGTTTCCGACACGCGGTTTCCGGCTGATGCTCTTGGTGACGACGGCGCCGAGCCGGGAGACATCGACCAGCTGATCGCATTCCAGACCGTAGCCGAACGTGCCGGAGGCGGTCAGCACCGGGTTCTTGAACGTCGCGTTCCGTATCGTGATCTCGGTAGAGGGCATGAGGGTCGTTGATGTGTTCATGGACGTCCCGAGAGGACCTCCAGCGTACGCGGACGTACACGTATACAAATCGGCGGATGCGGAGGGCGGACCGATCTCAATGGACCGAAGGGAGCGATTCCATGTTGATATCGCCGTACTCGTAGTTCGGGCCGTGCGTGCAGACGAGGGAGTAGAGCCTGTTGCCGGTGGTCATCTCGACCGGGCATCCCTGGCAGATGCCGACGCCGCAGGCCATCTGGCACTCCAGCGAGACCTCCAGCGGCACCCCACGGAGCGTGCAGAAATCTCCCAGCGCCGTCAGCATCCGGTTCGGCCCGCAGGCGAAGACTCTCGGGGCGGCCGGACTCTCCTCCTGCAGATAACGCTCCAGCGCCCCCACGACGTTTCCATGGAAGCCGAGGGAGCCGTCGTCGGTGGCGAAGCGGACGTCGGCAAGGCGACCGTCGTCGACGATCATGCCGGCGTTCCGCGCGCCGTGAATGTTCACCACGCTCCGGCCGGTCGCCAGCAGGTGATCCCCCAGGAAGGGCATCGGAGCGATACCGACACCGCCGGAGACGAGGATCGCAACGGAGAACTCCCCGCCCGGGGTTCCCGGCTCGCAATGGAACGGAACGCCGAGCGGACCGAGGATGTCGAGCCGATCTCCGGGGCGCTTCGCCGCGAAGATCGCCGAGCCCCTGCCGACGACGTTGTAGATGATCTCGATGCTTGTGCCCCGGACGCGGTGGATGCTGTAGGCCCTCCGCAGAAGCGGATCGAACGAGGAATCCGGCTTGATGTTGAGGAACTGCCCCGGAAGGGCCCCCCGTGCGATATGCTCGGACTCGAATTCGAGGATATGAACGTTGTCCGCAACGCGGGCGGACCGGGTGATCGTAACCGTCTCTTGAATCATCACGGCCGCAAAGGTACGGAAATCCCTCCCGAAGCGAAACGGCTCCAAGGCCAAAAAGCCCCGGAGCCGCAGATTGATATGCTTCTTTGCCGTTTTCGGAGAACTCACGGCCCCGAACGAGCGATTTCCCGGGAGCCTAGCGCCGTCCCCTCCTCACCCGGGTCGCAGTATCCGTCGGAATCTTCAGCGAATCGGGCCGCATCGCCGGAAGCTGGCGGATGGCGTTGTTCGGCGGCGGCGTCACCTGCACGTTCGGGTCGATGCTCACTCCCCCGTTCGGCTCGATCGTCGCCGGCTCCACATCCTCGTTCCCGGAGGGAACCAGCGGCTGATCGAGAGGGAGCAGTCCCTCCTCCCGCGGCGACGACGGATCGCTCATCCCCTGGCTTTTGATCCGCGCGGCGATCACCGCCTCGATCAGCGGCTGCACCTCCTTCGCCTGCTCGCTCTCCGGGTAGAGATCGATCACCTGCGAGTAGTAGACGAAGGCGCTGTCGCGGTTGTCGAGCATCTGCTCGTAGATGAGCCCGATGGCGTAGAACGCCTTCGGAGCATACTCGGAGCCGGGATACCTGTCGATCACCTCCTGGAACCTGGAGATGGCGTACGGGTAGTTCCTGTCGTTCCGCATGCTGTTGTAGCCCGACTGATAGGCGTCGCGCGCCGGGTCGTTCTTGGCGTAGTCGGTGAAGTTCAGCCGCAGACGGGCCTCGTCGGCGTACTCGCTGAGGGAGTTGTTCCGGGCGATCTCCATCAGGAGCGAGTCGGCGTAGACGCTTCTCCCCTCGTCGCGGGCGCGCACCGATTCGGCGTAGAGCGCCCGTTCCCACTGGAGCGAACCGCGGGGGCTCCAGTCCATCGCCTTGAGATAGTAGAAGCGGAGCGAGTCCTTGTTGCCGAGCGTGGCGAAGACACGGGCGATCTTGTAGTACGCGTCGGAGGCCGCCGCCTTCGTGGAGTCGGGATATTCGGTCAGGGGGATGCGGGTGAGCTGCCAGGCGCGGTTGTGCTGGTCGAGATACTCCCCGAGGATCGCCGCGTAGCGCTGCGCCCTCCGCTGGAACGGCGCCTGCACCGACTGCACCTTCACGAAGTTCGTGTGGGCCGTCTTGTAATCTCCCGCCCTGAAGGCGCGGACCCCCCGCTCGTAGATGCCGTAGGTGGCGTAGTTCCGCCCTTTCGCCATCGAATCGATCCGCTGAATCGTGCTGTCCTGGATCTCCCGTCCCCCCGGCTTCTCCGCATCGAGGTTCGACTGCTCCAGTTCCAGCATCGCATACCACGGCTCGAAGTTCTCGTTGTCGGCAAGCTCCTCGATCTGCTCCACCGCCTCCTCCGCCCGACCGAGGGTACGGAGCGTGACGGCGCGCTGCAGGCCGGTCTGGAACTGGGTGAGGATATCGGGAGAATAATCCTCCACCTTGTCGAACGCCTCCAGCCCCTCCTCGAACCGGGCTCCCCGGAAGTAGAGGGCGCCGATCTCGTACTGCCAGCGGGCCCGTTCCTCGCCGTCGGTGCTCAGCAGGAGCGCGCGGCGGTACGGCTTCATGGCGCTCTCCAGATCCCCCTGTCCCACATAGAAATCGGCGCTCAGGCGGAACGCCTCGGTCAGCACATCCTTCCGCTTCCTTCCCCATGCGATATCGATCGTCTTGGAGATCATCGGCTCGGCGTCCTCCAGGTTCCCCTGCTGCATCATATCCATCGCCACCAGCAGATGGGCGTCGGGATACCAGCGGCTCTCCGGGAAGTGGTTGATCAGGTCCATGCCGCGCTGCTGCGAGAGGAACCATTCCCTCTCGTAGAAATATGTCTTGGCGATATAGAAGACGGCGTCCGGGACGTAGTCGCTCTTGGCGCTCCGTTCCAGGAGCTTGGAGCCCTTGAGGAGGATCGAATCGAGTTTGATCTTGTTCGCCTTGGTCTCATCCGGGGTCATCGACCGCCTGTCGAGGTGGTGGAAGATCCTGACGCCGGCAAGCGACTGGTCGTCGTAGGGGATGTAGTAGCTCGGCTCCGGGGTCTTCTGCTCACGCATGTAGAGGAGCTCGTCCTCCACCTCCCCCATGATCCGTTCCATGTTGTAGAACAGATTGTAGTACGTGGTGAAGTTGCGGAACGGCTGGCATGCCGCCAGCACCCCTCCGGCCGTCAGCACGAAGAGTACGTTCCGGACGATACGGTACGATGAATTCATGTGAGCCAAGTTATATGCGCCCCCCCGATCGGTCAAGGGCGTTTTCAGGCGCCGCCGTCGTCGCCGCGGGTCGGCGACTCAGCCGGCCAGCAGCGCCGTAAGCTGGGAACGGCGTTCATTCAATTCCTTCAGACGGGCAAAGACCTCGGCTGTTTTCTCCTCGTCGAGTTCGGGGTCGAGCAGCCTGTCCTGCGCCGCCTCGTACTCCCGTTCGATCTTCATCTGTTCGATCCGGATCAGGCAGTCGCGGGCGATCTTCCAGGGGTTCGGCTCCCCGAGGTTCGGGTCGATCCGCTCCCAGTGACGGGAGATCGACTCCCGTTCGATCGCCAGGAGCGTGACCAGGTCGCGCATGCTCTGGCTGAGATCCTCCATGATCAGCTCGTCGATCGAGAACGACCGCTGATTGACGTAATGCCCCAGGATCAGCCCGATCAGCTCCCGTGTCAGCGGATGCCCGAAATCCTCCGGATCGATCCGGGCGAAGACATGTTCCAGCATCTGCGGGTCCCCCTGCACCAGCACCGCCAGCAGTTCGACCTCGGCCGGAGGAAGCTCCCCTCTGGTCACCGGCGCCCGGAGCGGACTCTGCGGCGGCTGCTGCGGCGCCGGTTCCATCGTGTCGGGAGGTGCCGGCGGAATCCCCGGATCGCCGATCGGCGGGGCCTCGTCGGAAGTCGGCGGAACGCTCTCCGCGGTCGAAGAGGCTTTCTCCTCCCCCTCGCTCTCCTTCCGTTCACGGCGTGCCGACGATGCAAGAAGATCGCGGCGCCGTCTGCCGAGGCGCCCGACTTCACCGACCGCGCGCGCCAGCTCCGTCATGATGAGCCCTTCGGGGAGATGATACTCCACGGCGAGTTTCTGCACGTAGAGCTCCCGCTTCAGGGGATCGGGGATAAGAGCGATCGTGCCGACGATGGAACGGATGGCGTCGGTCGCCCGGTCGGGGGAGTCGAAATCCCCCCCCTCCTTCAGACTTTTCGCACGGAACTCCAGGAAGGAGATCCCTTCCGCCAGCCGTTTTTCGAACTCCTTCGCCCCAAACTTCCTGACGAAGGTGTCGGGGTCCTCACCGTTCGGCAGACGCATCACCGAGACATCGAGTCCCTGGCGCAGCAGCACGTCGATCCCCTTGTCGGTGGCGTTCTTCCCCGCCTGATCGCTGTCGAAGACAAGGACGACGCGGCTCGTATATCGTGACACGAGTTCGGCATGCTCCGGGGTCATCGCGGTGCCGCAGGTCGCCACGGCGGTCTCCACCCCGGCCTGATGGAGCGAGATCACATCGGCGTAGCCTTCCACGAAGAGCGCCACCCCCTTCCGCCGGATGGCGTCCTTCGCCTGGAAGAGCCCGTAGAGGACCTTGCTCTTCTGGTAGATCGGGGTCTCCGGGGTGTTGATATACTTCGGCTGTTCCGGGTCCTCGGTCATCCGCCGCGCCCCGAAGCCGACCACGCGCCCGGTGGCCGAGAAGATCGGGAACATGGTCCGTCCCCGGAATCTGTCGTAATAGCCCTTTCTTCCCTCCCGCTTGATCACCAGCCCCGCCTTCTCCAGCTCCTGTTCGGTGTAGCCCTGCTCGGTCAGCCGGGCAAGAGCGGCCTCCCATTCGTCCGGGGCGTAGCCGAGCCCGAAGCGGGTGATCGTCTCATCCCTGAACTCTCGCCCCTTGAAATATGCCTGCGCGGGGAGCCCGGCCGGGGAGCGGAGGACCTTGTAGAAGAACCTGGCGGCGTCGCGGACGGCCGATCCAAGGCGCTCGTTGTCGCTGTACTCCTGGCGGTCCTGCTTATCCTCCGGGATCTCGATACCGAGCTGCTGGGCCAGATGCCTGACGGTTTCGGGGAAGGCCCACCCGTTCTTTTCCATCAGAAAGGTGAAGACGTTCCCCCCTTTCCCGCAGGAGAAGCACTTGTAGATCCCCCGGACCGGCTCCACATTGAACGACGGGCGCTTGTCGTCGTGGAAGGGACAGAGGCCGAGCCAGTTCTTCCCCGCACGACGGAGCCGGACATAATCCGATATGACGTCGACGATGTTCGCCTCGACCTTGATGCGTTCTACGATCTCCTCTGGGATTCCGGACATGACTGAAGTTACGAACGGAAGGCTCGCGGTCATCCCTCACACGGCAAGATCGTGACCGAACGACTCCGACCGGCCCGGTTTATGCTGACAAAAGAGGGGAATACCTAATTTTTACCGAGAAGCGATAACCATTCGGAACAGGAACATGGCGGCAGGCAATCGATCGGCACTGGAGATCGTACGGGAATTCGCGCTCGGGCTCCCCGAGGCGTACGAGGACTACCCGTGGGGTGACCGGGTGGTGAAGGTCGGGAAGAAGATCTTCCTCTTTCTGGGGCAGATGGAAGAAGGGGTCGTGGAGCGTGATTTCTCACTCTGCGTGAAGCTTCCTCACTCACGCGACGAGGCGCTCGAACTCCCGTTCACCGAGCCCGCCGGCTACGGGCTGGGGAAGCACGGCTGGGTGGTGGCGCGGCTCGCCCCGACGGAGATACCTCCGGTGGAGACCTTCATCTCCTGGGTCGAGGAGAGCTATCGCGCCGTGGCCCCGAAGAAACTGGCGGCGCGGATCGGCGAGGGAGCCGGCCGCTGAAGCGCCGAGGGCGGCTACACGAGTCGAGACGGGATGATTCTTCTCCCGGCAGCCCTCCCCCCAGGCGATCGCCGGCAAGGAGGGGAAGGAATATCACAATAGTGTTGAGACATATCACTCCGTTTTCGTGTCATCATACACCCCCGCCCGGAAGAGCGGGCATCACCGATACCACATACCAACACTCCGCCCGCCGACGGCGGGGAAGTTGCGGAAGGCTTTTCCGGAAGTCGCCGAAGATCCCTCCTTGCTGATAGTCGGCGGGAGAAGAAAGGGCGACTCATATCCGAACCGATCCGGCGACGCGGGAGATACATACCCCATGGTGAAAAGGAGCTGAACAGATGCGCATGCGAACCACAGGCCGTTCAAGGGCGGCCGGGGAAGAGACCGAGGAGCGTATACGGGAGGTCGCCCTCCTGGCGCACGAAGCCCACGGCATGATCGGAAACAATGCGAACCTGGCGCTGGTAAAGGCGAACGAAGCGCTGCACGAGGCCAGGGAGATCGGCGATCCGGACCTGACCGCGCTCACGCTCATGATATGCATCGATGCGTTGCTCGGCACGAGCCGAAAGGAGGAGCTGGTCCGTTACGTCCGGATGATCGCACGGCTGGAGCCGCGTGTGACGAAGGAATCGACCCGGATGAAGATCAACCACCAACTGGGACGCTACCACCGGAACTACGGCGACCTCAGACGGGCGGCGAAGTATTTCCGAACGGCGCTCGAACTGGTGGAGGAGAGCAACCTGATGCATCGCGCGATCATCCATGAGACGCTCGGGCTCGTGGCGGTGGGCATGGGGAACTATCAGGAAGCTTTCGAGGAGCACACGCGCGCCCACGCGTTGCGGACGGAGATGAACGACGAGGAAGGGATCATAGACTCCCTCTCCCACCTGGGAACCGTCTTCGCGGCGCTGGAGGATTTCAGCACCGCGCTCCCCTACCTTGAACGCGCCCTGGAGCTCTCGCGACTTCTCGACAGGGAGGATCTGATCATCGGCTCGCAGTTCAATATCGCAGGATGCTATATCGAACTACGCCGCTGCGCCGAGGCGCTGCCGCTGATGCAGCAGGCGCTTGACTACTACGAGCGGCGGGACGACCTCTACAGGATCATCATATCGCTCGCGAATATCGGAACGCTCCATCAGTATTCGGGTGATCTCACCTCGGCGCTCGAGTACCAGAACCGGGCACTGGCCCTTGCCGTGAAGAACGACTTCGTTCAGGTATCGGCAGCGATCCGGTTCTCTCTCGGCAGGGTCCATCATCTTCGGGGGGAGCTGGACGAGGGTCTTGCAATGTATATCGCAGCGCTGGAGACACTCGACCGGAACGGCATCACCAACAGGACCCGGCAGCTCCATGAACGTCTTGCCGAGATATATTCCCTGCTTGGGGAGTACGAGCAGGCCACTCTCCATAAACGATCGGACAACGAGCTGTTCGAGCACATTGCCAGATCGAGAGAGAACATCCTGTCGGCCGCGATCCGATGGAATCTGGGAGAGAAGAAATATCGTGAGCCAATCCTTCATTCCCGGCTGCGGGCCGCCGAACGGGAGGCCGAATCGAGAACCAGGGAACTGAACTCGATGCTGGTCGATCTGACCCGCAGGAACGAGGCGCTCCATACGATCCGGAAGCTGGTGGAGCCGTTGAGCCGCCAGGGGAAGGGACAGACGAAGAAGTTCGCGGCAAAGGTGCTGGAGAGCGTCACATCGGCACTCGCGGCGCATGAGGAATGTACGCCGTTTCAGGAGCAGTTCGAGCGCGCGCATCAGAGTCTGATACAACGGCTCCTGAATCGTGCGCCGCATCTGACCCCTACCGAGCTCCGCGTCTGCGTGCTGATCAAACTGAATCTCTCCTCCAAGCAGATCGCCGACGCCCTCTTCGCCTCGGCCCTGACGATCAAGACCCACCGGGCGAACATCAGGCGGAAGCTCGGCCTTGCGGCGCAGGAGAACCTCCAGAGTTTTCTGCTGTCGCTGCAGCCGGAGACGGGCGCCGAGGTTCCCTCCGATCATCCGGCAGAGGGCGCACGGGCGGGCCGGGGGAAACGGGCCGACCGCAGAACAATCAGATCGGGATAAAATTATCATCCCTCCATGATCCATTTTTCTTCCCCGCAGCCCTTGTCGTTACCGGGTTCGTCGTTGTTCTACTCCTATTCTACTCCATCACGACCGTTGATCTACCACGCGGGACGATCTACATTTGTCGCCGTAATCGACAATGAAATCATCCCAGCCCGAGCCGACGTCGGCGCCGTCTCACCCCAACGGGGCGCCTCCGGACGTATCTGCCGGCATACGGAAGACTACCCAGGCACCGATTACAGATCCCTGACATAGCCGCAGCCGCTCACGCCGGTTCACGCACGGCCGGAAGCGACCCGCTCCCGCGACGCTCATATCGGGCATCGATACGGGGGAGGGCCGTCTCATGCCCTGTGGTGATCCGGACCGGGCGGTCACGGCGAACCGGGAACGGACGGAACCGGCCGGCAGGCCGGAACCGATACATCATACACATATCATCCGGAGCTTGATCATGAGACATCTCCTCCACCCCCTTCGTCGCCTCGCGGCGGCGATCCATTGCGCCGCGCTGCTCGGCATCGCCTGTTCGAACACGGCAGAGGCGCAGCTCTTCCAGAAGACGTACCCGGTGGGCACCCCGATCCATGCCCAGGGCACCCGGTGGACCACCGACGGCGGACAGATCACCGTCGGAATCGTCAACTACTCCTATGTCACCACTATCGTGCTGCAGAAGACGAACTCAGTGGGAGTCGTGCAGTGGTCGAAGCAGCTTGTGCCGGGCCCCAACGTGACGGAGAGGGTCGATTTCGGCTTCGCCGTGCGGCAGCTCACCGACGACAGAGGAAACCCGCAGGGGTATTATGTGGTGGGGGCCACCGAGGAGCAGACGCCGGGAACCAAGTCGATCCTCGTGATCCGCACCGACAACGGCGGCAACGTCCTCTGGCGGAAGCGATACACCGGCACGCAGGGGAACGCGGTCGGGTACAACTTCGAGATCCAGAAGACGCCGGGCGACGAGCATCTTATCGTGACCGGCTATATCGACGCCACCGAGGTCGAGGGAATCAAGAAGGGACAGAGGGCCTTTCTGATGAAGCTCGACCTCAACGGCACGCTCCTCTGGTGCCGAAAGTTCGGCATAGCCTGGGCATTCCCCAATCAGCATGAGCAGAACGTCGGCTTCGCGGTGCAGCATGTCGGAAACGGATACGTGCTGACCGGATACACCAATCCGAGCGGTCTCTACACCGACAAGGTGCCGTTCATCGTCCGGACGGGACTTGCCGGGAATATCCTCTGGGGATATACCTATCCGACTCCGGCCAACGCCGCGGGCTATGCCGACGGCGTCGGGAAGTCGATTCGTCTCATGCCCGACGGGGGATTCGTGGTGGTCGGAATGGCCAACGCATGGTGGCCGCGCGGGAACGACATGCTCGTCCTGCGAACGAACGCCGTCGGACAGACGACGTGGATGAATCTCTACGACGCCGCGAACGCGAGCGAGGGTTCGAACAACGACCTCGGCTGGGAGATCTATCCGGTCCCGTCGAACAACACGCTCGATGTGGTCGGCACCACCACCTTCGTCGGGAGCGATCCCGTTGTCGGCGACCATGTCATGATCACCAGCATCGCGTTCAACGGTCCGTATATCCGCGCCGAGAAGTACACGCACGCTCCGGTCGTCCGCACTGTCGGAGGGCTCTTCGTCGGAATCGACCGTGAGGTCGGTGTCGGGGCCGACCAGCAGGACATCTACGGCCTGCAGATCGTCACGGCCGAGGCGCCCCTCTCCGGCCCCCTCTCCGGCATCTCCCTCATCAAGGTCTACGGAATACCGGGCGAACCGGTCGGCTGCCACAGCAACGTCGATCTGCAGGAGCATGAGCTTAACCCGCACAGCGAGGGAGTCTATCAGCACGACGACGATTGCAGCGAGCACATGCTGACCAAGGACTCTTACGAACTCTATCCGACCGAGACCGAATGCCCGCCCGTCTTCCCGAAGTCGGAGCCGTCGATCTCCGAGGGAGAAGGGGAGCCGGTCGCCGGTCAGGTCGCGACGCTGCCGAACGTGCTGAGGAGCGGCGAGCCGCTGGAGGTCCGCTACACCGCGCAGGCGGGAGCAACGGTCACCATCCGCGTCTCCAACGCGCTCGGTGAAGTCGTCTACTCGACGACCGGCGAGGCGGGTGACGGAGAGCGGAGCGCCGTGATCGACGCCTCCGCATGGGCCTCCGGCTCCTACTTCGTGGAGACGGTGATCGACGGAAAGAGCAGCACGACGACCGTCAACGTCGTCAGATGATGTAGGCCGGGTTTCCCGGGACGATCGGGGCCGTCCTTCAGCAATGAAGGCGGCCTCGTCGCTTTCTCCCACGGCGTGCGATCCGCGCGGCAGAACTTTCGCGGGGCCGACGTTGTTCCGGTCGATAGCAATTCCCGACCCGCTGAACGATGCACTGCTCCCGGGGTAGCGGGCGTGCGCGGGATATCATGAACAACATTGTCGAAATATCGTCATGCGCTGGAGAGATCTGCGGCAGAGTTCGAACGTGGAAGACCGACGGGGAGTCGGCGGGATGGTCGGCGGCGGCATCGGCACCATCGTGATCGCGCTGCTTGCCTATTTCCTGGGATTCGATCCCGGAGTCCTTACCGATGACTCCCCCTCACAGGGAGTTCCCACGCAATCGGGAGCGCCTCCGAGCGGAACCGACGACACGTTGCGCCAGTTCGTCGGCGCCGTGCTGGGGAGCACGGAGGACGTCTGGAATCAACTGCTGCCGAACGAGGGAGTTCAATATCGCGAACCGAGACTTGTTCTCTTCAGCGGACAGGTGCAGTCGGCGTGCGGGATCGCGGGATCGGCCGTGGGGCCGTTCTACTGTCCGCGCGACAGACAGGTCTTCATCGATCTTTCCTTCTTCCGCGAGCTGCAGAAGAGGTTCGGAGCGCCGGGGGATTTCGCGCAGGCGTACGTCGTCGCGCACGAGGTCGGCCATCACGTCCAGAACCTGCTCGGCATATCGGACAGAGTACATCAGGAACAGCAGCGCGTGGGGGGCGCCGAAGCGAACCGGCTCTCGGTACGGCTTGAACTCCAGGCCGATTTTCTGGCCGGGGTCTGGGCTCATCATGCCCGCAAGGCGGGAGTGCTTGAAGTGGGAGATGTGGAGGAAGCTCTGGGCGCCGCGAGCGCCATCGGCGACGATCGACTGCAGCGCGAGGCGCAGGGGCAGGTGGTCCCCGACGCCTTCACGCACGGAACGTCCGAACAGCGGATGCGATGGTTCCGCAGAGGCCTGGAATCGGGGAACCTGCGGGACGGCGATACGTTCTCGGAGAGAAATCTGTAGAAGACACACGTGCCCCTCACACCTGTCACCCATGTCATGAAACGGGTGCTACCCATCTCCCGGGGGACAGCCCCGTGGGAGCGAACCAGATGTAGCAGCGACATTCCCAATTATTTATATCGTAAGCGCCGTAGGTACGTACCGGTCTTCCCCGTTGATAACGAGAAGAATGGTGCGCACCTACGGCGCTTCAATAAAAAAATTATCGCTCCCAGCTACATATGGGTGCTCCCTACGGGAGCCGGTGAGACGACGGATGGGGATGGACAACGATATTCCCAGTGGCCCTTCCCGGCTTACGAGAGCAGCATCTCCAGCTCCTCTCTCCCCAGCCCCCGGATCAGGCTGTTGTCGGCGGTGATGATGGCGTCGGCCAGTTCACGCTTGGTGTTCTGGAGCTGGACCACCTTCTCCTCCACGGTGTCACGGGCGATCAGGCGGTAGGCGAAGACCTGGAGTTTCTGGCCGATCCGATGGGCCCGGTCGACCGCCTGCGCCTCGGCCGCGGGGTTCCACCACGGGTCGAGCAGGAAGACGTACTCGGCCGCCGTCAGATTCAACCCCACCCCTCCCGCCTTCAGGCTTATCAGGAAGATCCTCCGTTCCGGATCGGTCTGGAACCGCTCCACGATCGCCTGGCGGTTGCGGGTTCTGCCGTCGAGATATTCGTACGGAACCTTCCGTTCGTCCAGGCGGCTGCGGACGATGGAGAGCATGCTGGTGAACTGCGAGAAGACGAGCGCCTTGTGCCCGCCGTCGATCACCTCGTCGAGCTGTTCCAGGAGCGCGTCGAGTTTGGCGCTCGGCTCGTCGACCCGCGCCCCGTCGACCAGACCGGGGTGACAGGCCGCCTGCCGCAGACGGAGCAGGGCTTCCAGGATCTGAATCTTGGACCCCGCGATCCCCTTCTCCCCCACAGTCTCAAGTATCCTGGAACGATAATGATCGCGCAGCTCGTTGTAGTGGCGGCGCTGGCGGGGCTCCAGTTCGCAGTAGATCGTCTGCTCCATTTTCGCCGGCAGCTCGGAGGCGACCTGCTCCTTGGTGCGGCGCAGAATCATCGGACGGAGGGCATGGCGCAGCAGGGTCAGCGAATCCTCATCGACCAGCCGGGTCGAGCTTGAGACCTGGAACCGCGACATGCTCCCCAGAAGCCCCGGGTTGAGAAAGTCGAAGAGACTCCAGAGCTCCCCCAGATGGTTCTCCACCGGCGTGCCGCTCATGGCGAGCCGGTGCCCGGCCCTCAGCAGGCGGACCGCCTTCGCCGTCACCGTACTCGCGTTCTTCACCGCCTGCGCCTCGTCCAGAATCGCGTAGTCGAAGGCGACGGTCGAGAGAAGGGCCGCATCGCTGCGGAGCGTGCCGTAGGTGGTGAGGAGAACATCGTACTCATCCATATCGTCGAGACGGGCGCGCCGCGCCGGCCCCGTATGGTCGAGTATCCGCAGCCCGGGTGTGAACCGGGCGGCCTCCTCCTTCCAGTTGAAGACGAGCGAGGTAGGGACCACGATGATCGAAGGACCGACCCGATCCGATATACCGGATGCGTCGGCCCCGGCCCGCAGATCGGCGCGAAGCCGTCGCCGCCCCTCCAGCAGGGCGAGCACCTGAATGGTCTTGCCGGTTCCCATGTCGTCGGCAAGGCAGCCGCCGATCCCGAATCTGTTGAGGAACATGAGCCAGCCGAGCCCTTCACGCTGGTAGCCGCGAAGGGTCCCCCGGAACGTATCGGGGGGATCGAGCGGGGCGATCCCGTCGAACCGCATCAGCTCCTCCCTGATCCTGGCAAACGTCTCGTCGACCGATACTTCGGACTGGGCGGCGAGGAGCGCATCGAGCAGCCCGGCCTGGACGCGGGTGAACCTGACATGATCCTCCTCGACGCTCCCCATCCCGACGACGGGGCCGAGCCGTTTCAGCCATTCGCCGGGAACGATACCGAGCGTCCCGTCGTCCAGCACCACTGTTCCGTTCCCCTTCCTGACGGCCGCCAGAAGCGTCGGCAGGCCGACCGTCATGCCGTCGAAATCGACGCCGCCGTGGAGCTCGAACCAGTCGACGCCGGAGGAGACCTGGAGGCGGCTTTCGCCGGGACTGCGATACATCTTCCCGTCCGCCTCCACGCGCCATCCTTCCAGAATCAGGATCTCCACCAGACGCTGCATCCTGGTCGCGGAGACCTGAAGCCCGGTATCGGTGTCGTAGTACGATGTGTGGCGGCGTACCCCCAGCTCGCGAACCCGTTCCTGCGCGTTCTTCTCGAACTCGAAGTCGCGGCGGATCAGGCGGCGCTCCTTCCTGCGGTAGACCGTCGTCGCCGGATCGCTCTTCGATACGATTTCCCCTTCGTAGTCGAAGGTCAGTCCCACCGACCAGTAGCGGGCCTCGTCGCGGTAGCCGCGTTGTCTGGCGAGCCTGAGACCGGGGCGGGGATCGACCCGGATCTCCTCGACGCCGAGCGACTCCGGAAGATCGACCTCCGGCAGATTCGGCATGGTGAGGAGAAGCTGGAGGAAGTTGTCCTCCTCCCCGGCGGGGATGAGGAGCGCGCCGATCTCGCGCAGCCTGCCGATCCAGTAGATCGCGATATCGGGAAGAGCGAGCCGGGCAAGAGCGTCTCGGACCACGATAAAACCGCTCGCCAGCGACACGCAGACCTCGTTGATCGAAAGAGCCTCGGGGGTCCCCCCTTCCCTGGTGATCCCTCCGCTCAGCATCAGCCCCTTCCCCTCCGCCCCGATCGTCACACGCAGCCTGAACTCCCACGGCGGGCCGTCGTCCCACATGATCTTCCGAAGCTCCGTCCCGTGACCGGTCAGACGGAGGCGGAGTCTTCCCGATTCCGCCATTCTCGGGAGCAGAAGCTGCTGCGCCGCGTCGGCGAGATGGTAGCGGCTCTGGGCCGAGTCGTCGGCGTACCTGTAGTAGTTGTAGCTCTGGCCGCGCGCTCCCCCAAGGGTGGTAAGGATATCCCGATCGAGAGGATCGGCGACGGAGAGAATATCGGTCGCCGAGACGCGAACCGCCTTGAACGCCCCCCACTCGCCGTTCGCCTTCCTGTCGCGCGCCATCGTTTCCACCACGAGCTGCTGGGTTCCCGGCGAGGCCTCGACATCGACCACGTAGCAGAGCTCGCGAGAGGCGGGCCAGCGTTCCTCCGGTTCCGGGGTGACCCCGGCAACTCCCGATCCGATACGTTCAAGCTGATGCCGCCACGAGTCGGACGACGGCGCGCCGCGAAGACGCGCCCGCGCGGTCCCGGCCTGAGCCGTCGGACCCGGCGAAATCTTCCCGGACGATCTGGCACGCTCCGACTCTCCCGCCCGCCGATGCTTCTCCAGCAGCCCCCGACTGTCGGCCTCCAGAACCGTGGCCCATATATGCTTGCAGCGGCCGACATCGGCGTAGTAGGAACAATCGCACGACCCGCTGACATGTTTTCCGTTAAGGAGGAGAACCACCCTGTAGCCGCGGGTTCCCCGTACGGTCGCCTTGATAACGTCCGAGGCTGTAGGAGGGATGATGGTGACACGCCCCTCATGATAATATATCCGCCCACGACTTTTTACGTCGGGAGGGAAGGGGAGGGAATCGAGGAACTCGTCGGAATCGGTCAACATGATCTATGGAACCTGATATACTGCCGAGGCGGCGGGTGTCGCCTCGTCGAACGATATTATCCGAATTATCTGAGGATCACCACCGGCAGCTCCGCCGTCGCTCCGTTATCGGCACGAAGACGGATCAGATGGAGCCCGGCCGCAAGGCCGGTCGTTTCAAGGCTCACCGAACAGACGCCCCCGTCGCACTCCACGGGTCCGAACGAGGCGAGGGTCGCGCCGAGCATATCCGTGACCGAGATATCGACGGATGAGGGATGATCCAGCGTGTACTCGACCGTCACCGCGCCGCGCGCCGGATTCGGGAAGACCGAGGCGTTCCCGAACCCCACGGGCGCCCGAACGGGCGCCCGAACGGGGGTCGCGGGCACTGCGGCAGGAACCGGCTGCAACCCGAGTCTCATGATCACTCCCAGCCCTCCGACGACGATTGCTTCCTCCAGTCCCGTCATGGCGACACCTGTATAAGCGCCATATCGCCGCGAGGTATTATACCACCAGTTTTTGCCGCCGTCTCTGGTATAATACCGATCCCGGTCGCTTCCGCTGATCACGCCGTGCAGCGAGTCGGAGAAGGCGACGGCGGTTTTCATCCCTCCCACACTCCCCCCCGTTGAGACCCGTGACCATGTGACGCCGCCGTCCCACGTGCGGGAGACATAGGTGCCGACAGCCCATCCCCGTTGTTCATCGAAGAAATGGATTCCCTCCAGACGATCGTTCGCCCGGCCGGTGCTTCGTCTGGTCCAGTTCTTCCCGCCGTCGGAGGTCATATAGACAAGGCCGCTGTCGCCGGCGACGAAGCCTCGTTCCCGATCCAGGAACCTGACCGCGCGAAGATAGACGTACGAGCTCAGGCGGGTCGGCGCCCAGCTGTTTCCTCCATCCTCCGTGCGGAGAATCAACCCGCCCTGGCCGACGATGAAGCCGTGGGAACGGTCCACCATATACACATCCTCGAGCTGGATCGCGTAGGGATTTGTCTGGGAATGATATTCCAGACCGCTCGTCAGGCGCTGCCACGACCTGCCGCCGTCGACGGTGCGAACGACGATCCCGGAATCTCCCGCCGCCACGGCGAAGAGGCTGTCGACCATGCCGACCCCCATCAGCCGCCCCCCGACACCGGAAACGGAGATCGACCACGACCTCCCTCCATCCTCCGAGACCCGCACCGCTCCCCTGTTGCCGACGGCCATGCCGTGGCGCCCATCGGCGAAGGCGACGCCGTGCAGCCAGGAGTCGGCGAGCATATCCTTCTTCACCCACTCGAGGGTGTCGTTCAGCTCGAACATCGGAGCCGAGCTGCCGACGGCAAACCCTCGCCCCGATTGATCGATGTCTACTCGGGAGAGATACCCCGCATGCGTCGGAACCTTCCTCGACGTCCATCCGACACCGCCGTCGACGGATCGCAGGATGATAGAGTTTTCAAGAAGCGGCTGCGACATGCCGACCGCAAATATCGTACTGTCGTTAAAATACGACACGCCGCCGATCGGGAACTCGGTGCCGGCATCGTGGCGGTTCCAGGTGATCCCACCGTCGACGGTTCTGTAGATGATTCCCTCCGACCCCACTGCGATCGCATGATTCGAGCCGTACATGTCGACATCGCCGAACCCCTGCGCGATCGGGACGCGGCGATCGCTCCAGCTGAGCCCGGCGTCCGTGGTACGATAGATGGAACCGCTGTCTCCGACCACGATACCGTTCAATCCTCCGGCGAAGGCGACGCCGTGGAGGTCCGTGCGCCGTCCCAGATCGATCACCCCCCAGGTGGCGCCGCCGTCGGTCGTGCGGAGCAGCTTCCCGAGGGAACCGGTGATGATCCCGACTTTCGCATCGGCGAACGCCACATCATAAAGATCCTGCGCCCCAAGGCCGAGGAAAGGGAGTCGATCCCAGATGAGGCCGCCGTCGGTCGTGCGCAGGATCGTCTCCCCCTGGCCGACGGCCACCCCCCGGCGACGATCGGTGAAGCAGACGCCGCTGAGCCACGACCCCAGAGCCACTCCTCCGTTCCCGTACGTGATCCTCCATCCCTCCCCCCCATCGGTCGATCGCGCCACCAGCCCGTCGTCCCCGACGAGCGTCACATCCTCCCCGAGAACCTGCATGCCGCGGATCGTTTCCGAGAGCGTGACCGCGGGGCTTCGATGCTCCCACTCAAGCAGGTCCGACTGGGCGTCGGCAACGCACGGAACAAGGAGGAACAGAAGGACGACGAGAAGGAATGTATATCGCATAAATACATCGTAAGAAATCAGCAGTCTCTACGGAACCAGACGGAGATGGAACGACTTCGGCCGCGTGAACGCCTCGAAGCCGAGCAGTGAAAGAGTACATCCCCTGCCGGAGTCCTTGACGCCGGTCCATGCAAGCGCGGGGTCGAGGTAGTCGCAACGGTTCATGAACCAGGTGCCGGTCTCCACACGGTCGCCGATCCGGAGCGCGGCCTCGGTGTCGGTCGTCCAGATCGAGGCGGTCAAACCGTAACGGCTGTCGTTCATCAGGGCGATCGCCTCCTCGTCGTTCTCCACGCTCATGATGCCGACCGCGGGCCCGAACGTCTCCTCGGTCATCAGCGGCATCGTGTGGTCCACGCCGGTCAGGACGTGCGGGGCGAGATAGGGGCTTCCGGGCCTGTCGAACTCGAACGTCGAGGGATCGACGAGCGATCGCGCCCCTTTCCGCAGAGCGTCGGCGATCTGCGCGCGGACACGTTCGGCAGCGTCGGCGCGGACCATCGGTCCCAGGGTCGTCTCCGGGTCGAGCGGGTTGCCGAGCCGGTAGCTCCGCGTCAGCTCCACGAATCCTTCCACGAACCGTTCATATAGATCGCGATGCACATAGATCCGCTCTATGCCGCAGCACGACTGCCCGGAGTTGAAGAACGATCCGTCCACGAGATTCTCCACCGCATGATCGAGCCGGGCGTCGGCGCGGACGTACGCGGGGTCCTTCCCCCCAAGCTCCAGTCCCGTCCCCACGAACCGCCCCGAGGCGGCCCGTTGAATCGCATGCCCCCCTTCCACCGATCCGGTAAACGCCACATATCCGATACGGGAATCGCCGACCAGCGCGGCGACCTGATCGTGATCCATATAAAGGAAGCTGAAGACCCCCTCCGGCAGACCCGCCTCCCTGAACGCCTCGGCATATCGCTCCGCGACCAGAGGGGTCTGCTCGGAGACCTTCAGGATCACGCTGTTCCCGGCAAGAAGCGCGGGGACCACCGCGTTGACCGACGTGAGCCACGGATAGTTCCAGGGAGCCAGTACAAGCACGACGCCGACCGGCTCGCGCCTGATGAACCTCCGGAAGCCGTCGAGGGGCTCGACCGTTATATCGGAAAGCGCGCTTTCAGCGATATCGCACATGTAGCGCACACGCTCCTGAAATCCCCGCCGGATCTCGAACGGACTGTAGGCGATCGGACGACCGATCTGCCGTGTGATCTCCGTTCCCAGAGTATCCGCGTTCTGCAGGCAGACCTCCACCATGCGGCGGCAGATCGCGACACGATCCTCAAGAGGAGTCTCCCGCCATCCCCGCCGAGCCTCAACGGAACGGGCGAGGGCCGCCTCGATATCCTCTCCCGTCGCAAGCTCGACCTCGGCGATCACCGAGCCGTCGATCGGGCTGACGGGATGTGCAATGCGTCGATTCATATCGTCATCAGCTACGGAATCAGAGGGGTGTTACATAGGCGGAGGTGATGCCGCCGTCCACGAGGAAATCGGTCCCCGTCACGAACGACGACTCGTCCGAAGCGAGGAAGAGAGCGGCCCGGGCGATCTCGCGCGCCTCGCCGAAACGTCCCATCGGGATATGAACGAGGCGACGCCGGCGCTTCTCCTCGGTGTCCAGGAACTTCATCAGCAGCTCGGTTCTGAGCGGGCCGGGGCAGAGGGCATTGACCCGGATGTTCTCGCGGGCATGGATCACCGCAAGCTCGCGCGTCATGGCGAGGACCGCCCCCTTGCTGGCGGTGTAGGCGATCTGCGGCGTCGCGGCGCCCAGCAGGGCAACGAACGAGGCGGTGTTGATGATCGACCCGCCCCCGGCGCGGCGGAGCGCCGGGATGCCGTACTTGCAGCCGAGGAAGACCCCCTTGACGTTGATCTGCATCGTCAGATCCCAGACCCCCTCCTCGGTCGTGAGCGCGTCGTCGTCGGCCGAATGCATGATCCCTGCATTGTTGAAGAGAATGTCCAGACGGCCGAACTCCGTTTCGGCGGCCGCGATCATCGCGCGACAATCCTCGGCTCGCGATACGTCGGCATGGATGTAGAAGGCGCGTCCGCCGGCCTCGGCGACCATCGCGATCGTCTCCCTTCCCCCCTCGTCGTTGACGTCGACGCAGACCACGGCCGCCCCCTCGGCGGCGAAGAGCAGTGCGGATTCACGCCCGATCCCGGCGGCCGCGCCGGTGATCAGAGCGACCTTTTCATTGAGTCGCATAGCGATTGATTGTATTCGTTGGACGCGGCGGGGCCGCGTGTCGTTCAGATCCGTTCGAAATATCTTGTCCGCTCCCAGTCGGTCACGGCGCGGTTGTAGGCGGCCTGCTCGGTTCTGTAGAAATGGGAGTAATGCTCCACGACCTCGGGACCGAAGGCCTCTTTGGCGAACTCGCTGGCGGCGAAGGTCTCCACCGCCTCCCCGAGCGTGTAGGGGACACGCGGCAGATGCCCGGCCGCGTAGATATCCCCCGAGAAACATTCCGGCGGTTCGATCCTGTTGGCGATCCCGTCCAGACCGGAGGCAAGCGATGCGGCGAACGCCAGGTAGGGATTGCAGTCGGCGCCGGGGATGCGGCATTCGATCCGGAGGCTTCGGCCGCTCCCGACCACGCGGAACCCGCCGGTGCGGTTGTCGTAGCTCCACGCCAGGCGGGTCGGGGCCCACGAGCCGTCGGCGTACCGCTTGTAGGAGTTGACGGTGGGAGCGTAGAAGGGCATGACGTCGGGAACGTGCGCGATCCATCCTCCCAGAAACCAGCGGAAGATATCGGAGCATTTCACGGGGCCGAACTCCTGGTCGCCGGCGAACGCGTTTTCACCGTCGCGCCAGAGGCTGAGATGGATATGGCAGCTCGAACCGGCCTTGCGCGCGTCGACCTTTGCCATGAAGGTGACGCTCCATCCCATCCTGTCCGCGATCTCCTTCAGGCACTGCTTGTAGACGACATGTCTGTCGGCCATCTCCAGCGCCTCGGCGTAGCGGACGTTGAGCTCATGCTGCCCGAGTCCCCATTCCCCCTTCGAGTTCTCCACCGGCACCCCCGACCCCTTCAGATGCCGGCGCGCCTCCGCGTGGAACGATTCGGTGCGGGTCCCCTGCAGGATATGATAATCCTCCAGATACCATCCCGCCGAAGTGAGATCGTCGAAGCCCTTCGCGGCGGCCGAGCGATAGCTTTCGGTGAAGAGATAATATTCGAGCTCGGAGGCGGCGATCGTCTCGAACCCGAAACCGCGCGCGGCATCGAGCTGGCGGCGGAGAAGCGAGCGCGGGGCGATCGATATATCGCCGTGCGTTTTATTGTCGCGGACGTCGCAGAGGACCAGGGCTGTTTTCTCCAGCCAGCTTGCGCGGCGGAGCGTGGCCGGGTCGGGGACCAGATGGAAATCTCCGTAGCCGAGCTCCCAGTTCGCGAAACGATATCCCGGGGTCGGCTCCATCTCCATATCGGTCGTGAGGAGATAATCGCAGCCGTGAGTCCCGTCCCGCGAGGTCTCCTCGACGAACAGCTCGGCGTCGTATCGCTTTCCGACAAGACGTCCATAATGATCGGTGAACGCCACGATGACCGTTTCGATCTCGCCGGCGCCGGCAAGCTCGCGAAGCCGATCGAGCGTGAGCATGCCGCGTACCGTATGCCGGGTCTCTCCCAAAGCCGATCTCCTCTTAGTGGGTTGTTGTTGATGACGCGCCGGAGAGGAGGGTATCCTCCGGCGACGGGGTCGAACCCCAGGCGGGGCCGGGGAACTGCCGGCGCGCCTGCAGGGCATACCAGAGCGCCAGCAGGAGGGTCACCGCCACCATCGTCTTCCCCGCCCGCATCTCGTCAGGAATGCTCAATACGATACAAAGGAAGATGACCCAGATCACCGCGACGACGTTCACCGCCACGCTGTACCGCCCCAGTCGCCACGGCCCCGGCTCGATCCCCCTTCCCGCGCTCCGCGCCCTGAGCGAGAGGCAGACCGGGATGATGTATGAAATGTAAAGTCCCATGGTGCTGATCGAGGTGACGACCGCATACGCGCCGCTGTAGACGGCCGTCAGGAACGCGACGCAGACGCAGAGCCAGATCGCGGTGGCCGGCGTCGAGAAGCGGGGGCTGACGCTCTTCCAGAGGTTCGAGAAGGGGATCCCGCGATCGCGCGAGAAGGCCCATATCGTCCGCGAGCACCAGGTGACGGCCGAGAGGCCGCAGAACCACATCGCCATGGCGGCGAGCCCGGTGAAGATCCCCCCTGCCCGTTCGCCGAGCGCATCGGTCAGGATCGCCAGCACCGCCGGGACGTCGGCCCCGGCCGCATCCTTCGCGCTCAGCACGGCGCCGATATCCCGAATGGAGATCGTAAGCGCAAAGAGGAGAATATATCCGACCACGCCGGAGACGACGACCGCCATGACCATCCCCCACGGAGCGCGGCGCCGGGGATCGACCGTCTCCTCCGACACGCTGGCCGATGCATCGTACCCGGTGAAGGTCCACATCGCCTGGAGCAGACCGATGATGAACGCCCACCAGTAGGGCCATCCGTCGGTGTTGCTCGTGATCCGTTCGAAGAAGAACCCGGCGGGCTGTTTCGGCGCGAAGAAGAGGAGCGCCCCGACGATCGCCAGCACGCCGATGATATGGACGGTGACGCTCAGATCGTTCAGCCGCGCGACAAGTCGTATCCCGACATGATTGATGAGAGCGTGCGAGACCAGGACGGCGCCGTAAACGATCAGCAGGTTCTGCGTGGTGGAGTCGAGCCCGAGCAGCGGCGTCACAAAGAGGGCGCAGCCGTAGTCGATGGCGGCAAGCGCGGCGAGCTGTCCGATGACGTTGAACCACGCGGTGAACCATCCCCATCCCTTCCCTCCGAGCCGGGCCGACCAGTGGTACATGGCGCCGGAGGTGGGGAGCGCGGAGGCGAGCTCGCCCATGCTGAGGGCGACGGTCAGGGTGAAGAGGGTCACGATCGGCCAGCCGAACGCCATCTCTGCCGGACCTCCCATACGGAGCCCGTGCCCATAGAGGGTGACGGCGCCGGTGAGGATCGAGATGATGGAGAAGGAGATGGCGAAGTTGGAGAATCCGCCCATCGTACGGAAGAGTTCCTGCGCGTAGCCGAGACTGCCAAGATCCTTCGCGTCGTCGCGGGCATCGGAGTGCCGGTCGACTGGGGTTGGTGCCATGCAATGCCTGTGCAGTTTGGTTCTAGCCGGGGTTGCGACGGCTCGGGTCCGGTCAAGGAGGAGCCGGGAACCGCGTGTATCTCGCGGCCCGGTGAGACCGGTCGGTGAGCCGTCGGCGACAATATATTCAGGCGGCGTCAAATAGCGGGGAGTCGGGATACCGATTCCCCCGTTCGGCTCTCCATGCGGAGCAGAGATCGCGCGCCGCGTCGGGCCAGAGACGGAACTTGAAGGTGAATCCCTCCTTCAGCAATCTTCCCGGCACCACCCGCCGGCTCTTGAGGATCAGTTCGGTTTCCGTCCGCATCAGCCTGGCTCCCACCTCCAGCATCCACTCGGAGGCGGGGAGCCCGGCCCGTGTTCCCCACGCCTGCCGCAGAATCCGCATGAAGAGGTCGTTCGGCACCGGATGGGGGGCCGTGAGATTGACGACCCCTTCGATATCGACACGATCGAGGAGAAAGAAGACCGACTCGATGAAATCATGGTGATGGATCCATGAGACATACTGGCGTCCATGACCGGCGCGCCCCCCCAGGCCGTGGCGGACCAGACCGAGGAGCGTATCGAAGACCCCGCCGCTGTCGGGGCTCAGGATCAGCGCCGACCGGAGCTTGACCTTTCTGGTTCGAGGGGTGACAGCCTCGTCGAACGCCTTCTCCCAGCTTCGCGCCACATCGACACTGAACCGCCATGTATCGGGGACGTCGGGTTCCTCCCCTCCGATGATACCTGTGAGTTCGTCGTTCGGCGCATCGTAGCGGTGGGCATAGATGGTCGCGGTGCTCATCTGGAGCCAGACTCTGGGAGGCCGTTCCGCCTGCCCGATCGCCCTGCCGAGGAGACGGGTGGAATCGATCCGAGACTCCATGATCTCCTCCCTGTTCGCCGCGGTATATCGGCAGTTGACACTTCGTCCGGCAAGATTGATGACCGCGTCGGCGCCGTCGAGTTCCGACGCCCAGGCTCCGAGTTTTCCGGCATCCCACGCCACCACGCGCCACGGGGCGTCGAAGACTTTTCGGCTTAGGACAACCACATCACAACCATCGTTCCATAATTCCCTCGCGAGCATGGTTCCTACCTGCCCCGACCCCCCGGGAATAACAACCTTCATGATTTTCAAGAAAAAATAATTGTGTGACTACATCATGCACGGGAAAAGAGGGACAACGAAGATCAAACGTACGGGCAGCATACCGACGACAACCACGACAGCGGATCCGCCGGCAGCACGGCGAATCCGACCCGTTCCCACGATGCAGGCCCCAACCCGCCGGACGGGAACAGCCGTCCGACGGCGATAATTAAGACACTACGCGACACGACATGTCGTGCGTCGGCGGAGCGCGGTTCGAGATTAGGGCATCGGCCGACAAATTACCCCGGGCGGGGGATCGGAGCAAGTCCCTTGTCGGGACCGGGTATCTGAGAACACGATATACTCATTTTTTCATGGTTGCGGCGGGCCGCCCATGAATTTATGTTTGAGCACGATACTCTATGATTGCCGGTCGATGGTAGGCGGTTCGCGAAAAGCGGGCCGAAGTATAATCATCTCATTCAACTCCGACGGAGGACGAATCATGGTACGAGAATTTCCACGCAGGAACATCATGGGAGCCGCAATTATAGCGGCAGTCGGTATGATACTTGGAACGGGGTGTTCGGATGATACGATACCGATCGGTTACAAGCCGGAGCCGACGTCCATATCTCCGCTCTTTCCCTGGCTCGGATATACAGGGAAGTCCGGCTACGGCTACTTCTTCGCGACGGCCCAGAGTCATGGGCCGAATCCCGCGCGGTATCATGTCGGAGGCAATATCTACACAACGCCCTTTCACACCGCCACGGTAAACGGTGGGACGATGACCGCCGGAGACGTGACGGTCAACTTCGAGTCGGACAGTCAGTATTTCTCTATCAGCCGTCCGACATTCGGCGCGGTCTCCACATGGGGCCTTGCCGGTAATCCCGCCAACGGGGTCCCGGCGTTCACCGACCAGATGTATGTTCCGGCCGAAATCAGTCTGATATCACCCGCGCCCGGAAGCGTGATCTCGAAGGCGTCACCGGTCACCGTCCAGTGGAACCCCGATCCGCAGAACGACACGGTTGTGATCTTCTTCGAGTACGATATGACTACGTCGCAGTTCGTCGACAGTACAAGCCCCTCGATACAGTACGGCAGGTACTATATCGTACCCGACAACGGCAGCCACACGATCAGCATCACGGCCCTTGCCCCGTTCCCCGACAACAGCTACATGAATATGTATGTCGCCAGAGGGAACGGTAAGACCACCGGCACACCGACCCGAGAGTTCTTCATCTACGGAAGCACCATATCGTCCGGCTTATTCAAAGTCACCCCCTAGGACCATCCACCTGTCCGATCCCAACCATCCGACGGCAGCCCGCCGGCTGCCTCGCCATGCTATGAACTCTCAACAACATCATACCAAGACATATATGAGCCAACGATATATCTTCACGATCGCCGCACTCTGCCTGCTGCTGAGCGCCTGTGATTCGGAACTTCCGCCCGCCGACTCTCAGACACCATCGACGACCGTCTATCTCAACTTTGGACACGAGCCGTTGAACAGGTACGATACCGTCACAGCACGATATGATCCATGTAAATTCTTCGACGGCTGGATCAACAAGGCCACCCAGGTCTCGATCCGCGTCTGTGTTCCGAGCCCAGGAAATCCCCCGAGTTTCAAGGATATATATCCGGTTCAGAACTTCCAGCGTTATCCCGACTTTCCGAGCGGTAACCCGAACGGCATCGGCGTACAACTCCCGGAGACCGGAGGTTTCGTCATGATAGTGACCATATACGGCGAGCCGGATTCCCGGTGTTGCCCGGGCACTCCCCCCGGTCGAGTCATCTATCGCCTCATGTGGCCCTATGCTACGATGGAGGGCGCCATGAGAGTACGCTACATGCTCCCGGAATCGTCCTCTCCCAACATCGAGTGCCTCTACTTCTAACCCTGTCCCGATACTTCTCCTCCTCTCCGGTCGCCCCGTGCAGATTCACTCAACCGTACGGGGCCTTCTTTTCCAGCATTCCCCGCAACTCCACAAGCCCGCCGATCGTCCGCACCGATTCGTGGCCCGATTCCTCGCACGGCTCGCTCAGCCAGGCGAAGACCCGCATCCCGGCGGCAAGCCCGGCGCGCACTCCGGGGAGGCTGTCCTCGACGACGGCGCATCGCGACGGCTCGACCCCGAGCGCGTTCGCCGCATGAAGGAAGAGGCCGGGATCGGGCTTCCAGCTCCCCACCTCGTACGAACTGAAGATCCTCCCCTCGAAGAGGGGCAGCAGCCCCGTCACCGACAGGCTCAGCTCGATCTTCGCGCGGGGGGCGCTCGACGCCACGCAGTACGGTATCGTCAGCGACCCCACCAGTTCGCGGGCTCCCTCCATCGGCCGCAGTCGCTCGCGGACCTGATCGGCCATCCGGTCGCGGAACCGTGGGGAGAAATCGTCGGGGAGGGGTGAACCGAAGAGCCCGGCAAGATCCGCCATGCACTCGTCCCATCTCCTCCCCTTGAACGAGACCGCATGATCGATCGTAATGTGCAGTCCGATCTCGGCCGCATGAAGGATAAGGACCTCGGCGGCGATCGTCTCGCTGTCGACCAGCGTTCCGTCGCAGTCGAAGATGAGGGCGTCGAAATCCGCTTGGTTCGGCATCGATGGTTCAGTGATGGTTGTATCGGAGACGACCTTATCCGGCGGCGGAGATCATCCGCAGCTCCGTGATCAGGTCGTTGCAGGCGATGAAGAGAGGGGAAAGTTCGTGACGTCCCTCGACCAGTTCATCAGGATAGGCCTGCCCGGTACGGGGGCCCTCATCGGTCAGCAGATAGAACGTGATGCGATCCGGTTCGGGGAGAGGGAAGGTCCGGGTCGGAGCCGTGAACTCGCGACACTCCTCGGCGACGAGCGCCGCATAGGAGGCCGCGATCCTGACACGCTCGTGCGCGCCGCCGCCGATGATCCCGCCGCCGTTCTCCATATGGATGCTCGCCCGGCCGTCGGCAAGAGCGACCGTGGAGATCGCGATCTCGTTGATCCGAAGCTCCATGATGACTCCCCATACGATACGCCCCGGACCGGGATCGACTCCCGCCTCGCCGGCGCTCGATCGTAGAAGATTCTCGCGAAGATCCGCATAGGCCGAGCCGGGTCCCTGTTCCACCTGTGAGCCTCGATTACTGATGACGTTGTTCGTGATCTCTCTTAGAGTCCGCCTTCGCGCTTCTCCCCTTCGCTTCCTCCTTCCGCACCGGCCGCGGTTCCCTTCCCCGCAGGCAACTGGGGGGTAATCCAGGCGCGGATCGCAGCAATATCGCTCTGCGACAACTCGGCGTCCCCGTGCATGAAGACGTAGTTGCCGGGGGGCATCGCTCCCTCCTCGGTCTCCTCCAGGATCTCCTCCAGCTTGTGGAGCCTGCGCTTTTCAGGATAGGTGTTCCAGACCGAGAAGTTGAGGTGTTCACGTCCCTCCTCTATATCGTGTTCGACCAGAAACGATGCGGGAGCAACATATCCGTACCAGGGCCATCTGGCTTCGTTGGAATGGCAGTCGTAGCAGGAGCGGCGCAGGATCGCCTGAACGTCCGCCGGGGCGCCGATATCCCCCTGCACCGGAGGATTGGAGCGATCGACGGGGAAGAATTGTATCACGATAAGCGCGCAGAGAAGGCCGAGAGCGAACCAGCGAAGGAACTTCTTCATGAATGGAGTATCGACATGATCGGAGAGTCCGGCCCCTCCTGGAACGGAAGGACCGTCGGAGGGACGTTCACCTCCTGGGACCGCCAAGATAACACGAACGTGTCAACGAGATGTAATGTCGTGCGGCTTCGTTACGCTTCCCGCCCCTCTCTCCCATCTCAGGCGACATGCTCCAGCCTCGTCCCCCGGACGGCATCCTCAAGGGAGTCGCAGAGTGTGGAGACGGCGCCTCCCCAGTCTATCCGGTACGGTATCCCGTCGCGCATGCGGAACTCGCGGACCATCCTCTCCTCCCTGATCTCCCGAACCGTCTCCCCGTCACGCACAAGGCTCGTGACGCCGATCTCCGCGCCGTCGGCCTCGCTGACCGCAACGTAGGTCATCGGCCCCCGCATCATCTCCAGCAGGATCGGATAGGCCGAAGTCGGATAATGTTCGGGGGAGATAAGCCCTTCGTCGGTCCACTCTCCGTCGCCGATTCTGTACTGGATCGTTCTCTCCCCTTCGTACCGGAGCGCAAAGGGGTTTTCGATCACCCTTCCCTCCACCTCGAAAACGACGTTCATCGAGATCTCACGACCGTCGTCCCTGACCGTGAAATATCCGACAGGCTGATCCTCCAGCCGGAAGTCGTAGAATCGTTCGTACATGATGAATCCCTCCACGATAGTTTAACAAGGGGATGCGACCGGACCCGGATCTCATCGCTCCGGATCACCCGGTCCCGGACGGGCGGAGCTGAACTCATCCCGAT
Organism: uncultured bacterium; assembly: GCA_966250335.1. GTDB lineage: Bacteria > Bacteroidota > Ignavibacteria > OLB7 > OLB7 > OLB7. The sequence goes on along the minus strand of CBINGZ010000014.1, from coordinate 28,532 downwards.
GTGACAAACAGCCGGTCACGACTGTCTTACTCATCAGAAGCATGTTCACACGATCCGGTGCAACATTTCCAGGTAGTACGGCAAGCACGCAAGTATAAGGTGAAGCGATGAGTGTACCAACCAGAAATCTGCCATTACGATGGTCATCGGCATGCTGGGAGGGCGCGGGCTTTATTGATGCGGCGGGAGAGGCAGGATTGGGAAAGATGCATCCCATGTATGAATAACAGCGGAATATCTCCTGACCCCCCGAAGGGACGTGCGGTTCTTCCGGTATTGGGGGAGAGCAGCGCGCACCTTCGGGGGGATTTTTCGAGAGGATTTTAGGGATCATTTTCGCAATCGATACATAATACATCAGATATCATGAAAAGATATTTTCGTCCGCTCTTCCGGATCGTGACGGTGATTATCTGCCTGACAGGGAGCGCCTGGTGTCAGACGAACGACGGAGCGGAGTTGCCGACCGCCCTGAAATTCACGGAAATATTCGTTCCCCCCGCGCCGCACTTCGAGCACCCTCCACGCGGGAGCGGGAGCCTCTACCTGGGGCTTGCCGGAGGGGTCGCCTTCAGCCGGTTCCGGACTCCCCCGACCCCCCTGGAGTGCGACTGCGCGTTCGGCTCCAGCCTGAAGCCCGGCCCGTTGTTCGGAGTCGTTCTGGAACAGGGGATCGCCCGCAGAACATGGCTCGTATCCCGTGTTCAGTATACCGACCGCTCCGGCAGCTTCGACGCGGGACGGGATGAGACGATGGTTCTCTCCGGCTCCCGGGGATCGTCGGTCCATACCGCCCACAGCACGGTGGAGCTGGAATACGCCATGCTCGACATCGGCGTCGGCGTGAAATTCATGCCGCTCCGGCTTTCACGTGCCCTGAACGGCGGCGTGGTCCTGGGACCGTCGTTCGGTTTCGTGACGAAGGGACGCAGGAGCTGGTACAGGCATCTTACCCCTTCCCTCGCAACGGACCGGTTCGAGACGCCGGGAATCGTGGTCAGAGATGGCGGAGCGACTCTTGTGATGGAGGAGAATCTCCCGACGGAGAACATGAAGGGGTGGCGTACTTCGATACGGGTCGGAACAGCTCTCGATCTGGAGTGGGCCCGCGACGGGCTGATCTCCCCATCGATCATCTACGACATCGGGTTGACGCCGGTCATCCATGAAGGGGAAACGGTGAACACCCTGATGCTCGGACTCGACGTCGCGTGGCGCATGTGAAAAAAAAAAATCGAGCAACGATACTATCTCGTCCGCCGCGAATCGCCGTTACGTGACGCGATATGTTCCTCCTGCTCGTTCCGCTCTTCGTCGGCCGGGGGGGCCGACTCCTCCCCTTCCCTGATGATCTTCTCCACCGTCTCCCGGCTCGGATAGGGGACGCGCGCGGAAGGAACCACCTGTGCGGCCCCGCGCAGATGCGAATCCTGGTCGTCGAAGAACATGTGGGCGCCGAACGCCTTCAGAATCTCGGTCTTCGATACTCCTCCCATGAAGAACGCCTCATCCACGCGGACGCCCCAGGCTCTCAGGGTGCGGATCACCCGCTCGTGGGCCGGGCTGTTCCGCGCGGTCACCAGCGCCGTCCGGATCGGTGAGGGGACCTGGTTCAGTCCCTTCTGCAGATAGGAGAGCTGCATGAGGAGTTTGGCGAAGGGGCCTTCGGCCAGAAGCTTCTCCGCGTTGTCGCGCTCGTGGTTGCGGAAGACGTCGAGCCCCTGCTCCTTGTAGATCAGTTCCGACTCCTCGTTGAAGAGAACCGCGTCGCCGTCGAATGCGATCCGCAACTGGTCGGCCTTCGGATCGAAGTTCGAGGGGGGCTCGTAGATGAGCGCCGCGGCGACCCCGGCGTTGATCGCCTGCTGGACATCCATCTCGGTCGCCGAGAGAAAGAGATCGACGTCGAAGGCGCGCAGATAGGGAGCGAGCGATGCCCCGCCGGTGAACGCCGCGCGGGTGATGTCGAGCCCGTAGTGGTTGATCGAGTTGAAGATCCGGAGTCCCGAGTCGGCGTTGTTCCGCGACATGATCACCACCTCGGTCTGGCGCCTTTCGGGGACCAGCGAGTTGAGCCGGAGGATCGCCTCCACCAGCGGAAAGCCGGCCCCCTTCCGGAGCGTTTCGGACTCGTGCTCCACCTGATATCTGATATACTCGTCGACCCCCTGTTCCTGGAAGATCTTATCCTCCTTCTCCAGATCGAACAGAGCGCGCGACGATATACCGATCACAAGCGATGTCGTCAGATCTACAGACATGGGTTCGTTCAGTTTAGATGTGGTCCTCCCGCGACGCCCGCCCCTCCGGCTCCCGTTTCCGCGGTGCGGGCCAGAAGCTCCAGCTCTTCACGATAGACCTTGAGCAGGAACGTGGTCGTCATTTTCCGCTGAAGCCGTCCCAGCAGGCCACCCCGGTTCGTGAGCGTCGTCGAGATCGTGACGCGGCAGCCGGTCCCCTTCGTGTCCGGAACGACGTTGAAGGCCGTTACCGCGCCGGAATCGAGGTCTTTTTCCTGAAGGATCCGTCCCGGCTCCGGCTCGGTCACCTCGGCGCGCAACGTCCGTTTGGAACCCATGACGCGCATCTGAAAGCGGATGAGCGTTCCATCCCCCACTCCCCCCTCCAATACTTCGAGATGAGTGAAATATCGCGGCGGAAGGATCAGCGGATGCCCGTTGCGATAATCCGCGATGATCCCGTACACATCCCCGGCCGGCGCATCGACCGATGCCGATGCTGCTATTCTGAACGATTCCATGGAGATATAACTATATCGTCTTCGTAAATGTTACGCCGCCCCTCGATGTAGGCCATGCTCCGGGCGAAAGCGGAGATGCGATGTCGCCTTCGCAGATACCGCAGCGACGCCGCTGCGTGAGGAGAACGCCGGCCTCATGCGGAGGGAGCTTCACGGGCGAACAGCTCTGTCATGAACGCGGAGGCTTTCAGCCCGGTTCCGGTGAGGAGAACGACGGTGGTCTCCTCCGGAGCGACGGTTCCCGATCGCAGCAGGGTTTCGGCGGCGGCGGCCGATCCCGCGCAGGTCGGCTCGGCGTAGAGTCCCAGGGGGGCGAGCGACTTCACGGCGTCGACGATCTCCTCCTCCCGGACGGCGACCGTCCCCCCGTTCGACCGCCTGATCGCCGCCAGAACCTCCCGCAGACGGACGGGACGGCTGATCGCCGTCCCCTCGGCGATCGTCGGATGTATCTCGACAGGTACATATTCGTCGGTCCCGGCGGTGAAGGCGGCATGGATCGGGGAGCAGTTGACCGGCTGCACGGCGAAGAGCCTCGGCAGACGATCTATCTGCCCGGCCGCGAGAAGCTCGGAGAAGCCGATGTCGCAGCCGAGGACGTTGCTCCCCGCTCCCGTGGGGATGATGATATTGTCGGGCGCGCGGAACCCGAGATCCTCCCAGAGCTCATAGGCAAGGAGCTTGGTCCCCTGAAGGAAGAAGGGATGCCAGTTGTGGCTTGCGTAGAAGATCTCGGCGGACTGCCTGATCGCCTCCCGCGCGCACTCCTCGCGCGGACCGGGGACAAGGCCGACCTCGGCGCCGAACGCGCGCATCTGCGCCACCTTCGGCGGCTGCGTGGAGGCGGGCGCAAGAATTCTGACCCGCATCCCGGCCGCCGCGCCGTATGCGGCCATCGCCGCGCCGCCGTTGCCGGAGCTGTCCTCCAGGATCGCCGGAACCCCAAGCCCCTTCAGGAAGGAGACGAGCACCGAGGCGCCGCGATCCTTGAAGCTCGAGGTCGGAGCGAACCACTCGAGCTTGAAATGGAGCCTCTCTCCCCTGAACCTTTTCTCCACCAGCGGGGTCATCCCCTCCCCCAGACTTACCGGCTCATCGATATCGACCGGAAGCGCGGCAGCGTACCGCCAGATCGAACGCCGGCTCCGATCGATCTCGTCGCGACCGATGCCGGGAAGCGATGTGATCATCAGCGGACCGCCCGTATCGGAGCGCCAGCGGGGCCGGTCGAGAGGGTATTCCGCTCCGGTCGAGGGATCGATGTAACGAGGGGAGAGATCGTGATTCATGAACGATGGAGATATAGGTCGGCCGCTGGGTTGTGTTCCCCGCCCGCGCAAATGTACGGGACTCACGCTTCTCCTGCGCTCCATGAATGATATCGTCATCGAAACTATCTGTTCGGCGACCCGGCTATTCTCCCCTGCGTGGCGCTCGTTTCGGTATCAGCCGGTCCGCCTCTTCGTGAACCTTGATCGACCTCTCTGGATCGGCGAACTCCAGCCCCTGATCGGACATTGCCTCCCGTATGGTCGTGATCCCCTTCGGTCCCAGCCCGTGCAGCTTCAGCAGCTCGGCCTCGCTCAACGCCGTGAACTGTTCCAGACGCGTGATCCCCGCGGCCGCCAGAGCGCGTCGCGCCGGTTTTGAAAGAGCGGCCGGGAGCCTATCCGGCGACGCTTCGGCATCCGTTTTCCTGCTCATTCCCGTTCTCTCCATGAAAAGCGACAGGCGCGCGCGACGGATCTCTTCCGCCGTGCGCGCCGTGCCGTATCGTATATATCGCAATCTATCGGAACGAGATCTATCCCTCGGCCGCCCGCTCCAGCTCGGCGATATCGATCTTCTTCATCCGGAGCATCGCCGCCATGGCTCGATCCGCCTTCTCGGAATCGGGGTTGTTGAGGATCTCGTACATGCCGGTGGGAGTCACCTGCCACGATACACCGAACTTGTCCTTGAGCCAGCCGCACTGCTGCGCCTTTTCATCTCCTCCCTCGGTCAGCTTCTCCCAGTAGTAATCTATCTCCTCCTGCGTTTCGCAGTTGATCTCGAGCGAGACCGCCTCGTTGAACGTGAACGCCGGACCGCCGTTGAGCGCGGTGAAGGCCTGTCCGTCGAGTTCGAAGGCGACGGTCAGGACGCTTCCCGCCGGCTTGCCGTGGATCTCGAACCCGGCCTCGCTGTAGCGGGCGATGTTCGTGACTTTAGAGTTCTGAAAGATCGAGGTGTAGAATTCGACCGCTTCCTCGGCCTGATCGTCGAACCAGAGGCAGATCGAGATGCGCTGATTGAGAGGCATGATATTCTCCCGGTTGTGTCTGAGTATGATGTATGTTGACGGGCGTCCGTCCGGCGCCCTATGTATATCGTGTTACGGCGCGCCGATTACTTTCCGGCGAGCGTCGTCGCATCGAGGAACGGGATGACCGTGGAGGCCAGCGCCGGTGAGATCGCGATGTTGTAGTGCGTCAGGCCCGGCAGGATGGCGAGCTGCGAGCTCGGGCGTCCCGAACCGTCCCACCCCGGATCCTGTTTGCCGCCGCCGAGAAGCCCGAAGAACTCCACGGCATGCGACGGCGGGAAGATGTCGGCGTCGCCGGCAACGATCAGCGTGGGGGCCGTGATCGTTGCGATCTCTTTGGAAAGATCGAAGTCCCTCTTCATCAGCTCGCCGATCTTGTCGAGAAGTCGCGGCCAGTCCTCGGTTCTGGGGGCGACGCTGAAGTAGAGATCGTACATCGGAGTCCCCTTCATCGCCTCGGCCATCCCTGCGTTGACCTGCCCCTGCATTGCGAGGATATCGGGATAGAACCCGTTCCGCCTGAAGAGCGTCGAGACCAGGACGAGTTTCCCGACCACCTCCGGGTGACGGATCGCCGTCTGAACGGCGACGCCTCCTCCCAGCGAGAAGCCCATGATATCGGGACGATCGAGCTTGAGATGCCTGATAAGGGCGGCGATATCGTCGGCCATGAACTCGACGCTGAGGGGACGATCGATATCGGCGGTGCGGCCGTGTCCCTGGAGGTCGACGGCGATGACCCGGCGTCCCTCGGCGAGCGCCGGGAGGTTCGGTCCGAACATCTCGATGGCGCCGAGGCCGCCGTGGAGCAGAATGAGAGGACGGCCCGTCCCCTGGATCTCATAGTAGAGCCTGATGCCGTTCACGTCGGCGTAATTGCCGGCGCCGTTGGTCTTGCCTCCCCAGACGCCGGCGGCGACTGGCTTGTTCTCTGCTGTTGCGAGCATGGGAAGTGTGATGATTGCGGCCAGGACGAGAAACGCCGCGGCCAGGTTCCTGCGAAGAGTGGTTCTGTTGAATGTGGTCAGCATGTCGTTCTTCTCGGTATTGGGCCCGGCGGCGGAACTCCCCGGAGATCCCGCCGCGTCGAGCCTCGTTTACCTATCGTCGAACGAGATCGCCCCAGATCGACAGGGGGTCGAAAAAAAATTTCAAGGTCTCGTTTCGAGCAGGTTCACGGGAGCCGGCCGGTCGGCAGCGGCAAATCTACGATCATGGATCTCTCCGTTCTGGGGATTCGCGTGCGGGGAATGGAGTAGTAGTGTGGGATGGTGGGACCATGGGGCATGTTACCGAAGTTTTACTCCGGGCCGGCGGGGAGGGTCGGCCCGATCCCGGTCTTCCGGAGTCAGATGATCCCCTTCTTCTCATCTTCGATGAAGAAGTTCATCATCCTGTTTCTGAAATAGAGGAGCATCAGGAAGAGAAAGGTCGGAATTATCCCCAAAAGTGCATGACAGGCTCTAACGAATAGAGACTATCGCGATATCGAGCACGCCGGTTCCCGCCGATGAGAACCGGCGTGCTCCTTCGGAAGCTTCATCGTTCCCTAGCTCACTTCTTCCTTGAGAAGAATATCGGAGTGAACGGTCCAGGTGTTGTCGCTGTTCAGTGTGGCGGTCATCGCGTAGACGTTGGCGGGGAATTCGATCTGCTGATGAGCGTGCGACTCGTCGATCGTGAAGAACTGCCCCGGCACGATATCTCCGTAGGTGATCCAGTATTGCGCGTTCCCCGGCATGATATCATAGTTCATGTTCGGAGCCATCGTGGTCATCAAAGTCGGGCTTCCCGCCATTCCGATCCCTCCCGCCACGGCATTGAACGGCAGTGACGCGTCGGATCTGATCTCGAAACGGCCGTACGGCGGCTGGCTTGTCGGCGTTCCGAAATGGAAGGCGCGGTTCTCCCCGTCGTACGAGAGGGTGACCTGGTTGGCCGAGTTCAGGTTGGCCGCGATCACCTGCCCCACCTCCACGATCGTGCCGGGAAGAATGCCGGGCATCGCCGCCCAGACGAAATTCCAGTCCATCGAATCCCATCGGAACGTCACCCGGGTGCCGGAATAGAGATACTTCGAACGCCATGCGATCGGAGTGTTCACTCCATTGCCGTACTGCTGGTAGATCACCAGATTCCACGGCTTCCCCGAATTGTTGAAGAGCGTGAGCTGATACTGTGCCATATCCGTTACCTCCTGTCGATCGTGGTACATGAATGCACGCCCCGGCACACGCCGACGGCGCATGTAACGAGCTGTTGCAGCCGTGTCAAACTACCACTTCGCGACATACCGGCAAGAAGGCCGGTATGTCGCTGCGAACCATGTCGCCGGACAGGAGTATCGACGACGGGGAGAGCATACGGTCACCCTCCCCGACTGTTACATCGATTTTTGTGATCACTCCGGCATGCATCCCAACTGCATCTTAATCGGATGTTATCAGACTCGCTGCCTAGTGTTTATGCTCCTGCAGCTCCCCCTTCAGACGAGCGGACCGCAGGTAGAACAACCCCTTCACTGCGATACGGTCTCCCTCGTTCAGTCCGGATCGTATCGCAATGCGTTCGCCTCCCTCCTCTCCCGTCTCGATCTCGACCCGCTGGAACGTGTTCGGTTCATGTTCACGGTAGATGAAGCGCCGATTCCCCTCCTGCTCGACCGCCTCCTTCGGCACCGCAAGGGCGTACCCGGCGACCGATCCCTCGAACTCCACCTCGACGAACGTTTCGGGCCGGAGCCCGAGTCCCTGGTTCGAGACCTCCAGCCGAACCGTCACCGTGCGCGATTCGGGATCGACCGTCGGCGAAATGAAGATGATCCGCCCCGTCCGACGTCCCCCGCCCCCGCGCACGAACCCGACGCCGCCGACGGAGAGTCCCGCCGCGGCCTGCGGCGAGGTCTGCGCGTCGACCCAGACCGTGGAGGTGTTGACGACCTCGAACGCATCGGTGGCCGGTTCCAGGAACTCCCCCAGGTCGACGTTGCGCCGGGAGACCACCCCCGCGATGGGAGATCGCAGAACGATATGCGAACTGAACGATCCGGAACCGACCCGCGACGGATCGATCCCGGCCGCCCGCAGTCTGCTCTCCGCCGCCCGCTGGGCCGCCGTCGCCTGTTCGTGCGCGGAACGGGCCTCCTCCAGGGCGCGCTGCGCGCCGATCCCCTCTCCCGCAAGCCGTTCCTGCCGGGCAAGAGCGCTCCTCCGCTGTTCGACCTCCGCGCGAGCCCGCAGATATTCTCCCTGGAGGTCACCGATATCGACAGCCTCGATCTCAACCAGGGGAGCCCCGCGCCCGATCGAAGCCCCCTCCGATACATGGAGTCGCGTGACCCGCCCCGCGACCACGGTCCCGACATGCGCGATCCCCTCCTGCGTCGGCGTCACCCTTCCCGGCGCCGTGGCGGCCGTCGAGATCGGCTGCTTCATCACAGCCTCGACGACCACTCCGGCCTGCCGCATCGCGGCGGGGGTGAGCGTTACCTCGCCCGAGGCTTCGCCGTGCTGATCGGCGTGGCCCTCATCGTCATGGGAACCATGAGGCTCCTCTCCGCCGTGAGCGTGGTCATCGGCCTCGACCGAGACTTCGGTTCTGCCGTCACCGCATCCGGTCAGCACGACCGACCCCGCCGTTCCCATGACGACGGCGAAAAGTATAGAGGGAACCGCACGGAAATATCGTACTGCGCCCTGCGTTCCGATGATCATGGAGAAGATTCCTCTCGACCGTGTGTTGGTTGTGTTCATTACCGTACCTCCTCGCCCGTCAGGTGTTCCACGACGGCGCGCGCCCGCTCGGCGTTCCGTAACGCCTCCACGTATCCGCTCATCGTTTCAAGGAACGAGGACTGGGCGGTGAGGACCTCGAGATATGTCGCCTCACCTTCGTCGAACAATCGTCGCGCGATCCTGTGCGATTCGCGCGCCTGCGGGAGCAGCTTCTCACGATAATCGGATGTGAGCTGCTGCGCCGACCCGTATTCGGCATACGCCGCGTCGAACTCCGCCGTGAGCGAACGTTCGACGGTCGAGAGTTCCGCATCGCGCAACGATACTTCAGCGCTCGCGGCCTCGTCGGGACCGGAGTTCATCCAGCGTGCGACCGGAAGGCCGAGACGAAGCTCCCCCCCGTAGAATCCTCCGATCCCCTCGACCGTCTGCGCCGAATATTCGAGGGTGAACTCGGGAAGTCTCTCGTACCCCGTAAGCCGCCCCCGGGCACGCGCCGCGTCAACGGCACGGGCAGCGGCACGCAGTCCGGGGCTGCCGGCAAGCATCCGGCTCCGCAGTTCCGCTGCCGACGTGAGCATGGGACGATAGACAAGGGAGTCATCCACCACGATCGTTTCATCCGGACCGGCCCCCGTCAGCGACCGCAACGCCGCCAGCGCGATACGATATTCCATCGTCGCCTCCGACCTGCGGCGCTGGGCGTTGGTGAAGGCGATCGACGCCTGGAGCGCCTCCAGTGCCGCCGTCTCCCCCAGCTCACGACGGCGCTCCGCCAGCCGTGCGAACTCCCCCGCGACGGCGACGGCGCTGTCGGCGAGATCTACGAGCCGACGAGCCGCCACCAGGTCGATGTAGGCGAGATCGGCGTTGAGAATCACATCACGATATATCGCTTCCTGCTCAGCCTCGGCCTGTTCTATCAGCAGATCGTTCACCTCCCCGCGCGCCGCATAGACGCCGGGATAGGCGAAGGTCTGCGCCACGCCGATCCTGGCGTTGGAACGCCCGGTCAACGCGGGGGAAGGAGCTTCATCGACGCCGGCGAAGAGTTCCGTGTTCGGCAGCAGCGAACCGGATCTCCGCTCGCCGCGCCGCTGCGCGATCGACGCCCCGGCGCGTCTGATCTCCGCCGAGGCGGCAATCGCCCGCTCGCGGACCGTCTCACGAGTCATCCTTGTCTGTGCATCGGCATTCAATACAGGAAACGCCAGAAGCAGCACCGTGACGACTGCTCCGACGGGACCGTGACCGGAGCCCGGCGACGTCTCCTTCGGAACGAAATCCTCCGGCTCCTCTCTCTGCTCCACATATTCGCCGCCGATCCACTCGTAGATGATCGGTAGAACGAAAAGGGTAAGGAGGGTCGAGGAGATCAGCCCTCCGATAATGACGGTCGCCAGCGGCCGCTGCACCTCGGCCCCCGCGCCGCGCGCCAGAAGCATCGGAAGGAACCCGAATCCCGCGAGCGCCGCCGTCGTCACCACGGGACGCAGACGCTCGGCGGCCCCCGCGACGACCGCTTCGCGACGCTCCATTCCCCCCGACTGATACTTCCGGATCGCGGCGACCATCACGATGCCGTTGAGAACCGCAATACCAAACAATGCGATAAATCCCACACCCGCCGAGATCGAGAAATGCATCCCTCCGATCAGCAGCGCCGCGACCCCGCCGATCACCGCCATCGGCACGCAGAGAAAGATCAGGATCCCGAGCCGGATCGAACGGAAGGTCTGATAGAGCAGAAGAAAGATGAGGGCCAGAGCGATCGGAACGACGATCAGCAGCCGACCGGAGGCGGCCTCCAGGTTCTCGAACTGGCCGCCGTAGATCACGTTGTAGCCGGCGGGGAGCCCCACGCTGCGGGCGACCTCCGCCCGGACCTCCTCGACGAAGCTCCGCACGTCCCGCCCGCGAACGTTGGCCTGAACCGTCACGAAGCGGGTTCCCTCCTCGCGGCTTATCTGCGCCGGTCCCTCCTCGACGGTCACCGAGGCAAGCTCGGTCAGCGGGATGTTCCGGCCGCCGGGGACCGCCACCAGCATCCGCCGGATCGCGTCGAGATCCTTCCGCGCCTCTTCCGGGAATCTGACCACGACATCGAACCGTCGCTCCCCCTCGGCCACCTCGGTCGCCTTCCGCCCCGCGACCGAGGCGGCGACGGCGTCGTTCACATCCTCCACCGTGAGACCGTACCGGGCTATCGCGGAACGATCGGGTCGAACGATGAGCTGCGGCAGGCCGGAGGTCTGTTCCAGCGTCACGTCGGCGGCGCCCTGCGTCCGACCGAGTATGGCGGCGATCGTGGAGGCGGCCGGGTTCATTACATCGTAATCATCCCCCGTCACCTTTACCACCACGTCGCCGCGCGCTCCGGCGATCAGCTCGTTGGTTCGCATCTCGATCGGCTGGAGGAACTGGAACCCCGCGCCCGGTATATCGCGCAGAGCCGTTTCCATCGCCTCCACCAGTTCGGCCTTCGTGCGGTCGGTCGTCCATTCGTCGTGAGGCTTCAGGATCACGTACGCGTCGGCCAGTTCGAACCCCATCGGGTCGGTCGAGATCTCGGCGCGTCCCGTGCTGCTGACGACCGTCTTCACCTCCTGGAACTTCATCAGCTCCTCCTCGACCCTTGTTGTGATCTTCTGCGATTCGGTCAGCGACACCGACGGAAGCCTGATGATATGCATCGCGATATCCCCCTCGTCCAGACGCGGGATGAACTCACCCCCCATGCGGGAGAACGCAACGACGGCTCCGACGAAGAGAAGAAGCGCCCCGGCGACGATCGGCAGATGGAGACGCATCGCCTTCCGGAGCGCGGGGACATATCGTCGCATGAGGAAGGTGATGATCGGCGAATGACGGATCTTCCCCGATCTCTTGAGGACCATCGAGAGCATGACGGGGACATAGGTGACCGAGAGAAGCAGCGCCCCGACGAGGGCATACGCGACGGTGAGCGCCATCGGCCTGAAGAGCTTCCCCTCGATCCCCTGCAGCGTCAGAATCGGCAGGTAGACGACGATGATGATGATCTCCCCGAACTGCGCCGCCTTGCGCACCTCGACCGAACCGCTGTAGACCAGCCCCCGCATCTCTCTCGCGGTAAGAGGTATACCGCCCCGTTCCCGCAGCCGCTCCTCCAGCAGACGGAGTACGTTCTCGACGATGATGAGCGACCCGTCGACCACGAGACCGAAATCTATCGCTCCCAGAGACATAAGGTTGCCCGACTGACCGGTCAGCACCATCAGAATCCCCGCGAACATCATCGAGAGCGGGATCACCGACGCAAGGACGATCCCCGCCCGCAGATTGACGAGAAAGAGAAGAAGGATGCCGATCACGAGAAGGGCTCCCTCCACCAGATTCGTCAGCACCGTCGAGATCGTCCGGTCGACGAGGATCTCGCGATCGTAGTACGGCTCGATCACCACACCCGGCGGGAGCGACGGGCGGATCTCCTCGATCCGCTCCTTCACCGCATCGACCGTAACGCGGGAGTTCGCTCCCTTCAACTGCATCGTAATCCCTGTGACCACTTCTCCTTTCCCCTCCTGCGACGCGGCTCCGAAGCGGATCGCGGGACCGATCTCGATCGCCGCCAGATCGCCGAGCAGGATCGGCGTTCCCGTCGCCGTGCTGCGGATCACGGTGGCGCGCAGATCATCGATACCTGCCGCCAGACCGACCGATCGGACGGCGAGCTGTTCAGGTCCCGTTTCGATATAAGCTCCACCCGCGTTGCCGCTGGTCCGGGCCACGGCGTCGAACACGTCGCGCAGGGTCAGTCCGTAGCTCACAAGGGCGGCGGGATCGACGAGAACGTGGTACTGCCTGACATATCCCCCAAGGGAGTTGACCTCCGCCAGACCCGGCGTTCCGAGGAGTCCGCGCCGGACGATCCAGTCCTGCACGGTGCGCAGATCCATCGGCGAGAGCTTCCCGGTCGTGTCGCGGACGACATATCGGAAGATCTCACCGAGGCCGGTCGACACCGGCGCGAGCTCCGGGCGGCCGACACCTTCCGGAATCTCCTCCTCCGCCTCCCGCAGCTTCTCCAGAACCTGCTGCCGCGCGAAATAGGTGTCGACATCCTCCTCGAAGACGATCGTCACCACCGAGAGCCCCGGGCGGGAGAGCGATCGAAGCTCCACAAGATCGGGGAGCGATTTGAGCGCGATTTCTATCGGGAAGGTCACGTATCGCTCCACTTCCGGGGAGGAGAGCGAGGGGGCCGAGGTAAGGACCTGCACCTGGTTGTTGGTGACGTCGGGGACGGCGTCGATCGGCAGTCGCGAGAACGCGACGACCCCGCCCGCCGTGAGCGCCAGCGTGAGCAAAAGAATAAGGGCACGCCGGCGCAGCGAGAACGCAATGATTGCGTCGAACATACATGCTGCTCCAATCCTGCTGGTTGTTTGGGGACAACGGCACGCGTAGGCATGGAGCGCACGAACCGTCGAACGGTCGGGGCGCACCACGGCCATGATCGTGGGGAACCACGATGTCAGGATGGAATCAGACTAACGGGACGTGATCGAGAGGATCGGTCGCTGCCGATGGTGGGTGCTGTTCAAAGGGAATGCGCCGCGCGCTCCCGGGGTCGGGAAGGTCGGGGATATCGCCCCCGCCGGCGATCGCCGGAATGTGACAGGGACAGACGCAGTGGCTGCAATGATGCGCCCCTCCGGTCGAGGAGGGCTCGTCGTGATGATCCGAATGCTCGTCGCTCAGCTCATGTCCGGCCGCGGAGGGGGCCGACTCCGACCCGCACATATCCATGCACGGCAGCGCCCGCTCGACCACGAAAAGGGCCGTGAGAAGGAAACAGACGATGATATGGATGAGCCGTCTCTTCATGTGGGATTGATGACCGAGATCGGCCAAAGATAGCTCGGCGCCCCCGATCGACGCAAGAGAGGATCGTGGGGCCCGACCGCCGCCCGTCCGGTTCGAACCTTCCAACCACGGGGTTCTACCGGACGGGCGTGCGGACCGAGATGCTCACGGTACGGCAGTAGAACCTCCCTTCGGGGATGTCGTTGTCGTAGAGAAGTCGATCCTCTCCGATCCCGGTCACCCTGGCATCGTTGCGCCCGAGCGCCGTTGCGGTCGACTGCGCGCGGCTGCGAGCCAGGCGCCTGTTCGCCCCCTCGTCGCCGGTTCTATCGGAGTAGCCCTCGATCGTGATCGTCGACTCCGGCTTCAGCCGCGACTTCACGAGCTCGATGGTCCTCCGGTGCGCGTCGGTGATGGTCGACTTGCCGACGTCGAACAACACAAGGTTGTACTGCTCCACGCGATAATCCCGTGAACGTTCGGCCTCCTTCCGACGCACGGTGATCACGTCCGTAGCGAGAGCTGTCGTCGCGGTCGTCGTCTCCCCCTCGCTCGTGGTCGCCTCGATCTGCACGGCAAGCGGTTCGCTGAATCCTGGAACCCCCTGTCGCTCGGCGGCGATCGTCCAGTCCAGCGAGGCGGGGGGCGCCCCGCGACCGGAGAACTCCTTCAGGATCGTCCCGCGCTGGCTGACGGTGAGCTTCCAGGAGACGAGGGGATCGGTCGAGCCGACGACCGGCTTGAACCGGAGCGCGGGGGGTGAGGCGCTCCGTGCGGTGTCGTACGCCACGAAGACGTCGGTCACCTCCGGAACATCCGATGTGATCTCCACCCGACGGTTCTCCTCGCTCCCGTCGGCGGTCGTCGTGTTGGAGGGGATCGAGGGGAGATCCCGCGCGACGACGGTGAGGCGTCCCGGCTCGATCTTCCAGACGTCGGCCAGATAGCGCTTTACCGCCTCGGCACGGCCCCTGGAGAGAGTTCTGTTCCCCTGTTCGGTCCCGTTGCCGGAGTTGCAGCCGGTGATCGTCAGCCCGGCCCCGGGATGACGCCGCAGGTTGTAGCCGAGAATGTTGAGGACGTTGTGGGAGATCGTCATGGCGTCCTCCTCGAAGAGGGTTTTCGGCTCGAAGAGATCGGCGTCGGCGCCGGTCATTCTAACATATCGTGACGGGATATTCACCGATCCCTCGCCGAAGAAGAGGTAGCCGAGCAGGGGGTGGGTGTTGGTCCGGAGGAACTCCTCCACGCGGAGCGTCGCCACCGGCTCCTCGACGGTTCCCTCCACTCCGACCGCGGAGATGGTCGCCGAGAGAAGGCTCTGCTTCGGGGATTGACGGATATATCGCTCCGTGACGGTGTAGTGCTCCAGGAGGTACGGTCCATCCTCTCTGGAGTCGACCGATTCGGTCCGGTCGTCGAGCCGCAGATCGGGGCTCCCTCCGCGGGCGATCGTCACGACGGTCGTGTCGCGCCGATAGGTCGTATCGCGAAGAACAGGTCTGGAGGGAAGCGGGGAATACTTCAGGCCGAGGGTGAGTCGCAGGGCGTTCGCCTTCCAGGAATATCCGCTTACGACATCGGTGAAGCTCTGCGAGTACGATATGCCGGGGACCAGCATCAGCGTCCGGCGGGCGTTGAGCGGCAGCTCGTATCCCACTCCGATCCCTCCCTGGATCACGACCGAAGCGGCCTCCGGGATCTCGCCGGAG
This sequence comes from uncultured bacterium, assembly GCA_966250335.1. GTDB lineage: Bacteria > Bacteroidota > Ignavibacteria > OLB7 > OLB7 > OLB7. Next base: position 13,172 of record CBINGZ010000014.1, on the reverse strand, counting down.
CTGGTGTTGCGGGTCCGCAGCCCCGAATCGTTTCCGAGCGAATCGAGGAATGTCCCGGTCGCGACCGGTTCGACGATCTCCTCCTTCTGGGAATATGTCGGGGAGAGAATCGTTCCCACACGAATCTCTCCCCTCACGAAGAGCCTGTCGAACAGACGCAGGCTCAACGCGGGCTCCACGGCGACGCTGGCGAACTTCGCGTCGATGGTATGTTCGAATGCGCCGTCGCGCGTCTCCCCGGCCGCCACGATCGCGACCGGCTCGCGGGTCGAGAGTATCGCGGAATGATCCGCATAACCGACTCCCAGCGAGAGGAGCAGCGCATTCCCCACGGGGAACTCGTAGGCGGCGCCCACGATCGGTCCGAGGCCGGAACCGCTCTCGAACCTCGGACAGCAGTTCGGCGCCCCGGGAAGAGCGCGGAAGTCGGCCGAGTGCGTGTTGATCGCGAGACCGCCGAAGACTCCCCAGCGGGGACGAAGCGTATCGTGCTGCGCAAAGGCGGGGGCGACACAGGCCGCCGTGAGAAGAGCGAACGTAAAAAGGATGTTGAGAGTTTTCATCGTGCCACCTCCACCTGCCCGATCAGAACGATCGTCTGCGTTCTCACCGTCACGAAGTATCTGCCGGCGGGGATCTCTCCCACATCGATATGGATATCATGAGTCCCCGGCCCTCGATCCGCCTCCTCCAGAGTTCGCACGACCGTGCCGGTCATATCGACCAGCATGATACTCGTCGGCCCGCGCTCGATGAGGTTCAGGTCGAACGAGATATCGTCCGAGAAGGGATTCGAGCGGATCTTGCTCATGGCGGCGGCGCCGTCGGGGTTGAGGAGCCGGGCGCCCCCCTCGCGACAGAGATCGAGCAGCGTGAAACTGCCGTCGACCGAGGTCACCGTCACGTTCGAGCCGTTCGAGGCCGCGTTCCCGACGGTCAGAGCGGTCATGGAATCGTTGCCGAGAGTCGCCCTGAAGGAGAGAGGGAAGAGAGTCGTATCGCTCGACGATGAAAGAGGGAGGCGCAGGTCGATGACCCGTTCACCGGCGCCGATCGTTCCCTTCGGGGTGGACCCGACCGGCCCCAGCAGGGTGACGTTGTATCGCAGAGAGAAGGTCGCCTCCGTTGCGCCTGCCCCTCGCGCAGCCGCCGTGGCGACGACCTTGACCGGGATCGACACCGACTCACCCTGACGCGCCGTGACGACCGGAGCGATCACCGTCACCCTCGCATCCTCCTCACCGAGCCCCAGCACCAGCCTGACGAGGTTGACCGGATATGTCGCAATCAGCCCGACCTCGGGTGGGGAGACGACCAGGCCGACCAGCTTCCCGACCACCGGTCCGGCGATTACGTCGAATCTGTTTCCAAGAACTGGAGTGAAGCCGCCGGTGATCGTCACGAACGCACTATCATCCGATATATCGGGCGAGCCCTGCGCCGTGATGAGCCTGTCGTAGAGAGCGCTGTCGGGTCCCGAGAGTTCGAACTCGTACCGATCGTGCGGGAACGGTCCGATGACGGTCAGCGTCCCCACTCCTTCCCCCCTGTCTCCCGGCCCCGGCGCCGTGATCCCGTCGTTGGCGAGCCGGTCGGCGGGGATCTCTCTCAGGTTCAGGACGCCGACGCCGGAGATGATCCCGGTCGCCGTCGAGACGAACCTGTTGGAGTAGTTCTCGACGATGATCTCTCCTTCACGAACGGCGAACGTTCCCCTGTTGTTCACATCGGCTCGCAGCACGACCTGTTCCGTGTCGAGCTTCCGCACGATTCCGGACTCCTCGTTGATCAGATACGCTGGGTTGGCGCCGAACACCCGTTTGTCCGCATCGACATCGATCTCGAAGAGGCCGGCGTTCGTGAAGGTAACGCCGGGCCTGAGAGAGATGCTGCCGCTCTCCCATCGCGCCCTCCCCTCGTTGCGGAACGGCGCGGTGATCGACTGGTACGCCGGCGGCCCCACGAAGCGGATCAGCCCGCCGTTGACCGGCGTCCGGTGAGTCCCCGTGATCCCACCGATATCGATATCGGCGACCTGAATTCCGGTCCCTCCTATCTCCAGACGTCCTCCCCTGGCCGAATCGGCTATGAGACCGGTGGAATAGCTGTAGACAAGCGCCGAGACGACGAACGTCCCCTGCGGGTCCCCCCGAAGCGTACCGGCGATCACGTGATTGAGCAGATAGCCGCCGAGATGGAGCGTCGCCCCCGCACCGACCGAGAGAGAAGCATCGTCCCACAATGTGACGGTCGTCTGCAGGAATTTTCCGTTCCGTATGTCGACCGAACCTCGCACTGTGTTGATATCCACCGTCGAAGTGACGGTTCCTGTTCCGGTCTTCAGCATCGTCCCGGTGTTGACGAACGGACCGGGCCGTATCCCGTTGACCCCGCTGGTGCCGAAACTCACGTTCGAGTCCGAGGTGATCTCGAACATATGCTCGTTCGAGAATGTCGCAACCATGCTGTAATAGAGATTCCCCGACTCCCAGCGAAGCGTATCCCGGTTCACGAAGGGGCCGTCGATCCCCTTGTTGCTGAGGCCGACGAATCGCATCAGACCGCGATTGATCGGGCCGGCGGAGTAGATCTTCGCGACGGGGTCGTAGAGTCCCCCCAGGGAGGCGTCGTCGAGCTGGAATCCCGTCCCGCCGATATCGACAACTCCCCCCATGACCGGATCGGCGGTGATCGTCGTGAAGTATCCGTTACCGATCCCTGTGGCGAGGAACGTTCCGGCGGGATCTCCCGAGAGCGTTCCCGCGATCGTGTGAGGCTCGTGCATCCGGTTGGCGGTGAGCTGAAGTGTTGCTCCGGCCGCAACGGCGATCGTCGCGTTCTCCCAGCGGCTCGCGTAGTTCTGGAGAAGCATCCCCTCACGCACGTCGACGATCCCTCCGATCGTCTTCAGCTCCACCTGGATCGAGGCGGCGCCGGGTCCGGACTTCCGCACCGTTCCTGTGTTCGTGAATCCCCACGGTCCCAGGCTGTTGACTCCGGTGCGCATGAACGAGGCATCGGCGGCGAGATCGGCCTCGAACGTTCCGCTGCTGGCGACCGTGTAGCCCTGGTTGTAGTAGGTCGTCCCCCCCTCCCAGCGGATCGTGCCGCGATTCTCCAGCGTCACCATGATATATCGTTCTCCACCGCCGATCCATCGCATCGTGCCCGACTCCGCGACGGTGATCAGACGGCCGGCCGGCGGCTCGTAGTAGGTGTTGGCGTAGAGGGCTCCGTTCGACCACTCCATGCGGCCGTGGAGGGCCAGAGGCCCGTTGATGGTGAGCGCGAACGAGTTTCCAAAGGGTCGATCTCCCAGCATCAGCACGCCGTTCGCGGCGATCGTGCTGGAGTCGGTCCCAAGGGTCAGGTGGAACCCGCGGGCGTCGAGCGTCTGCGTTCCGCTCGCTCCGCCGACGGTGATCCCGGCCACCGAGACGTCGGCCGTCAATCGCACGGTCGGGGTTCCGCTCGTGATCATCACATGGTCTCCTCCCCCCGGCAGGGCGTTACCATCCCAGTTGTCGGCATCGGACCACGATGTACCGTCCCCTCCGCCGTCCCATGAGACGACGGCCGCGCGAAGCGGAAGAGCGTTGAAGAAAAGAGGGATGATGAGAAAGGAAAGAACCCGCGAGAGCGCATTCATGGCGTCGTTCCGGCATGTGACAGGAAGCGAATCGATCACATGCAAAGGTAGAACGGGCCGCCGGGCGCTCTCCTACTGGAATACTACTGAGGCCGCTACACCGCCATGAGCCAGGCGGTGAGGTTGACCTCCGAGGAGAGCCCGAGCTTCTTCCTGATCGAGTATCGATGGCTCTCCACGTTCCTGAGCGACACCGAGAGAAGTCCGGCGATCTCCTTGTTCGAGAGGTTGATCTTCAGCATGGCGCAGACCTTCAGTTCGGCCGGGGTCAGGCGCGGGCAGCGCTGGGAGATCCTGTTCAGGAAATCGTGATGGATGAGCTGGAACTCCTGTTCGAACCGTTCCCACTCGTCGTCGCCGTGGATGTTCTCGATGATCGCCCGCAGCAGCCTGTCGAGCACGCTCCCCGATTCGGGGTTGTCGACGGCGAGCTGGAGCGTATCCTTGCGGAGCTTCTGGAGGAAGGCGTTCTTCCGGACGAGGCGCATCGCCATCGAGGTGAGCTCGCGGGCGCGGAGGTCGATCATCTCCTCCAGATGTTCGCTCCTGAGCCGGAAGACCTCGCGTTCCCGCTCGGCCCGTTCCACGTCGAAACGCGCCTGGGTCTCGGCCACCGCCCGCTGCCGTTCCTCGCCGAAGAGTTGTTCCAGAAGGGTCGCATGTTCACGGAGGCGCTGAAACGCTTCGGCGTGCAGACCGGCCGCGTCGAGAGCCTGCGCCAGGATAAGGAGAAGTTCGCTCACCACCTTCGGGAGCGCGGTTTCCCGCGCATCGACAAGGCCGAGCCGGAGAACCTCGATCGCAGCGGCATGATCCCGCTGATTGAAATGGAGCATTCCGATACGAAGCCGCGCGCCGGCGAGCAGATCACGCTTGCCGATGGAGAGGGCGATCGCCTCCGCCTCCCCGAACTGCTCAAGGGCCCGGCCGGTCTCCCCTCGGAGTTCATGGAGCATCCCGAGCTTGATGAGCACAGCCGACTCGTAGCGTTTCTCCTGCAGGCGACGGAAGATGTCGAGCGCTTCGTTCAGGGCATCGAGCGCGGCGTCGAGTTCTCCCCGTTCCTTGTAGTTGGAGGAGATTCCCTCCAGCTTGTGGGCGATGCCGTAGACGTCGTCGAGGCGGCGGGCGATCGCCAGGGCGCGGCTGTCGTATTCGAACGAGCGTTCGATATCCCCCAGGTAGTAATAGACATTGCCGACGTTGCTGAGGTTCGCCGAGACCTGCGATTCATCCCCCAGCTCTTCGTTGATCCGGAGCGCCTCCAGATACGCCGCCAGCGCCTCCGGATATCTCCCCAGCTCCTGATGTACCATTCCGATATTATTGCACGCCGAGGCGAGCGAGGGACGGTTCTCATATTCGATGAAGATCGTCCGGGCCTCGTTCAGCGCCTCCAGCGCCGTCGCGTACTCGGTCATGCCGAACGCGATCACGCCGACGGCGTTCAGGCAGCTTCCGGCGCGGTTCCGTTCGCCGATCTCGATGAAGGCCTGTTGCGCGCGGCGGGCATAATCGATCGCGGTGGGATAATCGCAGAGTGTCTCGCAGCACCACGCGGCGGCACGGAAGCTTTCGGCCGCCGCCGCAGGATCGTTCAGTTCCGCGGCCAGTCGCCCCGCCTCCTCCGCAAGCTCCAGCCCGTACCGCGGATCGACCCGCGACATCGCGAGCGCGGAAGAGTTCAGCAGCGCCAGTCGCGCTCCCCCTTCACTCTCCGCCAGCCGTGAACGTGTTTCCTCGACGAGTCTGTTCATGGGGGTGAAAATAGGACACCCGAAATAATTATCGCCGGGCGTTGGAGAGAGGCTTCAGATTTCGGAGAGCCTGCGCGACGAAGGTCTCGTAGCCTTCCCGGACGGTCGACGGAGTGATATCCTCACGACCATACTCAGCGAAGAAGATGGTCCACTCCGTCAGATCGGAACCGACCAGACGAGACAGGCGGGAGGCCGCATGGAGATCCCAGTAGGGAAGGTTGTCGGAGTCGAGCGAGACGAGCGAGAGATAACGGCGGGTGAAGGAATTCATCGCATCAGGACCGAATATCCAGATCAGCTCCATTCTCGCCAGAGCCAGATCGATGAGGGGATCACCCAGGCCCGCATCCTCCCAGTCGATCACGGCAACCGGAAGTCTGTCGCGCCAGAGAATATTCCCCGGCCAGAAATCGCCGTGCAGAAGGGCCGACGGATTGCGCTGGGGCGGCGGGCCAAGGCGCCTGAGCGTGCCGAGAACCCGGGGATCATCCAGCGACCCGCCGGGCGAGGTGGCTCGTTCATCGATATTCCGAAGCAGTTCATCGGCCTTGGAGGGAAGGAACGACAGATCGTCTTGCGAGAAGTCGATGCTGTGGATCGCCGCCAGTTGTTCGGCGAGGCGTCGGCCGGTTTCGGCGGGATCGGACGGGGCGAACTCGGGGCTTCCTTCGATGTAGTCGAGGAGCAGATAGGGAGTGGAGAAGATTTCGCCTGAAAGATCGAGGTCGAGCGGTGTCGGGACCGGCAGACCCGCCTGTCGCAGTATCCGCAGGAGCTCGAATTCGTTCCGCGCGGCATCGGGGTTGCGGGCCAGAAGTGCCTCGCCGGGTTTGCGTACGATCAGCCGGCTTACCGCACCGTCGGGGGTTTCGAGTTCGATCGCCGTCATCTCGGCGGAGATCCCTCCCTTCAGCGGCCGGGCGCGGAGCACTCTGCTTCCCGGTGCGATTCTTCGGGCGATCGGTTCAAAGCCGGTATGGTCGTCGGATTCGGTCAAGATTGCTCCTCGATATGTTCCTCCCACAACCGTTCCTGGATCCGTTCGATGATCATCATCGAGCACTCGCGTGGAGGGAGTCCGCCGCAATGTACCATCAGCGGCATGTTCCTGCCGTTGATGCCGAGTTCGTTTCTGATCCACATTCCCCAGGTGTCGTTCATCGCCGTGAGCTCCTCGCAGGTCATGGATCGTATGGTCGCCTTCCCTTCATCGCTCATCATGCAGATGACGATGACAGCGGCATCATCGACGGTTTCCGGACGGTAGATGAAGGCCCCATATTGCCCGCATCGCCGGTAGGAACATGCGGAAGCGACAAGGGAAAGGAGGAGAAGGGATAGATACGGCAGCTTCATGTCATATGGTCTTTCATGGTTCAGGGAGTTCCGAGTACCAGCAGGCAGACCAAGGACGAGGGGAAGGAGAGTTTGAAACGTGATGAGAAGAACCGACGGTGAGCGCAACAGGCCGCAGGGAAACACCGGCGCCTTGTCGTACGTTCGGAATTGTGCTATTATTGCCGCGACACCGCCAGGGTCCGGGATGTGACAATCGTATGCAAACGTTCGCCGCGAAGTATCGGATTGGTCGTTGATTTCAGCAGGGATTGCTGAGGCGATCAGGCGGGTCGAGAATTTGTATTCACCATTATATCCTCATGCGTTATGAACATCATCAATCTTTCGGCCGAGCCGCTCGGCAGACTCCATTCATGGCTTCCCTACGATCTTGAAGCCGAGGAGATCGTCGTTCTCCCAGATGCGTGTCCGGGCAAATCTCCCCTGCCCACCGGCACCGCCGTGCTCACCGGACAGCCGGACTGGCGCAGGTTCGCCGTTTCGGACTGTGGTTGCGGCATGCGTCTTATTCGCTCCAATATATCTGCCTCAGAGCTGGATGCTCCGCGATGGGAACGCCTTGCAGGTCTTCTGCGGGCCAACAAGGGAGGTCTGGGAGATCTCGGCGGCGGCAACCATTTTCTGGATGCGCTTGAACCGTACGACGACGGCCCGCTTCATTTTCTGATCCACACCGGCTCCCGCAACGAATCGGGTCACGTAGACGACCTGATTGACTCCCCCGACCGCTTCGACCGGGAATTCGACCGCGTGGTCAAATGGGCGGAGGATAATCGCGCGGCGATACATGAGGCGGTGGAGAAGGTGTTCGGCGCCGGAGATCTCGTGCTCGATCTCCCCCACAACACGTACCAGCCGCTGGAAGAAGGGGGAGCGATTATCAGGAAGGGATCGGTACGGGTCGAGCCCGGGACACTCTCGGTGCTCCCCTCTCACATGTCCGGCGATGTACTTCTGGTGCGGGCGACCGACGAGGTAGGGGGAATCCTCAACTCCATCAGCCACGGCACCGGAAGAAAGATGTCGCGGGCCGAATGCAAGCCGCTTGCCGACGGGTTCGACTTCCGAACGCTACGATCGCGGATTCTGATCCCCGCCGGAATTGCCGACGCATCGCTGCGAACGGAAGGCCCGTTCGCATACCGCGAGCTGGAGGAATGCCTGGCATTGATCGATAATTACATCGAACCGGTGATGCGATTCGCGGTGGTCGGATATATGGGACATTTATAATAGGCCCACAATCCACATGACCGATTCCACGGCAACTCTACGGAATCCCCCTCTTCAAGCCCCGTAGGGGCGAACCAGACATAGCCCCGACGTTCCGATAATTAATCCCAAGCACCGTAGGTGCGTACCGGTCTTCCCCGTTGATAACGAGAAGACCGGTACGCGCCTACAGCGCTTGAAGAATGCTGGAATGGCTCGTGGCTACATCCGGGTGCTCCCTACGGGAGCCGATTCGGTAGAGATATGATCTTCATTGCCCGGAGAAGACTGGTACGCCATCACCCCACCCCGTTCCCCCCCGCCCCGTTCATCTCCATGAAGAGCTTCTCCTCGAAATTCTTCCACATCATCGACTCCACCGGGCGCTCGTTGCGGGTGTTGTACTTGGCGCTTCCCTTCACGTTGTAGGGGACCTCCACCGCTCCCTTCGTTTCGAAGTAGATGAGCTGGCCGATCGGCATGCCGGCGTAGACGCGGATCGGCTGCTTGACGGAGATCTCCAGCGTCCAGTGGTTGCAGAAGCCGACATCCCCCTTGCCGGCGGTGGCGTGGATGTCGATGCCGAGGCGGCCGATCGAGCTCTTCCCCTCAAGGAAGGGAACGTGACGGTGCGATTCGGTGTATTCCACGGTGACGCCGAGATAGAACCGGGTCGGCAGCAGGACATATCCCTCCTCCGGAATCCGGAAAGAGGTGACCTTGTTGTGGAGACGGGCGTCGAGCACATCCTCATCGTACGTGGCGAGCCATTCGCCCAGATGGACGTCGTAGCTGTTGGTGCCCAGATAGTCGCGACGGTACGGCTCTATGACGATCTCGCCGTTGTCGATCGCTCGGAGGATTTCGCTGTCGGATAGAATCACGGAACTGATCTGAAAAAGGTTGAGGGAACTGCCGGAGGGAGAACCGACCCCGGACGCGGTCGCGCGGAAGATACGAAGCGGCGGTCGATGAGAAGGTTCGGATCGCTCCCGCCCCCGTATCTTTCCGGCCTGAATATAGGAGAAGTCATGGTATATCGTATAGGTGTCTTCGGATCTGCAATAACGGTAACCGGGGAGGTCGCCGAGAGAGCCGCCGAGCTGGGACGGGCGCTGGCGGCCCGGAAATGTATCGTGATCACCGGGGCCTGCTCCGGTCTCCCCTACCGCGCCGCGCATGAGGCGGCCCGCAACGGCGCCGAGGTCTGGGGGTTCTCCCCGATGCGCGATCTGGAGGGACAGCGCGCGTTCGTGCCGGAGGATGATCTCTCGATCTACTCCCGCCTCATCTACGTGCCGCCGGAGTTCCCCTTCGTCGACGATCATCATGCCGCCCGGAAGTACAGGAACGTGGTCTCCACCGCCACCTGCCACGCCGGCATCATCATCGGCGGACGCTGGGGGACGCTCAACGAATTCACCAACCTCGTCGATTTCGGGAAGGTCGCCGGCGTGCTTACCGGCACCGGTGAAACGGCGGACGCGCTGACGGGGCTAACGGCGGATATTCCGATCGATCCCCCGGCCGAGGTGATCTTCCATGGCGATCCCGATCGCCTGGCGGCCGAGGTCGTGCGGCTGCTGGACACGGTCCACGGCAATAGATAGCGTCGACCTCTCCGGTCGGTCGGGATATCATCCCACACACCGATGTAAAAGAAGCGGAGAGAGAAGAGCGCTCGCCTCCCCGCCTCCATCGGGAAGGCATTGGCCGCAGGGTTGGGAGCATGGAGAGGGGCGCGGCTATATCGACAGGAGCATGCTGGTCAGGTTCGCTCCGGCCGAAAGACCGAATTTCCGGCGGATGTTGCGACGATGCGTCTTGACGGTGGCCGGGGCGATGAAGAGCGCGTCGCCGATCTGCTTGTTCGCCAGTCCGAGCCGGATGAGGATGGTGATGCGGATCTCCGTGGGGGTCAGATCGGAACAGCGATCCTCCACCCTCCCGATGAAGGCGTGGTGGACCGATTCGAACTCCTTGTCGAACGTCCTCCACTCGCCGTGCTCGTCCAGGGCGTTCTCGATGTCGGAGATCACGTTGCCGGCGAGCTTCCGATCCTCGGAGCCGTTGGTATGGAGCCGGACAGCTTCCTGTACACGTTTCAACGCCTTGTCGCGGTGGAGAGATTTCAGCGCCAGGGCGCGCACCTCCGCCTCATGACGTCTTGCCTCCTGCTCTGCCTCCTGCGCGCGCCGCCGTTGCTCCTGCTGCTCCCGTATCACGTCGGCGATCGCCTGCCGCAGCTCGATCTCGGCGAACTCCTTCTGGCGCTCGATACCGAAAATCTCCTTGTTGATCCGGGCAAACTGCCGCTCATGACGTAGCGCTCCGACAGCGTCGCCAAGCTCTTCCAGGATCTGGGAGAGGAGCCTGTGGGCTTCGCACGCCTGATGTCGCGAGTCGTACGATTCGGCGAACTCTACGGATCGCTCGGCGGCGGCACGGGCCGCGACAAGCTCGCCGAGTCGATAGTAGGCCGCCCCGATCGCCAGCGCGGTCTCGGCGACGAACGCACCGTTCCATCTGTCCGTGGGATCGATGATCTCCGACGCCTGCTCGCAGTAGCTCAGTCCCTCACGTATATTCCCCAGCCTGAAATGGGCCTCGCCCAGCCGCTGCAGCACTCCGGCAATACTGCGATTCATTCCCATCTCGGTGAACATCTCCAACGCCTGGGGGAGAATCTTCAACGATTCCTGCGGCTTCCCACATTCGGAGTATGCTCTGGCGATCTCATCAAGGGTGCAGGCCATACCGAGACGATTCCCGGCTCCCTGATGCAGCTTGAATGCGCGATCGAGAGATTCCATCGCCCGCTCCATGCGGGACATCGTCACATTTATCCGGGCGATCTTTATCAGATAGTTGGCGACACCGTAGACGTTCCCTATCGGCTCCCACACTGCGATCGCTCGCAGGTAATATTCCATCGCGCCTCGATGATCACCGGCTACCTCGGCGATCACCCCCAGGCTGCCGAGCGCCTGTCCCAGCGAGTTATCGTCCCCGGAGACCATCTCCAGATACCTCACCCCTTCCGAGAGCGCCTTGTACGCCTCCTTGAAGTTCCCCACGATCTGATAGTACGTGCCGATCTGCGCGAGATACTTTCCGCGCTCCTCTTCCGGTCCCAGCCGCTGGTAGACCCGCAGGGCGCGGTCGAAGAACTCCGCCATCTCCCTGGATCTTCCCAGGTAGTCGCATTGCTCGAGGCAGTGGAAGAGAAAACGGAAGTGCTCCCAGATCAATCCCCGCTCCAGAGCCTGCTTGGCCCCGAGCCGGGCCAGTCTCAACGCCTTCGAGGGGCTGGTGCCGGCCTGGCGCAGAACCTCCTGCGACAGGGTGCGCAGTTCCTTGTCGAAGTCGGGGGATATCTTTCTGGGGCCTTCGACCGGCCGGGTGTCGGCTGGAGGATCGTAAGGCATATCGTATGCGAGATACGGTTTGAGTGCAGCAATCGAGGGTAAGATAGTAATGTCGTGGTGGGATCCGGGAGGGATATTTTTTTCTGGCTTCCGTGAAGAGAAAATGAACAGGGAGTCACAGAGGACACAGAGTCAGGAAAAGAGAGAGAAGAGAAGAGAAGAGAGAGGGGAAGCCGGTTGTGCCGGGTTCCCCTCTTTCGATGCGATGTTATGCGATATTAACGGCCGCCGATCACCACGATGCGTGCGTGTCGAGGCTCGATTCCGTCGTCGATGGTCACGATGTATGTGCCGGCGGGGAGCTCATCGGTGGCGAAGCCGATGCGGTTGTCTCCGCCGTTGACCGGGACCGACCACCGCTTCAGCGAAGCGCCCAGCTCGTCGACGATCTCCACGGTGACGTCGGTCGTCACGTCGGCGAGGTACTGGAGCGTCACGGTTCCTCCCCGGAGGATCGGGTTGGGATAGGTGTGGATCGCGTCGGAGATCTCGGAGGATTCATCAGCACTGCCGCGGCCGACCTTCGGGAAGGGACGCGGACAGACGTCGATCGCCGTCTCGACCGGGTTTTCCGTGACGTCGGCGTCCTCCCCCAGCTCCGGCTCGCTGACCACGAACTGCAGGCAGGTCTGATACGCCAGCACCCGCGCCGGAGGGTTCCAGCTCTCCTCGCAGCCTGTGTTCCCCGCGTTGTCGGTCTTCACGATATACATATCGGAGCCGTCCGGCGGGGTGTGGTGCCGCAGATTGCTGAGCGTCGTTCCGCAGATGATGATCCCCTTGTCGTTGTTCGCCGTTCCTACCTGCTCGGCCAGGGAGTTCCCCCACTCGCTATCCCCCTCGTTCAGATCGGAGCCGAAGAGACGTCCGGTGCCGCCGACGGGGTTGAGGGTGGCGACCCTGAGCGCCAGCAGAAGAGCGTTGTAGTGGTGGAAGGGAGTGCCGGTCACGGGATAGTAGATCGACTCGTTGCTGTGGCCGGTGATGATCAGGTCTCCCACCGCCGTCCCCCCTCCCACGCCGCCGCCGCCGTAGGCCGGAAACGCCGAGGTCACTTCGAAGAGATCGGTGCCGCGATCGTGGATCGTTCCGTACGATCCCACGTTGTTGCCGATGGCGATCTCGGCCAGCGCGCCCGCCTGGTCGCACGGGTTGGCGCGGGTCTTGACGACGTAGATGTCGGTCGAACCGAAGTTGGAGGTCTCGCCGATCGTCACCAGACGTCCCGCCTCGGCTCCGTTCTGCAGCTCGATGACCGAGTTGAAGAGTTCGGTCTGGAGATTGCCGAACTGCGCGACTCCGCGCGGAGCGCCGCCGAACGTGCCGTTGGCGGTCACGCGCATGATGAGTCCCTGACGTCCCAGAATGCCGCCGTCGTTCTTGACGCCGACCGCCACGATATCGCCGGCGTTCGGGGCCACCGTCGTCACGGTCACGCCGAAGAACCGTTCCTCGGAGCCGCCGGGGAGGCCGAGGTCGTAGGTCTTGTCCCAGATGGTCCCCCCCAGCGAGGTGAGCCGGAGCAGCCAGCCGTCGTGGTTGAGGGCCGTGAACGCGAGATGACGGAAGCCGGCGACCACGATATCGTTGGCGCCTCCCCCCTGTGCCGGAGCCTCGACGACATCCTCGGCGAAATCGGCGTAGTTGGTCTGGCCGAACGTTCTGGTCCAGACCTCCTTTCCGTCGCAGTCGATCTTCATGACGAACGCGTCGAAGACCTGCTCGTTGGGAATCCCGTTGGTGGCGCCCACCACCACGAATCCG
>CBINGZ010000013.1:0-111630 GCA_966250335.1 uncultured bacterium | reverse complement strand
GTCGGAGATCGCCGGAATATCGCGTCTCGACCTGTCGGCAATGCTGGGGTCGCTGGAGTATCATCTGGTGCGGAGCGAGGGGTGCCTCGGGTTCTTCCACGAGTATCTGCGGCGAGCTGTCGCAATTCGATATATGAGCGACGAGGGACGCAGGAAACGGGCGCATCTCGACATTGCGCGATATTTCGAGGGGAGGCCGATGAACGGCCGCACGGCGGTGGAGCTCCCCTGGCAGTTGCGCGAGGCGGGGGAGACCGAGCGGCTGGCGCAGGCCATATCGCGTCTCGATCTGCTCGATCACTATCTGGACAGGAGAGGACTCTTCGAACTGCTCGGCTACTGGCTGCGGTGCGGAGGGGTGGAGGCAATGGCGGCCAGCTACAACGCCCGGCTGGAAGCGGAGAAGGAGAGCGACGATATCCCCCGGCGCGTGAGGAATCTGTTGAGAGTCTGCGCCCTCTATCGTGTAAGCGGAATATCGCGGCAGGGGCAGCCGATCGGGTATGAGGCGCTGGCGATCTGCGAATCGGAGTTCGGAGCCGAAGACCCGCGTACCGCCATGGCGCTCGACGAACTGGCGTCGCTGCTGCAGGAGACGATCGATTACTCCGAGGTGGAGTCGCTCTACCGGCGCGCGCTCGCGATCCGTGAGGCGGCGTTCGGAGCGGAACACGCCGAGGTCGCCAAAAGCCTCTACAACCTTGCCGGCGCCATGCGGGAGGCCGGAAGGTATGCGGAGGGGGAGGAGATCGCCCGCCGATCCCTGGCGATCCGCGAAGCCGTGCTCGGCACGGAGCATCCCCGCACCCTTCAGAGTCTGGAACGTGTGGGGATGCTGCTGACCGATCAGGGGTTGTACGCGGAGGCGGACGTCGTCAATCGGAAGGTGCTGAACGCCTACGAGGCAATGGTCGGGCCGGAGCATCCCGAGCTGCTCCCCCGGCTGACCCACAGGGCGATCACCTCGGCGTATCTCGGCAACAACGGCGAGTCGGAAGCGCTCTACAGACGTACCCTGGCGATCTGCAGGACGTCGATGGGCGCCGAGCATCCGGAGACGGCCAACACCATGAACAATCTGGCGACGCTGCTGATGCGCACGGGGGGATATGCCGAAGCCGAATCGCTGCTGCGCGGCTCCCTGGCGATTCGTGAGAAGGTGCTCGGGGCGGACCATGTGGCAACGTCGAGATCGGCCGCCAATCTGGCGACTCTTCTGGCGAAGGCCGGAAACTATACGGAGTCCGAAGCGCTCCATCGCCGGGCGCTGGAGATTCAGAAGGCCATGCTCGGAGAAGAACATCCCACAACGATATGGAGCATGAACAACCTGGCCGGTCTGCTGGCCGATGTCGGCAGGTTCGTCGAGGCCCAGGAGGTGCTCCAGCAGGTGGTGGAGGTTCAGACGAACTCGCTCGGGATCGAACATCCCTACACCATCGCCAGCCTGGGGAATCTTGCCACCGTCATGTCGGAGAACGGCAACCATGCGGAGGCGGAGCCGATGTTCCATCATGCGATCGGACTCTGCAACACGGTCCTCGGCGATGAACATCCGTGGGTGGCGAATCTGTGGCACTGTCTGGGTGAACTCTGCATGAAGCAGCAGCGGCTTCCGGAGGCCGGCACGTACATGGAGCAGGCTCTCGACATCAGGCGGCGAAAGCTCGGAGACGACCATATCGAGACGGCAACGACCCTGAGCTCGCTCGGCAGACTCCGTCGCGCCGAGGATCGGCACCACGATGCGCGGGCGCTGCTGCGGAGCGCGATCCCGGTGTTCGAACGCGTCTACGGGCCGGAGCATGTCAAGACCGCAGAGGTATACAGGGAGCTGGAGGCGCTGCCCGATACGGCGGCGCACCCGTAGCGGGCATGGGCGGAGAGGTTCAAGATTGAATCGGAACAGGATTATATCTCAACTCCCCTCCGGTAGCCCCGATCCTTATCCACAACACTACACTTCATCAGGAGGCCGGTCATGTCCGACTACCCCGCACGGCTCACCATCGAGCTCCCCTCCGACAGCTCCATTCCCGACAGCGCCGTCTATATCGCGATACTCGGCAAGGACCCGGGCGATTCGGAGAAGTTCGGGTACCTCGACTTCGAGACCTCGACCCTCAAGGCCTCCTGGACCACCGGGAGCTTTCAACTCGATCCGGCCGTCATGGTGAAATCTCTCGCCGAGATAAAATCGCTCAACGGCGGATATGTCGTCCCGGTGCCGGCGATCAACAGCGGGCGCATCTACTTCTCGTTCAACGATAATTTCAGCTCGATGCCGGGGTTCGGCCCGGCCGGTTTCCCCTTCCTCCGCCGGCGGTAAGAATAGTTCGATTCCCGCTTTTTCTCCGGTTTCATGTTCCTCTACCTTTGCGCCGTTCAGCGATATGTCATCAGGTTTCAGGAGAAAAGGTATGGGAAGCATTCTTCAGCGCTCGTTCGTTCTTCTTGCCGTGGGGGTCGCATTCCTCGGCGGCTGCACCGATCCCAACGATACGGGTGATCCGCCGACCGAGACGCCCGGTTCATTGACCATGACCCTGGTCACCGATCTCCCGAAGGTCGGGGGACGCGCCACGGGGGTCGGAGTCACTCCCGGCGGCGGGGTTGTTGCGATCATCGACGGCGGGTTGTATTCGATCGCTCCCTCCGGCGGAACGCCGCAGTTGATCAACGGCGATCCCCTCCATACGAACATGGCGGTGGCTCCCTCCGGCGAGATCTATGCGTTGACGGCGACGGAGTTCCGGACCTACGCGCCGGGCGCCTCGACTCCAACGATCGCCCCGATCGATCCCGCCGGCCCGCTCGCCGTGAACAGAAGAGTGGAGGATTCGGAGATCACCTTCTCTCCCTCCGGCGAGCCCTTCGTCACCCTCATCAACAACTTTCCGAACACTTATACCTACTACAGTTCCGACAAGGGGGCGACCTGGAACGAGCTGACCTTCCCGAACAATAGAGTCGCGATGCTCTACGCGGGGGATATCGCGTTCGCCCCCAACGGAGACATCCTCGCCACCGACTACCAGGGGATCTACAGAACATCGGATCGCGGCACGACATGGACGGCGATGCCGGCCCCCAGGGCGAACTACGGCGGCAAGCTTCTGGTGGCCGCCAACGGAGATATCTACCATTACGTCCCGGGGGGCGGCGGACTCCTTGTATCGCGGAACGGCGGAGCAAGCTTCACGGAGATCTCTCCCTTCAACAACCCTCCCTACTTCGCCTCGATTCGTCAGGGAGAGGATGGCGCGCTCTATGCGCTCGCGGGTCGGAAGGCGACCTCTGCGATGCTTTCCGAGAGGCCGGGGAGCCTCCTCCGGTCGAGCGACGGGGGCGTCACCTGGAAACATCTCTTCTACTGTGAGGCGCATGAGTTCGCAATGCGAGGTTCCACGATCGCGATCGGACTCAGCGGTTCGCTGGAGGTCGCCGGCGGCGTATGCCTCTCCCGGAATTACGGCGGGACGTGGGTTTCGAGCGGACTGAAGAGCGTCGAGACGATCCACGATTTCGGGTTCGACAGGGATGGGAAACTGATGATCCTGGCGGATCGCGAGCTCTTCCGGCAGGACCCCTCCGGATGGCAGAGCCTGGGATCGCAGCAGGGATATTTCTGGCGCTTCACGTCGACTCCCCAGGGGAACCTGCTGGTCGCGAGCCCCCAGACCTTCTTCTACTCCGGCGACAACGGCGTAACCTGGGTCGAGTACGATGTTCCCGATTATCTCTACGGAGGGATCGGGAGGCTTGAGGTGCCGGCACTGCTCGGGAAGAAGGATGGGGAGTTCCTGGTCTCGGTGACGACATATCGTAGTGATATCTATCCGCAGACCCACACCAACGGAGCGCTCTATCGCGTCGGGACGGACGGAAAGCCGAAAAGGATAACGGGGGCGGACGGCAACTTCGTCGGAATGGTGGAGGACAACAGTGGAACGCTCTACGGCCGGACAGTGAATTTCGCCGATGATCTGAAGTCGACCGACGGCGGCGCGACGTGGCGGAAGGATGAGGATAAGATACGGGCGATCGCCTTCAACGCGAAGAACGACTACCTCCTCTACGGCGAGCTCGGCAGTATGCGGGCAGGGCGACTGGGATCGACAGAAACGAAGGAGGTCAAGCTGAACGGCTTCACGTCGCAGACCAACTACGTCTCAAGCGCCAGGTTCGACCGGAACGGACGACTCTATCTTCTCACGATGGACAAGGGGCTCTTCATCTCCGATTCGCCGTTCTAGAGGCGGAGGGCGGTCAGGCCGATAACCGCCGCGGGCGACAAGGTACGGATTCCGTACGTCGTCGCCCGCGGAGCGTTCAGGGGAGGTTGCCGTATCAGCGGGTCACGGTCAGCGTCCCCCTGGCGCTTCCGTCCGAGGTGCGTATCTCATAGAGATACATTCCCGACGCAAGCCCCGTGCAGTCGATGCGGGCACTGTTCCCGGCTCCCTCTCGGCTCCCAAGATCCCGGCTGTCGATCTCACGTCCGATAGGGTCGAAAAGGCGGAGCGTCACGTCGGAAGGGCGGGGGAGGTCGTAGAGGATCGTCGCGCTCTCCGAGCCGGAGACCGGGTTCGGATATACCGCGGAGCATCTCGGCACGAGCCCGGCGGCGATCGGCGATTCGACGGCGGATGAAACGCCCTGCATTCCGTTATCCCACGCTTCCTGGAGCGTCCGATCGAGTTCGATAAGGTCGCTCATATCGCTCGGCGATCCTGTCGGGTGCTTCCCCTTGCCGTTGGCGAACAGAAGGCCGGCGACGACTCTGACCGTGTCGCCGCTTTTCATGTTGAACGGGCCGGTGGTGAAGATCACCCTCTTGTCTCCGGGGCCGAAATCGAGGTCGCGAAACTGCGACGACATCAGGTCGTATCGTTCAGCCGGGTTGTTCGGCTCCATTTCGATCGTCCATGCCCGGAACGTCGCGCCGCCGAGCTGTTCGTCTCGATCGAAGAACGCCTTGTCGCGGCGGACGAAGTCTGTCTGCGAGACGGCGGGAGTCTCCAGCAGATCGATGCCGAGATAGCCCGACCCCTCCTTCTGCGACGGTTCAGACCAGGCGGCGGCCAGCTCCAGGGTGTCGTCGTGCCGGTTCGGGATGATCATCGTGGTGCGATCATCGTCGGTCAGGCCGATATCGATGTCGAGCATCGGGCCGGCATAGCAGTCGTACAGATCGTTATTCGAGGTGTTGATAATGGTATAGGCGATCGCCACCGCATCGCGCAGGGGACCGGTTTCCCAGCTGTAGACGCTCTCCTCGATCCGCAGTCCGATCGGGTAGAGATCCTTCCCCGCGCTGATTGTCGGGGGATCGTACATGTCGAGATCGTTGTCGCGATATACCGTCACGATATCCTCATCGGAGATAACGGCGGGGCCGCGTTGTATGGCGTCGGTGTTGCGGCGCTCCAGGTCGTCGACCCGCGCCCCGAAATAGCGATGGGTCTCCGGAGTGCCTCCCTCGTCCTCCATCCATATCGGCCAGCCGGGGCCCGACCCGTCGGCAGGGTCGAGCGGCCTGCCGGTCGTTCTATCGTAGTCGAGCGAGTTGAAGATCCGGTTGCCGCTGATCCCTTCCTTGCCGTGGTCGGCGGGGAGGTCGAGCCGGGACGCCTCCGGTCCGGGGACGAAATGCGATCTCCCCGAGCTGGGATCGTATGCGGCCGCCACGAGCTTCACGGCATCCTCTCCTGTTCCTCTCTTCGCCCCGAACCAGAGCCCCATACCGAAGATATAGGCGTTCTCCGATCCGCGCGGCCATTGCACCCCTGCTCTCCCCATCTGCACATCGAGACCGAAGATGCCGTAGTTCGTGGTGTAGAAATCGACGTTGGAGACGCGGTTGCGCAGAGATTCGAACGCCCGGTTCGGTACGCGGGAGACCTCTGCTCCGCTTTTCGATCTCTGTGACGTCGGCTGTGCCAGCAGCGCCGCGGCCGGCGACAGGGCGATTGAAACAACAAACAGTCGCTTCAGTGTACGATACGGTAGCGACATAGCCCCCTCCGATTGCGATATGAACATGAAAGGTTGCAGTCACGGACCGAAGGACCCGGAGGGCCCGGCGTTCCTGACTCGTTATCGGAGACACGGTAGAGTGCGGGTTCATAACCGGCTTCGTCCCAACCTACACGCGGTGCGTCCGGCGGTTACATGCGGGGCCCGGCCGGGGAGGGTTCCCGATCGCCTCCGCACGATACATATCATGTAAATGCGCGTCATAGGATCGTATCTCCCGCCGCACGATCTTTACGGGTCCGTCGCCGTTCGGCCGATGGAACCTGAACGAACCTGTTATTCCGGTATTCTCATGCGATCCTTTGTTGTCGATACACGAATCATGGGGCGATATTGTCCCCTTCTTCTCCTTGCACTTGCCTCCTGCAAGGAGAAGGCTCCGGTCGAGAACCCCGATCGGACCGGGGAAGTCGTTCAGCCGAAGAAGATCGTATGGGAACAGGCCGGCGCGTATTACACGACAGTCACCGGCGGCCCTTCCGGTGTCGACGGGATCACGGCGATCCCCGGCGGTCCGATGCTGGCGACCGCCGACCAGAATATTTTCAGATCGGAGGATGGAGGAAAGAGCTGGACTCCGTACTCGCAGGAACGGAGCTTCACCTTCGGCGGTCGGCTTCTGACCACGCCGAACCGCTCGGTGCTGATGTCCGACAACTACAACTGGCTCCACCGCTCCACCGACGAGGGAAAGAGCTGGACGCTGACCGATCGGGCCGACAGACCGTCGCTCGTCTCCTGCATGTTCGTCGATCCGGAAGGGGCCGTCTATGCGGTGGGATACGACAACGACGGTCCGATCACCCCTCCGGACCATGCGGGGATCTATCGCTCGACCGACAACGGACTCTCGTGGAATCGACTGAAGACCGATCGTGCCCGGTTCAACGCGGCCGCGATCGCGACGTCGGGGACGATCCTGCTGGGGGGACACAACATCAACACGATACGTTCCACCGACCGGGGG
This sequence comes from uncultured bacterium, assembly GCA_966250335.1. Lineage (GTDB taxonomy): Bacteria > Bacteroidota > Ignavibacteria > OLB7 > OLB7 > OLB7. The sequence continues at coordinate 104,624 of CBINGZ010000013.1, read as the reverse complement.
GAGACATGGGGGCAGATCTTCGACGTCTTCAGCGCCGCCACGCTCCTGGCGCTCCCCTCCGGCGAGTTCATCTATTCGGGGAACAGGGGGACCCTCAGATCGGCCGACGACGGCGCCACCTGGAGGGGGCTTTCACTCATGTCGTTTTACGAGCTTGTGGGGAGCGGGAAGACGATCTACGGGTTCAATGAGGAGGGGGTGTTCCGCTCGGTCGACAAGGGGACGAACTGGGAATCGATCAACACGGGGCTCGACGATTCCACGCACGTGCTCACGCTCTACACGACTCCCTCCGGAGCGCTCTTCGCGGGGACGGGAAAGGGGATCTACCGCGCCGTCGAACAGTAGGGGAGGAACGCGGTCATGGAACGGCCGGGGGATGAGAGCGATATCTCCGTCGTCGCGAAGCCCCCTGCCGTCTCCGGAACTTTTCGCAAGTTGGGTTCCCGCGCCGGGAAGATGGTCCTTCTCCGGCGCACGAATCCCGACCAGCAATGCCCAACAACACCATCCCCGCCGGCGGGAACGGCACGTTCCGTCCCGCTCTCTTTCTTCTCGCGTTCGTCCTCTGCGCTCTTCCCGTGATCACTGCGCCCTTTGCGCTGGCGATCGGTCTGACGATCGGCCTGACTCTCGGCAATCCGTTCAGGAGCCTTGCGAAGAAGGGTTCGAAGCTGCTGCTTCAGGCCTCGGTGGTGGGGCTGGGGTTCGGGATCAATCTGGAGACCGTATGGATGGCGAGCAGGACCGGCGTTCTTTTCACGGTCGCCACCATCGTCGGTACGCTGGGACTTGGTTATATCGTGGGACGATGGCTGAAGCTGGCGCCGAAGACATCGCATCTGATCTCCTCCGGCACCGCCATCTGCGGCGGCAGTGCCATAGCCGCGGTGGGACCGGTGCTCGACGCCGATGAGGATGAGATGTCGGTATCTCTCGGAACGATTTTTATTCTCAACTCCATCGCTCTCTTCCTCTTTCCCGTCGTCGGACATCTTCTCCATCTTTCGCAGACGCAGTTCGGGATCTGGGCGGCCATCGCCATTCACGACACCAGCTCGGTGGTCGGGGCCGCCTCGCGGTACGGCGACGAGGCGCTGGCGATAGCGACCACCGTCAAACTGGCGCGCGCTCTCTGGATCGTGCCGCTTGTGTTTCTGACGGCGCTGCTCTTCAGGAAGGAGGAGTCGAAGATCACTATTCCCTACTTCATTCTTCTCTTCCTTCTCGCCTCGGTCCTCAGGTCGTACATCCCGGCCGTGGCCGATCTCTCACCCGGTATCGAGGCGGCGGCGCGGATCGGGATGAAGCTGACCCTCTTCCTGATCGGAGCGGGACTGACGCGGGAGATGCTCCGGAAGGTCGGCGTCCGCCCGCTGCTGCAGGGGGTCCTGCTCTGGGTCGTGATCATGTCGGTATCGCTCTGGGCGGTGATGGGGCTGCTGTGACCTCGATCGTTTGCAGGCCGGGGGACGACGAAAAAACGTCGTGTCATGAAGATTTCTTCTCCCGCCGTATTGCTCGTACAATGATGTTGGCTTAATATTAGATCGTTTCGCTTCCTTCCGTTCGGACCGCGCCTACCATCGTGCCGATCTGTTGAGGATATCCACCGATGCCCGCGACACGCCCGTGCCGGTCCGTTCGACTACTCCATATCGCATCTCTACTACCAGGAGACCTGCTGCATGCGCAAGCTCTATTCTCATGAGGAGATCGTCCCGGCGCCGCCGGCGTCCGACGATGCATCCGCTCCCATCGTCAAGGATACCTATATCGTCCGTGCCGCGATCCATCCCGGGATCGGGATCGCCCGCGTGGGAAACAGCACGGCGGAGCTCGATTACTATATCGGACCGGAGGTGGTCGAGCCTCCGCCGATGCCGAAGGATGTCATTCGCGACCCGACCGGGGCGATCAGACGCCAGGCCGCCCGCTTCAGGATCTACGGCTACAACGCGGCGGGGGAGGTCGTCCGCGAGATCACGGCGGAGGACGCCGAGATCACGTGGACAGGGCACGTGGTCAACAGAAAGGCGCAGTGGTATCAGTTTCAGGCGGCGATGGATATCCCGGAGGCCGTCACCCTCTCCGTCCCGCTCCGCAACCCGGACGTGAAGGGAGCCTACCGTGACGAGCTCGCTATCGATCCGGGGCCCCGCACCATCACGGGAACCAATACATCGGGTCCCGATTATGAGTTCACGGGCGGGACGTTCATGGGGACATCGGTGCCGCTCGGCGAGCTCCGCACCGACGAGGCGGGGTGCCTGCTGGTGCTGGGGGGAGTCGGCTATTCCAGCTCCCCGGAAGGGAAGCCCGTCTACAGACCGGCCGATCCGAACAGCTTCAACAACGCCGACGGGTGGTTCGACGACATGAGCGACGGCCCGATCTCCGCGACCCTCTCACTGGATGGACGCGATCTGCCGGTGGAGTCGAGCTGGGTGATCTGCGCTCCGCCGAACTACGCGCCCGATGTGGTCGGGTGGAGGACCCTCTACGATCTTCTGATCGACACATATATCAAGTCGGGATGGATGCCATATCCGGATGTCGTGTCGTTCAGGAACGACGTCCTCCCGGCGGTCCAGCGCCTTTCCAACCTCCAGTGGGTCAACAAGGGGTTTGCGACGATGTTCGGCAGGGGGTGCCCGATGGATTTCGAGGACCCGGCCTTCATCGCGAAGCTCGCCTACAGACCGGCGTCGGCATCCGATCCCGATCCGTACGCCGAGCTCCGGCAGCAGGTGTTCAACTCCTTCCGCGCCGCCGACAACGCGGTGTACGACAGGGCGACATGGCCCTGGATCTACGGCGACGCGTTCGGTTCCTTCGCCGACAACGACCCGAACAACAATCTCTCGCTCTCCGATGTGCGCTCCCAGCTTCTGGAGGCATGGGTCGAGGGGAAGTTCATCAACGACTGGGACCCGACGGCCCGGCCATACCGTACCATCGACGCCGTTCCACTGGCGGAACAGCCGGCGATGCTCGATCGCGCCGCGCTCCATTTCTGTCTGGCCGACGCGTTCCATCCGGGGTGCGAGGCGACCTGGCCGATGCGCCACGCCTCCCTCTATTCGGCTCCGTTCCGTATCAGACGGCGGGCGGAAGGGGCGCAGGCTCCCGACTACGGAACGAAGCTCACGCAGGAGATCGTGCTGCAGCCGGGGGGGCCGCTCTACGCGCAGGGGCCGGGAGATATCACCAAATGGATGGGATTGCCGTGGCAGGGAGATACCGCCTTCTGCCGCTCCGGATACGAGCCGGCGTACGATCCCTATCTCCCCACCTTCTGGTCGGCCCGCGTGCCGAACCAGGTGCTGACGGAGGAGGATTATCTCATTGCGGTCGATGAGGGAGCTACGCGCGAGGAACGTATCGCGGCGTTCAACAGCCGCGCATCGTGGCTCCGTTCCCTCTCCGGAAGCGTTCCCGAGCAGATGATGCAGATGATCGCCACGTTCGGAGCGCTCGGTATCGTGGAGGCGCGCCCCGGCCTGAAGGATGACCCCGACATCCCCGAGGTGATCTTTGTGGAATCGCTTCCGGAGGAGACCGCGCAGAAGGTGAAGGCGAAAGCCAACGCGCTGCTGAAGGCCGTCTCGCGCGGGGAACGCCCGGAGCGCCGCAGCAGAGTGGAACAGGCGGGCTGGGAGAGCGCGGAGCAGCTCGAGGAATTCCGTCGGGCAAGAGGCCTGTGATCTCGGAATGCGATGTTCTGATCGCCGGTTCCGGTCCGGCTGGATCGACGGCCGCCCTGGTTCTTGCCGGGGCGGGCCGCCGCGTCCTTATGGTGGACGATGTCGTCGACGATGAGGCGGGAAGAGTCCGCAAGGTGGGGGAGTCGCTCCCCGGCGCCGGTCGGCCGCTGCTGCGCGATCTCGGTCTGCTCCGGATCGTGGAACAGGGGGGACACAGCCCCAGCTACGGAAATATCTCGGTGTGGGGAACGGAGGAGCCGGTCGTCAGCGATTTCATCCGCGACCCGAACGGGCTCGGCTGGCATCTCGACAGATCGCGGTTCGATGCCGATCTCAGATCGGCCGCCGTCGCTGCCGGGGCGGAGCCGGAGAGGGGGCGTGTCACGGCGATCGAACGGGACGCCGGAGGGTGGAGCGTCGTCGTCAACGGCGAGAGAATCGTGACGCGATGGGCCGTCGACGCCACGGGCCGCCGCGCCGCCGTTGCGCGGATGCTCGGGGCGGTCCGTACGCGTGACCGACATCTCGTGGCGCTCCATACCTGGCTCACGCCCGGTGATGGGGATCGTGATCGTCGAACCCTGGTCGAGTCGGTCGAGGAGGGATGGTGGTACACGGCGCCTCTTCCGGACGGAACGCGGGTCGCGGCCCTCCATCTCGATCCGGAGGATGCGGCGCCGGTTCTTCGTGACTCCGGCGAATGGGAGACGCGTATCGCCCGGACGGTGCATGTAAGAAGGATTCTGGCCGGAGCCGCGCCGCTGGAACCGTTGCGGGGGGCCGAGGCGTGCGGAGCGCGGCTCGATACCTTCGCCGGAGAAGGGTGGCTGGCGGTGGGGGATGCGGCCCTTTCGTTCGATCCGTTATCCTCCCAGGGGATTCTCACGGCGCTCTATACGGGAATGAAGGCCGGGCACGCCCTTGACGCCGCGCTTGCCGGCAGCGGGGAGGCGGTGAAGGAATATATATCGCGATTGGAATCGATTCGGGAAGCGTACGCGGCGCATCATGCGGGCGCCTATGCGTCGGAGGGGCGGTGGCCGGAGCATCCCTTCTGGAGGAGGCGTTCAACGGCGGTCGACCCCTGAAACGTCTCTCCACACCGTATCGAGGTACGATGTGGAGAAACGTCGTGGAGAGTCCTCTTCTTCGGATTGTCCCGTCAGGAGACCGTGTCTGCATCGTTCACGGTCTCGACATCCCGGTCGGCTGTTGCCGTCCGGTTCGTCGGCTCGATGGTCCAGCTGTTGTCCTGGTTGAGCACGGCTGTCATGCTGTAGACGCCCGGCGGGAATGCTATGATCGCTCTGTTGTTCATCGACTCCGGATCGAGCACCTCTCCCTGCTCGTACAGTCCGAATGTGATCCAGTATTCAGGGTGCGGGGTGAACACCGTCGTCAGGTTCGGCCGTGCCTGCTCGACGAACGTTCCGGCGCCCGACATTCCGATGCCGACCGAGGCCGTGTTCATCGGTACCGAACCTTGCGAATTGATGTAGAGGCTTCCGGGTTGCGGTCCGGTATGCTGATCCTCGAACGTGAAAAAGTTGTTGTATGCGAGTGTCACCGCGTTCCGGTTGGTGAGATCGGCATTCCAGGACTGGGAAGGAGAGAATATGACGCCGGGCATGAGTGTACCGGTCTCACTCCATATGAAGCTGTAATCGATACTCCAGTTGAATATCGTGTCGGTCGTGGGGTAGGCATAGTGCGCGAACCATGCCAGGGAAAAGGCGTTCGGGGCGCCCGGCTGCTGCTGGAAGAGACAGACGTCTCCCGCCTGGGTCGAGTTGTTCCTGAAGATCACCGTGTACTGGACTCCGGTCATGATACTGCTCCGGTTTGAGTTGCGTTGAATGTGGCGATATACGGTTCATCGAGAACTCCCCGAAGCGCATCTCCACACCGTATCGATGTACGATGTGGAGATGCGTCGGATCGGATCTGTGCTCTCCCTTGTCAGGAAGCAGCGTCTTCGGTGTTCACCGCTGCGGAGTCGGCGGCCGCTTCGGCGCCGGCCGCTTCGGAATCGGCTGCCTCGGAACCGGTCAGTTCGTTGCTCATGCTCGACGGGCGGATCGTCCAGCTCATGTCCGCGTTGAGGGTGGCGGTCATGGCGTACACTCCTGCCGGGAAGTTGATCTGCATCGCGTTGGGGATCCTGTTCGGATCGAGCACCTCTCCCTGCTGGTAGTTTCCGAACGTGATCCAGTAGTCGGGGCGTGCGGGGAACATGTTGTTCCAGTTCGGCTGAGCCTGCGTGGCGCAGATCGCGCTTCCCGACATTCCGATGCCGATCGAGGCCTGACGCATCGGTATCATCCCGGTCGTCTTGATCAGGAGTGTTCCGGGATTTGAGCCCCTCTGCAGATCCTGGAAGGTGTAGAAGCCGTTATATGTGAACGTCACGGTGTTGTTCCCGTTGGGATCGGCCTCCCACAGCTGGGCCGGCTGGAACATGACGCCGGGCATGAGGCTCCCTGTCTCGGCCCAGACGAAACTGTAATCGAGGGTCCACTGGAACCGTATGGTGGTCGCGGGGTTGCTGAACTTTGCGAACCACGCCACGGGAAACGCGTTCGGGACGTCCTGCGGCCGCTGGAAAAGACAGGCGCTCCCCGACTGGTTCGAGTTGTTGATGAAGATCACCGAATAGGTAGGTCCGCCCATGATGCTGCTCCGGTTAGAGTTGTGTTGAGTATGACGATATACGGTTCGTTGTGAACCGCACGGAGGATAGCCGTGTGCGTATCGTGTTGTGAATCGATGAAATGCCGGGAAGGCGTTCCCTCGACCCACGGGGTAGCCGTGCGTGAAAACTGCTGTAGATCGGATCAGGCCGTGGTCTTTTCTTCGCTCGCTGCTTCGATGGCGTCGCCTCCACTCCGGATACCCCTGCTTCCGACATGTCGACGCCGATCGAGGCCGTATTCATCGGTCATGAAACAGCTGAATCAGATTCCGATAGGTGAAGGCGTCGGCAAACGTAGCGTAATCCGACGAATTCTGGAAATTAAAATCAGGGAGCAGGGATCGATAGTTTCGTTCGATACCGTTCTCACCGGTTGAGAAAGGGGAGAGGGGTGGTGTTTCCGGTCGACGGATCGACCGTGGTCAGGGGACGGATCAGCCAGGTTCCGTCCGCGCGGTATTCGGCCGTCACGACGGAGATCCCCGGCGGGAAGGCGATCTCCGCCGCGCCGGCGATCGAGGAAGGGGCAAGAAGGTCCCCCTGGGTGAACTCCCCGAAGGTGATCCGGTAGTCGGGACGGAGGGAGAAGCGGGCGACGTCTCCGGGTTCGGCCGGGGTCACGCAGGTCGGCAGGCCGGACATTCCGATCCCGATCGATGCTCGTCGGGCCGGTATCGTATCGTCGCATCGGATCGTGAGACTTCCCGGTCGGTGGTCGTCGGCGGGTTCACCGAACCTGAACCCGCCGTCGTACGTGAATCTCACCGCGCCGGCGCCGACCGGATCGGCGTCCGATATTCCGTCCGCGATGAACCTCATGCCGGGCGCAAGCGGACCTCTCTCGGCCCAGACGAAACAGCGGTTCACCTCCCATCGGAACGCGACAACGGTCGAGGGGAACGACGGTTTCGTGAGCCACGCCGTGGGGAAGACCTTCGAGCCGTCGTGGTGATGGAAGAGGCATACGCTTCCGGCGTCGAACGAACTGTTCCTGAAGATGATGGTGCGGGTCGGTCCTTCGCTTTCAATCATGGTACTGCTCCGGGATGTGGATCGTGTCGATATACCGCCTCCCCCATTCCGCCCTGCCGTACTGGTTGCGGGCCGTCGCATACATCCTGTTGACCTCCGTCGTGGAGGATATCGTCCATGAGTTGTCTTCGTTCAGGATCGCCGTCATCGAATAGATGTTGGTCGGGTAGATGATCTGTGCGGGATTGTTCAATGATGCCGTGTCGAGAGCCTCCCCTTCGACGAAGCTGCCGAAGGTGATCCAGTAGTTGGGGACCGGCTTCAGGGCGAGGGTGATGTTCGGCGCGGCCTGCTGAACATAGATCCCGGAGTCCTCCATGCCGAGACCGACCGAAGCCTTCCTGGGGGGGATCGTCCCATCCTCGCGGATCGTGTAGGTTCCCGCGCTGGAGCCCTGGGTCTGATTCTTGAACGTGAACGCGCCTCCATCCATGGTAAAGGTGACCTGGTTTCCGGTGACCGGGTCCGCATCCCAGATCTGGTTCGCGAAGCAGACCGTTCCGGGGATCAGCGTCCCCGACTGCGACCAGATGAACGAGTAGGCGGGCGTCCATGTGAACTTGATCCGGGTGGTGGGATGCGCGGCCTGGGCGAACCATGCCAGCGGCAGCACTCCGGCGACCCCTTCCGGCGGAAGCTGATACAGACAGACGTCGCCCAGCGTCGACGAGTTGTTCTTGAAGACCAGCGTGTATATGAAGGAGGAGGTGCGCCCCATCGTCGCGGTTCGGTTGGATGCCGTTCAGTGCCGGTCGGAAGATTATATCGCGATGCTGTTCTCCTCGCAGGTATATCGGATACGGACAGGGCGGCATGATCGCTCATGCCGCCCGCCGTGCGCTCGACGCTCCCCCTTCCCGCGCGGCCGCCGTACGAATCGGCGCGGATGGTTCCGGCTTCCGTGCGGGTGGAGATTACGCCGAGGAGGATGCCGTCTGCCGTCGGAACGACCTTTCCCTCCAGGACGTCCTCCGGCCGATGACGCCGACCGATCGTATGCCGGCATCACGATATACCGGAACGATATATCAGGCGTCCGGCATCCTCCGCGTGGCTCAGAAGAGGCGCGTCCGCGAGCTGAACCTTGCGCTCTTGTCGTACGTCTGCGCCGTCGCTATCCTGGCGTTCGTCGTGCTCGTGGGCTCGATCGTCCAGGAGTTGTCCGCGTTCAGGGTCGCGGTCATGGAGTAGACGTTCGCCGGGAAGGCGATCTCCGCCGGATTGGAGATCGACTGGACATCGAGCACTTCCCCTGCGATGAACGATCCGAACGTGATCCAGTACCGCGGCTTCGGCGTGAAGGTGAGGTTCCAGTTCGGCTGCGCCTGCTGGACGAACGTTCCGGCGCCCGACATGCCGATACCGACCGAGGCCTGGTTCAGCGGTATCGTGTTCGTCTCCTTGATAAGGAGGCTGCCGGCGTTCGGTCCCTGGGTCTGATCCTTGAACCTGTAGGCGTTGTTCTCCTTGGTGAACGTCACCTGGTTCGTCGTTGTCAGATCGGCGGCCCAGACCTGGCTTGCCGTGAAGAGGACACCAGGAACAAGGAGGCCGGTCTCGGACCACACGAAGCTGTAGTCGATCGACCAGTTGAACTTGACGGTCGTCGTGGGATACGCCGTCTTGGAAAACCACGCCAGGGACATCACGTTCGGGCTGCTCGGGGGCGCCGTCTGGTAGACGCAGGCGTCTCCCAGGTTCGAGGAGTTGTTCTTGAAGACGAGCGTGTACTGAACTCCCGCCAGAGCGTCCATATCGTCCATGTCGTATGCGTCGGACTCGACGAGATCGTAGCGGCCTTCATCCATCGGCTCGCCGTCCGCATCGTACAGCGCCGCGGAGGACAATGTGTAGTTGATCGTCTTGTCCGTGTTGTTCGTCAGCTTTCCCTTCTGGGTTCTGTCGATCGCCAGGTTCGCCTGCGGGACGCTGTAGCTTGTGGCTGCTCCCTCGCCGATCTTGACGCTGACCGTTCCGGATCCGGCCGGTCCGGCCCAGTCGAACGACAGCCGCGAATACTGATTCTTGTCCCATGTGGTCGTCTTGCCTGCTGCGAGTGATGGCATGAGATACCCCCTGTAGAGATTGAGATTGAAAGTGAGATGATGATTGTCCGGCGCCGCGTTCGCGGTCCCTTCCGTGCACAAAAGGGGCCGGACCGCCGCCGTGTCCGCTTCGATCGATCTTTTATCCTGTTGTGATCTGTTGTTCCGGTGTGCGTCCTACAGCAGTTCGAACTCGTCGTCCGCCAGGAAATCGGAGAGGCGGTCGAACCCGAGCGATCGGGCGATTCTGTCCAGCACCATGATCGACGGCATGGCGCGATAGTTCTCGATACGATTCAGGTGTTCATACGAGATTCCCGAACGCACCGCCAGCTCCTCCTGTGTGATCACATGCTCCGCCCGGACCCGTCGTCTGTAGATCAGATCGCTGACCGCTTTGCGGATAATCGCTTCCCGATCCGATTTCGTGTGCGACATCGTATGTGAACCGTAGTTCGATTTCCGGGGGGCGGCTGTGCCGCCGATCACGTGGGTGGGATAGGCGCTGTGCGGATTCAGCTTCATGACTGGGTTGCGGTTGTTGTGGAACAGGTATTGTCGAAGAGGGTTGCGGTGTCGGCCGTGCGACGAATGCAACTTAGAGGAGGGATTTCCCTTCTCATATGAACGACTGTTCATAGTACGATCTATATGCGATCTATCGGACACTGCTGTCGCCGTGACCGGGGGGGGAGTGCCGACGGTACAGTGGTGTGGCCCTGGCCGATCGTGACCCGGCATCGGGAGGTGGGAGCGGAGTATCGGAATAGGATCGCGATATCGTAGGGTGATCCTCCTCGCGCTCTTCTTCGGTCGCCCCCGAACGGGCCGAAGCGTCGCACCGCGAAGAAAAAAGATGACGGGACCGATCCGGCAATTGCTTCGGTCCATGATATTATGGTAAGTTGCGGAGGCCATTGTCGCGGGCGCCTTTCATGTGCGGGAAAGCGCCGGATGAGAGCGCGCACTGGCTCCGACCGCACCGGTCCCTGCGCCCGACCGTTAGACGGGCCGGGGCGTTCGTGAGCTGCCCTCGAATCGGCGGTCAGGGCTGATGTCGTAACCTGGTCTTCAGCCCTGACAGCTCACGCCTTCCGTTGCTCACTCTCTCTGTTTCCCCCTGCCTGTTCCTCCGCCTTCCCTGGCCTTACTTCAATTCGAGGGTAGATACCATACCGTCGTCTGGTCGCCGTGCCGATCGACCAAACGTTTCCGGCCGGTCGGTACTCCGTGGCCTGGGATGGAGGGAACTATCCTTCCGGGATCTATTACTATCGTCTCACGAGTGGAACATGGTCGGGGAGGGGAACGATGATGCTGGTCAGGTGAGGATGTTTCCGGAACGGCCGAAGCCCCGCACCCATGAATAGTTGTGCGGGGCCCATGCCTCAATCCAGGGAGGGAACGGCAATCGATTCGGAAGACTATTGCAGCAGAATCAGGGTTCGTGACAACCTTGTCGAGCCCGATTCAAGCGTGTAGAGGTAGGCGCCGGCGGGGAGGCGTGTTCCGGAGATATCCGTTCCGTCCCATGTCGCGCTGTAGTTGCCGGTCGAGACCTCGGCGTCGAAGAGGAGGGCCACCATCCTTCCGGTCTGATCGTAGACGGTGATTCGTACACGTTCCCGCCCCGCGCCGGGGGGGATCGAGAAGCCGATCGTGGTGCGGTCGACAAAGGGGTTCGGCTCGTTCTGCATGAGCGTCGTCCTCTTCGCCACCAGGATCTCATCCTCCGTTCCGGTTGGGACGGGATTCTCCTCGGTCGGGTCGACGTAGAACGCCGTGTACGGTGTCAGGATGCCGAATCGGATGCTGAGATCGATCACCGCGTCCACCAGTTCCTTCTTCTCGCCGTACAGGGTGATCTCGTTCAGGAGGAAATCGATCTTCCTGCTGGCCCAGAGTCTTGCCACTGCTCTGTTTCCCCCCTTGATATCGCCGAACGATACCGGTGTCGTCATGACGAACGGTTTCGTGCCGTTCATCCCGCTGAGCTGAACGGGGAAGGTGCCGGCGTTGATATACCGTCCGAACTGGAGCACCTGCGAGCCCCATTGCAGGTTCGGAAGAACCCGCGCGTACTGGTCGTAGATCTGAAGGCCGTCGAAGTCGAGTTCCAGATCGGTATATGCGGTGAACGAAAGCCTGCGGAAGTAGTTGGCGATCGCCGTGGCGATGCTGTCGTCGGCGCTGATGTAGGTCGAATATCCGTTGTTCCGTTTTCCGAGATCGTCCAGCAGCGTTCTGCTCAGTCCGTCGCCGATGCCGAAGGGGTAGATACGCACACCGGACGTGTTGAGGGCGGAGGTGTTCGCCACGATCGATGCGATCCCGGTGTCCCCGGCCGTGGGAGATCCGTCGGTCATGAAAATCAGGATATTCTCCTTCGTCGTGTCGAACGTCATGTCGAGGGAATGACGGAGCGCCGCATCGATGTTGGTCAGGCCGAGCGCTCCCAGCTTCGACACGAATTTCCGGGCGTCTGCGATATTCTCCGGTGTTGCGGGGACGAGGTCCTCACGGAACCGGAGCACGCTGGTGCTGAAGACGACCAGATCGAATCTGTCGTTCGGCGTCAGTTCGTCCAGAAATACGGCAAGCGCCTCCTTCAATCTCAGAATCCTCTTTCCCTCCATGCTGGAGGAGATATCGGCGGTGAAAACGATGTCCCGGGGTGGAATATTTTCGGTGATCACGGTATCGGGAGGCGTAATCCACAGAGCATAGAATTTATCGACGCCGAAGGAGTCGGCCGGCGTCGGCACATACGTGAGCACGTTCATATCCACACCGGGACGTCGTGTATCGAAACTGAGAAGCAGATCGTGGCCCGGCACGAAATTCTCATCGCCGAAATTGAACGTGTAATGGTCAGGCGCGATCTGCACCGCCTGGGCCGCCGTTGAATTTCCGTGGCTGGGCGAAAAGAATGTCGTGAACGTTTTCGTCGTGGTGGCGTCGACCGAGATCGAAACTCTCTCCAGCGGCTTGGGTGAAAGCCCGGTTGTGTTCAGATAATAACGGTAATTGATATTCCCGAATTCATAGGGAAGAAGTTCAGCGTAGGTGATCTCGAATCTGACGAGACTGTACGGTTCGATGGGAGCAATATTCAGCTTGAACACATTCTCGCCGAAATACTGAAGAAGCGCCGGATCGATATACTGTCTGATCTTGTCGTTGTATGCTTTCTGCGCTTCCTCGCGTTCACGCAGCGAGGCCGAATACTTCCTGCCGTTGAACCAGTAGATAAGTTCGGTGATGACGGCCCCTTCCGGCAGCGGGAAAATAAAGGTCGATTCCACTCGTGCGCTCATGTCGTTGTAGAACGTCTGATCGACATGCGTCTCGGCGACCTGGTCCTGAATCTTCACGACGGCATCGTGCGTCTTGATCGACATGACGGTATATGTCTGCTGCGAATTCAACGGCCGCACATAGAGAGCCCCGACGGCCGTGCATTCCTGAACCATTACCGCTATCGAAACGAGTGCAAATATGAATGGTGTGAATCTCATGATGCCCCTCTCAATGATATTGTTGGATGGAACCTGTCATGTAGCCGACGGTAATAAGACACTGATATCCTCCGATGTTCTCACCGGTTCTATTCTATCGTGAAGCGTTGTTTGCTGCTCGGCTGCGTCTGTCTGATCCTGCTCTTCCAGCCCCGAAGGGGCGTGCCATGTGTAGCGGTGAAGTTTTATTAGTCTTTAGCGCCGAAGGTGCGCACCATTCTTCCTCTTCGCGGAAATGAAGAATGGTGCGCACCTTCGGCGCTGAAAGAACATGAGAATGGTATGTTGCTACAAATGGGTGCTCCCTTCGGGAGCCGACACGGCGGGAAGGAGGTTCTCATCCGATGGCAATCCGGTATCCTATCCCCGGGGAGTAGAGCCTTGCACACCCAGGACCGACCTCCTCGCAGGAGCCTGTCGCCCCATCCCCCGGTTTCGTTACGATCTAGAACATCTTGGACTTGCTATCCCTCTCCCCATCCGCTTATATTTGTGGCCCCTTATCCGCGGAAGTGGTGAAATTGGCAGACACGCCATCTTGAGGGGGTGGTGCTCACAAGGCGTGCGGGTTCAAGTCCCGCCTTCCGCACTCGAAAGCCGGACGGATCATTCCGCCCGGCTTTTTCTATGGTTCCCGGTCCCGATCCAACATTGAGGCGGGGAGACCGTCCGCTATCCTTCAAGACGTAACTTGTGGCCGGCAGGGTCGTAGGGGGCCCCGAACCTGCCGACGACTCCTTTCCGGATGAGACGGCCCATCGCGCGACGCTACATTTCGAGTAACATATATCCATTCCTATCCGGAAACGACCATGGTACAGACACGTTCCGCCCTTCTCCTTCTTGCGCTCGCCGGGTTTGCCGCGCAGGCGGAAGCGGCCACCCTTGAAGAGATCCTGGCGAAGAACTACCAGGCCCACGGCGGACTTGACCGCATCAAATCGGTCAGAACCATGAAGATGATCGGCTCCTCCTCCTTCGGCGGCGTCGATGCTCCGCTGACGATCTATTTCAAGCGCCCCGGCATGTTCCGGGTGGAGGCGACCGTCCAGGGGAAGGTCTTCATCACTGCTCACGACGGCGCCATCGGCTGGAACATCAACCCGTTCATGGGGACCTCGGACGCCGTAAAGCTTCCCGATCGGGATGCCAACGAGCTCAAGGAGCAGGGGGATATCGACGGCCCGCTGGTCGATGCGAAGGAGAAGGGCTATACCGTCGAGCTTCTGGGAGAGGACGATCTGGAGGGGACCAAGGTCTACAAGCTGAAGATCACCAACAAGCGTCAGGAAACCACGACGATGTATCTCGACAAGGAGAGCTGCATCGAGTTGAAGCAGATCGCGGTCCGCACCTCCGAAGGGACCGAGGTGACCACCGAGACGATCTACAGCGACTACAAGACCGTGGACGGGCTGATGATCGCGCACTCCCTGGAGACCCGCACCAACGGTCAGCCGAGCGGACAGATCTCGTTCAGGACGATCGAGGTGAACAAGGATCTGGAGAACGCCATGTTCCTCATGCCGACCCGCGAGTCCGCGGCCGCGCAGACCGCCGCGGAGAAGGCGCCCGCAGAGACGAAGGCGAAGGAGGCCAAGACGAAGGAGACCAAGGCGAAGGGGAAGAAGGGTAAAGGAAAGAAGTAGTTCGGTGCGATAGAATATCCGTTCATACCAGGAATTCCCGAGCATCACATGACATACGTTCCTCGGGCCGGCGGCCGACCCCTGGCGGGTCGCGCCGGCCGGACCGCGTGCCTCGCTCTGCTGCTCATGATCGTCTTCTGCGGAGCGGCTCCCCTCCTTCGGGCACAGGAGCCTATTCCGATAGATTCGCGGATACTCGGTGTCCTGGAGGCTCGCCGGCTGGGACCGGCGGCCACCGGCGGACGCATCGCCGCGCTCGACGGCGTGGCGCGCGACCCGCGGATCCTCTACGTGGGGACGGCGGGGGGCGGGGTCTGGAAGACCACCAATCGCGGGGTCACCTTCAGACCGGTGTTCGACGATCATATCCAGTCGATCGGGGCCGTGACGATCGATCAGTCGCATCCCGATACGGTCTGGGTCGGTACCGGCGAGCCGTGGGTCAGGAACAGCGTCTCGATAGGGGATGGGATCTACAAGACCGTCGACGGCGGGAAGAGCTGGACCCGGATGGGTCTGGAGAAAACCGAACGGATAGGACGGATCGCGATCGATCCGCGCAAGCCCTCCACCGTCTACGCGGCGGCCCTGGGGCCCCTCTGGAACGACGATGAGAATCGGGGCGTCTACAGGACGACCGACGGCGGGTCCACCTGGGAACGGGTCCTCTTCGTCGATGTCAGGACCGGCTGCGCCGATCTGGCGATCGATCCCGAGAAACCGAACATCCTCTACGCCGCCATGTGGCAGCACCGCCGCACCCCCTGGTCGTTCAACTCCGGAGGACGGGGGAGCGGTCTCCATAAAAGCACCGACGGCGGGAAGAGCTGGAAGAAGCTGACGAAGGGACTTCCGGAAGGGGAGCTCGGCCGTATCGCCGTCGCCCCGGCCCCCTCCAGCCCGAACATCGTCTACGCGTTCGTCGAAGCGGACAAGAGCGCCTTCTACAGATCGACCGACAGAGGGGAAAGCTGGACACGCGGGAGCAATTCCACGTCGGCCGTCGGTCGCCCGTTCTACTTCGCCACCATGACCGTCGATCCCGGCGACCCGCAGCGGATCTACAAGCCCGACTTCTCGCTGGCGGTGAGCACCGACGGCGGCGAGACCTTCGGCTCCCCATACCGCGAAGGGGGGAACGTCCACGCGGATATCCATGCGGCGTGGGTCGATCCCTCCAACTCCAACAATATCGCGATCGGGACCGACGGCGGTCTCTATCTCTCCAACGATCGCGGCAGCAGCTGGCAGTTCGTCAGGAACCTCCCGGTGTCGCAGTTCTACCACGTCAGCGCCGACATGGCGATCCCCTACAACGTCTACGGCGGTCTGCAGGACAACGGCTCCTGGAGCGCCCCGTCGGACGGGATCGGCGGTATATCGAACAGCGACTGGAAGAACGTCGGCTGGGGAGACGGCTTCCACGTCTTCGCCGATCCGCTGGACCGGGAGATCGTCTACGCCGAGTCGCAGGGGGGGAACATCATGCGGAGAAACGGCAGGACCGGGGAGACGAAGGATATCAAACCTGTGCCGGAGGAAGGGGAGGCGGAACTCAGGTTCAACTGGAACACGCCGATAGCTCTCGGCGCGATGAACCCCGGCGCGATCTATGTCGGCTCCCAGTTCGTCCATCGCTCCACCGACCGGGGGGAGAGCTGGAGAAGAATATCGGATGATCTCACGACGAACGATCCCGCCAAGCTGAACCAGTTGAAGTCGGGGGGGATGACGGTGGACAATTCGTCGGCCGAGAACCACTGCACGATCTACGCCATCGCCGAGTCGCCGCTGGAGGGGAATACCATCTGGGCCGGGACCGACGACGGGAACCTTCAGGTCACGCGCGACGGCGGGAAAAGCTGGACGAACGTCGTCGGCAACATCCCCGACCTTCCCCGGAACACCTGGTGCAGCGGCGTCGAGCCGGGACGCCATGATCCGGCCGTCGCCTTCGCGACGTTCGACGGCCACATGACCGGCGACATGCGCACCTACCTCTACAAGACGACCGACCACGGCGCCACCTGGCGCTCGCTGACGACCGATTCGCTGCACGGATACGCCCATGTGATCCGGCAGGACCCCGTCAACCCGCATCTCCTCTTCCTCGGCACCGAGCTCGGCCTCTTCCTGACGCTGGACGGCGGTGTGAACTGGGGAAGGTTCACGGGGAAGGTGCCGCAGGTCGCCGTGCGCGATATCGTGATCCATCCGCGCGAGTCCGATGTGATCCTGGCGACCCACGGCCGCGGCATTCTGATCATCGACGACATCACCCCCCTCCGCCAGCTCACCGAGGAGACCCTCGCCCGGAGCGCGGTCGTCCTCGACTCTCGCCCATCCGTCCTCCGGACCACCGGGGCGTTCAGCGTCAGGTACGGCGACGAGGAGTTCATGGGGGAGGTGCCGGGAGAGGCGGCCGTCATCACCTATTATCTCAAGGAACGACATATCTTCGGCGAGATGAAACTGGAGATCCTCGACCCGGACGGCGGGGTGATCTCCACACTCTCCGGCACCAAGCGGAGGGGGATCAATCGCGTCCCGTGGCTCATGAGGATGAAGCCTCCGCGCGTGGCGGTGACGCCGGGGACGGAGGGACGCTTCGTCACCGGGCCGGTCGCCGCCGAGGGGAAGTACGGGGTCAGAATCATCAAGGGGAACGATACGATCCTCGGCTCCTTCGCCGTGGCGCCTGACCCCAATTCTCCGCACTCCGCGGCCGAGAGGGAGCTGCGCCAGACGACGGTGATGAAGCTCTACGGGATGCAGGCCGATCTCGCCTACGTTGCCGAGTCGATCGCCCGTGTCAGGAACCAGGCGAACGAACGGGCCGCCGCCGCGACGGCGCCGAAGGAACTTGCAGACGAGCTGAAGACCTTCGCATCGCAACTCGATTCACTCTACAGAACCGTGGTCTCCACAAGCGAGGGACGGCTCGCGCGCGAGGAGCAGCTTCGTGAGCGGGTGATCGATCTCTACTCCGCCGTCAACGAGTATGGAGGAGCTCCCTCCGGGACACAGCTTGCGCGGATGAAAATCCTGGAGGCGGGCATCGCCGAGGCCCGGACCCGGTTCGACGCCATAACCACGGCGACGATGGAGAGGGTGAACTCCCGGCTCGTCGCCGGAGGCCTTGAGCCGATCCGCACGATGACCCGCGAGGAGTTCGACAAGGAGACATAGCCGGTTTGAATATCGGCAGATGATATGAGCGCGCGACCCGGCTGTTGTCCGGTCGCGCGCCGCCGTTATATTCGCCCCCCACGACGCTTCCTTGATCGATGAACATGGACCTCGGCCTTCGGATCGTTCCTGCCGTCGCCGCGTCGGCGGCGGTCTCCTTCCTCGCGTTCCGCCACGGGCTGCTGGCCCGTTCGGGGGCCGTCGCCGCGTTTCTGCTGGGGAGCGTCGTCTTCGGCCTGGGGGGCGCGGAATGGAGCGTTCCGCTGCTCGTCTTCTTCATTCTCAGCAGCCTCCTTTCACGATATGTCGGCGGCAGGCTCGGGGGGCGTTTCGACACGGTCTTCGAGAAGGGGTCGACCCGCGACGCCGGGCAGGTCTGGGCGAACGGCGGGATCGCCGGCTCTATCGTCGTCGTCGCCTGGATCATCCCCTCCCCCTTCTGGTTCCCCGCCTACGTCGGCGCGCTCGCGGCGGCGGCGGCCGACACATGGGGGACGGAATCGGGGATTCTGCTGGGGCGGCGCGTCTTCTCGGTCGTCACGTTTCGGCGGGTCGAGCCGGGGATCTCGGGAGGCGTGTCGCTCGAAGGGAGCATCGGCGCCGCCGTCGGGGCGTTGACGGTGGCGATCGGAGGGGGGGCGGCGGTCGGGGAGCGGGAGCTGGTTCCGGTCGCTCTTCTCGCCGGGCTCGCGGGGATGTTCGCCGACAGCCTTGCCGGAGCGATCCTTCAGGCGCGCTACCGCTGCCGGGTCTGCGGGGCGCGCACCGAACGGGGGATGCATTGCGGTCTGGAGGCCGATCTGGAGCACGGGTTCCGTCGGGTCGGCAACGATGCGGTCAACACGGTCTGCACGCTGGTCGGGGCCGCGGTCGCCTTCTGGCTTGCGAGCCTCTTCGGAGTCTCGTAGGAAGATTTTCATGCGACGGCGGCACGGCGACCGAACGGCCCATCGGCCGTGATATATTTGCGGCACGGAACGGCTCTCGCTCGGGGAGCGGAAGGGTCGGAAGGGAGACTATCGGAAAGGTAGAGATAGTGACCGACGGACTTACAGGGCGGTTCGAGGAGCTGATCGCACGGACGATCGGCATCAGAATCTCGCGGCGCGACCGATCGACGGTGGTCGACGCCATCACGGCACGTACGCGCGCGCTCGGTCTTCCCGGCCCCGAGCAGTACCTTGCCATGCTCTCGGGAAGCGGCCCCCGCGCCTCTTCCGAATGGCACGACCTGGCCCGTATCATCACGAACGGCGAGAGCTATTTCTTCCGCGATCAGGGGCAGATGGGGCTTCTCCGCCGCGTCATCCTTCCCGACCTGATAGAAAGCCGCCGTCCCCATCGCTCCCTCAAGATCTGGAGCGCCGGCTGCTCCACCGGGGAGGAAGCGTACTCGCTGGCGATCATCCTGACCGAGCTTATTCCCGACCATGCGTCGTGGCACCTGGAGATCCGGGGGACCGATATCAACCCCGGAGCGCTCGAGAAGGCGCGGCGCGGGATCTACGGGGCGTGGTCGTTCAGAATGGTCGATCCCGCCGTCCGGGCACGATATTTCTCGCATGAGGGAGGATCGTGGCGGATCTCCCCCTCCATTGCCCGCATGGTGACGTTCGGCATAGCCAACCTTGCCGCTCCCATCCGCAGCCTCCCCGGCGCCGACCTCATCGGGTTCGATCTCATCCTCTGCCGGAACGTCTTCATCTATTTCGACGCCGAGGCGATCGCAATGGCCCTGACGACCTTCATCGGCGCCCTGCGCCAGGGGGGATGCCTCATGACCGGGCACGGCGAGCTCGGGACCGGGACATATCAGGGGTTGAACCCGGAGCAGTACCCGGAGTCGGTCGTCTACAGGCGGGGCCCCGAAGAGCTCTCACGGGGGGAATCCGTTCCCGTCGTCAGACCCCCGGTCGCGGTCGAACCGATCGTTCCGGCGGCGCCTGTCGTTCCCGCCGTCCCGGAGTTTCCGGAGATTTCCCCCATCGCCCCCCCGAAGTTTCCGCCGCCGATGCCCGCTCCGGCTCCCCCCGTCGCCGCACGATTCGGTGTGCCGGAGGGGAAGGAATCCTCCGCCTCGTTCGCCGATGAGGGGGAGCGACTCCTCCGCGACGGGCGCTACGACAAGGCTATCGAGATCGGGGAGGAGGCGCGGCGGGGCGGACGGGCCGATACGCCGACCCTCTGGGTTCTGGCGCGGGCCTACGCCAACCAGGGGCGTCACGAGGCTGCCCGGCGCTGCTGCCGCGAGATCATCGAGCGTGAGCCTCTGGGGACCGCTCCCTGCTTCCTGCTGGCGTCGATCGCCGAGGAGGAGGGGGATCATGCGGCGGCCCGGAGACATCTGGAGGGAGTCCTCTATCTGGCTCCTTCCTCGGTTGCTGCGTATCTTCATCTGGCCGATATCGCGGAGCGCGAAGGGGACCGGCGGCGAGCCGTGAAACTCAGGAGAGAAGCGCTCACGATCCTTGAACGCGGAAGCGGGGGCGACGTGGTCCACGACTACGGAGAAACCCGCGCGGCGGATCTTGTCGCGCATCTCCGGCGCGTGCTTGAATCGTCGCACGATCATTCCTGATCTTCATGAACAGCATCAGCACGGTACGGACCGAAACGACCTCCTATGTGATCGCATCGCTTCACGATGCCCGCTACGCGTTTGAAACCACATCGGTATATGAGATATTCTCCCTCCCCGAGCTCCAGCCGGTCGCCGAGGCCCCTCCCTACATCGCGGGGGTGCTGAACCTGCGGGGCCGGGTGATCCCGGTGATGGACCTCTCGATGCGTCTCTTCCGGCGTCCCCACACGCCGCGTCTCTCCGACAGCGTTCTTGTGCTGGGCCGCGGGGATGTCGTCGTCGGGGTGATCATGACCGGCGTCACCGACGTCGTGTCGATTTCGGCCGGGCGTATCGATCCGGCGCCGTCGTACGGTACATCGCAGGAGGAGACCGGGCATCCCGGAACGTTCGTCCGCGGGCTTGCCCGCATGGGGGAGAGCGTGATCTCCGTGATCGACGTGGAACGCCTGATCGGTCTGATGGAGGAGGTCGGTCCGTCCGATCCGCGCGAGTTTCCGCTTCCCGGGAGCCCGCTCGTCGACGCCGTATCGTACAACGATAAACCTGTGCTCCGGGAACGGGCCCGCTCGCTTGCGCGTGCGGCCGAGGATATCGACGACGAGGCGCGTCTCTCGGTCGCGATATTTCTGCTCGGCGGGGAATACTACGGCGTGACTCTGGACGTGGTGCGGGAGTTCGCCGGCATCCGCGAGGTCACGGCGGTTCCCTGCTGCTCCGAACATATCGTGGGGCAGATGAATCTTCGGGGCGAGATCCTGACCCTTGTCGATATCAGGAACGTCCTTGGTCTTCCCATTCCCTCCACACCCCGTCCCGGATTCGTGATCGTGCTCCGCATGGAGAACCTGCTGGCCGGCGTCGTGGCCGATGCCGTGCTCGATGTGGTCCATCTCAAGGCCGACGAGATTCTGCCGGTGCAGGAGCGGGGGGAGTACACGGGGGGAAGCTACGTCACCGGAGTCACCGGAGTCGGCGAACGCGCCGCGGGGATCCTCGATTTCAAGGCGATCTTCAACGGCGGTCAACTGGAAGTGAACGCGGAGCAGGGGAGCCTGTAACCCCGGCCCGGCGGTTTTCAACAACGATATATCGCGGAGCGCATTCTTCTATGGTTAAGCGGATGAAACTGAGACATCGTATCCTTCTCGGATTCATGATCCCGATTCTCATCATGTTCGCCGTGGCGGGGCTCGCCTACTACGCCGAACGGCAGAGCAGCGAGGCCTACACCGACGTCGAGAACGACTTCAATCTGATCGTGATGGTCAGACGGATCTCGGAGGCGACGCTGGCGCAGGGGCTCGGGCTTCGCGGCTATATCATCAGCAGCGACGAGAGAGCTCTGGAGGAGATGCGCGAGGGGAGGCGGAGTTTCGTCGAGGCGATGGAGAGCATTCATGGGATGGTCGCCGATAATCCGGAGCTTCTGGGGTCGTGGGTGAAGATCGAGTCGGCCGTGAACGAGAGGCTCATCCCCCAGCATGACAGCCTGGTTGCGATCTCCAGACGGAACGGCGATTCGGCGCATACGGCGACGCTCGCGACGGCCGCCGCGGCCCTCGACAAGAGAGTCCTCAGCTCGATCCGGACCGAGCTCGACCGGCTGGCGAAGCAGCACGAAGGACATCTGAACGAGAGCAGAATAGAAGGGGAGAACGCCCTGGCGTCGATCACCGGCATCGTCTTCACCGGCGCCGGCATCGGCGCGGTGATTGCCGTCATCATCGCCGTCATGGTCTCCAGAGGGATCGTCCGCTCCATCAACGACACGGTCAACGCCGTCTCCACCTCCTCCACGCAGATCGCCGCGACGATCGAGGAGCAGGAGCGCACGGCCACCGCTCAGGCCGCAGCCGTCAACGAGACGACGGCCACGATGGACGAACTCGGCGTCTCCTCGCGACAGTCGGCGGAGCAGGCGGATCTCATATCGACGGCGGCCCGCCAGTCTCTCACCCTTGCCGATGGAGGGGCGCAGGGGGTCCGCCAGACCCTTACGGCGATGAACGATCTGAAGGAGAAGGTCGGCTCGATCGCCGATCAGATCCTGCGGCTCAGCGAGCATACGGGGCAGATCGGCAGCATCACGAACCTGGTGAGCGATCTGGCGAACCAGACCAACCCGCTGGCGCTGAACGCGGCGGTGGAGGCGGCCCGCGCCGGAGAGCACGGCAGAGGGTTCGCCGTTGTCGCCGTGGAGATCAGGAAGCTCGCGGATCAGAGCAAGAAATCGGCCGAGCGGATCGCCCTGCTGGTGCAGGATATCCAGAAGGCGACCAACGCCACGGTGATGGCCACGGAGGAGGGAACCCGCACCGTCGACGAGGGGATACGCCTGGTCAACAGGACGGGGGATGCCTTCAACACCTCCGCCTCGTCGATCGGCTCCACGTTCGAGAGCGTCCAGCAGATCACCCTCAACATGAAGCAGCAGGCCTCGGCGATCCGGCAGGTCGTGGACGCGATGAGCTCGCTGAACACGGGGGCGAAGGAGACCGCCGCGGGAATTTCCCAGACCCGTACCGGCGTTATCACACTGGTGGAGGCGGCCAATAATCTCAAGGCCATGGTATAGGACTTTCCGAAATATCCCTTTCTGCAGGAAAATGTCGGTTCAGGGGATATTTCTCGACTCACCTATCGCGCTGCGACTATCCAAGGTCGTATGTTGCGACCCCCTGGAACGGACAACGGATATCCAACAAGACTGTAGTATATGTAACCGGCAAGGGGGCGGCAGCTACTTTTTTCTCTGACGCGATATATGATCCATCTCAAGGACGATAGCGAACTCTGCGCCCTCTTCAAGGCCGAATGCGACGAACGACTCCAGCGACTGGATGAAGGGATCTTCGTGCTGGAGGCCGAGGGTGCGGGGGGTGACGTCCTTGCCGAGATGCAGCGCGACGCGCATACCTTGAAGGGCTCCGCCGGGATGGTCGGCGCCGTCGAACTGCAGCGCTTCGTCCATGCGTTCGAGGATCTGATGGCCGTGGTCTCGAAGAGGGAGGGAGCCGTTCCGGAATATCAGATAACGAACCTCCGGTACGGTGTCGACACGATGCGGCGGTTCGTGGAGGAGGCCGTGACCGGCGAGCCGGCCGGAATAGATCTGAAGGGGGCGCTCGACCGGCTCGCCATGGGCCCGGGAGCGGAACTGGCGCTGCGCGGAACGACCAGGGGCGAGCCCCCCCTGGAGGATGATATTTCTGACGCGATCCTTCCATCCTCCCCGCAATCGAATCGCAATCTGCCCGATCCCTTTTCGGAAGATCATGCTCCGATAGAATACGCCCCTTCTCCCGATCCCGGCGAACCGGCGATTCCCCGATTCCGCCTCAACATCGACACCATCCGTGTCGACCCGCAGCGCCTCGACGACCTCATGACCCATGCCGGCGAACTGATCGTCGCCCGTACCCGCATGGCGCAGCGGCTGGCCGAGGTGGAACGTCTGGCGGCGACGCTGGAGGACAACCTCCGGGATGTCGCCGCACTACGACATGTTGCCCACGCGACGGCGGGGGAGCGGGGGGGGACCGGAGTCGACAGCCGCCTCAGTCTCTACGGCACCTACCATGAGCGTCTGACCCTGGAGCTGGAGTCGCTTCGGTCGAATCTGGCGGAGGACAGCACGAAGCTCGACTTCCTTTCACGAGAGATCGCCGAGGGGATCAGAGCGGTCCGCCTCGTCCCTCTCTCGGCGATCTTCAACTTCTTTCCCCGGATGGTACGCGATCTGGCGCGGGAGCTGGGGAAGGAGGTGAGGCTGGAGATCGAAGGAGGAGAGACCTCGGCCGACAAGAGGATCGTGGAGGAGCTGAAGGACCCGCTGATGCACATGATTCGCAACGCGATCGATCACGGCATCGAGCTTCCGGCCGAGCGTGTGCGGCGCGGCAAGCGGCCGGCCGGCACGATCACGATCTCGGCGTATCGAACCACGACCAATACCATCATCGAGATCTCCGACGACGGCGCCGGCCTGGACTCCGAACGGATCAGGAGCGTCCACGGCGCCGGCAGCCGCCAGGAGGCCGAGGCCGTCGAGCGGATGTCGCAGGAGGATGTCAATGCCCTCATCTTCAGCTCCGGCTTCTCCACCAGCAGCCGGATCACGAACCTCTCCGGGCGGGGTGTCGGTCTCGATGTCGTCCGTTCGAACATCGAGGGACTGAAAGGGGCGGTCACCGTGGAGTCGGCCCCCGGCAGAGGCTGCACCTTCCGCATCACCCTTCCGATGACCCTTGCCACGGCGCGGATGCTGATCGTGGCGTCGGCCGGCGAGCACTACGCGATCCCGATCGATTCCGTGCTCGGGATGATGCTTGTCTCGCCCGGCGATATTCATCTGGTGGAAGGGGTGGAGACCGTGCGGCACGACGGCGGGATGATCCCGGTGGCGCCGCTGACAGAAATATTGCGTCGCGAGGCTTCGAGCGATCTTCTTCCCGGCGCGCCGATCCCCTGCATCCTTCTGCGCCACGGCCGTGAACGCTACGGTCTCCTGGTCGATGGGGTGATCGACGAGCAGGAGGTGGTGCTGAAGCCGGAGAGCTCGCTGCTGCGGAACGTCAGGAACGTCGCCGGTTCCACGATCCTGGCCTCGGGCGCGGTCTGTATCATTCTCGATCCGGAGCAGATGCCGGTCGGCGTCAGGACGCGCAAGGTGCGTCCGAACCTCCAGCAGACGGTCCCGGAGGCTCCCGCCATCCTGATGGCCGAGGACTCGGTCACGACCCGTACCCAGATGAAACGGATCCTGGAGGGGGCCGGCTACCGGGTCACCGCCGCAGTCGACGGCGCCGACGCCTTCGCCCGGCTGAACACGGGGAAGTTCGACGCCGTCGTATCGGATGTCGAGATGCCGAACATGGACGGTCTGACGCTTACCGCCAGGATCCGGGAACAGACCCGGTTCCGCGACCTTCCGATCGTGCTCGTCACATCTCTTTCCCGCGATGAAGATCGGATGCGCGGGATCGAGGTCGGCGCGAACGCCTATATCACGAAACCTGCATTCGATCAGACACTCCTCCTGGATACCCTCAGGAGATTGATTTGATGACAGTAGCTTCCGACCAACCTATCACGGTCCTTCTGGTCGACGATTCTCTCGTTGTCCTCACGATCCTGGAACGGATACTCTCATCGGTTTCCGATATAAAGGTCGTGGGGAAGGCCCGTTCCGGTCGGGAGGCGCTCACGATGATTCCGAAGCTCAACCCGGCGGTCGTCTGCACCGATCTGATGATGCCCGACATCGACGGCCTGGAGCTGACCAGGAAGATCGTGGAACTCTATCCGCGCCCGATACTTGTGATCAGTTCGGCCGCGGGGGATGAGAACCGGCAGAACGTCTTTCAACTGCTGGAGGCGGGAGCGCTGGATGTGATGGCGAAGCCGGTCGGTATCACCGAATCCGATTACGATCAGATCGCGCGGGAGATCATCAGCAAGATCAAGATCATCGCAGGCGTCTATGTCTTCCGCCGCCGTCCCGTCGGAAAAGCCGCTCCGGTCTCCCCCGCCGTCGGGGTGGTGAGCCGTGAATCGACCGTGGCCAGGCCCGGCAAATCGACCTCGACCGGTCTGGTCGTGGTCGGGGCCTCCACGGGGGGGCCGCAGGTTCTGGGGGAGATCTTCACCAAGCTCCCCGCCGATTACCGGCTGCCGGTCGTCTGCGTGCAGCATATCGCGCTCGGATTTCTGGAGGGGCTCGTCGCGTGGCTGAACGTGACGTCGCCGCTGAAAGTCGTGGTGGCCGAGCACGGCCGGGTTCCGGCGCCGGGGACGATCTATCTTCCTCCGGAAGATCGCCATCTGATGTTCGATTCGACGGGGGCGTTCAGGGTGACCTCCGACCCCCTCTCGCAGGGGCATCGTCCCTCCATCGACGTCACCATGAAATCCGCGGCGGCCGCCTACGGCTCCTCCGCGGTCGGCGTGCTCCTCTCCGGTATGGGGCGCGACGGAGCTCAGGGGATGCAGGCCATTGCGAGCGCCGGCGGGATCACGATCGCGCAAGATCAGTCGAGCTGCATTATCTTCGGAATGCCGAAGCAGGCGATCGATATCGGCGCCGCTCAGCATATCATGAACCCGCGTGAAATCACCGGGAAACTCACCCGTATTGCACAGGACCGTGGTTGATGGTCGGGAGTCCGGGCCCCCCCCGACTCCCTTCATGGAGTAGAGCTGGATGAGCCAGAATCAACATACCGGCGAACCGGGACGGATTCTTCTTGTGGAAGACAGCGCATTGCAGGCACAGGTCGTCAAGCGCGCGCTCGTCCGAGAAGGATACCGGGTAACGGTTGTCGCCAATGGAGCGGAGGGGCTGAAAACGGCCAGGGACGAACCCCCGACCCTGATCATCAGCGATGTGATGATGCCGGTCATGGACGGATTCGAGCTCTGCCGCTGCGTCAAGCACGATCCGGTCCTGAAGGATGTTCCGGTCGTTCTGCTGACGAGTCTTTCCGACACGTCGGATATCATCCGCGGGCTCGAGTGCGGTGCCGACGGATTTATCGTCAAGGGGGTCGACGAACGTACCCTTGTGGCGCGCGTTCATCAGTTCCTGATGAACAAGGCCCGCGAGCTGCCGAACGACGGCGGCGTCGAACTGGTCTACGACGGAGAGATGCGGACGATCAGGGCCGATCGGCGCCAGATCCTCGGCCTGCTGATCTCCACCTACGAAAGCGCCGTGCAGCAGAACCGCGAGCTGGAGCGGACCCAGCTCGAGCTGAAGAAACTGAACGAACGCCTGGAAGGGCTTCTCACCGAACGGACCGACGCCCTGAAGCGGGCCGAGGATCAGACCCATCTTCTGAACGAACAGGCCGATGCGCTGATCGAGGCGCGCGAGGTGGCGCTGGTGGCGTCGCAGATGAAGTCCGAGTTCCTGGCGAACATGAGCCATGAGATCCGGACGCCGATGAACGGCATCCTCGGCATGGTGGGGCTGCTTCTGGATACGGGCCTTACGCCGGAACAGCGGGAGTTCGGCCAGATGATCCGGACCTCCGCCGTCTCCCTTCTCTCCATCATCAACGACATTCTCGACTTCTCCAAGATAGAGGCGGGGAAGATAGTTCTGGAGACGATAGAGTTCGATCTCCTCGAGGTGCTCGAAAGCGCGCTGTCGCTGCTGCGGGAGGAGGGGAAGCGGAAGGGGCTGGGCCTCGGCTGCCGGATCGATCCCGAGGTGCCGCGATATCTCCGGGGCGATCCCGTCAGGCTGCGTCAGGTGCTGCTGAACCTGCTGGGGAACGCCGTCAAGTTCACCGACGTCGGCACCGTCCATGTGGATGTGGAGCTGGCCGGGAGCGCCGGTCGGAATATCGTCCTTCGATTCTCCGTGAGAGACACCGGCATCGGCATGACCGAGGAAGTCAGCCGCGCCCTCTTCGAGCCCTTCATCCAGGGGGACAGCTCGACGACCCGCCGGTTCGGCGGTACGGGGCTCGGGCTGGCGATCTCCCGCAAACTTGTGGAACTGATGGGGGGAACGATCGGCGTGACGAGCTTCCCCGGCGAGGGCTCGACCTTCTCGTTCACCATCGAGTGCGAGGCGGGGGACGGGGTGAACGCCGAAAAGATCGGATCGCGCGAAGAAGAGATAGGAATATCTCAGAGGGATGTTACTCTCCGTGCGGTCGACCCCCTCAGGATCCTGGTGGCCGAGGATAATCTCATCAACAGAAAGGTGATCATCGGCCAGCTGGAGAAGCTGGGATACCGTGCCGACGTCGTCGAGAACGGACGCGAGGCGCTGGAGGCGCACAGGATGCATCACTACGATCTGATCCTGATGGACTGCCAGATGCCGGAGATGGACGGCTACCGGGCATCGGAGGCGATCCGGGGGGAGGAGGGGATCTACGATCACGTGGTGATCGTCGCGCTGACGGCCAGCGCAATGCCCGGCACGCGCGAACGCTGCATGGCCGCCGGCATGGACGACTACGTGACCAAGCCGGTCGACATGGTCGAACTGGAACGGGTGCTCGACGGCTGGAAAGGTTTCTCCGGCGCGGGACATTCCCTTGCGCCGGCGCCGCGAATCGACGCCTCACGACCCGATGAATCGTCGGTTCTGGACAGTTCGATCATTCAGTCGCTTCGCGATATGGATTCCGACGGCGTTCCGGCCCTCTTCTACGATCTGATCGATCTCTTCGTCTCCCAGGCCGAGCCCCGCATGGAAGTCCTGCGGAACTCCGCCCGTGATCTGGACGCCCCCTCCCTCGGCTCCATGAGCCATAAACTGAAAGGGGGAGCCTCGATGCTCGGCGCCGCGCGCCTGGCGCGGATGTTCGGCGAAATGGAGCTGAAGGCGACCAGCGAGCCTCCCGATCCCGCCGGAGCCGCGGCCCTGCTGCCCGGGGTCGAACGGGAGATGGAGCTTGTGCTCGGCGCCCTCCGTCGCGAGCGTTTTCTGTAGGCCGGGGCCCGTTCCCGCGTCGTTCTCTTCCTCACGCTTCATTCTCCACGTACTGCGATGCATGGTTTGCGATACATTCTCCCCGTGACCCTGATCCTTCTTGCGGCCGGTGATCTTGCGGCCCAGCCGTTCAAGGCGGTGGGGGCTCCGTCGGATCCGAAGGTCCAGGTCTCCTGGAACCGCTACAACGATTACGACGGTATCACCGATATCTGCCGCAGGCTCGCAGCCGCCCATCCCGATCTGGTGAAGCTGGAGTCGATCGGGAAGAGCACCGAGGGGAGGGAGATGTGGATGCTGACCGTGACGAACTTCAGGAAGGGGAGGGCGGAGAGGAAGCCTGGGTTCTACATCGACGGCAATATCCACTCCAACGAGATCCAGGGGACCGAGGTCGCGCTCTACACGGCCTGGTATCTGGCGGAGACGTACGGGCGGCTTCCCGCGATCACGGAGCTGATGGATGGTCGTGTCTTTTATATCGTGCCGACTATCAATCCCGACGCGCGCGAGAACTTCATGAAGGAGCCGAACAACATGCACTCCCCCCGGAGCGGCATGGCTCCCCGCGACGACGACGGCGACGGCCTTACCGACGAGGACCGTGACGATGATCTCGACGGCGACGGCTCGATCACGGAGATGCGGCGCCGCGACCCGAACGGACGCTGGAAGAGCGACCCGAAGGACCCCCGACTCATGGTCGAGGCCGAGCCGGGGGAGGCGGGAGAGTACGAGCTGCTCGGGTCGGAGGGGATCGACAACGACGGCGACGGCGAGGTGAACGAGGATGGGCCGGGGTACTACGATCCGAACCGCGACTGGGCCTGGAACTGGCAGCCGCGCTACGTACAGTGGGGCGCCGACCGCTATCCTTTCACGTTTCAGGAGACCCGCAACGTGCGGGATTTCGTGGCCCGCCACCCGAACATCGCCGGAGCGCAGAGCTATCATAACGCCGGCGGGATGATCCTGCGCGGCCCCGGCGCCGAGGAGGACGCCTCCGGCTACTCGCGCAGCGATGTATATGTCTACGATGCGCTCGGAAAGAAGGGGGCCGAGATGATCCCCGGCTACAGGTACATGACCACCTACAAGGATCTCTACACGGTCTTCGGCGGCGAGGTCGACTGGTTCTTCTCCATGCACGGCGTCTTCGCGTTCACCAACGAGCTCTGGACGCCGTTCAACATGTTCAACAGGCCCGTGGACGAGGACGACTGGTTCGGATCGGAACGCGATCAGTATACGTTCGATCGCGATCTTCTCTTCGGCGAGGGGATCGTCCCCTGGCGCGAGGTCGATCATCCGCAGTACGGCAAGGTGGAGGTGGGGGGCGCCATCAAGAACTGGACGCGGATCAATCCGAGCTTTCTGCTGGAGGAGATGGCGCACCGGAACATGGCGTTCACCCTCTTCCACGCGGCGCAGATGCCGCAGGTCGCCGTGCAGGAGGTGAAGGCCCGGAGCGTCGGCGGCGGGCTCACCGAGGTCACGGCCACGGTCGCCAACACGAAGATCATCCCGACCCGTTCCGACTGGGATGTGAAGAACCGGATCACCCGCCCCGACTACGTTTCCCTGGAGGGAGGAACGGTGCTGACCGGTTCTGTGGTGACCGACAGGAATCTGAATATCGCAACCGAACAGAAACATCGTCCCGGGAGGATCGAGGTGGAGACGATACCGGGCCAGGGCTACGTCACCGTGCGATGGCTCGTCTCCGGTTCCGGACCTTTCACTGTCACGGTCGACAGCCAGAAGGGGGGGACGGCGGAAGGGAAGTCGAAGTCGTGAGCCGTCGCTGGAGTGAACAACGATCATGAAAAAAGCACGCCGTCGACCTCGACGGCGTGCTTCGTTTCAGGGGGGCGGTTCGATCTATCGCATCAGGACGAACCGTGCGGTTCCCGTCGATTCGCCGGCCGTGGCGCGGCAGTAGTAGGTCCCGTTCGGGAGCGGGCCGAGCGCCGAGCCGTTGAGGTCGATCTCGACCGAGTGGCGGCCCGCCGTCGTCGGGGCGTCGACAAGGGTCGTCACCTCGCGGCCCATCATGTCGAAGATGCTCAGGCGGATCTGTCCGGCTCCCTGGGGAACGGTATATCCGAACTCGATCCTGGTGGAAGCGGGGTTCGGAAACGCCGTCACTGAAAGTCCTGCCGGGGCCTCATGGCCGGAGAGGGGTGAAGCGGACTTGAGGGCGCCCGACGTTCCGTCGAGCACGAAGCTCAGCACCCCCGCGTCGGTTGCGGTCCAGGCTCCCGTCGGCTCCTCCGTGGCCGTCACGATCCCTTCGTTCACGCTCACCGAATAGCTCGCGTTCGGAACCATTCCGCAGAGCGTGTGGGTCGTCGCCGTCGTCTCGTCCGCGCTGTAGCTCACCGAGGTGATCTCCGTCGGGGCTGCGCCCGGCCGGTTGTTGAAGAGGACGTAGTCGATCCCGGAGGGAGAGGCGATCCGCGCGCCGATCATCAGCGAGTCGGCGGCGGTGATCGTCGCCGTCGTCATCTCCGCAGCCGAGGCCGGGCCGGTCTGGATCACCGTGAGGAACGGCAGTTCGAGCGGGTTCACGGTATCCCTCACCTCGACCCTCCAGGTGGAGCTGTTGAATGCGTAGTTGAAGCTGGAGCCCCACCGGTTGTCCGGGTTGCTGACGAGGCTCGTGCTCTTCAGCGAGAGAGCCGTCGGCAGGAGCGTGTGCAGGTACAACGTCGAGGCGCCGTGGCTGGCCCGCACGCTCTTCCCGCTGATGACCGGAGAAACCGGGAAGTGCCATCGCAGATGCTTCTCGTACGCTCCGCGCGGGTTGGTCGAGGCCTTCGCCTTCACCTGGTCGTGGACGACGGCGATGTTCGAGTTGCGCAGATAGAGAATAGTGCGATAGAAGTGCTCCAGCTTCCTGTTGACGGTGTCGGCGGCGACGCGGGGCCATATCGTGTTGTTGTATGCGGTCGAAAGATCGCTCCGCAGATAGGTGTGCGCGGCGTTCATCCCGGCCGCCGTCACGCGATCGCATCCGGCGTTGCTCTGCCCGCCGTGCTGGTCGACGCTCGTCCGCTGATAGTCTCCGTAGTCGTCGAAGAAGAGGGTGTTCTTCAGGCTGGAGTGGACGACGTAGCTGATGCCGCTGCCGATCACTCCCATTCCGGGGGCGGCGCCGCGCCAGTTGCTCGGGCTGATCAGGAGCTGGTCGCGTCCGCGAGTGATGTAGAGATGACCCGCGTGGTTCATCTGGTGATCGCCGTAGAAGGCTGCCCCCATCTCCGCTCCCATCCATGTGGCCGAGGTATCCCATCCGCTGCGCCAGGTGAAGCGGGGGATCGCTCCGTTGCCGCGGGTTCCCTTCGGGTATGCAGGGGCGAAGGGGGAATTGTAGAGGGGGAACTGGCCTGGAGTCGATGTGCGGGCCGGATCGACGAAGTAGAACCGCTCCCACGCCGGCATCGCATAGATCTGCACATCCTTCGCGTAGTAGCCGTAGGTCGTATTCTGAGGTATCTCCGTGTAGACGAAGTGCTGGACGGCGGCGCTGTCGGCGGTGTTCGCCAGCACATGCGCCACGCGGGCCGGGAGGCTGCGGCTGATCACCGACCCCTGGTTGCCTCCCCAGTCGCCGACCGGGTCGATGACGATCCTGTTCGGCATCAGCGCGTGCTTCAGGGAGCGGAACATCGTGGTGAACCATTCCTGGTGGGCGGCCGTGAGATCCTCTCCCGTCGCGGACTTCACCGTGAGCATGTAATCCACGGTCCTGACGAACTCGTTCGGGCCGTAGGACCATCCCTGGAAGTTGAACCCTCCCTTGAAGGGGGCTCCTGTCGGGGCAAGTCCCTGACGGCGTTCGAACTCGGAGGGGTAGGGGCCGTTGAATGCGGCGACCCTGTTGGAGGTCGGAATGTCGCCGGCCGTCAGGAGCGACGACGTGGCGCCGTCGAACCGGATGCGGGCCCAGTCGATCATCTGCTGGGCGCGAGGGTTGTCGCCGTAGGTGGCGTAGCCCATGTAGGCGACGGCAAAGAGATGGCCGCCGAAGTAGTTGCCGATCGCCGGACCGTTGTTTTCGTACGACTGATAGTTGTAGCTGCTCCGCAGGCTGTCGAAATAGGTGTTCATCAGCGTGATCATCTTCGCCTTTCGCGCATCCCCCAGGCGGTCGTAGCACCAGTCGTAGATAACGGCGACCGTGGGGCAGACATATCGTGATGCGTATGAGATGTTGACCCGCATCGGCGACATCCCCGTCGGGGGCTTGTTGGCCGGGTCATTTTCGGCCCGGAGGATCTCATCGGCAAGCTGCAGCAGTTTCGAGCTGTAGAGGGTATCGCCGGTCATCTGATAGGCCAGCCCGAGCGGCATGACGGCCTCGTACCACTCCGTTCCCTGGTAGCCGTAGAAGATTCTGTTGCTGTACCAGTTGCCGCGCGTGCTGTAGGTGAACGGCTCCACCGGGTACCCCTTGAGCTGATCGGCCCTGCTCTTCAGTGCCGTCCATGAGGGGTCGACGTTGTTCTTCTTCGTAATGAGCTTTGCCCTGGTCGTGGAGTCGAGAAGAATTCTGGGGTGACTTTCCCGGACCGGGTCGCCGGACGCGGAGGCCGTGAAAACGGCAAGTCCGAAGAGTGCCGCGGCCACCGGACCGCGGATTCTGAATGGCTTCATTGTTCTGCTTCCTCTCTGGATTCGTATTGTGTTCTGGTGTGCGTCGTCAGGTTGAGGGCGCTAGCTTCCTCTCATCCCGTTCGCTGTGGAAACGTCGATCGTGTTGAAATCGATATGCAAACCTACGATGGTGCTGCGGCGGGATCGCTACTAAAAAACTACTAAGCGGGATCATGAATATCGTACAGGGATGTCATGAATTGACACATTGATGTGATTTTTGTGTGATCACACAAAAACGGATAATACGATGTTGAAACACGGAAGTGATGGCGATGGAAATGGATATTTTACAGAGGATGTTATTGAGAACCACACATCGAATCGATATTGATCCATGCATGAATTCACCAGTGAACCGCTCAGTAACCGATCAGAAAATCTGAATAAATATCATATCAATATGACACTCTTCGAAGCCCCGCAGGGGCGAACCGGATGTAGCCCCGACAATCCTCCAAGAATTCTTCAGTACCGCGGGTGCGCACCATCCCTCCCGGGATCGGCGGGAGATCGTGTATGCTGCAAATCGTGTAGTCCTCAACGAACGGGATGATGATCTATACATCCATCACTATAATCTCCCCATCAGATATCCTATCAGATTCACCCCCGGCGCCAGCCCGAGCTTCTTTCTGATCGCATAGCGGTGTGTTTCCACGCAGCGGACCGTCACGCTCAGGATTGCCGCGATCTCCTTGGTCGCCAGGCCGAGCGTCAGCAGCGCGCAGACCTTCAGCTCGGTCGGCGAAAGTTCCGGAAAACTGTGCGAGAGGTTGCGGATGGAATCGCCGTGAAGCCGCCTGTACTGCTCCTCGAACACCGACCACTGTTCCTCTCCGCCGGTGCGCGCCCGTATCTCCGAGGCGATACGGCGCAGTCCGGCGCGCGCCTCTCCGTCGTAATCTCCGCTCATCCCGATCAGCGCCGAACGGATCGATTCCAGATATTCGTTGTGTTCCACCAGACTCGTCGCCATCGTGATCAGGTTGCCGTTCATGATCTCCGCCTCGCGACCTGCCCGTTCCAGTTCCACCGCGAGAAGCTCGGCTCGCTGCTTCTGCCGTTCCAGCTCGTTGAGCGCCTTCAGGTTCTTGAGACTCTTGTCGCACGATTCCCTGTAGAGGGCAAGCTCGGTTTCGTGACGCAGGCGGAGATGCTTCATCGCCCGCTCGAAGTCTCCCTGTGCGACATAAATGTCCGAGAACACTCTGTGCGCCTCCGCGGCCACCGGCCGCGCGGCGACCCCCTCGGCCATCTCCAGCGCCTCGACACAGCACTTCAGAGCCTCTTCCGTCCCCCCTCGGCGCAGATGGAGTTCTCCCTCCGTCAGCAGGGCGCGGGCGAGCGTTCTGCGGCTTCCGGCATGACGGAGCAGCTCGATCGACTCCCTGATATGAGCGGCCGCCCCTTCCGGATCGTTCCGCTTCATGGAGAGTTCGGCGAGCGCCCGCAAGCCTTCCCCCAGCATCGGCCGTTCTCCGATCTCTCTACAGAGGGTGATCCCGTTCCCAAGATGGAGCTCGGCCTGTGTCGTTCGTCCCAGCAGGAGAGAGGCTTCGCCGATGCTCATGAGCGCGCCGGCCATGACGTGACGATCTCCCAGCATCGCCGCGATCGAGAGCGCCTCCTGGTACCGTTCCAGCGCCCCCGCATAATCGCCGAACTCCTGCAGCGCGTTGCCGAAGTTGATGTTGGTGACGGCGACGGCATCGGTCTCCCCAAGGTCCTCCAGGATCTCCAGGCACCTGGCCAGACTCTCCATAGCCGGGGAGATATTTCCCATCCCGATATTGATGCAGCCGATTCCCTCATGCGCCCGCGCCTCGGCCCCTCTCTCTCCCAGACGGTGGAAGACTTCGATCGCCTCGGCGAACATCTCCAGCGCCTTCACCTGATCCCCGATGATCGCCTCCACCTTCCCGAGATTGCTCAGGGCGACGGCCGCCAGCCTCTCACGACCGGCGCGCGCGGCCGCCCTCCGGCTTCGCCTGAACAGATCGTACGCCGTCGCGTTGTCGCCGATCATGAAGCGGACGAGCCCCATCTCGTTCAGGACCAGACCGAGCTGCGCCTCGGCTCTCTTCGCCTCGAAGAGGGCCTGGGCCTCCAGCATATGCTCCAGGGCGTCATCGAACTGCGCGACGAGCCCCTCGCACCGGCCCAGGGTCGTCAGCGACATGCCGATGATGAGGGGATTGCCGGTGGCGATCGCGGCGCGGTGAACCTCCCGTGCCATCTCCAGCGCCTGCAACGGGTCGCTGTGCATGATATCCTCGACGGCACAGAGGGGGAGCAGAGCCTCGTCGATAACTATCGGATCGTGCATATTCATCTCCTCGACTGATGATCGTCCGCCGCGCGAAGGGGAGTCCGGGGGGAAGCGGACCGGCGGCGGAGCGATCGTATACCTTATCAATGTACGGGGAGCGATTATCGTCAGTCGGAAAACCGCTTTCATTTATCGACGTCCGGCGTAACTTCGCACGATTTCGGCGTGAATATTCTGTCGGTGGATGTGGAACGGCCGGTTTCCGGCTCCCCGCATCCGCCGACGCGACGATACCGACGCATCTTCAGGATTCCGAGACCATGCGCTCTCTCATCGACTTCATCAACCACGGCCTTTTTCCGTTTACCGGACGGGATATCGAGCTGCACAGAATCGTGGAATTCTGGCGCGGAAGCGGCGAGGCGCCCGGTCTCCAGGCGCTTCTGCTGATGGGGGAGGCGGGCGTCGGCAAGAGCCGGCTGATCGAGGAGGCGATCGCCGAGATCGTCAAGGGGGGAGGGGGCGTCATCCAGACGAAGCTCTATCCGGAATCCCCCGCCGCGATCGTGCCGCTGCTGGCCCGCGCGCTCTGGCGGTTCGGTTCCCTTCATCCGAACCTGAAGATCGAGCCGGAGGAGAAGGCGGGATCGGTGATCGCCTCCCTTCGGCGTCTGGCGCGGCTGCGGCCGACGATCGTCGTCATCGAGGATATCCACCTCTTCACCTTCGAGAATATCGCCGACGTCTCCACGATCCTCTCGGCCCTCGCCGACGAGCAGATCGCGCTCCTCTGCGCCGCGCGGCCGCAGGATCTTGTGGTGCGCGGGGTGCTGGAACGCTACATCATCGACGAGATCGAGCTCTCCGGGTGGAACTCGGAGTCGATGGCGGAGCTGCTGGCGAGCGTCCTCGGGGGGGGGATCGATCCGGGGCTGATCGCGCCGTTCCTGGCGGCGACGGCGGGGAATCCCCTTGCCGTCCGCTCGGCGCTGCGGGGGGCGATCAAGTCCGGCTCGCTGGTGCAGGAGCAGGGGAACGGGACATGGAGGGTCGGACTGGAATCGGCGGCCTTCGCCGACACACTCGATCGTAATGTGAGATTGTTGTCGGAAGGGATGGCGGTCCACCTGAACGATCAGGAGCGGCGTATCGCCGAGGAGATCGCCTGTCTGGGGGAGGTCGTGGCGCAGGAGACGGTCAAGGCGCTGATCCCGGAGGGGGAGGCGATCATCGAATCGCTCGTCTTCAAGGGGATCGTGGCCCCCTCCGGAGCCCAGATGCCCGCGCTGCACGGCGCCGCAAGCACACGGCAGCTTCTCGCCTTCACCCATTCGCTGCTGCACAGACGGTTCGCGGAGGCGGCGACGATCGAGATCGACAGGCTTCTCGATCTGATCGCCTCCGGGCTTCCCCTCTACTCCATCGTCCCCTTCCAGCTCATCGACGGCAGGATGGGGGAGAGTTCGGCGCCCCCCGATACGGTCGGCGACGCGGTGCTGCGGACGCTCCTTGTGGCGCAGGGGCTGGACCGCACGAGCGACTGGAGGCTCGCGCTCCCGCTCTGGAGCATCGCCGAGCAGATGTTCGATCTTCTCTCGCCGTCGCTCGACGAGGAGTCGCGCCGCGCCACGCACGCCAAGCTCCTCAACACGAAGCTGCAGCTGCTCCGGCGCGACACGGTGAGCACGGAGTTCGAGCGGATCGCCAACCTCTTCCTGGCGATCACCGAACAGCCGCGCGATCTCGAGTTCGTCAACAGAAGGGTGCAGGCGCTGACGCACAAGTTCCGCTGGAACTTCCGCCGCAGGCGGGAGGAGGATAACAGGGAGATCTGGCGGGAGGTGGAAGAGTTGATGAAATCGTTCCCCGATATACGTTCCGGCCGCGAGTACGTCGAGTTCCTCCGGAACGTGGCGCAGGGGGCGGGGATGTCGTACGACCTCGACATGCTCCGTATTATACGGGACAGGTTCGAGGAGATCATCGGCTCCCCCGAGGTCTCCGCGGAGGTCAAGGCACGGATGCACAGGGTCGTCTTCCCCCATCTTCTGAAATGCTTCGACACCCCGGAGGAGCTCGACAGACTGAAGGAGAGCATCGACCGGCTGGAGGATGAAGCCGACCCGGACGATGTGGAGCTGATCTGGCAGATATCGCAGTTCGAGATGGCGACCGGGGAGGTCCGGTCGGTGCTGAAGCGCCTGGAAATCGTCGTGCCGCGATTCAAGGAGCGGTCGCTGGCGCACAGCTACTGGCATGCCTTCCTGCTGAGCCTCTGCTGCCGCGCCTCGCTCGGCGTCGAGCTGGAACAGGTGGAACGGGAGCTGCTGGCGGCGCACGAGGAGATACCGGAGGAGGTCCGCATCCATTTCCTTCTTCTCTCCGGCGACCGCCTCGCCTCCGTCGGCGCGCTCCGCGGGGATGCCGTCTGGACGAAACGGATCATGACCCGATACCTTCTGGGGGCCGACGAGGTGCAGTCGGCAAAGTATCGCATTATGCTTCTCATGGCTACCGGGGGGGAGCAGGAGGATCTGCTTGAAATATCGTGCGACGACGATTCCGGCGATCTTCTCTGCAGGCTGGTCGATTCCCTCTTCCGCGAGGGAGCCGACTCCGACGCGGCCGGGAAGATCGCTCGCGACATCCTCGCCGCGCCGATCGTCCGCCGCGACGACATCCTGAGCCGCCGCGCCGCGATCGATCTGCTGATCCGCGCGGCCGACGGTCCGTTTCCGGGGCTTCAGACCGAGCTGCGCGGGGAGATCCAGGCGGCGCTCAAGGGGTCGATGGAATGGCTCGATGAACGATGTCTCTTCCCCTTCATGGTGGCGATCGTCACGCGCTACCGTTCCTTCTTCTCCAGAGGGGAGCTTGCCCAGTGGAAGGTGAGGATCGCGGAACTCTCCGCCGCCCATTCCGTGGATCGGGGGAACGGAGGGCGGAGCGACAGGGTGAAGCTCACCATGCTCGGCACGATAGAAGTTCAGCTCCCCGGCGAGGAACCGACCCGCGTCCGGGGCCAGCGGCTCCGCACACTGCTGGGGCTTCTGGTCGCCGATCGGATGCTGGCGCGGCCCCTGGGGCAGCGCGAGTTCACGCGGCTGGCGGCGATCGACATCCCCGAACTCGACGACGCCCGCAAGACGCTCCATCTTTCGGTCCACAGGGTGCGCGAGATCATCGGCCACGAGGCGATCGGCACGGAGGGGCCGACCCCGCGCCTCAATCTCGATCTTGTCGACGTCGATCTGATCGAGGCCGACCGGCTGCTGGGGGAGGCGGAGCGGGCGATGCGGGAGGGATCGTTCATCCGCGCCGTTCCGTCGCTCATCGGCGCGCTGCGCATATCGGGAGCCGAGATTCCATTCCCCACGCTCTTCGAGGAGTTCTTCACGGCCGCGCGGGAGGATTTCGAGAACCGCCGCCGCTCGCTGGTTCTGCGGGTCGCCCGGGGCGTGCTCCGGGAAGCCGATGCGGCAGGGGCCGAGGAGCTGCTCCAGGCGGCGCTCGCCGCGATCCCCGACGATGCGGAGATCGCCTCCCTTCTGGAAGGGGCGCTGATCCAGCTCGGCAAGATGGCCGAGGCGGAGAGGATACGGATGCGGGCCGCGACGGCTCCTGAACCGGTATAGCATGTAACGATATTCTTGGCGCGGGGCGTCCGTTTCGTCGTGGGGTCGCGGATCGGTCTCCGGAAAACGGATGTTGGAGAAATCACCGCGCCCGTTCTAACTTCAGGCATGCGATCCGGCATGATGATATCAGCGTCGAGCACTCCAGCCTCGTTTCATCCGTTCCCGGAGGGGAACGTTCATATCGCGTCGCGCGCGTTCACGACGGGGGCGGGGGAGCATTCCCCGGCCGTGCCGATCCTCTCGCGCCGTCTTCTGTTCGCCAGGGAGGGAAAGAGTCGCCCGCTTAATCCGGCGGAACTGTAGCCGTTCAGCGAACAAGCCCGGCGGCCGGCGCGCCGGAGTACCACACGAGTCCGTATTCCACAGGCAACGTTCACCTGGAAGGACCTCTCGTAGAGGGATCTTTCTGCTTTTTCGATATTCAGCAATGATCGACAAGGGAAACTATATCAAGGACATGTTCACCAGGCCGGTCGGCTCCACCGTCGACGCGCACGGCTGGGTGAAGACGCGGCGCGACAGCAAGGGAGTCTCCTTCCTTCAGCTCAACGACGGTTCCACCAGCAAGGATCTGCAGGTGGTGATCGATGCCGGCACGATACCGGACGAGACGCTGGCCGGGGTGACCACGGGCGCACGCGTGCGGATCAGCGGCGAACTGGTGGAGTCGCCGGCGGCGGGTCAGGCGGTGGAGTTGAAGGCGACCGCGATCCACCTCTACGGTCCCGCCGATCCCGCCACCTATCCGCTCCAGAAGAAGGGGCATACGATGGAGTTCCTGCGGGATATCGCCCACCTGCGCCCGCGGAGCAACACGTTCGGCTCCGTCTTCCGCGTCAGGAACGCGGTCTGCTACGCCATCCACAAGTTCTTCCAGGAGCGGGGATTCCTCTACGTCCACACGCCGATCATCACCGCCTCGGACGCCGAGGGGGCGGGGGCGATGTTCGGGGTCACCACGCTCGACCTGATGAACCTTCCCCGCAACGAGTCGGGGGGGATCGCCTACGAGAACGACTTCTTCGGCAAACCGTCGTTCCTTACCGTGAGCGGCCAGCTTGAAGGGGAGATCTTCGCCACCGCCTTCACCAACATCTATACGTTCGGCCCCACCTTCCGCGCCGAGAACTCCAACACGCCGCGCCACCTGGCCGAGTTCTGGATGATCGAGCCGGAGATGGCCTTCTGCGATCTGGACGACAACCGGAGGGTCGCCGAGGAGTTCCTGAAGTATATCATCGCGCATGTGATGGATACCTGCATGCCCGATCTGGAGTTCTTCAACAAGCGGATCGACGATACGGTCCTCTCGACCCTGGAGCATGTCGCCGAGAGCAGCTTCGAGCATGTAACGTATACCGATGCGATAAGGATTCTGGAGAAGGCCGACAGGAACTGGGAGTTCCCCGTCCGGTGGGGTATCGATATGCAGAGCGAGCATGAGCGCTATCTGACCGAGGTGGTCTTCAAGAAGCCGACGATCGTCACCGATTACCCCAAGGAGATCAAGGCGTTCTACATGCGCCTGAACGACGACGACAAGACGGTGCGCGCGATGGACGTCCTGGCGCCCCGGATCGGAGAGATCATCGGCGGAAGCCAGCGCGAGGAGCGGCACGATGTGCTGCTGGAGAAGATCCGGGGCCATCAGCTGCCGGAGGAGGCGTACTGGTGGTACCTGGAGCTGCGCAAGTACGGCTCGGCACCGCATGCCGGCTTCGGGCTGGGACTGGAACGGATGGTGATGTATCTGACCGGGATGAAGAACATCCGCGACGTGATCCCCTTCCCCCGTACCCCCGGCTACGCCGAGTTCTAAAACCGAACGGCCGGCGGGAGCATGTCGCTGCCGCCGGCCGTTCAATGATCCTGATACGATCTATCGGGCATATCCATGCTCGGCGAGGCGCTGTCCGGCGAGGAGGTACATCCCGGGGTCGTCCGGGGTCCATGTGCCGAGGCCGTCCACATAGCGGTTGTACATGCAGAAGGCGGCGGCGATCAGCACCACGTCGTGGATCTCCCTGTCGGTCGCCTCTTCGGCGCGGGCTCGCGCAATGTCGTCGGGCGATACTTTCCGAGGGTCCTTCGTCACTTTCGCTGCGATCGCCAGAAGCGCCTTGAGCTTCGGGGTGATCGGCGCCGACTCGTAGTCGTTCCGTACCTGCTCCACGAGTGCCGCGTCGTTCTCCAGCAGCGCCTGCGCCGCCCCGGCATGGCTGCGGGCGCAGAAATCGCACTCGTTCAGGCCGGAGACGCAGGCGGCGACCAGCTCCCGTTCTCCGGGGGTCAGGGTGGAGGGGGCGCGCAGAAGGGTCTGCGCCAGAAGCATGAGGGGACGTGCCGTCTCCGGCGAATAGGCGAGAAGTCCCGATATTCCCGGCAGTCCGGGAGGAAGCTCGATATGTGGCATTGTCGCGTCCGAAAAAGTGTCGTGAAACGCCAAAGATAGCCGATGCGGAGCAATCGCCGCATCGGCCCCCCTGAAGTCGGTCCCGATGCGATCCGTTCGACCGCATCACGCGCGGAACGAGCGGTTTGCTCCGCGTATCCCGCATCCCTTCAATACGATCCATACACACGTATCTCACGCATTGTCATTCATGGTCAACATCCCACAGATTCTCACCGAGGAACTGTCGCTGCAACCGTACCAGGTGCAGAGCGCGCTGGCGCTTTTCGCCGAGGGCGCCACGGTTCCCTTCATCGCCCGCTACCGGAAGGAGCGGACGGGAGAGATGAACGAAATTCAGCTTCGCGATCTTTTCGATCGCTTTACATATCTGACGGAGCTTCAGGACCGGAAGAAGGCGATCCTGGAATCGATCGCCGAGCAGGGTAAGCTCACCGACGACCTGAAGGCCAGGATCGAGGGGTGCCTGCAGAAGACCGAGCTGGAGGATCTCTACCTCCCCTACAAGCCGAAACGCCGCACCCGCGCCACCATCGCCCGCGAGAAGGGACTGGAGCCGCTGGCCGGACTGATCCGCTCGCTCAACGCTCCCGATGCTCCGGCGACCGAACTGCGCCTGGAGGCGATGAAGTACCTCTCCGACGAGAAGGGGGTCGCCACCGCCGCCGAGGCGTTGCAGGGGGCATCCGATATTCTTGCGGAGGAGGTCTCGGAGAAGGCGGAGCTGCGCGCCTACCTGCGCGACTATTTCCTCAACGAAGGGGTCTTCGTCTCCAGAGTCAAGGATGCCTTCCCCGAAGGGACGACGAAGTTCGAGATGTATCGCGACTTCAAGGCGCCGGTCAAGAATATCGCACCGCATAATATGCTCGCCATGCGGCGGGGGGAGGAGGAAGGGGTCCTCTCGTTCGATCTCCTCTTCGACGAGCATGTGGTGACATCAT
The DNA here is from genome assembly GCA_966250335.1 of uncultured bacterium. GTDB lineage: Bacteria > Bacteroidota > Ignavibacteria > OLB7 > OLB7 > OLB7. The sequence continues at coordinate 61,830 of CBINGZ010000013.1, read as the reverse complement.
ATCTGGAGGCGAGAGAGATTCGGGGGGGAAGCGGCGAGGTGCGGGATTTCTATCGTACCATGCTCAAGGACGCCTTCGACAGGCTGATGAAGTTCTCGCTGATCGGTGAGGTCAGGTACGACAAGAAGCTCACCGCCGATCTCGAGTCGATCAGGACGTTCGAGGCGAACCTGCGGGAGCTCCTTCTTTCCAGTCCCGCCGGCATGAAGCCGACGCTCGGGGTCGATCCGGGTTTCCGGACCGGATGCAAGGTGGTGGCGATCGACACCACGGGGAAGCTGCTGGAATACCAGACGATCTTCCCGCATCAGTCGCAGGGGGAACGGAACCGCGCCGCCGCCACGCTGCGCGGTCTGATCGGGAAGTACGGAATCGAGCTGATCGCCGTCGGCAACGGAACCGCCGGCCGCGAAACCGACGAGTTCGTCGCCGAGGCAACCGGCGAACTGGATCGTAAACCGATCAAGGTGATGGTGAACGAGTCGGGGGCGTCGATCTATTCCGCCAGCGACGTCGCCATCGACGAGTTCCCCGACCTCGACCTGACGATCCGGGGCGCCGTCAGCATCGCCCGCCGGCTCCAGGACCCGCTGGCCGAGCTGGTGAAACTCGATCCGAAGTCGATAGGAGTGGGACAGTACCAGCACGACGTCGACCAGAAGCTGCTGAAGAAGAAGCTGGAAGAGACGGTGGAGAGCTGCGTGAACTACGTCGGGGTCGATCTCAACACGGCCAGCAAGGAACTGCTCGGCTACGTGGCCGGGCTTACCTCCACCGTCGCGAAGAATATCGTGACCTACAGGAACGAGCATGGAGCCTTCAAAAGCCGCAAGGCGCTGATGGAGGTGCCGAAGTTCGGGCCGAAGGCGTTCGAGCAGTCGGCGGGATTTCTCAGGATCAGAGGGGGGGATGATCCCCTCGACAACACGGCCGTGCATCCGGAGAGCTACGGCATCGTACATCATATTGCGAGCGATCTGGCGGTAAAGGCCGAGGAGATCACCCAGGTGCCGGAGCGGCTCGCCTCGGTCGATCTGAAACGCTACGTGACCGAGGCGGTAGGTGAACCGACGCTGCGCGACATCATCGCCGAACTCCGGAAGCCGGGACGCGACCCCCGCGCCGAGTTCCGCTACGCCACGTTCAAGGAGGGGGTGAAGGAGGTCTCCGATCTCCGTCCCGGCATGGAGCTGGAAGGGGTCGTCACCAACGTGGCGAACTTCGGAGCGTTCGTCGACATCGGCGTCCACCAGGACGGACTGGTACATATATCGCAACTTGCCGACCGCTACGTGGATGACCCGAAGAAGGTTGTCAAGGTGGGGCAGGTGGTGAAGGTCCGGGTGCTGGAGGTCAACGAGAAGCTGAAGCGGATCAGCCTCACCATGCGAACCCAGGACCGACCCCAGGGACGCTCCGGCGGCCGGCCGCGCGACACCGGCTCCGCCCCGAAGCAGCATGAGTTCACACTGGACGATCTGAAGGCGAAGTTCAGCAAGGGATAAGAGATGGAAGCCGGGGGATTATCGTTATTCGATAATCCCCCGGCTCGTTTTCTCATAGTCGCATACAGATACAGGGGGGATTGGTATCATGGCGTCGGCCTTCACACACGGGTTCATGGGAGCCGCCCTCTGCTGTGGGTCTGGCTGCCGATGACCGTCATCGTGGGGCTTGTGAAGCTGATACGGAGGTGAACCTTCTTCCGTTGCTTCATCATCGGATCGGAGAATGAACGCTCACGATATTCCTATCGAAGAGCGATGCGACCCGTCAGCACCGTTTCGATCCGTCCGCTCCCCCTGTCGACAAGAAGGTGACCGATCTGGTTGATCCCTGACGCGCGTCCGACGATCGGGGCCGCCAGGGCCTTTCCCCGCAGCCAGTCGCGGCTTGAATACTCCTTGAGTTCGTCGACGGAAAGAGATTCCGACTCGAGCTCGCGGCAGCAGCGGAGGGCGTCGATGATGGTGCCGAGAAGCTCCAGACGTGTCGTATCGGGATGCAGGAACTCATCCAGGAAACCGATGCGGATGTCGCGGACATCCTCCAGATGGACCGGAAACGTCTTCACGTTGAGGCCGACGCCGAGGATCGCATACGACTGATCGCCGCGGATGCTCCCCTCGCAGAGAACACCCCCCACCTTGCCGTCCCCCAGAATCAGATCGTTGGGCCATTTGATGTTCGTCTGCGGCATGACGTCGCGGGGGAGATAGAGGAGCCTGTCGATGGCGCGGGCGATCGCCATGCCGGCGCGTATCGGCAGCAGCGTCATGGCGCCGGGAGAACGGGGGCGGAGCAGAAGGGAGAACATGAGGGAGGCGCCCGATGCGCCGCGCCAGACGCGTCCGTGCTGTCCTCGTCCGGAGGTCTGGTAGTCGGCGGCCACGAGCGTCCAGGCGGGAGCGCCGGAGTCGGCCAGACCTCGGGTGATGTTCTGGGTGGAATCGGTCTCGTTGTAGAAGCGGAATCCTGAGATTCCCCACGACTCCGCAAGCCGTCGTGAGGCTTCCGAGTCGTTCCCTACCTGGCGGAGCGTATCGGACATGTTGATCCGGAACGGGAGATCATGTTGATGAGGGTATCCGTGGGGCTATCGGGGGAATAGCCGTATCGGATGTCGGCAGAGTGAGTGGGGCAAACATACGCATTCGAGGGGGGAGGGAGGAGAGAAGAGAAAATAAACAGAGGGAAGAGAGAAGAGAGAAGAGAAATAAACAGGGAGTCACAGAGGGCACAGAGTGAAGAGAAGAGAGAGGGGCACCATGAAAGGGGTGCCCCCTTGGGGGATCAGACCTTCTGCTTTTTCCACGCGCCGCGTTTGAATATGATGCCGCTTACCACGGCCAGCGTCGAGAAGGCGATGGCGACGGCGAGGAAGATGCCGTGCGGGCCCATCCCCATCTGGACGGCGAGAACGTATGCCAGGGGACATTCCCAGCACCAGAAGACGCCGATGTTGATCCAGGTCGGGGTCTGGGTGTCGCCTGCTCCGTTGAACGACTGGGTGAACACCATGCCGTAGGCATAGAAGAGGAATCCGGCCGCCACGATACGAAGAGCATCGACTGCGTACGGGACGACCGCCTCCTCACTCGTGATGAGGTGGATGATCGGCTCGGCGAAGAGTACGAAGAGCACTCCCACGGCCCCCAGGAAGATGACGTTGAAGAAACCCGTGCGCCATACGGCCTTCTCCGCCCGGTCCGGCAGACCTGCGCCGAGCGCCTGCCCGACCATTGTCGCTGCCGCATTGCTCATGCCGAACGAGGGGAGCAGAGCGAACATGATGATTCGCATTGCGATCGTATAGCCGGCGACCGCCTCGCTGCCGAACGAGGAGACGATGCGGACAAGGGCTACCCAGCTTATCATGCCGACCGATACCTGCAGCGCGGCCGACGTCGACATCCCCGTGATGCGACGCATCAGTTCGGAATCAAGGCGAATATGATGCCTGTGAACCCTGACGCGGGATCGCGACCGGAAGAGCATGGAGATTGCGAAGAGCGCTCCGATGCCGCGTCCGATGGTGGTGGCGATGGCCGCGCCGGTCACTCCTAGTTCAGGGAACGGTCCCGGTCCGAAGATCAGGCATGGCGCCAGTGCGATATTGATCACATTCGCCAGCGCCAGCACGCGCATCGACACGGCAGCGTCTCCCGCCCCGCGAAAGATGGCGTTGATAAGAAACAGAAGGACGATCGACAGATTTCCTCCCAGCATCACCTGGATGAACGGCGTCCCCATTTCGATCACCTCCGGCGATCCTCCCATCAGCTTCAGCAGGTCGGGCGCCAGGATGACGCCGGCGATGCCGATGATAACGGAAACGAAGATCGCCAGCAGGATCGACTGTACTGCGGCGCGGGCCGCTCCGTCGCGATCCCCCTCGCCGATCCGTCTGGCAATCATGGCCATTGCGCCGATGCCGAGTCCCATGGCGATGGCATAAACAATCGTGAGCATCGACTCTGTAAGGCCGACGACCGCGACAGCGTCCGCTCCAAGTCGCGAGACGTACATGACGTCGGCGACGGCGAAGATGCTCTCCATGAACATCTCCAGCACCATCGGGACCGCCAGGAAGAGAATCGCCTTGTCGATCGGCCCTTTCGTATAGTCGCGCATCGAGCCGCGGATCGCCTCGCCGACTACCGTGAAGAACGATGAAGGGCGTTCCTCCTCATGGAATTGTTCGTCATATTCGAGAGTCGACTCGAACTCGTCGGTCTGTTGTTGCTCGTTATGTTCGGGTGTAAGCATGGGGTGGTTATCGTTATCGTTGCGGTGACGTAGGGATCAGGGAATGGCATAGCCCGGCATGACGGGCACGACGTCGGGAATGCGACCGGTGTAAATCGAGCGGCAAAAGTACGTGATTCGGTGTGACCCGCGGTGTAATGATTCGATAGTGGGATGAGGCTCGCTTTCCGATACATGCACCGGCCACCCCTGCAAATATAACCCCATCCCCCTCTCGCATCTTGCTCTCTTCACTCTCTTCTCTCTCTTCTCTTACCTCTGTGCCCTCTGTGACTCCCTGTTTATGTTCTCTTCAAAGGAAACCACCCCCTCCACCCCCAGAAACTCCCCATACCTCCGAGCCGCCCCCTCAATCCCCCCAACAACATCCCCCCCAAACTCCGTAAACGCCACAGGAGCAACAACCACAGCCCCCTTCCCAAGAGTCCGCTTCCACACCCCCACACACCTCCCCTCAACAACGACAACCGGATTCAGAATCCCGTTGCGCGTCACCGCCAGCCGCGCATGCTCCGCCTCAAGAATCGCGCTGCGATCCGTATACCCGACCGTATACTCATCGAACGCCGGAAGGAGATGAACGGAGGAGGAATGCGGGAAGTCGGAGTCAACTCCCGACCGGAAGATCGTCCCGGAACGTTCCTCCCGAACCAGCCCCGTCCCCGCGATCTCCACCGCGCTCTTCGCCTCCGCCACGGTCAATCCCGACCACCAGACAAAATCATGAAGCGTCGCCGGACCATGCCCCGTGAAATATCGCAATGCCAGTTCACCGAGCGCCTCGTCCCGATCGGGCACCCGCGACTTCGGCACCCATTCATCGAGCAGCACGAAGGTCTGCTGCTTTTTCTGCCGGGGACCGAAACAGATATGTCCCTCCTGCGAGATCCACCAGAGGAGATGGAGTCCCCGCTGTTTCGCCGCCGGGACGCCGTTCGCCTCCAGCATCGCGTAGGCTTCATCCCTCGTCAATCTCTTCCCTCCCTGAAGCGCGTTTATCATCAGATCGGTAGATCGTGTCACGAGATCACGATCGATCCCGTAATCACGTTTGAGACGCGCCGCATTCCGGGCGACGATACGGGGCGTCATCAATGCGAGCATCCACCGTATATCCTCCGCCGTCACGAAATGGAGCGTGCCGCGCATCGGCCATGTCCGCACGATACTTCCGTCGGCAAGGGCCGCCTCGACATCGGCCTCGACGGCGCCTGGCTCCATGCGGAGCCCGACAGCCCAGAGCGCTCCCAGATAATCCTGCGCCTGCACTGCTCCAAGCCGGCGGACGACATCGGCCGGTCTCTTCATGCCGGACCCGGTGATCTGCTGTGCCGCCAGTCGACGATGTGTGATATTCACTGCGATATGTTCCTCGATGGAGCTGCCCTGTTGTCTCACGGCGTGATCACCGTTGTTTCCTTCCCCTTTTCCGCCGGTGTTGCCGATGTTCCCTTATTGCCGACGGCGAGCCGTACCGCGGGATCTGAACCCTTCCTCATGATGATCTCCTGGTAATGATGACTGCAACGTCGGCCGAGGCATCGCCCGAAATTACCGATCGGGCCGAAATCACGGCAATGGGCCCCGGGAGCGGATCGACGACCGGGCCTCTTACGGCAGGGGAATGAATCGCACGATTCAGTAAGTTCGCCGCCGCAGTTCCAGGCATGAAGCCGTCCCCCCTTATGTCTAATCGGATCATATCGCCATGAGATCACGCGCGGAACTTCGTGTGTTCATCTCCTCGACCTTCAAGGATCTCCACGAGGAACGGGAACATCTCGTCAGGACGATCTTTCCGGAGATCCGTATGCGGTGCCGCGAGCGGGGGATCATCTTCACCGAGGTCGATCTCCGCTGGGGGCTGACCGACGAGAATTATATCCTGGGACAGATCATCCGCACCTGCCTGGAGGAGATAGATCGCTGTCGACCCTATTTCATCGGGATCACCGGGGACCGTTACGGCTTCATCCCGGAGCTGACCGACATCCACAAGGACCCGGAGCTTCTGGCCCGCTACCCCTGGATCGAGGATGCGGTGATGGAGGAGGCGTCGATCATCGACATGGAGTTCCGCTACGGCGCGCTCGACGCTCCGGAGAGCGTCCCGGCCGGCCGCTTCTTCTTCAGGGAACGTGATATATCGGAGGGGGAGACGACCGAGGGAGCCCGCCTTGAGAATCTGAAGGATCGTGTCCGTTCTGGGGGACATCGTGTTGCGGAGTTCGATGATCCCGAGACTCTGGGGCGACTGATCCACGGGGAACTGCTGGAGATCATCCGCCGCGACTTCTCCCACACCGCCTTCCCCACGCCGCTGGAACGTGAACGGGCGCGGCACGAGGCGTTCGCGCTCAGCCGCCGCGTCGCATATATTCCCAATGCGACATATCTGAAACGTCTGAACGAGCATGCGCGGGGGAACAGCGCTCCTCTGGTCGTCTGCGGCGGGCCGGGGAGCGGGAAGAGCGCGCTGATTGCCTTCTGGGCCGAACAGTTCAGGAAGAGGAATCCGGGGGCTCATATCGTCGAGCATTATGTCGGCATCGGGTCGGGTGCGACCGATCATCATGCGGTCATGGAGCATCTGATGATGGAGATCGGGGAGAGGTTCAGCGATGCGATATCGTCCCGGAAAGATCCCGGCACGATATCGCACGAGTTCGCCGATATTATCGATCGTATCGGGAATCGACAGATCCTCCTGGTCGTCGACGGCGTCGACAAGCTCTCCGGCGACGGACCCGATCCGGAGTGGATTCCGGATCGTCTCCCCTCCGGAGTCGGACTCATCGTCACCACGGCATCGGGGGTGGCGGCGGCACGGCTCCGGAGCAGGGGGTGGGAGAGGCTCGACCTGGGGCCGTTGTCGGAAGAGGAGCGTGAGGCGATCGTCGTGCGGTTCCTCTCGGAATATCGCAAGGCGTTACGTGTCGATCTCGTCCGTCGCATCTCCGCCGATCCCAGATGCGGCCAGCCTCTTTTCCTCCGTACGATGCTGGAGGAGCTCCGGCTCTTCGGCAGACATGAGGAACTGGACCGGGAGGTCGAGCGATTCCTTGCGGTGACCGGACCGGAGGACCTCTTCCAGAAGGTGCTGGAGCGGTTCGAGAACGATTTCTCGCCGGAAACGATCCGCGATACGATGTCGTTGATCAGGATGTCCGACGGAGGATTGAGCGAGATCGATCTTGTGGAGATCACCGGCATCTCCCGCATGAGGATCTCCGCGCTCGTCACGGCACTCGATTATCACCTGCTTCCGAACGGCGATCTCCTTACCTTCTTCCACGACTTCCTCAGACGCGCCGTCGAAGAGCGCTATCTGGCGGACGGGGAGAGCAGACGATCGATCGAGATGCGATTGATCGAGTATTTCGGGGAGCGGAACGAACCGATATTCGTACCTTCGCACCCCCCGTTCCGGGAGCTGACGGCGTCCGAAGCGGATGTCGAACATCTGTATATATCGCAAGGCGTTTAATCTTACTTTCCATTCCACGATTCGAACGATGAAGAAGCGACAGATCGGCAGGACCGACCTCCGGGTCAATGAAATCGGTTACGGCATGATGGATCTTTCGAACGACGCGACGCGCCGTCCATCGGAATCCGAGGCAATCAACCTGCTGCAGCGCGCGGTGGATGAGTACGGCGTGGAGTTCTTCGACACGGCCGACGCCTACGGCGCCGGCGAGGATGAGATGAATCACGGCGAGCGGCTCATCTCCAAGGCGCTCACGGGGGGGCGGAGGGAACGGGTGGTGATCGCCACCAAGGGAGGCTTCACACGTCCCGGCGGGAGCTGGGTTCCGAACGGCCGTCCCGAGCATCTTCGCGCGGCCTGCGAGGCGAGCCTGCGGGCGCTGGAGACCGATCGGATCGATCTCTACCAGTTGCATCGTCCCGATCCGCAGGTTCCCCTTCAGGAGAGCGTCGGCGCGCTGGCCGATCTGCAGCGGGAGGGGAAGATCCGTGCCGTCGGCGTCTCGAACGTCCCGCTCCCGCTTCTGATCGAGGCTCAGGCGGAGGCGGAGATCGCCTCGGTGCAGAACCCGCTGGCGTTCATCTACTTCAACCCCACCTGGCCCGCGATGCTCGATCATTGCGAGAAGGAGGGGATCTCCATGATCGCCTACGCCCCGGTCGGCGGGCATCGGAACGCCCACAGGCTTGTGGAGTTCAGGGACTGGCTGGAGGCGACGATCACCTCAACCAACGCCTCTCCCTACGGTGTCGCGCTCGCATGGCTTCTTCACCGTTCGCCGTCGATCATTCCGATTCCGGCGACCAAGAAGATCGAGCACCTGGCGGAGAATATGCAGGCCGGGGATATCACGCTGACCCCGGAGGAGGTGGAGAAACTCCATTATCCCGAGTCGTGGATGACCCGGTACGCGCGGGCGAAGCAGGAACAGAATTATCCGAAAGCGATAGAAGAACTCAACAAGGGACTCGCCTTCGATCCCACCGACGGGAGCACATGGTACAACCTGGCGTGCGTCCACGCGCTGAGCGGACGTCCCGATGATGCGTTCGAGTCGATCGACCGTGCGATCGGCGTCGGGTTCCATCACGTCGACCACGCCCGCAACGAAGCCGACTTCGCCGCGCTCCGGCACGACCCGAGGTTCGAGAAGGCGATGGAGAGGATGGCCGTGAAGGCCGGGTGAGAGTGAAAGGATGATCGTAGAGCGAGCCGCCGGTCATATCGTGACCGGCGGCTCGCTTCGTTCATCGCGGGGATCGAACGGAATATCTCACACCGTCGGTCTGATGTTCTGGTTCATGGAGAAGAGATTGGTCGGATCGTATCTGTTCTTCAGGGCCGTCAGGCGCGCGAACTTCTCGGCGCCGTATGCGGTGTCGATCCGGTTCGATCCTTCATCCGACTCGCGTCCCAGATAATTGACGTAGACGCCGCCGGAGGAGAAGGGCTGGATCGCGTTCCAGGTCGCGCGAACCCAGTCGATGTTCGTCTCGTTTCGCGTGGGATCGGTCCAGATGCCGACGATCAGAATGTTGTAGGGAGAGTTCCGATGGTGGAACGCCGTCGCCTCCGGATCGACGCGGCGCATCATCCCGCCGCACGCCTCGATCAGCAGGGCGGTCTTCGGGGAGGCCACGACGGAGAATCGTTCGAGCAGGATATCGATCAATTCGTCGTCGAGGTCGTTCACGAAGTTCGACTTCCAGTAGTTGAGCATCCCCGCGGGGAACCCGGCGTCGGTCATGGTCTGGAGCACGCGGTACGGTATCGGGCCGAGCATATCGACGATGGGGGGAGCGAACTCCCTGAGCGGGCGTATGAACTCGATCCCCTCCTCGATCGGTCCGTTGTAGCATGCGCCGATGATCAGCACGGGGTGGCCCTCCGGGGAGGTGGTGAGGATCGCCGTCGAGGTGAACTCGTCCGGGGCATTCGCGACGAACGCGCGGTAGGAGCGGAGGATGTCGCGCGCAAGCTGCGCCGGGTAGATCACCAGCCCACCCACGACCATATCGACCGGATGGAGCCTGAACTCGAACGAGGTGACGATCCCGAAGTTCCCGCCGCCGCCGCGGACTCCCCAGAAGAGGTCGGGGTTCTCGTCGCTGCTCGCGTGGAGCAGTCTTCCGTCGGCCGTGACGATGTCGACCGAGAGCAGGTTGTCGCAACTGAGGCCATGTCTGCCGTGGAGCCAGCCGATCCCTCCTCCCAGCGTCAGACCGGCCACGCCGGTGGAGGAGACCACGCCGCCGGTGGTGGCGAGTCCGAAGGCAAGCGTTTCATGGTCGAAGTCTCCCCAGGTTGCCCCCGGTTCCACGCGCGCCGTACGCGCCGCCGGGTCGACCCGGACCGACCGCATCCCCGAGAGATCGATCATGATCCCGCCGTCGCAGACGGCGTTTCCCGCCACGTTGTGGCCTCCGCCCCGCACGGCGACGGTCAGTCCCGTCGTGCGGGCGAAGTCGACCGAGGCGATCACGTCGGCCACCCCCGCGCAGCGGACGATGAGAGCGGGGCGTCTGTCGATCATGCCGTTCCAGATCCGGCGGGCCTCGTCGTAGCCCGGATCGAAGGGGCGGAGCAGCTTGCCGCGCAATCGTGCTCCGAACTCTTCTATCGGGTCCCCGGTCGCCGCGACTACGGTCGCCGCTGCTACGGTCGCGTCCGCTTCGGTGCGTGAATCTTCCATGATCTTGCTCCTCGGTATCGAAATGGGTTGGGGAAGGGAGGGTGTTCCCCGGTCTTCCTGATCGAATACGTAATTGGTTCGGCCGTGGATGTGATGGAGGCTATATTATCCCCGCTCTTCCGTGTGACGAATCGATCCTTCCGACGTCCTTCCGTCCCGCGCCGCCCTGATGGAGCCGCGGTCGTACTTCAACAACATTGCACTCCCCTTCATGATATCGAGAGTCTTCCTTCTTGCCCTGTTCCTGTCGCTGCTCGTGGTCCCGGCGCTTCATGCGCAGAACTGGACGAACCTTCCCGGCCCGTACGGTATGATCGAGCGGATGGTAAGCGACGGGTCGACGATCTTCGCTTCATCCCCCTATCCCTACAGTAATCTCTACAGCTCCACGAACGACGGCGCAGGCTGGGCGCGGGTCGACTCGCTCCCGGGGATGGGGTTCGGCGCTCTCACCATGCGCGGTGATACGCTCTACACGCTCTCCGCAGGAGTGACCTATTCGGTCGACGGAGCGAAGACATGGACGCAGATGGGGACGCCTATCTACGGCTCCTCGCTCGTTTTCAAGGACCCGTACATCTTCGTGGGAAGCGGCAACGGGCCCAGCTCGCAGGAATGGGACGGCGCGGTTCACAGGTCGAGCGACAACGGCGCCACCTGGCAGAAGATGATGATGGGAATGTCCGGGGCGAACGTCGTCTCGATGGCGGTGCTTGGAGATTACGTCTTCGCGATGACGGTGGAGTTCGGCAAGGGGGTCTGGCGGACGAGCGACGACGGCGCCACCTGGCAGTCGATGAAGGGGGTCGGGGGCTATCTGGCGGCGTTGCATGTCGACGGTCCCAGGATCTATGCGATCGGGCAGTCGTTGGTCTTCGTATCGCTCGATTCCGGGACGACCTGGACGAAGGGGGGGCTCGGGATCTACGGGTCGATCAAGTCGATGGCGAGTTCCGGCGATACCTTGATCGTCGGCACCTCGGAGAACGTCAACGGAGGGGGGAGTCTCTTCAGGTCGACCGACGGGGGGAGGAACTTCAAGAAGTTCGCCGATGGTGTGAACACGACGGAGTTCTTCGCGGTCGTCAGGCATCGGGATCAGGTGCTCGCGGGATCGAACAAGGGGATCTATCGGAGCACGTTCGGAGGGAGCGGCTGGGAGCTGAAGAGCGACGGGATCACCAATATCGATATCAACACGCTCGGCTTCGGGGATGGAGTCATGTATGCGGCCGGCTATCGCGGCCTCTATTCCTCCCCCGATCTCGGCCGGACCTGGCGTCAGGACGACGACGGGCTGGAGGACCAGACGATCAACGTGATACTCCAGAACGGCACGGGGATGCTCCTTGGCGGCGAGAAGGGTATTTACCGTACATCCATAACCGGTTCCACATGGTACGCCATGACCATGACCGGGGTCAGCGGGAACAAGGCAGGCGTCTACTCCCTCAGCCACGTCGGGGACGCCATCTATGCCGCCTCGGGCGGAGGCCTTCTCCGCTCGACCGACAAGGGAGGGAAATGGACGATCGTCGAGAGCTTCCCGGTCAAATCCGCCTCGAGGATTGCCGTGCAGGGGACCGACATGTTCGTCATGGCCGGCGCCGGCCTCTACCGTTCGACCGATGCCGGAGGAAGCTGGACGAAGCTCAGGGATTTCCCCAGCTCTTCGACCTATTCGATAGCGATCAACGGGCAGGACGTCTATGTCCTGGGGACATCGATGGACCGCTTCCGTTCCCCCGATTACGGCGACACCTGGGAGGAGCTGAGCCGCGAGGGGCTGACCTACTACGGAAAGAGCGTCTGGTCGGCGGCTCTGGTCGGCTCCACGGTCTACACCGGCACCGAAGACGGCATCTTCCGTTCAACCGACAAGGGGGCAACATGGACGAGGTCCGATTCGGAGCTGGAGGGGGTCAGGGTGGTTGCCCTGGCGCACGGCCCGAACCAGTTGTATGCGGGAACGCTGGGGCGCGGGATTTTTCGGAGTGGGGAGGTGCTGGGGGTTCCGGGCAGAGCAGCTGAACCGGCGATTCCGGTGCGGGTGTATCCGAATCCGCTTGTGAATGAAGCCTCAATTGAATTTACGCTCGATATGCCCCGTACCGTCTCGATGAGTGTTCTCGATATGCTCGGTCGGGTCGTACGCACGATCGACATGGGCAACCTTGCTATGGGAAAACATCGTGTGAGAGTTGAACGGGGGGAGCTGCGACCGGGAACATATCTGTATAAGCTGCATGTCGGAGAAGAGGAGTATGTCGGGCGGTTGACCGTTCTGTGAGGGAGGGCTTCTCCTCCTGAAACAATCCTTCCGCTCAGCTGTAGTTTGATGATCCGCGCCTCAATGCGGCCTCCAGGTTTTCATCAAGCTGCACGCCATGTCCTACCTCATCCTCATCGACGCCCCCGCCGAGGAGCGCCGTGATACCGGCCTCGACCTCATCTGTCCGGAGATGAACTGGTCGAATATGATCGCGCTGACCAGTGCGGCGGATGCCGCGTTCCCGGCCTATCATGGGACCCTCTCGATCAAGTACGTGATCGGCGGGAGGGAGGTGTATGAGTCGCAGGGGCGGACGTTTCCGCTCAACCAGGGGAATTACCTGATTCTGAACCACGGCCAGCGGTATTCGAGCTTCATCGAGGAGAAACAGGCGATCGACTCGCTCGGGATCTTCTTCCGTCCCGGGTTTGCGCAGGGGGTGCTGCGCGATATCGTGACCCCGGACGATCATCTGCTCGATGATCCGGCGAAGGTTGTCGATGCGGGGGAGGTGCGGTTCGCCGAGCGGCTGTATCGTCATGATGAGACGGTTTCCCCGCTCCTGTTCCGTATCCACGGCATGATCAGGGAGCGGAAGAGACCCTCACGCGGATGGATCGAGGAGCAGTTCCATCTCCTGCTCCCTCGGATGCTGGAGGCGCATCGCGGTGTGCTGGGGGAGCTGAAGAGGATTCCGTCGCTCCGCCTCGCCACGCGGCTGGAGATCAGCCAGCGGCTCGATCTGGCGGTCGACTTCATGCACTCCGGCTACTCGCGCCGTATCACGCTTGCCGAGATCGCCCGGGCGGCCCATCTCTCGCCGCATCATTTTCTCCGCCTCTTCAAGAGCCTTCACGGCAGAACCCCTCTTCAGTATCTCACCCGGCTCCGCCTCGATCGTGCGCGCGATCTTCTGGCCGGAAGCAGCCGCTCGGTGCTGGAGGTCTGTCTCGATGTCGGGTTTGAAAGTCCCACCTCGTTCAGCCTTCTCTTCCGGCGTCACTTCGGGATGTCGCCGACGGAGTTCCGCGCCGCCGGCCGGACGAACCGGACGATGAACGATCTCCCCTGATTTCCTCCGCTCCCTCGAAAAGCAAGATCCGATAGATGGCCCTTCCCCCTCCTTGGTATGTTTTCGGGAGGGGATGCAATCCCCGGCGACAGCCGCGCCATATATCGTAGTATCACTCAATACAATCCACCTGTATGAATCGTCAGCAACAACATCGTTCCGGGTCGGGAATTCGGAGCGGCGCGCTCCTTGCGGCAGCGCTGGCCGGGGCGTTCCTCTGCGGAGACCTGCACGCGCAGGATATCTTCCCCTCCTACAGCTTCACCGCCCATAACGGGAACTACACGGAGCTCCCGAGCGCGACCGTGATAACATCGGACTGGAACGGAGGACAGTTCCTTCTGGGGGTCGGACCGCGGACCTTCACCTTCTTCGGACAGAAGGTCGATTTCGGGGCACAGGGGAACTACATGGGGGTTCTTGCCAACGGCGAACTGATTATCGTGAGCGACACGACGCAGTTCACCCTGCCGGTCTTTCTCAGCTCGCTTCGTTCGAAGGATGCCTCGTCGTCGATCTCGCACGGCATCTTCGATGTGACCGACCGGGGGGATACCGCCTACATCATTCAGTGGAAGAACGCGGGGCTCTCCGACGGTGATCCCGGCGATTACGTCAACTTCCAGATATGGGTCTTCAAGGAGTCGGGGGTGATCGAATATCACTTCGGGCCGAACCGGATCGTCGGCGCAAACGCCTTCAACGGCTCTCCCGGTCCGTCGATAGGGGTGGTCGTCTCCGACAGAGGGATCACCTCCTGGTTCGAAGGGCTCTTCGTGATCGGTTCGGCGGAGAATCCGATAACCGGCAGGGACGGGGCGTCCTTCTTCCAGCCGCTGAACGGGGTTCCGTCCCCGAACCACGTCTATCGGTTCACGCCGACGGCGGCCGTCTCATCGGTTCCGGCGGCGGATGCCTCGGATTCCGATCTGCGCGTCTATCCGAGCATCGTGCGCGATCGGGTCACGATCGAGCTCGGCGACGGATGGGGGAACGACGCGACGGCGACGGTTCGCGATATCCTCGGCCGCGCGACCGATCGGACCCGGCTCGACGGACGCAGCGGGACGCTCGACCTGAGCGGGCTCCCGGCCGGCAGCTACTGGGTCGAGGTGGCCGCGGGGAGCAGGCGCCGCGTGGTGATGATCGTCAGGCAGTGATCGAGATCGAGTCTCTTCCGAGAGACCCGGCGGGGTGCCAACGAAACAGGCGGGAGCAATCCCGCCTGTTTCATTACCGTAGAAATATTCGATGCGATATACGCAGGGCCGGTCTCCTTACGGCACGCGGTACCAGGCGTTGACACCGTTGCTGTAGATGGTGGCGCCGCTGCTGCCGATCAGCGTTCCGAGGATACTCGTGCTGGTGCCGCCGTCGATCAGATCGGTGCCGGCGCGGTTAATGGTGAGGGTGTTCCCCGTCGGGGAGCTCTCGTTGTTGATGATGTAGAACTTCCCCGCGGGGACGGAGTTCGCGGCAGGGAGCGTGAGCGTGACGGCCCCACTCGACGTGTTCACACCGACGATTGCTTCCGTCGTCGTAAGCGTGGCATTGGCGCTGTAGGTCGTGTAGCCGTACGCCGCGGACGACGTCGGCGTCTTCCAGTCGAGGGTGTAGAAGCGGTTGCTCGGCGTGTTCACCGCTGTGATCCCCAGTACCTGTCCCGCCGTCCCCGCCGTGCTCGGCATGATCCAGACGTCGTTCGTGCCGATCGAGGTGTCGGCCCTGATCGCGAAGTAGTTCGTGCCGTTGCCGCTCGCCTCCTGAATGCGGAGTTCGTTCGCCGAGTTGTCGGTGTTGGTGATGACCAGCGGCTCGTTCCGTACTTCCAGGAAGCCGAGGAACGTGGTGATCGTCGCCGTCCAGACGTTGCTCTGCGCCAGATCGAGGCCGAGCGGAGAGCCGCCGCTACCGTCGCCGACCAGGGTCGAGTCGACCGTCGACGAACTGCTGCCGCCGGGGGTCGTCCAGGTCAGCGTGGCCGAGTCGTTGAAGCCGGCAGAGTTCGAGCTCTGGATCGTCAGCACCTGACCCGCCGAGCCGATGGCGTTCGGCCACACATAGTTGCTGCTCTGGGCCACGCCCGGCGCGCGGATGCCGACATACTGGGTGCCCGAGCCGCTCGGCTCCTGCCAGCGGATATCACGCCCGTTGTTGTCGCTGTTGGTCAGCGCGATCCGCCCGTTCGACACGATCGTGAACGCTCCGGCGAAGGTCTGGTTCGCCGTCCAGGTGTTGGCGTTCCCCAGGTTGACGGCGAGCGGGCTGCCGGAGGTGCCGTTGCCGCTCAGCGTGGCGTTGTGGGTGACGGTGCTGAGTCCACCTGCGGTGGACCACTGGAGGGTGGCCGAGGTGGCGGTGGGAGCCGGCGAGGATGCGACCACCAGGGCCTGTCCGGCCGTGCCGTTGGTCCCCGGGAGCGTATAGGTGATATTGTTCCCCGACTGATCCTGTGCAACAAAGGCGGTGTAGTCCGATCCGGTCGTGGCCGGCTCATGCAGACGCAACTGTCCGGCGGCGCTGGTGTTGGCCAGGGTCAGGTTTCCGTCGCTGACCTGAACGCCGCCGTTGGCCTGGATCGCCAGACCTGTGCCGTTGGTGATCGCGGTCAGCGCGTTGGCGGTGCTGGAGCCGTTGTTGATCTCGAACTGGGCGACGGCGCCGGCGCCGGTGTTCGTGATGTCCAGAAGGATGCCGGCGTCCGAGACCGATGCCGACAGGGGGAACAACCCGCTGCCGAGCGAGGCCCAGACCAGATTGCCCGAGCCGTCGGTCTGCAGGAACTGGTTGGAAGCGCCGTCGTCCGCCGGGAACGTCAATGTGTACGGGCTGCCGAGCGACGGCGCCTGGAGCGTCAGGGGCGTGACCGGCGAGCCGCCGCCCGAGAGATAGAGCTTGGTGGCATAGGTCGCCTTGTACGTCTGCGCCTGCAACGCGCCGGTGAACGCCATGCCGACAAGCAGTGCCGGAAGAAGAAAATACTTCATGCTGCGATAGATATGGTTGAACAACGACCGAAAGTTGTCATGCTGTCAGTGGACCCGACCGTCGTCTCTTCGTCGGGGTGGGTCGCTCTCGCAAGCGACGAAGGTTCTTATGGAGGGGGCATGTCTCCCGAGGAAGGGATGAGAGGTCGGAGAGGTGAAGGCAACAACGGTCTGGCTTACCTCCTGGAACCTCCTCTCCTCCCTCGCAATACGACAAGACCCGCCAAATATAGTGTTTCAACGATAACCATGGAAGCTTACATGAATGTTAACATCGAAAGGAGAAGGCGTTCCTATCGGAAGCCGACATCATCGTCGTGGTGTTCGAACGAACGCCGTCCGATACGGGAGATCGTCCGTGGATGCGTTTCCGAGGACGGAGTATCACGAATTCCACGCGAAAACGATAGATGCCGCACGTCGGATCGAACTCGAACCCGGGGACCTCATCGTAACCGAGTTGCTTCGAATATGCCGGAATCTCCATGAAAACCGGCACTCCCGACTCTTGTGCGCACGCGTAGCCGGCGGGGATTCGATGAGATTCACGGTGAATATGTGAGACGACCCCGATCCGGCTCATCGCGATGAAGCCGAAGATGAAAAAAAGGACCGGCAGCATAACCTGCCGGTCCCCCGGGCTTCTCCGGAAGCTGAGTCGGTACGTTTTCAGAACTGCACCATCAGCTTCACTCCTGCACGCCCCGTCAGTGTATTCCAGCTCTCCTCATCGGCCATTGCCACGTCGGCCTCCTTCTGATCGAAGAGGTAGCTCGCCTCGACGAACGGTGTGACGAACCAGTTGACGGCGGAGGCCTTGTCGCCGATCCGGATATCGTAACCGACTCCGGCCCATGCGCCGAACGCCACATCGTTGACGTTCTGAAGCTCGGCTCCCTCGATCGTGCGTGTCTGCTCACCCGCGCGAGGGGTGTAGTCGTACTCGGCGCTTGCCTTGACGGCGACCGTTCCACCGACCATTCCATGGAGTTCCGGCATCCCCAGGTTGACCCGTACGCCCGGCTCGATGCTGACATAGAGGAGGCGGGGGGTGAAGGTGCTGCCGTCGTCCTCCTTCTCCACGCAGCGCGCATCGAACGTTGCGCGAAGCGTTGCCCCGATCAGATCGTCGAACATGTACTCACCGGCAATTCCGGCATACGCTTCGAATCCACCGGCCTGCGAGAAATCGTGTCCCGCGAAATTCTGATCGCCCGCGACATCGACGAACTTCTGCGTCGGCGCGTCGACATAATTGTAGTTGGCGGCTCCGATGATCCCGAGGCGAAGCGTGCTCTGCGATCCCTGAGCATGCGCGGTATTCCATGCGAGGCCGGTTGCCGCTGCTGCCAGCGCGAACATCGTGACTGTGCTGGAAAGAGTGCGATTCATGACTGATCTCCGGTTATGTGTGAGAGATGTATGTGAGCTGAGGAAAGCGAATTCGTTTATCGTGCGTTAATCACGGTACAAAAATACGGACCCCTGAAAGCGCGTTCCATGACATATGTCAATTATCGGAGCAACCCGGTAAATATCTGCCGAAAAAATATCCGTCGCGGATACCGGTAAATAAAAAGCTCATCCGATAATTCATCGAATGAGCTTTTGCGCGGCCGGTCGATAATTCTTCTACTCTTCGAAGTCGAAGTCGCCGACGTGAACAGGAGCAGGCTCGGCGGCCGGAGCTTTTCGACCGATCTTCTCAGTGGGTGTGAAGATGAGCGGGCGTGCCACGATCGATTTCTGCGTCTCGACGGCATCCGTATAGGTGATGCCCGAGCTTCCGGATCCCTTTCCGTCCCGCGCGAGAAGCGCGATATCGTCGATCGAAACGATTCCTGCCAGGGCCCCCTCCGGGTCGACGATCGGAACCCGCCGTACCTTGTGATCGCGCATCGTCGAGAGCACCGACTGAATATCGTCGTCGATCCTGCATGCGTAGAGAGTTCCCTTCGATACCTCTGCGACCGATATATCTGCCGCCGGTCGATTACGCGTGCCGAGCGCGATGCAGATGTCACGATCGGTGATCATTCCCTGGACGCGCATCTTCTCGTCGACCACGGGAAGAACGCCGCAGTCGTGCTGCCACATCGAAGCCGCGGCAGCGGCAAGGTTGGTCTCCGGGGTGCAGAATGCCACACCCGACGTCATGATATCACGAATGTTCATATCGGCCTCCGTTGTCCGAGTGATTGAGTTGCTGTTGAAATCGCTACGAAACTACGCCGTTCCCTCCCCGGCAACCATGATATATGTCATGATCCGGAGAATCGTCCGGAACTGCGCGCTGCCGACCGCCTGTCTGCCGAATATTGACATCGGTCATGGTTGCCGACGCGGATCGACGGTAGGTTTGTACCGTTGGAAATTCAACCTGCGGACTAAACGGAGAAGGTCATGAAGAGAGCGTCAGTGGTTCTTTTCACAATTCCTGCCGGTGCTTTGCTTCTCTTCCCGATGCCCGCGCCGGGCATGAGCATGAGGCCGATCATACGAAATGATGTTCAGGGAGCGCTGCAATGACTGAGGAATTTTACATCTGGCTGGCCTTCACGCTTCTGTTCGGCGTCGCCGTTCTGTGGAAACCATTCGTCGCGCGGATGTTTCTGGGGTTCTTTTTCATGGTCATGGCGCTCGGCGTCAATCTCAGTCTCGCGCTGTCGGATCCTCGGCAGTTCGTCGCGCTGGGATCGGAATCGTATATCCTGTTCTATCGCTACATATTCGATCAATGGGTGGCGGCGGAACCGCTGGTGTTCATCATCCCCGTTATTCTCTTCGAGCTCATCGCGGGAGTGATGATTCTCGGCAGGGAAGGAGGGGCAAGATCGGCCCTGCTCGGCGTCACGATCTTTCTTGTGCTGATCGCGCCGCTGAACCAGGCAACACTGCCGAACCTGATCCTTGCGGCCGAAACGTGGCTTCTGATACGGGACGATCTCGGCCGCAGTCTGCTCGATGCCGTGCGCAGGCAGCCGCGCGCGTCGGCGATATCACGGCATTGACCTCTCACACGATGAATACATGGGATTCCGTGCCGCCGTGGCGGATGTCGTGGTCCCCATTCTGTTCCCCCATGCGTGATATGCGCATTGCGCGCACGCAATAAGCAACGGGAACTCATACCGGATCTTACCGGGCGTCATACGTTCATACGAACTGCACTATCTATCGAACCTATGGAATCTCTGAAATCGGCTTCGGACATTATGCGCGATTCGGAACATCCGATGACGAACGGAACGTTCGCGCGCAGTCTCATCAAGCTTGTGGGAGCCACCACGGTCGGAACGCTCCTCTATACGTTCCTGGTCCGTCCGTGGCATCTGCACTGGGGGGCGACCGAGGAGGAATCGGCCGCGACTCTTCCGGGGGACGAACTGCTGGCGGATGTCCGGCTGCAGTCGACGAGGGGGATCACCATCGAGGCGTCTGCGGCCCGGATCTGGCCGTGGCTCGTGCAGCTCGGACAGGGACGCGGGGGACTCTACAGCTACGACTGGCTGGAGAATATGGTGGGATGCGATATACACAGCATCGATACGGTCATCCCGACGCTTCAACATCTACGGGTAGGGGATACGATACGACTTGGGCCGGAGGGATATCCCTTCTTCACGGTCGCATCGATAGTTCCGGAGCGTGAGCTGGTGCTGGCGGCCTTTCCCGAGCCGCACGAAGAAGATCTTCCGGCCTTGAACCCCGCACGCATGCTCCCCGCCGCTACCTGGGCGTTCGTGCTCAGACCGATCGACGGAAATCGAACGCGCCTGCTCGTACGGCTGCGCGGAGCCTGGGAGCCGGACGCGACCACGACGCTGCTCAATCGCGCGCTCCTTGAGCCCGCGCATTTCATAATGGAGCGGAAGATGATGTACGGCATCAAGGAGCGTGCGGAGCAGGTAGTCGCCGGAAACGGCCGTTCATGGGGAATATCCTTTCATCGTCCCGAACCCGCCGGGGAATCGACCGGCGGAGACGAAGGCGCTTCTGCTTGAAGCAACGGAAATAATCCATGAACAGGGCCCATATACTGCCGCGGCGGTATATGGGCCCTTCGGCATCCCCCGGCCATCCTACCGCAGTCATGAAGTTGAATCGGTGAATCGTCTTCATGATGCCCCTCGAAACATTTACGTCGATGCATGGAGAGAGAGAGCAAAGGTCATGACCGAATATTTCGGGCATCGGCTCGCTACCTGTTCTCTTTGAGAACAGAAGCAGTGTATATCGCATGAACGAAAAGGGAATGGTCGCGCCGACAGGGAGGGTGGGATCGATGCCGGAGAAACAGTCTCTGCTCGACCCGCTTACGTCCCGGCATGCTGTTCCATCGATCGGAGTCGCTCGCATACCCTGGCCATGATCCGGACCATGATAACCGGATTCCTTTTCAGAAGCTCCGTCGCAATCTCCTTCGGAATGAAGCAGGCCGATGTATCCTCAAGCGCGACTGCTCCGTTCGGATGCGTATCTGCCGAAAGCATTTCAGGCATGCCGAGGAGATCGCCGGTCTTCACGACGGATATGATCATCCTCCGGTCATCTCTCTGCTTGACGAGCGCCACGCTGCCGGAATGGATGCAGTATATTCCATCGATCCTCTCCCCCTGTTCAACTACCTTATCTCCTGCCGCAAGATCCATGCAGACGATATCGGAAATCGAGTGCGCCTCCTCCATCCCGACGCCCTCGGTCCGGTTTGTTGAAGATGGAAACGCGCATATCATGCACTCCCGGTCAGAGTTCTTATCCATAACGATATCTCCCGATGTTCTATGGTTGAATCAGTATGCTCAACGTATCGCATGAACTATACAAACGTATCATGATCCGTGTCGGGATACCATGATTGTTGTCATGCTTCCAGGAATAAGGGAATAATCGGCATCGGCGTCGCCGGCAAGACAACGGAATACGGAAAGCGCGGCCACACCGAACCTGAACGGCGGCGGGACCGCGCGGATCGGAACCGTCTCGGTCGTCGAGACCGGCCGCGTCGGTTCCTGTAATCCCCCGAAAAAAATCGTATGCCGATACCCCGGGAATTTCCGTCAAATGCGTACTTTCCCTTCCTCCAGTCAACCGTTCTCCCGAGTGTATTCGCTTCATGAGCCTTTTCAAGTCTAAGCAACGCATCGCCGACCACGGAGAGGTGTTTACCCCTGCCTGGATGGTCGAAGCCATGCTCGATCTCGTCAGGGACGAAACCGAGCGCATCGACTCCCGCTTCCTGGAACCGGCGTGCGGGAGCGGAAACTTTCTGGTCGAGGTCCTGCGGCGCAAGCTCGCGGCCGTTGAACGCAAGTTCGGGAAGTCGGACTTCGAGAGCCGGCATTACGCGCTGCTCGCGCTGATGTGCATCTACGGCATCGAACTCCTTGCGGACAATATCGCCGAGTGCCGCGCCAACATGCTGGAAATCCTCGCCGCCCACCGGTACATCGATGAGTCCGATGACCTCTATCGAGCAGCCTCCTATGTGCTGTCGCAGAACCTTGTTCACGGTGATGCGTTGACGATGCGCGCCAGCGACGGCCGGCCGATCACGTTCGCCGAGTGGGGCTACCTGGGAAAGGGGAAGTTCCAGCGGCGCGACTTTCGCTATGATACCCTCACCCAGACGGCGGCCTTCGGCGCGGAGGGGAACCTGTTCGCCGGCCTCGAACAGCACGAAATCTTCACACCGACCAGAACATATCCGCCGATGACGATGAGCGAGCTTGCGCGCGCCCCCATCGGCGATGCCCCGGAGGAATCCCTGTGAACGGAATCCCTGTGGATGGAATCCCCGCGAACGGCCGGGTGCGCTTGTCGCTCCGCGGCCGCAACCCGGATGTCCTGACCTGCATTGCGAACCTTTCGAACGATGAGGTGTTCACGCCGCCCGGGTTTGCGAACCGGATGCTCGACACGCTCGCCGCAGCGTGGGCGACCGGCAACAACGGCGCGAACATCTGGGCGGAGAGCCGGGTGAGGTTTCTTGACCCCTGCACCAAGTCGGGCGTGTTCCTGCGCGAGATCACCAGCCGCCTGATCGAAGGCCTGGCAGAGGAGATCCCGGACCTTGAGGACCGCGTGGATCACATCCTGACAAGGCAGGTGTTCGGCATAGGTATCACCAGTCTCACCAGCCTTCTCGCACGCCGGAGCGTGTATTGCTCGAAGCACGCAAACGGCAGACACTCCATCGCCCGATCCTTCGCCGGCAACGCCGGCAATATCTGGTTCGAGCGCACCGAGCATACGTGGGTTGACGGCAAGTGCGAGTATTGCGGCGCAAGCAGCAGGACGCTTGATCGTGAGAATAGTCTCGAAACCCATGCCTATACGTTCATTCATACCAGCGACATCAAGACTCGGGTGGCCGAGTTGTTTGGAGACGATATGCAGTTCGATGTGATTATCGGGAACCCGCCCTACCAGCTTGATGATGGCGGCTTCGGCACGAGCGCAGCGCCCATTTATCAGTTGTTCGTAGAGCAAGCAAAGGCATTGGAGCCACGCTATCTTTCAATGATCATTCCTGCCCGCTGGTTTGCCGGTGGCAAAGGGCTGGATGAGTTCAGAGAGTCGATGCTCACCGATGATCGACTGCGCTCGATAGATGACTATCTCAGCGCATCAGACGTTTTTCCAGGAGTGGGCCTCAAGGGCGGCGTTTGTTACTTCCTCTGGGACCGGGACAATCCCGGGCAGTGCCGTGTCAGCACTCATTTCAAGGACTGGCCTGCCTCGACAGCCAGTCGCCCGCTTCGTGAAGAAGGCGTAGATGTGTTCATTCGCTTCAATGAAGGGCTGTCGATCCTCAAGAAGGTTGTTGCTGTCGAGACTGGGGAATCCCACACACTGTCGCTTCCCAACAGTACACGTTTCGATCAACTGGTTAGTTCCAGAAAGCCGTTCGGGCTAGAGACAACGTTCAAGGGCAAGGTTGCTAAGGGCGCTGGTGATGTACTAGTTTATCAGAATGGGGGTAAGGGATACATTCCTAGAAGCTCAATCTCGACTGGTGCTCATGTCATCGATAAGTGGAAGATTTTCATAGGTCGGGCTGCTCCGGGGACCGGTAACAGAGACACCTACCCACACAGAATCATCAGCACGCCATTCATCGGTGAGCCGGGGACTATCTCTTCAGAGACTTATCTCTACATTGGCCCGTTTAACTCCAAGAGCCAGGCTGAAAGCGCATTATCCTACCTCTCCTGCCGACTGACGCGTCTCCTCATCCTTCTGCACAAGCCATCCCAGGACACAACGCGCAAGGTTTATACCTTCGTGCCAACCCAGGAGTGGACGAGGCGATGGACGGACGAGGATCTCTACGCCAAATACGGCATCTCCGCTGATGAGATCGCGTTCATCGAGAAGGTTGTCCGTCCGATGGGGGACGACAATGAGTAAGCCCATCGACGAGATCCTCGCGCCGAAGCCGGCAGCGCAGCCGCGCATCTACGCCTACTCGATTGATGACGAGGCGCACAGGGGCCTGCTCAAAGTTGGACAGACGACGCGCGATGTGAAGCAGCGCATCGCCGAGCAGCTCAGGACCGCTGCCATCAGGAACTACAGGATCGAGCTGGACGAATCCGCCGCGCGAGACGACGGCACGATCTTCTCGGATCACCAGGTACGCGCAGCGCTCGTCGGAAAGGGCTTCGCGAACACTCAGCTGGAGTGGATGCGGTGCTCGGTCGCCGATGTGCGAACCGTGCTCACCGAGCTCCGCACCGGCCGGCAATTCACCGGCACACACCACGAGACGTTCCCGATGCGCCGGGAGCAGGCCGAGGCCGTGAACAGGACGCACGCGTACTTCCACTCGATCTGGAAGGAAGATATGAACGCGGTACCGCGCTTTCTCTGGAACGCGAAGATGCGCTTCGGCAAGACCTTCACCACCTACCAGCTGGCCAGGAAGCTCGGCGCCAGGCGAGTGCTTGTGGTGACCTTCAAGCCCGCTGTCGAGGATGCGTGGCAGACCGACCTGGAGTCTCATGCAGACTTCGATGGATGGCAGTACCTCTCGCGCAACTCCGACAAGACGCCCACCGACATTGACGGCAGGAAGCCGGTGGTCTACTTCGGTTCCTTCCAGGATCTTCTCGGCCGCGACGAAGCGGGGAACATCAAGCCGAGGAATGAATGGGTTCATAAGGTGAAGTGGGACCTGGTGGTCTTTGACGAATACCACTTCGGCGCGTGGCGGGAAACCGCGAAGGAGCTGTTCGAAGGGGAGGAGGCGGCGGTCGCCGGGAAGGAGACCAGGCTCGAATACGCCTCCGGTCTGGAGGGGGTGAACGAGGACCTCGGGGTACTCTCGGAGAAGGAGAGGGAGTTTCTCCCGATCACAACCAAGGCGTATCTCTACCTTTCAGGCACACCGTTCAGGGCGCTGGCCACGGGTGAGTTCATCGAGGAGCAGATCTTCAACTGGACCTACACCGACGAGCAGCGCGCAAAGGAAGAGTTCGCCGCGAAGCATCCCGGCAGATGGAATCCGTATGGCGCACTGCCGCAGATGCGCCTGCTCACGTATCAGATGCCGGACGAGCTCCTGGCGATTGCAAGCGCCGGGGAGTTCGACGAGTTCGACCTCAACGAGTTCTTCGCGGCATCCGGCACGGGCAGGGGGGCGCGGTTCAAGCACGAGAGCGATGTGCAGAAGTGGCTGACCATTATTCGGGGCGAGTATATGCCGCAGGCCGTCGAGCACCTGAAGACGGGAACACGACCGCCGTTCCCGTACGCGGATGTCCGACTGCTGCCGTACCTCCAGCACTCGTTCTGGTTCCTGCCGAACGTTGCCGCCTGTCATGCCATGGCGAACCTGCTGGCCGAGAGGCACAACACCTTCTGGCGCGACTACACCGTCGTCGTCGCGGCCGGCGCCTCGGCGGGCATCGGGCTTGATGCGCTGCCGCCCGTTCGCGAGGCCATCGGAAGCGGATTCGATACGAAGACCATTACGCTGTCGTGCGGCAAGCTTACTACAGGCGTGACCGTGCCGCAGTGGGCCTCGATCCTGATGCTGCGCAATCTCAAGTCGCCCGAGACCTACTTCCAGGCCGCGTTCCGGGTGCAGTCGCAATGGTCCGTCAGGAACCCTGATGGCGACAATCCGAACGAAGAGGAGATACTCAAGCCCGTCTGCTTCGTGTTCGACTTCGCGCCCACCCGTGCGCTGCGGCAACTTTCCGAGTACGGGATAGG
The DNA here is from genome assembly GCA_966250335.1 of uncultured bacterium. Lineage (GTDB taxonomy): Bacteria > Bacteroidota > Ignavibacteria > OLB7 > OLB7 > OLB7. The sequence continues at coordinate 35,826 of CBINGZ010000013.1, read as the reverse complement.
GCTTTCGCCGAACGAACCCAACCCGGAGCATGCGGTCAGAGATCTTGTGTCGTTCCTGCCGGTGCTGGCCTACGACGGCGCCAACATGACGCAGATAGATGCGGGGGGCATCCTTGACATCGCGATGGCGGGCACTTCGGCTACGCTCCTGGCTCGCAAGTGGGAGTCGGCCCTGCTCGTGAACGTGGACAACGACACGCTGCGTCGAGTCCTGAACAATCCCGAGGCGATGGCCGCCGTAGAACGGATCGAGGGCTGGCGCGCGCTCGGCGACAACATCATCGAGACAATCATCAACAAGAGCGAGAAGGTCAAGGAGCTGAAGAACAGGGCGAAGGGGGGCGGCTTGACGCCCGGGGAGAAGAAGCAACTGACCGAGGAGGAGAAGGAGTACAAGGAGAAGCGCAAGCTCGTCCAGGAGAAGCTGATCAAGTTCGCAACGCGCATACCCGCGTTCATGTACCTGACCGACTTCCGCGAGAACACTCTTCAAGATGTGATCACCAAGCTCGAACCCGATCTGTTCCTGACGGTCACCGGTCTGACGGTGAAGGACTTCCACCTGCTCGTCAGCCTCAAGGTGTTCAACACCGAGCAGATGAACCAGGCCGTCTTCGCCTTCCGGCGCTATGAAGACGCCTCGCTCCGTTATACGGGCATCGAGAGCCACGAGGGGCTGACCTGCTATGGGCTTTACGACACCGTGGTGGCCAAGGCTTGAACGGCGGTCGCATTCAGCGGGATCGGATGGTCCTCCTCGTCAGCGACAAAAACACCGTGTTTCCCGGCTCACTGAATTTCGAATCTCCTATCGAACGACAACGATCTTCTCAACTACCCGGCGACCACCGGCCATCAGCTCCACGACATACGTCCCACCGCTCCATCCCTGTGTGTCCACGTCGGTCGCGTACCGTCCCGGTTCCATCCACTGACGCCCCAGCGGCTCGGCGATCATCCGCCCCGTCCGGTCATAGACCCGCAGCCATGTATAGCCGGACTCCGCGACTGAGAATCGCATCTCACCAGCTACCGATAAGGGATTCGGATACACGTCAAGGCGGTTGACTTCCGTGTGATGATCCACGACCCGACGCACTTTTCCCGCTCCCTGCGCTTCCTCGACCACGCTGTACAGCTCCGCGATCGGATACAATGACTCCCCGGCGATCGGGATCGACGGCAGCGATGCGGTCGCATAGCGGAGACGGACGTAGTACGTGCCCGACAGCAGATCCAGCGTATCGATAAGGATTGCCCCATGCAGCGTATCGGTCTTCCTGACAGCGAACGAGTCCAGCCGGTGCACCACCTGACCCGTGGCCGAATCCACCAGCTCCGCGAAGAAATCCACGCGGTACGTGCCCCCATAGGCCGTATCCCCCAGGAACGCGCCGTGGACTTCGCAGCCGATCACAACAGTATCGTGTCCGGTGAACATCTCCGTCCGCATCAGTTCGCCCACCGTTGACGGCAGCGACACCGTGTACAGTGCCGGAGTACGTTCCACCATCGGCACCGGACGCGACAGACTGTCCGTTGCACGCCATACGTCAAGGATGCCTCCGGAGATGGAGGCACGCCGTCCCGTGTCCAGCCGGAACGCGACTTCGCGGCCGGTCGCTATGTAACCCTGCGGCCGCGCCTTCGCGAAATGCTCACGGGTGGTTGTCAACCGGCCGGTCGTCGGCTGCTGCGCGAACGTCTCGAACAACGCTCCGAAGGTGCCGACCTGCTCAACCCGTGATGCGCTGCCGTTCGGGTTCATCCCGCCCCACTGGTAGGTGCGCGGGCCGATCGTTGTACCGGCTATCCACGGCGCCCGGATGTTCAGCATCGAGCCGTGACGGTTGTAGCTCGGCCCCATGTAGTTGAACGGGTTGGCGACGATCGAGAAGCCCGGTTCCGCGTCGGCGGTCGTTGCCGTGCTTGCCTCGTTCAGCGATGCGATATTCGGCGCTGTCTGGATGCGGCCGGTCACCGGTTCGGAGACCACCCGCCACCGACGAAGCGGTCCCGTCTTCTGGGTCTGATTCGCCGCCTGATAGTTGAGCCACGTCTGCGCGTCGTAGCCAAGGTAGGGGGGACGCGTAGCACGACCGTATCCGTAGTTCTCCCAGACGATCCCTTCCTGAACCACCTGGTTCCAATCCTGCGTCTGATCCATCGACGGGAACCCCTGCGCATCGGCGTTCTGCGATACATCCCTGGGGACGACGGAGAGGACCAGCGGCACCGCCATCGGAGTTGCCGGCATCTGCGTGACGCGCGCGAACGCGATGACGCTGCTGTTCGGGTTCAGATCATGCTGCCATGTCACCGTGACGTTCGAATCCGCCGCCGCCATGTTCACGTACGTCGGCACCGTCGGGTCCCCCGCCCGCCCGGTTGCTGCTGATCGCCAGCACGCTGGAATAGCTGCCGGGAGCGGTGCCCCAGAGTCCCCACCACGTCCCGGTCGGTGCAAGCCGACGGAGGATCGCCCGAACCCCCAGCAGGGAATCCGACCACGCCATGACGACACCACCGTTCAACTGGCTGATCACCGGCGTTCCCCACCTGCGGGCGTCGTTCCCCTTGTGGAGCGCGACCGATTCCAACGGCTGAAAGAATACGCGCGGTGTCTGCGTACTCATATCCATCTGAGTGTTGTAGCGGAGATTACGGAACACGACTTCCCGTTGCTGCGCCAGGGGGTTGTCATGGGCTGTCCACACCACCGACATCACCGTGTCGCTGCCGATCGTCCGCACTGTCAGCGATGGGAAGCGATTGACGAACCGGGTGGTGTCGGTCGGCGCCAGGCTGTCACTGATCGCATGTTCCCACGGCTCCCAGTCGATGCCGCCGGTTGCCGGAGTGATCGGATAGGAGCGACGATAATAGACCTTCGCCTGGTACTCTTCTCCCGGGGTGTTGTCGTTCAGGGCGCGACGATGATAGACCGCATGCCAGCGTGAGCCGTCGAAGACGAACTTCCGTTGTCCGTTGAAGCGCAGGTCACCGAAGGCGACGTGATCGGGCGGATTTGTCGGCTCGATCCGCAGCAGAGCGGCGCCGCCCGGCCGCAACGTCAGGTTCACGATACTGCGACCGCTGACGATCGTATCCAGTCCAACGCGAGGTATGTTCGACAAGGGAAGCCTGGTCGTGTCAACCGCGATCTCGCGAACTCTGTAGAGATTGAGATCGGTAACGCCATAGGGGAGATTGAGCTGAAGCGATAGTTCCCGCTGTTCGGCCAGCGTATCCCGCCCGTCGGTCACCGTGTCGGGGATCGGCTCGTATGTCCGTCGGTTACAGACAACGATATGCTGCGTGTCTCCCTTCGGATAGAAGAATCCGATTTCGACATATCGTTTCCATGTCGAATCGACCACGCCCGTTATGGGATGTCGGGTCACGATACTGTTGACGATCTCGGTATCCGGCAGCGCCCTGTACAGCGTATCATGCAGGGTATCCCGCTGATGCTCGGGATCGATCACCGTGGCGTGATAGCTGTACCCCGAGTGCCACCGCAGCTTCATCAGCTCCGGCCCGACGCGTGCAAGCCAGCGGTTGATCTGCTTGATCGCCTCCCACCGCGTATGCCAGCCGACGTACACCGCGTTCTACCCCGGCAATTCCGGCACGGCCGTTCCTTCCAGCATCGCCGTTTTACCTGGGATAATTCCTGCAACGATATGCAGCTTGTTCTATTCCTTCACAACGCTCGTCGCTGCTACCAATACTCCCTCATCATCAAACATCGATACCAGATAGACACCCGCCGAGACACTCTCAGTATGCCAGACCGCCGCGCCGCGCCACGGCTCCACGTCGCCCCATGCAACACGACGTCCCACCAGATCGGTCACGATGAACCGCTCCGGCATCCGATCCAGATCACCACGCCATGCGATATTCAGTTCGTCGCGTACAGGATTCGGCCAGAGCCATACCGCATCCTCATGGTGCCCAACCGTAACGGTCCTGATCCCTGCAACGCTATCGGGTGCCGGTATCTCCGGACCCCCTGCGAAGACCACCGCGACCCCATTGTTTCCCGTACCGCCGACATTGTTGTAGGTCCAGTTGCATCCCCCAATGTCGGGCCAACCGTCCCCGTTCACGTCCAACACATCGGCACTCCATCGCTCCCCGAAGATCGGTCCGCCTGCCCAGCCGTCCGTATACCATGCTTCGTAGGTCGTATCGATCCCGTTCGCCCCACCCGAAAACCAATAACTCGTACTTCCCCCGGTTACCATCAACAATGATTCATACCGCCGACCACGATCATTCACATATCCCCCTCCCAGCGGAACATTGCTCCCGCCAACAACAATCCGTTCGTCCGCATCAGCAACAGTATACGACCGGTTCCTGCGTTCCGTCGGCAGCTTCATCGACCCCGAACGATAGATATACCCTCCTTCAAACGCTATGTCCTGAATACCATCACCGTCCACATCAAGCAACTGCGGCCGTAAATGAGCAACGATCGGCGGATTCTCCGGTCCGAACAGAATTTCCCGATCCGGCGCCTGCCATGACCACGGTGACGTCGCATTTCCCCAATAAAACTTCAGTTTCCACCCGGCCAGATATCCCGCCGCCGTAACCATATCGACGTAGCCGTCTCCATCTATATCACCCAATGATGCATACTCAAAGTTGCTAACTACTCTCTCGGTATCCGTAAGAATCATAGTCGGTTCAGCCACCGTAAACCCTGGCCCACCACGATAGAACCATACCTGCAAGCTGGTACACGCTTCCACAACAACCAGCTCATCACCTGACTCCCCATCGGCCTCCACAACCTGCATACCCCCTAAACACCCCCACTCTCCGGCAACTGCAAACGGTGTATCAACCATCCGACCGGAAGCCACATTAAACAACTGCAACCGCTGCCAATGCATCGTTCCTGGATTCGACGTATCCACACGGACGGTACCGAACCCCACCACCTTCCGACCATCCCCGAAGAACTCCCCAACGATCGGATACGGTGTACTTGGCACACCGTCCACCTGCCAGTCCGCTATAGTATCCGGCGGATCTCCCCCGTAGAACAGCTTCCACTGCGCCGGTATGTCCTCTTGTGGCCCGAACGCCACAAAGAAATCATCATACCCATCCTCGTTTACGTCCAACCCTCCTCCGATACCCTCGCCATATCGATCATCACCCGTTGATCTCCCCTCCATCCGCCACAACTGGCGTGACGCCATGTTCACCGCCTGCGGATTCGCCGTAATGGTGCTCTGCGCCTGGAGAGCTACCGCCGCCAGCACCAATAACCCGACTATCATCACGATCCGCTTCATCGTGTCCCTTGTCTCCTACTTTCGAGTATCGTTCCGGTTCGTTCGTGTTGACACCGGAACAGCTTCCGGTTCTCAGCCGTTGCGAGTATAGCATCATTCCACGACATTTGGCGAATCATATTCCCGCAAACCGTGTGGCCGGTCTGAATGCAGGGCAACAGATCGTCCACGAATCGCCAGTAAACCGACAGCGCTTATTCATCAACGGTTTGCCCTCTACGGAGGGGATAACACCGCGGGACCGTTCAATGACCTGCAACCGTTCGCTACCGGCAGCGTCTGGTTCATGGCGGTGGGCACCTTCAATATGGAGCGAGTCGAAGAACTCGGCGCGCTCATCGGGGCGGTAATAATATCGGCAGGTCGTGGGGGAATCGCCGTCGCGTTCGTACGCGACAAAGAAGCGGCGTTGTTCGTGATCCATTGATTTTAGCGTCCGCAACGTAAGGTCGTGATGACGTCACCACAAGGGTTCGGGAAGGCTCTGCAAGAACTGTCCCACGTTCCGTCCACTCCTGACAAAAAAAATCCGCGACATTCTTATGAATGCGCGGACTTCGGCACGCCCGACTGGACTCGAACCAGTGACCCACAGCTTAGAAGGCTGTTGCTCTATCCGACTGAGCTACGGGCGCGTATCGGGCGTCAAGATACACTTTTCGGGCGCTTCGGGCCAACTGCGGGGGGCGGGCGAACCGTGACAAGGTTTTGCCGGAAGAGAACATCAGATACGACCATCGGCGGGGATGCCGAGCAGCGCCAGACCCCCGGCGAGCGCGCGGGCGGTCAGAGAGGCAAGGGAGAGAGAGGGGGCGGCGCGTCGTCCGGCCTCGGCGCCGATGATCGGGGCCGTTCGGCTCGCGTCGTGATAGAGCCGGGTGACCTCGAGCAGAGCCTGGGCCAGAGGGTGGGTCTCGCCGTCGTTGACGGATCGTTCCACGATATCGGGGAGCATGGCGATCGATTTCATCAGAGCCCTTTCCGGCCCGGAGTCGAGGGACTCAAGATCGGAAGGGGATATGCTCGCGGCCGGAGGTATCCGAAGCTCCGCGGCGAACGCGAGGAGCGCCGTGATATGAGCGTGGGTGTAGCGGATGAAGTTGAGCGGGTTCCGATCGCTTTTATCGAGCGCGAGATCGAGATCGATCGTGAGCGGTTCGGCGGCCGGGCCGGCCAGAAGAAACCAGCGGAACGTCTCCGGGTCGCTCCGCTCGATCAGGGAGGCGACCGTGATCTCATCTCCATCGGGCCATCGGTCGACAGGGAGGCCGGCACGTCGAAACCTGACCGTGCCGTTCCGGCGCAGAGGCCCGAGAGAGGATCTTGATGCGATAAATTCCACCGCCTCGACGGCGCATTCCGCCAGAAACCCCGAAGAATATCGAATGTTGATGTATCCGTTCGGAGCGATCGCGACCGACCTTGCGGGGCCGTCGATCATCTCGAGCGCGGCGACGATCCGTTCGGCGATCTCCTTCGGAGACTCTCCGGCCTCCCCTCCGCGCGCCAGCGCGAGCGCCACCCCCGTCGAGAGATCCCCCTCGTGGCCGGGACGTGAATATTCCACCATGATCTCGATCCCGTCGCCGAATCCGGCGGCGGCGAGCGCGGCGGCGAGCCATGTGACGATGCGGGATTTCATCGGAACGTCGGTCGGTTGTCGGCTCGCGACGGGGGAGGGGTCAGACCGTCTCCTCCGGCACCTCGTCCACCACGCGCTCCACCTTGGCGTCGGACCAGAGGCGCTCGATGTTGTAGAAGCCCCGGGTCTCCTTGTAGAAGATATGGACCACCACCTCGACGAAATCGAGGATGATCCACTGCCCCCCCTGCCACCCCTCGGTGCGGTACGGCTTCACCTCGTGGTCGACCATCTCGTCCAGCACGCCGTCGGCGATCGCCTTCAGGTGGATATCGCTGTCGGCGGTGCAGACCACGAAGAAATCTGTGATGTCCGTCAGCCCGCGAATATCGAGCATGACGACATCCTTCGCCTTTTTCTCCAGCATCGCCTTGGCGCACCAGCGGGCAAGGGTCTTCGGATGTCGGGATCGTGCGGGTCGTTTTGACATTGGATCGTACTCTGTCGTAAGTATGCTGAATCTCTACTTCATCGGCCGTAGCGCCATGTAGTCCTCACCGATCAGCACCGTGGCGCGAAGGTAGAGGGTGCTGTCGATGTCGGTCTCGATCCGTTCCGGATCGATGCCGAGCGCGTAGGCGATCTTCCGTGCCGATACGGGATCTCCTATCCTGTCGACAACCTTCGAAAACGGCTCCAGTCTGGTTTCCGTTCCGTATTCGGGGACGTCGAACCGGCGGGCGCGGAGGAATTCGGTGAAACGCTGCGCGATGCCGTTGACCCCGCACGCGTTCACCACGTTCACCTGGATATGCTCCCCCGCCTTGACGTACATGTCGGTCTGCTCCACCGTCGCGTCCACACGGGGACGGACGAGGGTCCGTTCCACCAGCCCGTAGGTGAGCAGCAGCACCGGGATCGCCAGCAGCGGAATGACGATCAGATAGATCCGTTTCCGCCGGATGCGCGCGCGTTCCCCCTGTTGCGTCATGGTTTCACGCAGTCGTGGCGGGAGTGGACGGGTCATCGTAGTCTACTGGTCCTGTATCGGGTTCATCGTGCCGGGCGCTCCGGGGCCGGGGGGCCGCCTACTTCATCACCGCGTTCGCATACATCGAATCGAGTGTCGTGAACCGGTCGGGCGCAAGTTCGCTCTGGAGATAGAGACGTTCGGAGTCCCAGAACGATCTGAGCGATCGTCCGTTCCCCGCGTTCCTGAACGCGATCATCGTCAGCGCCGCGGGGTTGAAGAGCCCGACCTCGCGGGTGTAGATCGCCGAGTCGATCGCCGTGGAGTCCATCCCGGTCGTGTCGACGGGGGGGAGGTTCCGCGCGTCGCGATACTGCGTCAGATAGTTTTCCGCTTCCTTCAGGAAGTACCTGCTCTGCTCGCCGCGGACGCTGGCGAATTTTCCTTTCCCCGCTCCTTCCGGCCCGACCTTGAACGCAAGGATATCGGAGACGTACGGAGCCGCCTCCGCGTGCGAGGCGAAGATCGGCCAGAAGAGGTCGTGGACGAGGATCGCATCCCCCTGAACCTGCTCGATCGTCGCCAGGGCCGGGTCGCCGCTGGTGGAGCGGTAGACGGCTCTGATCGATCCGCCGTGTCCGGAGTAGACGTAGAGTCCGCTGGAGGCGACCAGATCGTTGCCGCCGCTGTTGACCCGTACCAGGAGATCGGGGAGCCGGTCTCCGGTGACGTCGCGGAGGGTGTATTCCGCCGTCCAGTGCACGCTGTCGGTCGCGACCGGCGCGTAGCCGGCGGCGACGGTGTCGAACCTGTAGATCTGCACGAGATCGGCACGGGCGAGCGGCGGAAGATTCTCTTCCGGAAGGATACTCGCAACGATATATTCCAGCCGGCCGTCGTCGTCCAGATCGACGTTCATGATCGTGTCGATCCGGCGGGCGTCCTCGAACTCCGGCCTCTCGAACGTCATGTCGTAGACGCCGGCCGTGCTGTCGGCGCCGCCGCCGGGGGCCGGCTCGTCGTCGCACGACGTCAGACCCGCCAGAATCAGGCAGGGAAGGAGAGGAACGAGCGTGCGTGCCGCCGCACGGAGCCGGTCGCCGGGGATCGATCGGCGAAACGGGGACGGGCGGTCGACGCAGCATGACCAGTGGTCCCGCAACGTCGGCCGCCCGATGTAAGAGTCGCGAATAGATGATTTCCGCGTCGAATCACGCATCACTCTGCGTTGCTCTCTTCGGTCCCATCTTTCTTCAGCGACTGTACTTCGTCACGAATGTCCTGTGCGAACTTACGGAGTTCCTGCATGTGCTTGCGGACCCGCACGCCTGCAGCTTTGTTCTCCTTCTCGTAGAACTTTTCGAAATCCTTCTCGAAGCTGGCTACCAGACTCTTCAGGTCTTCGAAACGGCTCATGATGATTCCTCCTGGCGTTGTTGAAGTACTCTGATCCGCAGGCTCTCCGCGGTCAATCGGTTGGAGAGGAACGTTCGTTTTTCGAAAGATTTGCCCGCTCAATATACAAAAGCGGTTCTTTTTCAAAAGAAATATCTTAAACGGACGATTTTGGCCCCTTCGCTCCTCATCGGGAGCTCCTGCGCGCCATCAGCCGCAGGTCCCGTTCGATCTCCAGCTTCAGATAACGCCCGGTATAGCTCTTTCGGTTCTCCATCACCGCTTCCGGCGGTCCCTCGGCCACGATCGTCCCTCCGTTGCGGCCCCCCTCGGGACCGAGATCTATCAGCCAGTCGGCCGATTTTATCACATCCATGTTGTGCTCGATCACGATCACCGTGTTCCCCTTGTCCACCAGCGACTGCACCACCTTCAGCAGCATCCGCACATCCTCGAAATGGAGGCCGGTGGTCGGTTCGTCGAGCAGATAGAGGGTTCGCCCGGTGCTCACCTTGGAGAGCTCCGTGGCAAGCTTCACCCGCTGCGCCTCGCCGCCGGAGATGGTGGTGGCCTGCTGCCCGAGCCGTATGTAGCCGAGCCCGACGTCGTTCAGCGTCTTCAGTTTCCGCTTGATACGGGGGATATCCTCGAAGAAGTCGTTCGCTTCCGCGACGGTCATCTCCAGCACATCGGAGATCGATTTTCCCTTGTAGGTGACCTCCAGCGTCTCGCGGTTGTAGCGGCGGCCGTTGCAGACCTCGCAGGTCACGTAGACATCGGGGAGGAAGTTCATTTCGATCTTCTTCAGTCCGTCCCCCTGGCACTCCTCGCAGCGTCCCCCCGCCACGTTGAAGCTGAAGCGCCCGGCCGCGTAGCCGCGGATCTTCGACTCCGGGAGCTGCGTGAAGAGATCACGGATGTAGGTGAAGACGCCGGTGTAGGTCGCCGGGTTGGAGCGGGGAGTCCGCCCGATCGGCGACTGGTCGATGTCGATCACCTTGTCGATATGCTCCAGCCCCTCGATCTCGTCGTACGGGAGCGGCGCCGAATGGCTCGCATAAAAATGATGCGAGAGGATCGGATAGAGGGTCTCGTTAATAAGGGACGATTTCCCCGATCCCGAGAGCCCGGTGATGCAGATGAACGTTCCCAGCGGAAGCCGCAGGTCGACCTGCTTCAGGTTGTGCCCGTGCGCGCCGTGCAGCTCGATCGCCCTGCCGTTTCCATCCCGTCGCTTCGCCGGTATCTCTATGATCCGCTCGCCGGTCAGGTACTGGAACGTCATGCTCCTGCCGGTGTCGACGCCGTTGACGGAGGCTCCCTCGGGAAGAGGGTCGGCCGTTCCGTTGACGCTCTCGGCGGCGGTTGCGGCAGGCTCCGGTTCGGCGGCCTTTTTCCGTCCCCGCTTCGGCTTCGTTTCCGGAGCGGAAGGAGCGCTTCCGGGGAGATAGGTCAGGAACATCTCGGGGACCGCGGCACCCACGAGCCGTCCTCCCAGTTCGCCGGCGCCGGGACCGAGATCGATCACGTAGTCGGCCGATTCTATCATTTCACGATCATGTTCCACCACGATCACCGTGTTCCCAAGGTCGCGCAGCCGCTTCAGCGAGCCTATCAGCTTGACGTTGTCGTGCTGATGCAGGCCGATCGACGGCTCATCGAGCACGTAGAGGACGCCGCTCAGCTGCGAACCGATCTGCGTCGCCAGCCTGATACGCTGCGCCTCGCCGCCGGAGAGGGAGCGGGTCGATCTGTCGAGCGTCAGGTAGTGGAGGCCGACCTCCAGCAGGAAGTGCATCCTCTCCACCAGTTCCTTGATGATCAGATGGGCGATCTCCCGCTGGCGTTTCGTAAGCGTCAGCCCTGAGAGCGCATCGACCGCCTCGGCGATCGGGAGGGAGGCGACGTCGCTGATGTTCCTGCCGTCGATCAGCACGGCCAGGCTTTCCGGCTTCAGCCGTCCGCCGCCGCAGGTGGGACATTTCACGGCGGTCATGAACGACTCCAGCCATTGACGGCTGGTGCCGGAGCTGGTGTTCGTGTAGCTGTGCTTCAGGTTGGCGATCACCCCCTCGAACCTGTGGTTGTAGGTCACCCGTCTGCCGTTCGGGTAGGTGTAGGGGATGGAGAACTTCTGCTTGCCGCCGCCGTTCATCAGCGTGTTGAACGCCTCCTTGCTATACTCGGCGATCGGGGTGTCGAGCGTGAGGTCGAAATGTTCGATCACCGCCGTCACCTGGGCCCACTGCCATGTCTTCCGCGGCTTTCCGAGGGGACGAAGCGCCTCCTGCTTGAGCGAGAGGCTCCGGTCGGGAATGAGGAGCTCCATCGAGAACTCCGTCGACTCCCCGAGCCCGTCGCAGGTGGGGCAGGCGCCGTAGGGGGAGTTGAAGGAGAAGGAGTTCGGTTCCGGCTCCTCGTAGCTGATCCGGCAGGTAGGGCAGGCGAGTTTCTCCGAGAAGAGGGCATCCCCCCCCTCCTTGTCCCACAGGGTGACGATCACGTTCCCCTCGCCGAACTTCAGAGCCGTCTCCAGGGAGTTGAAGAGGCGCGATTTCGCCCCGTCGTTCACCTCCAGCCTGTCGACGACGATCTCGATGTTGTGGACCTTGTAGCGGTCGAGCTTCATGCCGGCGGCGATCTCCTGGAACTGCCCGTCGGTCCGGACGCGGGTGAAGCCGTCGCGCAGGATCTTCTCGAAGAGCTCCTGGTAATGTCCCTTGCGCCCTCTGACGATCGGGGCGAGGATGGCGATCCGTTTCCCCGCGAAATCTTCCTGAACCGCTTCCAGGATCTGATCGAGCGACTGCTTCACCACCGGCTGCCCGCAGTTGGTGCAGTGCTGCACGCCGGCGCGGGCGAAGAGGAGGCGGAGGAAATCGTAGATCTCCGTCGTGGTGCCGACCGTGGAGCGGGGGTTGGTGGAGACCGTTTTCTGTTCGATGGAGATCGCGGGAGAAAGTCCCTCGATCAACTCAACCTCCGGCCGTTCCATCAGTCCCAGAAACTGGCGGGCGTAGGGGGAAAGGCTCTCCACGTAGCGCCGCTGTCCCTCGGCATAGATCGTATCGAACGCCAGTGAGGATTTTCCCGACCCCGAGAGGCCGGTGATGACCGTCAGGGAGTCGCGCGGGATATCGACATCGACCCCTTTCAGATTGTGTTCCCGCGCCCCGCGCACCACAATGCCGTCGCCGGGGGCGAAGTCGAGTCGTGAGGCGGACTGATCGGAAGCCGGCTCGGGAGGGAGATCGGGAAGGATCTCCGTCGGATTCTTGCTGTTCTTGCGGGTCTTCAATGCGTGCGCTCTCTCGTTTTGGGCGTGCAGGAGGTCGGCAACCGGGCAAGTTATATCAATCGCGGGCACCGGGACAAGGGGTAGGTGTGCGTATTATCACCTTGTCACCGGAAGGACGGGGAATCGTGGAAAAAACGGCTTCTCCGGTTACCCTGCGAGCCTCGATGTGTCTCTTGACGGCGGGTCGGGGGCGGAGGAATCCGGGTCCGTCCGACCGCGCCTGCCGGGGGAATCCCCGGTTGTGATATGGCTATATTTCGTGACCCGCGGCGGGGTTCATGGGGGGGCCGTTGTGGGGGGGCTACGTCCTGGTGCTCCCTGCGGGAGCCTTGTCGGAGGGGGGATGGAGAGGGGGAAGGAACTTCCGTTGCGGGAACTCACGTTGTATCCTTAATAACACGTTCAACCGGTAACACACATGAACAAGCACGTATCATTCGGGCGCCGGGTCGGCCGCTTTCTGCTGCCGATCGGAGCTGCCCTCGCTCTTTTCACCGGGGGATGCTCCGATGACCCGGTGACTCCGTCGCCGACCGGAAACTCCTCGATCCGGGTTCTTCACGCCAATCCCGCCTACACCTCCAATGTGGCGGTAAAGCGGGAGAACGCCTCGCTGATCGCCGCGATCGAGTACGGCGCGCCGCAGACCGCGGTGATCCCGAACGGCACCAGCACGATCAAGTTCGTCGCCACCGACGGAACCGAGCTCGCCTCGGCCCAGGCGCAGGCGGATACCACGAAATCGATCTGGGTGATCATGGGGGGGACCGCCGACAAGCGGGAGGGGTTCGCCATCGTCACGAAGAAGATCACCCCCTCCGGCGCGAACGCCGCGCTGCGGGTGATCAACGGGTCGGAGACGGCTCCGCCGATCAAGGTTCTCCTCAACGACGCCACCGGGCCCAGCCTGACAAGCGGATCGATCCCGTACAAGTCGGCGAGCGATTTCACCTCGGTTCCGGCGACGGCGACCACCAGTCTGGTGATCGTCAACAACAACACCAGCAACGTTCTGCTGAACGTGCCGGTGACCCTGGAGGCGGGCAAGCAGTACACCGTGGTGATGTTCGGCTCGGCCAACGTGACCGGACAGTACGGGCTCCAGGCCCAGCTTCATCAGGACGTTCAGTAGGGGAGCTCCGGAAGTTCTCCCTATTCCCCGTTCCCCGCTCGAGCCCTCACGCAATACATTGACCCTCGGACCCCGCCCGTCTCCATAGGGCGGGGTCCGGCGTCAATTCCCGATAAACTCCCCGTTAAAGATTTTTAACATTTGTCGGTGGGACACTTGAAAACGTCCCCCTCGCGCCGTATACTCTCGAAGCGTTGCGGGGGCCGGTTCCGGCCGGTCGCGACGCGATCGAATGATTCGGGCACACACAGACAATCCCAAATATGGAGGTAAACCGTGGCTGCTGAAATCAGATCGGAAAACATCCGCAACATTGTCCTTGCGGGGCACGGCGGGTCGGGCAAGACGACGCTCGCCGAGGCCATGTTGTTCGCCGCGAAGGAGACGACCAGGCTCGGTCGGGTCGAAGAGGGGACGACGGTAAGCGACTTTCATCAGGATGAGATAGATCGAGGCATTTCGCTCACGCTCTCCGTGCTCCACGCGCACTGGCGCGGACACAAACTCAATATTCTGGACGGTCCGGGGTTTCCTGATTTTATCGGCGACATGAAGTCCGCCGTGCGTGTGTCCGATATCATGATCATGGCGGTCGACGCCTCCACCGGCGTCGGATTCGGCGCCGATTCCGCGTGGGAGTTCGCCCAGGAATCGAATATTCCCGTCCTCTTCGCGCTCACCAAGGTCGGAGTGGAACAGGCGCATTTCGAGGAGACGCTCGAATATCTCCGCGAGCATTTCTCCCGCGATATAGTTCCGCTGGAATATCCCGTCTACGAGAACAAGAACCTTGTCGCGGTGGTCGATATTCTCTCCATGAAGGTGATGCAGTTCGCCGAGGATGGAAGCGGCGTCCATACCGACAGCAGCGATATCCCCGCTACGGTGGCCGAGCGCTGCACGAAGATCCGCGAGGGGCTGATTGAGACGCTGGCCGAGTCGGATGAATCGCTTCTCGATTCATATTTCAGCGAGGGAACGCTGACCGACGAACAGGTGGCGCAGGGAATGAGAAAGGCGCTGATCGCCCGGAAGATCTTCCCCCTCTTCGCCGTCTCCAGCAACAAAAACGTCGGCGTCACGCCGCTGATGGATTTTCTTGTCGATTACTGTCCCAGTCCGATGGATATGCCCGACCCGGTCGCCGCGCAGGACGGCAACCCGAACCCGGTCAATCTGCGGAAGGATCAGGAGGGTGATCCGATCATCTTCATCTTCAAGACGGTGAGCGAGCCGCATGTGGGGGAGCTGTCGTTCTTCCGTGTCTTCAACGGGAAGGTCTCCTCCGGCGCCGAACTCGTCAACGCCGACAACGGCACCTCGGAACGTCTCAACCAGATATTCGTGACCAACGGCAAGACCCGCAAGGACGCCGGGACGCTCCGGTTCGGCGATATCGGGGCGGTGGTGAAGCTCAAGAACTCGCACACCAACAACACGCTGGCGCCGAAGGGGAAGGGGATCAAGATCCCGACGATCTGGTTCCCCGCGCCGATCACCGACGCCGCGATGTTCCTGAAGGGGAAGGGAGATGAGACGAAGGTGAGCGAAGGGCTCCATGTGCTCCACGAGGAGGACCCGACGTTCAACGTCTACATCGACCCCGAATCGCATCAGACGGTCATCAGCGGTCTGGGCGAACTCCATCTGGATGTGATCATGAAGCGGCTCCAGGCGCGCTACGGCTTCGAGGTGGAGATGAAGCCGCCACGCATTCCGTATCGTGAGACGATCAAGGGATCGGCCGCCACCAGCTACCGTCACCGCAAGCAGACGGGAGGAGCCGGTCAGTTCGGCGAGGTCCATTTCTATGTGGAGCCGTGGGACGAGCATCGTCCGGTCCCCGCTCAGTACCAGGTGCGCGGCGAGGAGCTGGAGGATCTGCCGTGGGGGGGGAAATTCCATTTCGTCAACTCGATCGTCGGCGGCTCCATCGACGCCCGGTTCGTCCCGGCCGTGAAGAAGGGAGTGCAGGAGACGCTCCGCGCCGGGGCATACGCCGGCTATCCTATGTCGAACGTCCGGGTGATTCTCCACGACGGCAAGATGCACCCCGTCGACTCCAACGAAAATGCGTTCAAGACGGCGGCGCGCATGTGTTTCCGTCAGGCCGTAAAGGAATGCCGTCCGCAGCTCATGGAGCCGATCTGGACCATCGAGATCGCCGCCCCCGCCGACTACATGGGGGATATCATGGGTGATCTCAGCAGCCGTCGCGGCCGCATCAGCGGCATGGACTCTCGCGGCACGATGCAGATCATCAAGGCGATGATCCCGCTGAACGAACTCTACGGCTACGCCGCCCGTCTCCGCTCCCTGACCCAGGGCCGCGGCAGCTACAGCCGGGCGTTCAGCCACTACGAGGAGGTCCCGAAGGATCAGGAGGCCAAGATCGTGGCGAATGCGGTGCTGGAGGAGGAAGAGGCGTAGGGACCTACAAGCTATATCTATATATAGAGATCGATGACTCGCAACGGGCCCCCATAGTGGGGCCCGTTGCTTTTTGTGGAAGGGTCGTGAGAACTTTAGCTGAAATAGGTGTCGTACTTTTAGGCGTTGTAGATGTTGATGGAGAGAATGTCACCTCCATGATGAAGTCTACATTATTCAAACATATATCGAATCGATTTGACAATACCCTTTTGCGATGATATATTTGTCCATTCACGATGCATATGGGCAGCAGTTCATAAGCCCACTCAGCCTTTCTCTTGATGCCTTCGATTGATTCGAAGGATACTTGACGAATCACCCAGGATAGGAAGTCGTTAAGTCGACTTCCTAGTATCAACTACCGTCGCAGTTTAAGATTCGAGTACCCTTTACGGTCGGCCATGGTTATCATGGCGCGATACGTATATCTATACCCGTCGTCAGGCAATATGACCTGATGCATGTGGAATGGCCACGTTTCAAGTCGAGCATATTCCATGGTCATCAACAGTCGACTTCGGTCGTGCAGTCTCCCTGTCACGATTGCAGCTTTCATTGCATGTATAGTAGTTGGACTTACTCCAAGTTTAGCTATAAGCAAAGGGGATACGTTACGCACTTACGTTGTGGGAGGGGCATTTGTATTCTATAGGGATACCACCATCAAAAGATCGATCGCAAGATTCGATCTTGTATCGCCCGCCTATCTTAAAGGGATCGATCTTCTGCTCGGCGGGTCAGGAAACAATGAGCCTGTTCAGGTCCGTGTGCTCGGAAACGAAGCCGGCTTGCCCGGACCTTCATTCGGTCATGATCTCATTGAGCCCAGGTCGATCAGGAAGAGCCGCGAAGGGATCGAGAGGTTCCATATCGATCTTCCCGGAGAGATACTTCTGCGTGGAACCCAGTTCTTTATATCGGTGGAATCCTTGGAGAAAGGAGTCTATCTCCTCTCGGATAAGGTTGAAAAAGCGGCGGTCTGCCAAACCGAATCGGAACGATTTACCGGTCAGATATTTGAGACGGAATCGGGAAGACTCCAATACGGCAAGTACGGTTTTGTAGTCGATGCGCTGATAGAGTACGTGAACCCCGTAGCCCGGACGAATTTCAAGGATGTCACGTTGGAGCTGGGTCTGTTCGACTCTGCAACAGTGCCGGCTACAATCGCCGCCTCTGACATTGATAATGATCGTTTTGTCGACATATCTGTTGGAGGGCGGGTGTTTCGCAACCATGGAGGGAAGATATTTAAAGAGATGAGCCTTCCCGTCGCCATGGAGAGACCTCCAACGGCGAATGTGTTCATCGATATTGACAACGACGGGTTTCAGGATCTTGTATTTATAGATGTAGAAGGGGAAAAGGGGCGTGGGCTATATGTCTATCGGTACGACGGCATGGAGTTCCTTAGACCTCGCTACCTTGAATGCTCACCGATCGATCATCCGACATCGTTTTCAATTGCGGACGGAGATGGGGATGGGTACCTCGATATTCTGATCGGAACTACGAACGACACAGATACGACAACTGCTGTAGTTCTTCTGATGAACGATCGAAAAGGAGGATTCCACGACCAGACGAAGTTGCTGGGTCATGCCGATTCGCTTCAGTCGCAGACCAGCATGGTGCGCTGGGTAGATATCGATATGGACGGTCGGCTCGATATCTTAACGGGAGATCCACTGGGGAGTACATCCCTCTGGCTGAATACCGAGCAGGATGGCTTCACACTGATCGGTTCTCAGAAGTACGCGTCCAGGTTTCCCTCGTATGTGGTCGGAAGCGACTGGACTGATATCGATGGTGTCGCCGGTGAAGATGTTGTCATCAACCGTGCCGTGAATACCAGATCGCATGTAATCCTTGCTGATAGCGGTACCGCGTTCTATTCCATAAATGATGGGGGACGTGCAGGAAAGGAATATCACCATCCTGATATCGGATATCTACATGGGCAAGCGGGGGTCTCTGTTGCGGATATCAATAACGACGGCCGGATCGATATACTGAGATCGACTGCGTCGCCGTGTCGATTTGCCGAACTCTACATTCAGGGATCGAATGGAATGTTTACCGATGAGACATTCGATTACGGCCTTGCCCGGACCAACAGTGGCCCTGATGCCCTGTGGCTCGATTATAACAATGACGGTCGCCTGGATCTCGCCACATTTATAGGCGGACAGTTAAAGGTATTCAAGAATATTGGGGACTATGGCAATAACTATGTAGATATCCAACTGCAGGGCCAGATCAGGGGGGATGAGATTGGCGGTCGTGTGGTTGTCTACAGTGGTGATGAATATCAGGAGCAAACGGTCAGTTCTGGACGGGGTCTTCTCATGCAAGGGCCGATGCGACTCCATTTCGGATTGGGGCAGGCCCGGGCTGTGGATTCAGTTGTTGTGCATTGGAGTGGTGATACGGTCCACACTGAGCGTTTTATGGAAGTTGAAGCGGGGCAGATCTCAACCCTTGTTCGAGGAGAAGGGGCGCAAACAAATCAGGATCCGCAATCTGCTCTTGAAGTATCGCCAAATCCGTTCAGTTCATCGCTTTCTATTCATTATCAGATCCCAGACGAGGCATTTGTCACACTGGACATCTATTCGACCATCGGTCAGCATGTCATCAGATTGATTGACGACCGGCTTAGCCTTGGAGACCATAAAACGGTCTGGAATGGAGTTGACGGAAATGGTGAGCCGGCTCCGCCCGGCGTTTATATCGTACGACTCCGGTCCGGCTCGTCCGAAACCACGACACGCGTGACTCTTCAGAAATAACTCTACGGAATCATTATGAAGCGACTGATGGCCTGCTCGTATAGGGTATGTCGGCTTATCATCATAGGGCTGTTGAGCATTGTGTTTGCCGACACAGGAGAGGCTCAGACCGGCGGGCCGGTTCAATCCGACTATACGGGTAGTCCCGCGCCGGTCGGACCGTCGGTTGATGAGTTCACGGGCCAGTTCAGTTTCGGCCTTCCGTTGATAACGGTGCCGGGGCCTCATGGGAGCGGCTACACGGTTTCTCTATCGTATCGTAGCGGTGCGAGTCCCAATGATGTTCCATCGTGGGTCGGCTACGGTTGGAATCTCAATGCCGGAGCCGTGATTCGTGATACTCGAGGATTTCCGGACGATTGGAAGGATACGGTCGTATACTGGAACAAGGGCCCTGAAGTATATACAGCAACTGCTGTTCTTAAAGGGAATGTTGAGATTCTCAGTGCGGAATACTCGAAGACCCTGGATTCATATGGTATGCTTGGGTTTAATACATACAACATCTTCAATAGCCATAAAGGATTCTCTCGTTCCTACAGTCTGACGGGAACAATGGAAGGTGTCGGTACACAGCGCTATGCCTGGGGAGGCGAGGATGAAGGATTCTCAGGCAGCTTCGATCCCCGCATTCTCTCGTTCGGTGCCGATCTGGTCGGTAAGGGCAAAGAGTGGGGGGAGTGGGCGGACGCTCTAGGTCGAATCGGTACGAATATCGCGAATGGGGCAATGTTTTCGTTCGGCAGCAAAGTTCGCTCAATGGACATGCAGCCATTTATCGGGGAGTCGGAGAATGTAGACGTTGGAGTGACGGTGTCTCTACCGGCCTATCTTTCCGGGATCACTGTGGGAATTACCGGAAAGATGACCACACATCGAGGGATCGATAAGCGTGCGGTGCCGGCCTACGGCTATATGTACTCACGAGACGCGATTACCACCAGCGTGGGCACGTTGGATCGATGGCTCTCCGTCAATGGTGAAGTGAGTGCCAGAGGAGCGATGGATTATTATCGCGAACGAACGGACCCTTATCGCAACGGGAATGCGTTTTTACCGATTCCGTTCAGTAACGCCGATATGTTCATGCTGACGGGTGGCGCCGGATCAGGAGGAATGAGACTTGTCTCGAATACGACAGCCCATTTCTTTCCTGAATCGACAACAAGCCGAACACCAATAAAGCAGGTCGGTTTTGAAGTGGAGGCCGGGGGTAGACTCGGTATCGGGGCAAATTACGGACTCGGAGAAGGGGTGTTCAAAACTACCGGCTGGTGGTATCAGGGTATGGGATACTCCCATCACTTCCCACCTGCTGAAGCTGCAAATCAATCATTCTTCATGAAAATGCAGAATGATAGAGGCGGCCGGACGTCGTTTGCTGCATCGGACGATCCGGTTCAGGCATCGTTCAATACAGTCCTCAGCCCATATTGGAGTTTCGTTCCGATCCTCGGACAGTTTGTCAACCCGATTGAAGCAGTAGTTGCTCCGGACATTCGTAGTACCCCACTTTGGGTCGGCGAGCGGGGTAGAAGTCTGTTTGTCGACTTCCATACAATTTCAGACTGGAAGCTGAAAACGGATAACGATGTTCATTTCAGATCCTACAACAAGGATGTTCGTTCCCGTTCGTTCATAGATACTGCCGACCCTGCAATCCAGGGCTCGATTGCTGAAATTGCTGTAACGGACGGTGGTGGTTCACGGTACGTATACGGCCTTCCTGTCTTTGCAAGGGACGAGAAGGAGATCGAGTTCGGCTTGGATCAATCAGCGGTTGGACTCCCTCCTCTCACTATTGAGCATAACCTGCGGGCGTACTGCGCAGTCAATGCCGGTAATTCGCCCAGTGTGTTTGGCGAGGAACGGAAGGCCCCCTATGCAACCGGCTATCTCCTTACCGAGATTACCACGCCGAATTATATCGATGTCGACAACAATGGCCCTTCCAATGACGATATCGGAGGGTGGACGAAGTTCAACTATCGGCGTACGGCAGGTAGCGACAGGAAGTCGTCATCATCCGGTGTGGGGCTCGATGACAGGCCCTGGTATGCGTGGCGGTTTCCAATAGATGGTCTGTTGTACCGTAAGGGTTCACTATCCGACGCTCGCGATGATATCGGGCATTTCAGCAGCGGTCGACGGGAAATCTACTATCTCGAGTCGATCGAAACTGCAACGCACATTGCGGTTTTTGTAACGAATGAAACGGACAAGGATTTCGGTGCCAGACATATAGAAGGAAGCAAGCTCGAACGGCGTGACGGCTATCCTACCATGGCCGAGGAAAGCGTTCAGCCCTCGGAGCTCGAGAAAACGGAAGCGGGCACTCCAGTAGAGGAGGCTTCCGAATCGCAGGTTCGCAGACATCTCCACCCATTGGAAAAGCTGGAACGAATCGAACTGTATACAAGAGACTCGGAAGGAAATCCCGATAGTCTTCTGCTGACCGTGTATATGGAGCACGATTACTCCTTACGGCATAATATGCCGAATTCACTTCCCGGTGATGAGGAGGAGAATGAAGGCCTGTTGACTCTCAGGAAGGTTTGGTTCCAACCTCAAGGACTTGCGCCGTCACGCATCCAGCCCTATATCTTCGGATACGATTACAGGAAATCATCCGATTACCCCCAGACTGCACGGGAACGCTATGCGCCAATTACTTCATTCGCTGATAGCTTGTCCGATGTAGAACAGAATCCTGACTACAACTTCTTCGATCTCGATCGTTGGGGAAGTTATCAGTTGAATGGCGCCGACCGATATGCCGTCATGAATCCCTGGGTAAAGCAGCTGCCCCAGGGGAATGAGTTCGACCCGGCCGCATGGCAGTTGAAATGGTACAGGATTCCTGCCGGTGGAGAACAGCACATTCAGTATGAGCAGAATGAATACTCCTACGTTCAGGATCGGCCGGCTATGTCCATGGTCAGTCTTGTGGACTCTGTCTATATCACCGCAGTATGGCATAAGTCGTATGATCTGGAGGGTAGCAACCGATATTACCTGAATTTGTCGGATCTCGGTATTGCAGATACGGATTCCGCTGCGATTTTCAAAACACGTGATTTTATTGAGAATGCTTATGTGAAGAACAAATCGAATAAGATGTATTTCAAATTCTTATATGCACTGAGGGGAAATACCGCAGGAATTGAAAATTCGGAAAAGACCTCCGAATACATCACAGGGTACGTTTCCGTCAGCGACGTCACCATATCCCAAATCGGGTCTTCACCTGCGCGATACATAATAGAAGTGAACCTGAAGTCGGAGTCGGGAAGCGGGCAGGTTCCCAAGACTATCTGTCGTGAATATGTAGAGAAGGAACGTTGGGGACTCCTTGAAAACGAGGATATGATCGAGCGGAGTTCCGCCGAGACAATGGCGAGCGATATCATCGGAACCTTCGCCTTCTCGGCCTTCCATCCTGAGCAGCATTGTCTCGATATCGACTATCCGAACTCGTATCTACGTATTCCAATGGTTAAACCGAAGAAGGGAGGTGGGGTGCGTGTCAAGCGGTTGCTTACCCTTGATCCGGGAAATGAAGGGGATTCTGCATTGTATGGCACGGAATACATGTATGAAGTGTATGACGAGGATAGGAGAGAAACAATCGGCAGCGGTGTTGCGGCAAATGAACCTGTGACCGGCAGAGAAGAGAACGCACTGGTGGACTTCAGGCCGGTTCATGAAAAGCCTGAACTTAACTCGAGAAGCATCTACGGCAACGACAGGGAACGTTATGAGTCCATTCCCGGTGAATCGATCCTGCCTGCTGCCTCGGTTGGCTATAGTCGCATCGTTGCAAGGAGTATCCATACAGGTAAGACGAATCCCGGCTTTTCGGTCAGTGAGTTCTTTACAACAAAGGACTATCCTTTCGTTAAAGTTTATACTGATGACGTCTCGGATCATACACCGGTCAAGGTGAAAAACGTGGAGTCCCCACCCAGTGGGCGTGGGTCGAGTCAAAGTTTCGGAGATGATGCGGAAGCGACTATAAAGATCGGAACCGTGCACATGTCCGACAAGACATACCTGAGCCAGGGATACAGATTCGTCCGGAATGAAATGAATGGTCGGCCCAGGAAACGAACTGCTTATGGTGGAAACTATCTTGATCCATCTTCGTGGTATACCAGCTCGTCAACCGGCTATACGTATTTCGAGCCCGGTGAGCCGGTGCCTATGATGGAGAAGGTCGGTGACTCCATGCACTATGATACTCCCGGTAAGGATATGGAAGTCGTGATGGAATCAAGAGCAACACTTGAAAACATCATGGATCTGAATATCCAGGCTGATGCCTCGGTTTCCTCATTTGCTCTTGTCGACCTGCAGTTTACGGGAGCAGCTCAGGGCATGATGTCGAACAGCGAGCTCTATACTCATGTGACGACCAAGGTTGTAAGCTATCCTGCCATAGTCAAGAGTGTCTCCAGCTATACCGACGGCGTCTATCATCTTAATGAGAACATCGCCTTTAGTAAGGCAACCGGCGCGCCGATTCTGACAAAGACGCATGATGCATACGATGCTCTCTCTCTTCAACATTCCGGTGGGCCACAAAAAGGGGCGTATCACAGCTATGCCTTCCCGGCATGGAGGGAACACCACGAATTGGGCCAGAAAGCCGCAACAGCGCGGACCTTATTGAAGTCGTCCGGATCCACGACAATCAAAATCACGTATGGAGCAACCGATTACCTGAAGTTCTCAGGCGCGGCTGCGTGCAACTCCCTGAGTCTGCTCACCAGAGGCGATCTGATCCGTCTGACGAAGAAGTCCGATGGCGCTCCGGCGGGTTTCTACCATATCGGCAGTGTAGAAGGTGACAGTGTAGCCCTGCTTCCGGTAGCCAGTGACTATGCAACACCTGTCGTCGGTACATCTCTTCAGGAAGTCGATCTCGAGGTGCTTGAGAGTGGGCGAAGGAACGACTTGGGAGCAGGAGTCGGATCGATCACGACATATGGTGAGAACACTACCGATATCTTGAATGGTACGAATGTTTATTCGTGGGAACCTGCTGAAATGGCTACGCGCCGACTCTTTGCCGATCTTCTCAACGACAAGCTGGAGGTCGGCGGAGGGCTCATCTATCCTGCCGAGGTACAGGCGCTCGGTCTCGACTTTATCGATCCGACGACATCGGAGTGTGATTCCCTTCAGGATGTTATCCGTGTGGAGCTCAAGGACAATTCGGTTATTCTGACACGAGGCGAGTTCACGATCACCGATACGGTTTGTGGAACGCCTTTGGACCCACACGACATGGTTCCCTGGCTGAATGCGTATCTGAACGGCATATGGGGATACGGCATTCCATCGACGCATGAATCCGCGCTTAACGAGTGCAACAATCCGGATCTGTGGCGCCATCAGTATACCGAGCGTCCTGCCGGCTATCTCACCAAGCAGATCGACTTCCTCGGGAAGCTGTTCGAGTGCGTAAACGGCAACAAGGATGCCAGGCTCCTCAGCACATACCTCCAGATTGGTGCCCTTGATGATCTTGATGCAGGATTCAGAACCGATTCCAATGCCTTGTATGGAGCGACCGGGCCGTTCTATCTGGAAGGGATGGGGGTTACACCCGACTTCCTGTCCGCAGGTGCTGTGGCTGATTGTAGTGGTGGTTTGAGTCAGATGCGGCTTCGGCGGCAGTGGCGATTCGGTGCGAACATAGGCGACAATACTACCAACTACAATACTCCGGATGCCGCTGACTTCAACTCAATTTATCCCTACACGACGTATATAGGAAGGTTTGAACAGGACAGCAGCGGTTATCTCAACTTCCATGATCTATTCGGTTCCAGTACACCATGGCGTGCATTCGGAATCCGATTCCATCGCCTTGATACAATTGCTCAGAGCACATACTGTCGGCAGATCAGCCTGACGTCAGGAGGTGCAGGGCGGTTCGAGATCGACAAATACGGTCGCCTTACGTATGTCTGTGAGGATGGCGCCTGTCCTCCTCGCCTGATCTCCTGTCTTGAATTCTGCCCTGAGCCTGAGCTGTATGGTGCAGATACTCTCAGAGGTGTGATCGCCGCGGCTGCTGCGGTTATCAGCGACGCCGACCCGTACAAGCCTGCTGACTGGCCTGTTTCCACTGCTGATAGAAACGAATATGAGCTGGGAGAGCGAGGGCATTGGAGCACTCGGACCGGCTACATGTATCGAACTCCCGTAACGGGAGGCGGCGCGACTTCTTCAGGCGAACGTGTCTACCGAAAGGCCGGTGTGTATACGCGGTTTACCTTGTTCGACTGGCAGAATCCCGATGCGAACGATGCCACCTATTGGATCAGACTTGATACGGTGACCCGTTATTCACCCTACGGGCATTCTCTCGAGTCGAAAGACAGGGCCGGGATCTTCAGTTCCGTCCGGTACGACGGAAGCTGGCAGCAACTGATGTCGGTTGCCTTGAACGCGGAGTATGAGTCCGCTGCCTTCAGCGATTTCGAGAACCCGGAGTCGGTTCCCACCAGATATGCGCATTCCGGGAAACGGGCGGTTGTTGCAACGCCCAACGGCGGGTCGGACGACTTTACGATCGGAGCTCATCTTACACAGACGCTGAAGAGCAACAATGTGCTGATTCGATTCTGGGGAAAAGGGATGGGGGATGGGCAGGACGTTCAGATCTCCGTATGGCCTGAATCCCAGCCTTCTGAGAATGTCATTCTCGGGATCACCCGGATTGCCCAGACCGGTGAATGGACGTTATATGAAGCCATGAGCGGAGGTTTTACCGGAATGACTCCTGTCGGAGATCCATTGTTTTTCCTCTTCACCAACGACACTGACGATAGTGTCTATATCGATGACCTCAAGATCCAGCCGGCCGAAGCTGAGATGCTCTGCTATTCATACGATACGGACACCCGTCGTCATCTTGCCACGTTCGATCTGGATCATTTCGGGACATATCAACAGTACAACGCCGAAGGGCGAGTGGTTCGTACCATCATCGAGACCTCAAAGGGATTGAAGACGGTCGCCGACCTCTACGCGCACACGCCGTCCGAGCCGCGAACCGGGGGTGAGCCGTTCAGTCGCAAGGAGAAGACTCCTCCTGCGGGTATACGGTCGCAACGTGGGGGCAATACCATGTCGGCAGAGGATGTGGCCCCTCTTCTTTCGGGATCACGGATAGATATGCTCGGTATCGAACTTGCTCCGGATCGTAGAGATATGTCGGTGCTCGGCAAGAATATCGGTGATCTTTCCGATCTCTCTCTCCCCTCCGCTGATTCTCTCTCTGCTCCTGCGCTTCATTACGGAGCGATGTTTAAAGAACTCGACTCGCTGGATATACAGTTCCGGCAGCTTAGCGGGATACCAAGAGATTCCTTGTCGCATGGGGAACGAGTTCAGCTTGATAAACAGGTGCGTGAGCTCCGATCCATACGAAGGAAAATCCTGCGACGGTTTAACGTGCGTGAGGCGGAGCTTGAAGATCTCCGACGGCTCATCGGTACATCTGGTGACATTAAATCGGCGGAGGAGTAATGAGCTGGCTACAACATGATGTTGAACGACCGCAAGGTGGAATAATCCATGTGCTTCTGCCTGCTCTGCTGTCGATCCTGGCCTTTGGAACGGTAAGCGCGCAGACGGATAGTAACGACTGTTTCCGGCGTGTACTGTCGGCTTCTCGGGAACTTGCCCCGACTCCCAGTCAAGGGGAGATGATCCGCACCGCATATTCGATTACGAAGATTGCGCGACGCGGGGGTGGATTCGACACATCGACGGTGAAGTACGAAGTAACGCTGTCCGGAACTCATTTCCATCTCCGCACGGATATGATGGAAATTCACAGAGACACACAGACGGCTGTTGTCGTGTTCCCCAGGCGCAATGTCGTGTCGATTTCATCGGTCTCGCTGTCGGGCGACTCTTTCGATCGGAATCTCAGATCGATGCGTATGGTGCAGGACTCACTCCTTTCACTTGTTGCTTCGGCAGAGTGCCGTGACTCGTCGACGAGCGATGGCCGTTCCTTTACCGTTGTCTCCTGCCTCATCGATGAAAGCCGTCGAACGGGATCGACGCCGGCAAGGCTTACGTTTCGGCTCGAAGCCGATCCCTTCCCGGAACGGATCGTGATAGACTACCCGCCGTCGGCCGAACTGGTCCGGTCGGAAATTGTGTACCGTTCCGTTGAACGCCTCGCGGAAACGCCGGAAGACCGTCGTCCGGTACTCTCCATGTTCGATCCTTCCGTTTCCGCATCCGGCAGGAACTACGAAGGCTTCAGACGTATCGATAATCGTTGAACATTTATTGATCATCAAGCGATAGAGAATCCATGATGCAGTCTTCAGTTGGGATGGGATCGCTCGTTCGATATGCCGACTTCTCACATCGGCTTGTTCATCGGCTGCTGATATGGGCTCTCTTGATGATGGCGGGAGCCGGTATCTCTACTGCTCAGCAGAGACAGGTATCACTCCCTCATCTTGATGAGCCGGCGGATGACCGTGGGGGGGTGGATTCGATGTTCATGGTGCTCGGATACGAGTACATTGAGGATAACGCCGACACCACGTACGGCAACAGCGTAATCGCTGCGAACATCAATACCCCGATGAGGGCGCTGGTACGCCCGCCGGGCGCCTCGGTCATGCCGGTCTACTGCACGCCGCGGAAACTGCATTCGGCGGAGATCACGGCTCGTCTGGATCTGGGAGAGGATTACAACTTCGGGAGCAACCCTTCCAATGGATCGATCACATTTGATCTGATTCTGAAGAACGGGGGCACGACAGTGATGAGCTACAACAACATCAGGCTGTCGATTAATGAAAATGCCCCGGAACAGGTCTACCGAAAGGAAATAGCCGCCGCTCTCCTGGCGACCTATGCTCCCGTCACCCAGATCGATGTCGAAGTTACTGCCTACACCTCTCCGACCGGCCTGCAGGCGGGGGCCCTTCGGTTCATTGTAGCGTACCACGATGAGTATGCGGTTCATGCAATAGATACGAGCAGCCCGACCGCCGTGCGTGCCCTGCCGGTCAAACTAGACAGTCCGGTCATGGGTGACCCGGTGGAGTTCACCTGGACCAACGCGTTCGGGTGCGCGGATACCTTCCCCAACTATCAGCTTCAGATCCTCCGCCTCTATAATATTGATCCGAGCCTGGACCAGGATGACGAGGTCAAAGCGGTTGTCGACTGGAATCAGGCGCTGACCGTGGAGACAGGGGGAGGGAGCCGCTCCATGGCTCTGACGCTGGCTGAAGGAACCGGATACTATCTCTGGAGGGTACGTCCCATCGGCAGCTTCCATGAGGGGGCCGTCGCCAACGATTCCAACTGGGGAGTCTGGAGCGCGGCGCCGGCCGGTGGTTCCATTGTGACATATCTCGATCCGAAAGATTCGTTGCTGCCGGATGCCGGATTCTTCTATGAGCAGTTCGATGATGACCTGAACTGGATGTATGCGCGCAAGTTCACCGAAGGTGCCCGCATACGAGAGGGAATGGTGTTCGGGACCCCGGCAGCGCTCCCGTCACAGATGCAGACGAGGGTCAGATCCGAGGATGTGATCCTGGCCAACGGCAGAAGTATGGATTTCAACGGCGTCTCACCGCTGGGATCGCTCCGGGCGCCTGTTGCGGAAAGCTCATTCGGCTTCCAGCCGGGACTGCTGGACGACGGCTCAAAGCCCTACTCGGCCGAGAACTTCGACGATGATGCGACGGTCGATGATCCCGATCCCGTTACCGACGGGCCGATCAACGATTACTATTCGGACAGCAATCCGAACGAGAACATTCCGAATGCCCGGGAGTATCCCACGGCCAGGGCAACATACTGGCCGGACGGCACGGGTCGGCTCAAAGAGCTTGGCGGAGTCGGACCCGGCCGGCAGATAGGAGGGGAGATCGGCGGGAAGGATCGTACGACCAAGGTCTATTATTCGGGTGTATCGGACTGGGAGCTGGTCCGTCTATTTGGTGATGAGGCGCCGGCCGATACGACTGTTATCAAGGTGCTGACGCTCGATCCGAACAAGATCACTTCCGTGCGGTATGTCAGCAAGGAGGGACATGTCATCGCTACGGCGATCGATACCAGGGAGGGAGATACGCTGCTGACCAGGCTGCAGGAGGATTCACTGGCTTCCACGGCGGTTCCGGATACCATCAGGGGGGATCTGCGCCGGGGGCCGTACAGTTTCAGTTCCAGCAAGCGCCTCAGTTTCACCGATACGACCACGCTGACGCTCGATTATCATCTGCGCGCGGATACGATGCAGTACAACGGATGTGTCGACGGATGTATGACGTGCGACTACCGTGTGAGCCTCATTCTGCACGATCTCGAGACTCCCGATAACTCCAGGACGCTGAGGTTCACCGTTGCCAGCTATAGTTGCGAGGGATCGCGACCGGAGATCGATACGACCTTCCAGATCACCGTTCCACCGGGCTCCTATATCGTGGAACGACGGGTGGAGACCAACAGCGTCGATTCATCGACGGTATCGTGGGACGACTCCTACGGTACGTCGTATGCCGAGAAGTTCAGGAACCTGATCGCCGGACAGATCCGTGATGCGGTGACGAGCGATACGGTCGTCACACGCATCTATGAATATCTGGACAGTCTGGACTTCGATGGTCTTTATGAGTATCTCGGTGTCGACCCGGAGCTTTCGGAGTCGGCGAGGATCACGACCGAGTGTTGCGAGATCATCATCCCAGTGGTCGATCCCGACTGCGGCTTCAATCCCTGCAAAGAGGGGACGCCCGATTTCGAGCGGGAGCTGATCGCACGATGGGGCGAGCTCTTCGCTCCGGACAACGACACCAACAACCTGAACAAGTATTTCAGGACCGACGACAAGGAGGTCTACGTCGATACGATCCCCTTCCCGAAAGGGAGAGGTGCCTTCAACGCCATGATCGGTCACATGATCGCCGATGGCTACGAGTGCAGAAATCTCTGGGCGGCATGGAGCGGGCTGATAACCTCACTCGACAGGCTGGCGTTCAAGGATGCCGGCTACACCGAACGTAATCCCGATTTCGATCTGCTCGACGAATTCCTGACCTACGTCGGTAAACGATATGAGGGGGTCTCCACAACGCCGTACGGTGCCGGAGGATACCTGGAGTATGCCTACAAGAGGTTCAAGCATACGATCAATCCCACGGGTGATTGCGAGACGGCGGTCGGGTACAACGTCGGTTGGGATGCCGATTCCAGCGCTCGCTGGGCGGCTCTTCAGGGATGCGTGAAAGCCAGGAACAAGACCGAGTCGTCGCTGGACGCGGATTTCCCCGAGCCGTGCCTGGAACCTGGGCTGACGGCAACGGATAAGGATAGCTGCTTCATGCGGATGAAGCGGAAGTATGAGGAGAACTGCGACTCACGATGCGAGACCCTCAGGCCGCAGTTCGAGCGGGCGATTCGTGACGCCTACACGGGTATACCCCTTGGCCTCGACTCCCTCCAGTGCCTTGTGACGGAGATGATCGAGAACTGCAAGCTCGATTGTCACATCACCGTGCACTACCACGACAACGATACGACCGAGCATATCGACAGCATCGGTACGCAGTCCGACTACGACGCGATGCTCCGTGTCTATGGATGGAAGCCGATGATGAAGCGGGATGGGATCTGTCCTGATTCCATGCGGTATCATGCGGGGAGCATGCGGAGCGTTGGACCGATCATGCTTGAGTATCTCAATACTCGTCTGAGGGAGATCACGGACAACGAAGTAGGTATTGACGGCACTGAGTGGAACATCCGCAAGGAGTTAAGGGAACAGTCGGGGATTCCGGCGAGCATAATCAATTCGTTGATCGGTGATTCGATAGTTTTTGTTCGTCACAGGGATTCATCAGCCAGGTTTGAACTGATGAACGGATGCGAGTTGTGGTATACAGGGGATACGGTTATCCATGGCACTCCGGATTCTCCTCATCCTTTGGTCGATTATCTCAACGCATTTCTGGATGATGCCTGGGGATTCCCTTTCCATCGAACAACACAAGCATCTGATAGCCTATCTACAAGATATCTTGACAGTAATGATTACTACACTTGGCATTTCTATACTGATAATACTCCAACCGGTAATCAACCCACAGGTTATCGAGAATTTCTGGAATCCGTTCGCAGTGGCGGTCAGTTCCGATGTGTAAATGGAAACTATGCAGAGCGGCCCATTCATGAATATCTCACCATCGATTCATTAGTTAGTTATGTTCATGGGTATCAGCTGAGTCCTGACGATGAGTATTCTCGCGCCTTAGGAACTATTGTAATCCTTAATGATTCAAGTGTCCTTTCTGTTTATACTGTATCGTTAGGAGATGGCGACAGCCTAGAGGGGGTATTCTTTGAAGCATCTTTTGCACCTAGGGCAGGTTACCCTATGTCGCCTCCATACTATTTGTACCATGATGGTGGTAGCTCAACTCCTACCAAGCAAGAGGTTAATAGGCTTCTTAGAGTGTTTACTAGCGAGTTCGGTCGGTTCGAGCAGAACTCTGACGGATACTTTACTTTCCACTTCTTCGGGTTCGATCAGGATAGTACCTTCAAGATATTTGGGCTGAGATTCTTCAGTAATGTATCAAAAAAGCTGTCGGATGATATCTGCAGCGACTCGATCGGTTGTCCATCTGGCTGCTTCGGATGGACTGCATACCCAGACTCAATACTGTCCACCGATACCATCATTGCTTCCGCCTGCAGCGAGCGTGCCGCAGATCGAATAAGATCTTCAATCGACGCTTCTATCGGTCGGTGTATCGATAATGAGTTGGCAGAGCTCGAGCAGCAGTACTATAACCGCTGTGCAGCGCCGGAGAGCATCGACGACACACTCGTTGTCAAGTACCCTCTGCACTACTATCATTTCACCCTCTATTACTACGATCGAGCCGGATCGCTCGTGCGAACCGTGCCGCCGAAAGGGGTGAAATTTACGACCACGACCCGTCTGTCGAATCCGGGGCATACGCAGATAACCGAGAACGCCTATAACTCGTTCGGAGCGCTGACCCGGTACAGGACTCCCGATGCCGGCCAGACACTCTACTTCTACGACAGCCTCGACAGACTCCGTTTCGTCAGAGATGCCAGACAGTTCCTTCAGGACGAGTACTCATATCTCAAGTATGATAATCTGGGACGTGTCATCGAGGGGGGACGGAGCACCCAGCTCGGCAGCGCGACCGGATTTGCGGCAAAGGTCAACGATGTGACCTTCCCCCAGTTCGGCACGCAGAGAACCTATACGGTCTACAGCAAGCCATCGGGAATTCAATATCTGAAGGGGCTCACCCTTCAGCGGAATCTGAGGAACCGCATCAGCTATGTCTATACCGACGATGGGGCCAGGACCCATTACAGCTACGATGAGCATGGGAACGTCGAGTGGATAGCTCAGGAGTTGCCGGGATTCCCGCGGGCCAACTTCATCCGCTACGACTACGATCTGATCAGCGGCAGGGTCACTTCGATGCATTACAACGAGGGACGCGTCGATCAGTTCCATCATCGCTACACATACGACGAAGACAATCGTCTGAGTCGCGTGGAGACATCCTTCGATGAGGTCGTCTGGGATACCGACGCACGCTATCGTTTCAACACACACGGCCCGCTGGCCCGGCGTGAACTGGGCGAGGATAAACTCCAGGGGAAGGATTATACCTATACGATCGAGGGTCTTCTCAAGGGGATCAACGAGCCGTCGTTGACGGCCGCCAAGGACCCCGGTCGTGACGGCGTATCGAACGTCTTTGCCGCCGACAGCTTTGCGATGGGACTCAATTACTATCGAGGCGATTTCCTGCGTACGGGATCACCATTCGATTCCTCTTCGTTGACTGAGCCCCATCGGCAGGCAGATTATACTCCGTTATATGATGGCAATGTCGCGGCGTGGAGTGTGCAGGCGCGGAAGTATGCACTCGGCAATTTCTACAATGAACTGACCGGCGAGACATACAGATACGACCGTCTCGGCCGCCTGGACAGCAGTCGCTTCCGAGGCTACGACGCCGCGGCCGTTACGGGCGAACGATGGAGGACGCCGACCGGAGAGTACAATTCACAGTACGATCACGACGCGAACGGCAACCTGACGAAGATCGATCGGAACGCCGGCGGA
Source organism: uncultured bacterium (assembly GCA_966250335.1). Classification (GTDB taxonomy): domain Bacteria; phylum Bacteroidota; class Ignavibacteria; order OLB7; family OLB7; genus OLB7. Next base: position 2,727 of record CBINGZ010000013.1, on the reverse strand, counting down.
ACCGGTACGGCAAAGGAGATGGACAAACTGACGTTCGTCTACTCCAGCGGAACCTCCAACAACAAACTGACCCGTGTGACGGACGCCGTGACCGGGGCTCCGTTCACCCATGATATCCCAAGCGGACAGACAGGAAGCAACTATACATACGATGCCGTGGGCAGGCTGCTGAGCGATACCCAGGAAGGGCTGACAATGACCTGGGACGTCTACGACAAGCTGCAGACTACTGCCAAGGCAACCGCAAAGACCAGGTATACCTACGACGCCGCAGGCAACCGGGTGAAGAAGGAGACGATTGTTCCGCTTCCTCCGATACCGATGCAGCCTGCCAGGGAAAACGTCATAACGCAGTGGTATGTGTATGAGTTCGGGGGGAACCTTGTGGCGGTGTACGGCCATGTCTGCCCGCGTCTCGCCGATCTTGACAGCGACGGCATCGCCAACGCGCTCGACAACTGCCCTCGCCACGCCAACCCGACGCAGACGGACACGGACGGTGACGGTATCGGGGACGGCTGTGACAATTGTGCCGCCTGGCCGAATCCGGATCAGCTCGATCGCGATAGAGATGGGGTCGGCGACGCGTGCGATAACTGTCCCACGGTGCCGAATCCCAACCAGCTTGTCAATCCTTGTGCCGGCGGCAATCCTCCTGTCTTTACCGACAGCGATCTGGACGGCATCAATGATTCCTACGACAACTGCAGAGGAACGTCCAATCCCGATCAGGTCGATACCGACGGCGACGGGGTCGGTGATGCCTGCGGAGGTGTCCACGGGTCGTACTGCGCTATCTCGGCCGCCGAGTATCCGATCTGGGGATCGCTGCGGGAAGGGACGGCCTATCCCGGAGTGAATGTGTACGACGAGCCGACGGTTCCCGACTCGGTGTTCACCCGTAAACTGCATAGAAGGCTGTATGAACTGAAGGATCATCTCGGCAATGTCCGTATGGTTGTATGGGATCGTAAGGAACCGACGGGCACACTCGGTTCACCACCGTATCGTGTCGATGTCGCTCAGATGAACAACCCCTATCCGTTCGGAATGCAGCAGCCGGGGCGCGCCTATCCCGCGCCGGTAGGAGGCTATAGGTGGGGATACAACGGGATGGAGGGTAATCCGGAGATCAACAACGGCCGCAACGAGTATTCCAGCTTCTTCCGCCAGTACGATGCGCGACTGGGGCGGTGGTGGAGTATGGATCCTCTGGAGCGAGCCGGCGAGAGTCCCTATGCCGCGATGGGGAATAATCCGATTGTTGCTGCCGATCCCCTTGGTGCCGACACTACTGCGCCAACGGCAGGGACAGGAACACCAACTCCCGGTGGACACTTTGAGCAGTATGAAGACGGAGATTTGGGCCTGCCTGGGACGCATAAAGGGCTTATTTATAGGAGAGAAGGGGGGACAGATGAAGAAATACAAGGGCCGGATACATGGGACAAAATCTGGGGTGGTCTGAAGGTCGTTGGTCAGTTTATGCTTGAGTTTGGGACCGGTGCATTGTCGGCTATGACGAATGATGTCACGTATGGCTTAGTTGACGATCCATTGAAGGATCTCCATATGAATCAAAGCTCGGATTATGCAACCGGACGACTTACTGGCCATGTGGTGATGATGTCACTAGGTGCAATGGAGACTGGAACAGGAAGTGGTATGATGGCGGGAGGAGGGGTGGCATCGGCAACCGGTGTCGGTGCAGTTGCCGGTGTGCCAACCGCCGCGGTCGGAGGAGCGTTGACGTTGCATGGCGCATCAGTAGTTATCTACTCCTCGTCCCAGTTTGCCGAGGACCTTACGATAGTACTCTCAAAAGATGTATCGGGAGGAGGTGGTACCGAGCCGGCGCCGTCGAATCAGCCTGCTGGGGAGGGAAGTGTTCAGAGTGGTGATGGAAGTGCCTCAGCAGGAACTGGAGCTAACCTCACAAAGCATCAATTGAAGAAAATTCGATCTCTCGAAAGAGAAATAGCTGAACACGAAACTAAACTTTCTGAGTACATTAAAGATCCTGACAAGTTTGACAACCAAGGGCATCTCAAAAATGCCCCTAACGACGCCGTTAGGCAGGAAATCATCCAGGGAAGAATCGTGAAGCTTGAGCGTGAGATTCAAAAATTCCGAAACGAAATCCAGAAAACAATCAAAAGAGGTAAGCCATGAACGTCAATATTGATGAGGTTGAAAAAGTCGCCTTGCTTTTGCTTTCGGAGCTTAGGGGGAGTAATGGTAGTAATGTTGAGATAAGTAATGATTATTATTGGGATATTGAGGATGAAGAATTATATAACCCATATGAAAAACCTAAAGATCTAGCGTTGGGTCAATTGTCATTCGATTTAGATTCAATTCAAAGACTCGTTAAATCCGACAATGCAATTGCTTACGACTTGAAAAGGCTAGCATGCATTCTAAGAGCACTAAGCGTAGAAGCGGATTTTTAAATATGCATAAGTATTATGCGAATTTAACTCTTAAAGCATATCGAGATGTGGAGCGCATCGTCGTATAAAAAGCCGTGGGGATGTGATTGGCGTCCCCACGGCTCATTATCGTGGAGTTTGAGAAGTATAGAAAGAAAATAGGTATACCCGGAAGTAAGAGGTGCGCGAAAATGAAGGACGGGGTCATCTCGTCATAGTCTGCGATGAAAGAACTGGATGACGATACTCGACAGAGACTTCGATCGATGCAGCGCCGGGAGAAGGACAAACGGCG
>CBINGZ010000012.1:0-119358 GCA_966250335.1 uncultured bacterium | reverse complement strand
GACTCGGTTGCTCTCTTCGTATCCTGCGATTGCTCAACAGAAATTCCTAGCCCATTAATCCTCAATCATTGTTGCGCTAGCTTCCTGAAACCGCCGGGTTCCACAGGCTATCATGTCATACACACTCAATGCGAGCGTTCTCCCGTGGTGCATTTCATGATGAGCGCGAAATCGTAGATAACCGTAGGGGTGCCGTACTGCATACCAGAAGCATTGACCGATCGTAGAAGTTGAATGTCGGTGATGCTGGAGCCTTACATCAGATGAGTCGTGACATAGCTTCTGTAACCCTCTTGATAGCATTCCTTATGGATTTTCCGCTATCCAGTCAAGATATCTCCTGTCAATTCTTTCGCGAAGCAGCTGATAGTTTTCTTCTGTGTACTTGACATGGAACTCAGACGGAAGCGACTGAACAAGAACCTCGGCATAGTCGTCCATGTATCTGCCTTTTTCGAAATCAAAATAATCTATTGCAAATGCATTACCCCGTGCGGAGAGCATGATATCCAGAAGACAGGTGTCCCACCACTCGTAGATGTCATACATTGTAGCCTTGCCGTGTCGGAAACGATCCATGACATCCTTGGAGGTTTCGTTGAACTCCTCGCTCATCATATCATTCTCGATAAGCCAGCGAAGAAAGAACAGAGTGTGATGATCTGCATGTTCAATAGGAAGACCAAGCTGTTCAACGCTTTCATAGTGGTACTTGGCTTTGTCATACGCATATGTTGCTTGGATAGAGACGTCTGAGTAAGTATTCTTGCTAAGATCAGATGTATCTGGATGAGGTGTGGCGAGAGTATCGGAATTGATGACTTCCGATCTTGTACGTAGTCGCTCAGCTTCTATTGCCATGTTTCGCCATACTTCAAACATATGAGCCCAATCGTGGGGCGTACGCTCTTTGGTTAGTACAACATATGATGTCGTAAATGAACTGAGTTCCGGGTCAACAATGAATTTGGAACTGTCATTCAATACTAGAACAGGGCGATGAAATGAAATACTGGACTTCCGTTTCTCAACATTCCATTCCCAAAGATCACTATGATCCTTCAAGAGTTTTGCTACTAAAAGTCCCATGTCGTCGATAAGCGCCTTGCCATGTGCAGTTAGCCAGGGATCAGGGTCAACACCGAACATTCTTTGTGGCTCGGTGGAAGGTGGAATAGAGTAGTTAGGTGTGATCAAGATTGCATATAGTCGGTCGCCAGCTTCTCGTAGAAGATTGACAGGATCTTTGGCTTTCTTTTCATCAATGCCAAGGAATAGAATAAGTGTCGATATCCGCTCATTGAGATGGCTCTGTACCCACCTCATATATTCTTTAGACTCTTGGTAGGTGCGATCACGGGGAGATTTCGTTCCCCATGATGCTTGGATAACTCTAAGCGGATATAGAATGGGTGCCATAGTATACTCCTTAGTTTGATGGGTGTTCATTAAATCGAGTGGGTCAAGCAGGTGATCCGTGTCGAGGATAGAGGTCGAGTTGGGCGAAGTGGGACATAATGGCGGTACGGAATCGCTCACGATTGCGGAACCCACAGGCGCGAGACTTCATGCGTTGAATGCGGCTGTTTGTGCTTTCGGCCACGGCGTTGCTGCGCTTCAGGACGATCGCGTTGACAATACCCCACAGATGGTCCGTGAGGGGCTGGGCGACCTTCTTCATCGGTGCCAATCTGCTGCTTGAGGCCCAGTCAGCCCAGGCCTTCCAGGCTTTCCAGGCTTTCGTCGCCCATGTGCGGTTGACATAACCCCATAGACACATCGCATGCTCCTTCAATGACCATGCCGTGGCGGTCTTCAAGGCGCTGTCACGCAGTTCTCGAAATGTCGGCAGATGCTTCTTCTTCATCGTTGCCGGATGTTCCAACCAGCGGTAGCGTCTTCCCTTCAGACGTTCATCCGCCTGCCGGAGAAGCTGCTTGTGTTCTGCACGGCGGACCATGTCGACGCCCTTGCCGAGGTAGGTGGCGACAGGGAACTTGTCAAAGCAGATCTTCCGTTCAGCATCGGGCACGAACTCTTTGACGGTGCTGATGTAGGCAGGCCACATATCCATCGAAGCACTCTCGATCGAGGCACAGTCCTCCTCGGACAACAGACGGAAGTAGCTCGCGAGCGCCTCCCTGGTGCGATTGTCGGTCACGTGAAGCACCGCTCCGGTGCTCTGGTCGGTGACGATCGTGACATATTCGTGTCGTCGTTGGAAGGATGGTTCATCGACCGACAGATGCGTCGGTGTAGTGGCGGTGCGCCGCCGCAGACCACGAGCAACGGCACGCTGCATGATACCGTCGATAGCGCTCCAGCTGAGCCTCAGATGCCGAGCCACAGCCGACGTGGAGACGGTCTTGAGTCTGTCGATGACGTATGCCTCAACCAGCATGGTATAGCGCGAGGAGTCCTCGGCCCAGGGGACGCGGATCTGCACAACCCCATGCTCGGAGCACTCGACGCGCGGCAGCTCAGCCTCGATGAGGGCACGGAACTGCATGATGTCGAGGTGCCGCCATCGACGGCGGCGGCTGTCATAGCGTGGGACCTCGCGCCCACAGTGGGGGCAGCGGAGGCGGGTATCGCTGTCGAGGCGAACCTCAATGGTGACGCTCAGCTGGGATGCATCGAGGTGGACATCCGTGACTCTCCATGGAGACTCGATGCCCAGCAGTAGTGAGTAGTGATCGGTGTCCTGCATGCCCCCAATCTACTCATTACCCACTCGATTTATTGAAGCGCCGAATAAGGGAAAAAACGAGAAACAGATGCGTGCAGATGGGGGCATGATGTGGTCTCACGTGTACCTCTACGCAGAAAATCGACCGCATACCGGTTGGGAGTGCAAACTGAATCCGGCGGCGCGTCGGTATTGAACTGTATTATTATGATCTATCAATACAGGGGCATTGAACATCAATGAGGATGTCCCGGCACTCTGAACGAAGCAATGTTGCGGATCTGTTGTGCGATTGTTGAAAAAGTGAAATTTGATACTAAAATATGCTGCGAATATAAAATGTCGAGGAAGGGAAATCAAGCGGAAATCCAGCGAACCCCCATAACTTCCTTACCACAAATACAAAGAGCCCGGCGAACAGATCCACCGGGCTCTCATTCATCGATCGTCGGGGAAAAAGAACTCCCTTATTTCCCCTTCGCCGGCTTCGAAATCACCTCGCTCTCCGATCCGTTGCCGTTGAAGCTCAGCGGCGTGGGAGCGGTGATGCCGAGCTTCTCGCGGACCTGTGTCTCGATCGTGCCGGCAAGGGTGGTGTTCTCGGTAAGCAGCTTCTTCAGGCCGTCGCGACCCTGGACGCGGTCCTCGCCGGCGGTGAACCAGGAGCCGCTCTTCTGGATGATGCCGAGGTCGATCGCGATATCGATCATGTCGCCGAGCTTGGAGATCCCCTCGTTGAAGAGAATATCGAACTCGACCTCCTTGAAGGGAGGGGCCACCTTGTTCTTCAGCACCTTCACCTTCACACGGCTGCCGTAGACGTCCTGACCCTCCTTGAGGATCTCCTTGCGGCGGATCTCCATCCGGACCGAGGCGTAGAACTTCAGCGCGTTGCCGCCGGTGGTCGTCTCCGGGTTGCCGTAGATGACGCCGATCTTGGAACGGAGCTGGTTGGTGAAGATCACCACGGTGTTGGAACGGCCGATCGCCGCGTTCAGCTTCCGCATCGCCTGCGACATGAGACGGGCCTGCGAGCCCATCTGGGCGTCTCCCATCTCACCCTCGATTTCGACGCGGGGAGTGAGCGCCGCGACCGAGTCGACGACGATCACGTCGATGGCGCCGGAACGGACAAGCGTCTCCACGATCTCCAGCGCCTGCTCGCCGAACTCCGGCTGCGCCAGCAGAAGGTTGTTGACGTCCACCCCGAGCCGGGAGGCATACTGCACGTCGAGGGCATGCTCGGTGTCGACGAACGCCGCCATCCCCCCGCGCTTCTGCGCCTCGGCGATGACATGGAGACAGACGGTTGTCTTACCGGACGACTCAGGTCCGTAGATCTCGATGATTCTTCCCCGCGGAACGCCGCCGATGCCGATCGCCGCGTCGAGCGAGAGCGATCCCGTCGAAATAGCCTCCACCGGGACGACCGCATGGTCGCTGAGTCGCATGATCGACCCCTTGCCATGCTGCTTCTCGATCTGATCGATCGCTGCGCTTACGGCCCTCAGACGGGCATCCTTGGTTACATCTGCCATAGAAAAGCTCTCTCGTGTATGTGGGTTGATGTTGGTTTGCCGACCTGGAAAGTATGTGATCTGCGGTAGCCGCGGCAAAGATACCGCATCCCGCAATATCAACAACGGCCATGCCGATAGATGACGATTATCGAGATGGCCTAGTGCCCACCGGAAATGGAAATTTTGGGGAATCTGTAGAAATTTCCACGATTTGCTCTCCCATGAATCGCTTTTTGAGGCGTCGGGAAGGAGCGTCCGTTCGTTGCCGCCCGTCTCCCCGTTTCCCCTTGGAAACGGGATGCGGATGCCCTTTTTCTCATCGGTGAGATACATGATATGGCGCCTCCGGAACCAGGCGTGACATGCCGCAACGTTTGGTTACATCTCCCTTCGTGAGCCGCTGACGAGAGAGAGACCGGCGCAACGACTCCCGGTTCCGGAAGCTCTGTGATCTTCGGGAAACCGTCGAACCGCGCTTTGAATCGTTGAGGAGGGTGCTGTATGTTCGTCCGCCGCTCCGGTCCCCGCCGGAGGGGGATCAACTCATAACCCGAACGAAACCGTACATATCATGAAGATCAATCTGACCAGCATTTTCGTCGACGATCAGGAGAAGGCGCTCAACTTCTATACCGGGAACCTCGGCTTCGTCAAGAAGAACGATATCTCCCTGGGAGGTGCGGCGCGCTGGCTGACGGTGACCTCCCCGCAGGGAGCGGAAGGGGTCGAACTCCTTCTGGAGCCGAACGGCAACCCTGCCGCGCTCGCCTATCAGGAGGCTCTCTTCAGGCAGGGAATCCCGGCCGCCTCGTTCGGCGCCGACGACATCCGGAAGGAATATGAGGAGCTGAAGGAAAAGGGGGTGGCGTTCACGATGGAACCGACGGAGATGTGGGGTGCGACGATCGCCGTATTCGACGATACCTGCGGCAACCTCATCCAGATGCATCAGGTGGGATAGATCCCTTCCCCCGGGCGTTCTACTCGCGGCGTGTGCGCAATGGAAACTGCAGCGCCGCGAGCCGCTTTCTCACCATCGGCCCGAAGCTTCTCGAACGCCCGATGATCGACCTGAACGAAAAAGGGATGTAGCGGTTCATCCGGCGCGTCAGAAAGATGGCCGCCACCGTCGTCCCCAGGAAGACCGCCATCGCCATGCCGACCTCGTAGTAGTAGTAGGTGAGCCCCAGACCACTCACCACAAGCACCGCCGTGCCGATCAGCGTCCCCCGGAAGAGATCGCGCGTGTGCCCTATCCCGAGCAGGATCGCCGACGGCACGATCATGAACGGTATGGCGAAGCCGCTCGCCATCAGCCATTGGAACACCGGAATCGATTCGGTCTTGGTGGGGAGGACGATCGGCACCACCACCGGCGCGAAGATGATCAGCAGCAGCGAGAGAGGGACGAGCAGGACCACGAGCGCGGCCGTGGCGAGCTCCGCGACCTCCTCGACCGACTCCAGCCGCTCCTGCGAATAGGCGCGCGACGTGGCCGGGACCAGCAGAAGCTGCGCCGCGTCGCGGATCGACTCGAAGAACCTGTAGAAGATCTTGGCCGCGTTGAAGACTCCCGCCGCGATATGTCCGCGCACCAGCACCACGATCCCCGTATCCCCCTGCTGCTGGATCACCGTCAGAAGCCCCGTTCCCCCCTGATGAATCCCCAGCTCCAGCACCCGGCGGATCGATCCGGAGAGATGCGAGAAGTCGGGACGGAGAGCGTCGGCCGTGAAGAGGAAGCCGACGATGGAGCTGAGAATGAAGGCGTAGAGGTTGTAGTCGATCAGATGCGTCACGTTCTGCAGCGAACCTGTTGCGGCGCCGACAGCCATCAGCAGGATCACGCCGCCGAAATAGGCAAGGTCGACCAGAAATATCGCGATGATTCTGTAGTCGATCTGAAGGATACGGATCGAGACGTTCCTGATCGACGTGCTGAGGACCAGGATCCCGGTGGTCCTGAACGCCTCGGTCGCCGACGGACTCTTGAGCGCCAGAGCGACGCTCTCCGGAAAGAGGGTGATGGTGAACCCGATCCCGAGCGAGAAGAGGAGGTAGAGAAGAAGAGAACCGGTGATGATCGGCCGGGAGGGAGTATGCTCCTCGGCGCAGAGCTTCACCATCGGCTGCAGGATGAAGAAATCCCCCAGCAGACTGATGCTCAGGAAGACGACCTGGAATACCGTCCAGACGCCCCACTGGTCGTTGCTGAAGATCGTCAGCGGGATCAGGATCAGCGCGACCCCGTAGAGCATCTGCAGCCCCTTGTCCGCCGCCGCCCATACGGCAAGCCGGATCGGCGACATGGCATTCCGATCCGTGGGGGAGGGGGCTGTTGTTTGCTTCGACATCGTCCGGGAACGTGCTGCAAGGAGAAGCGCCCGGGACTACTCCGTCCCGGCGGGATTGAAGCGGCAAAGATACTCGATTTCAGCAGGCGCGGTGAACCTCCGGCGCAACTGAATGCAGGCGGTCGATTCCGCCGCGCCGTACCCCGGCGAATACCAGCCGGACTCGATCGAGAGCGGTTCCGTGCACCCGATCGTCAGCGACCCGCCGTCGGGACGTTCGATCGCGACGGTCCGCTCGTCGACCGCGCGGAGACGGCATTCGGGGGGAACCGTGAATCGTAGTGCGAACTGATGCTCGCCGCTCCCCTGGAATCTGTCGGTCACCCGCAGGGTCTCTCCTTCCATCCGCCAGCTTCTTCGCACGGTCACCCCGCCTCCCTGCAGCCCTCTGTAGGCGCCGTGCTCGGCCGTCAGGAGGACCGGCCCGTCACCGTTCCATTCGACGACCCGCACCCCTTCCGGTTCCCTCCTGATCCGCCAGAGGCCGTCGAATTCAGCCTGCTCGACCCCGTCGATCATCGGGGTGGAGTGCGCGGCCGTGGACCTCAGTTCGTTGCGGAACGCCGGGTTCCGGGAGTAGCAGTAACTCCCCGGGTCGATGATGAAGGGGCCGGCCGGACCGTGGACCGTGAACGAAAGAATATCGTTGTTGCCGTGCAGTCCGATCGGCCCGACATCCGCCACGACGTGGAGCCCCGCGCCCCGCAGAACGGCAAATCCTCCATCCCGATATAATCTCGACCCCCTCCGAACCGCTCCCGCCGCCGCGAGTCCCCGGAACTTCTCGAACCCCTCGGCCCCGCAGAGGAAGAGCGCGTCCTGACTGAAGCCCCCCGCCGCCGCCGCGAAATCGGCTCTGTTGAAGATCACGGCGGCCGCGGCAAGCGTCCCCCGGTGATCGTAGAGTTCACCCCCGGCGGTCAGGCGCATCAGCACGCTGTCGTCGGAGTCGCCGAACTGAGGGACGGTCCCGGACGGAGGGAGGTAGTCGCGCACGAACTCCGCCATCCGCTCGATCTTCCGGAGCGCGTCGGGGGGGAAGGGTACACCGGCCCTTTCGGTTAATACTATCGCGGTTAGATATAACTCCAGAACGAATCTGTGGTAGGAGATCGACCGTTCGTAGTGGACGCCGTCATCGAGCACCTGATGTCCCAGCTCCTCGATCAGTCGCCGCCGACCTTCCGTCAGCCAGCGCCCTCCGTCGACGGTATCGGCGAAGAGGGAACCGCAGACCACCAGACCGAAGCAGTTGGAGATGTAGTGGTTGGTGAGATTGGAGAAATACTCCAGGTTGTCGATCAGATGTTCACCGTGCGCCCTGACGAGCCGCAGATAATCGACCCACCACTCGGACGTGATCCCCGGCGCCCCGTAGAAGAAGCAATATCCCAGCACGAGCCAGTAGGATCGTATTGCGATCTCCATCGGCATCGCCCAGTTCACCCCGACATCCACGGGGTTCCCCTGGCGCCAGTCGTCGACAAGCCTGAGGAAGTCGCGGGTCCATGCGCCGTTGTTGGAGATCCAGTACCCCTTGCCGAGCCATGCCAGCCAGTACATGCGGCTCAGCTCCCACGGGTACTTCACATCGGAGCCGTCGTTGTTGATGATCGTGATCCGATGGAACGGAACGGGGGGCCAGACCGCGCCGGAGGCGTAGTCGCGGCTCCAGTCGAAACGCCCGTCCGGCTCCGCAATACAGATCCCGAGCCCCGGAAACCGTCCTTCTCCGATCATCTCGGCGTCGGCAAGGATATCGTCGTACGATTGAAGCGACAGCATGAGATTGACGAAGAACTCCTTCCTGTTGGCACGGGAGAAGAGAAGCCGCGGCAGCGAGGCGCGCTGGAAATCCTCCAGAAAGGTCTCCCTGCTCCTGAACCACGGGAAGGCGCGCATGAACTCGTCGGGCAGGGGGATCGGGTGGGGGGATCGCGCATAGCGTTTGCGGACGCGATCCTGGCGGAACACCTCCAAGAGATGACCGACGCCGTGACGACGCCAGGCGGCCCTCAGGAATTTGATTCGTCGTACCAGGTCCTGATAAGCCATACGTCGTTCGGTGAGTTGCGCGCGAGCCGGAGCTGGGCGCGCCCGTCGATCCGGAATGTCTGATTGGGAGGAAGAACGATCTTCATGGTGTAGCTCCGCGTGACGACGGCCCGCACGGAGTCACCCTCCTGCGATATGAAGTCGTTCCATTGCAGGTCGAGCTGATCGGCGCTCTGGAAGAGATTGTGGGTGATCCGCATCTCCTCGTCGCGGTTGAAGATCACATCGGCGCCGCGCTCGGTGTTGTAGTAGCGGAACTGGAAATCGGGATGGAGCACATTCCCGTAGATCAACGTATCGCGGTAGGTGTAGGCGTACTGGATGTTCTGGAACACCCCCGGTATCGTCCGCTGATCTCCCAGAAGCGAGCTCCCCGGCCCCAGGTCCGGCTCCAGCTTCGGGGCGAACGGATTGGTGCAGCCCGCGATATACGCGGCCGCGATCACGACGATCGACGCTATGCACGCACGGAAATGCCTCATGCCGGGAAGAAAAAAGAGCGCCGGAAGATAGAAAGAGCCGGAGGAAATCCCGCTCCGTATCGACGGAAGCTTCAACGGTTCAGTCGATGAATCGCGCCTTGATGACCGACCAGCTCGTCTTGTTCACCACGGCGATATCGCGCCAGGTCGAGATATACCACTCGTTCTGCGGGGAGCGACGGAAGGTGAACTGCAACTGCCCCTCCGCCTCGCGCTCGGCTCCGGCACGCTGGTGGGGGACCTTCAGCATATAGGTTGCCGAGAACTGCACCGAATCTCCGATCGGCACATCGGTCACCTCCGACGGGTTGAACTCCAGCGAGGGAACGCTCCCCTCCGGAATCTCCGCGAAGATATTCCTGATATACTTCTCCTCCTGATCAATATCCCACCCCTCGAACGTCAACGGCGCCGCCGAAAGCCCCTGCGAGGAGGGAACGAACCTGAACCTGGGAAGCCCTTTCGAGGAATCGCTGAAGCTCTTCCGATAATCTATCGCATTACCAAACGCCACCGCACTCTCCAGATTCCTCAGAACAATGGAAGGAGAAGTCGGCGGCTCATAATTGGACCCCGAACTCGTCGGAAGCTCCGGCTGCCGAGTAGCAAACAGATCACACCCCTCCAACACCACCGCCATCACCAGCATCCATTTCTTCTTCATCTCTCTTCTCTTAAACTCTGTGTCCTCTGTGACTCCCTGTTCATTTCTCTTCTCTCTTCCCTGCGAGCCAGAACAATCATCCTCTCCGACCACCGACGATCATACGCCCGCCCCTGATAATCCCCAAACCAGCAAACAACCCGCATCCCCACCTCACCAAGCATCTCCTCAATCCGCTCCGGCGAAAACAACCGCACCGACTCCACGAACTCCAGCAACTTCTCCCCATCCGGAATGGTAATCCGCTTCTCCACCCGATCCTCAACGATCATCCGCCGCTCCCGAAGAGTCACTCCCCCCACCGACTTGACGCTCTCCTCCACCAGAGAGCTCCGCAGATGCTCTTCATTGATAAGATCGAGCGCATAGTAGCACCCCGGCCTGAGGGCCTTCACCACCCGTTCCAGCACGAGCATATCGTCGGCCGGCGAGTCGAAATATCCGAAACTGGTGAAGAGCTGCACCACCAGATCGAACTCCCCATGAAACGGTATCTGCCGCATATCGGAGCGGACGAAGCGGATCATATCGCTCACCCCTTCGGCCTCTGCCGATTCCCGCGCATGTTCCAGCAGGGTAGGGGAGAGATCGACCGCCGTCACCTCCAGTCCCCGGCGGGCCAGAGAGATCGCATGCCGTCCCGGACCGCAGGCGAGATCGAGCGCATGGGCCCTGAGCGCCGGATCGGTAAGACCGACGGTGCGAAGAATAAGATCGACACAGCTCTCCGCCTCATCCATATCGCGGTGCGAGTAGAGCTTGAGATAGAGATCGCTGTGAAACCACCGTTCGAACCAGGCCGCGGACTCCTCGCGCGCATCTGCCGTATCGACCATCAGGCGTTCACCCTCCCTTCCAGCGCGCGTGAGATGGTCGCCTCGTCGACGAACTCGAGGGCGCTGCCGAGCGGGATGCCGCGGGCGATACGGGTGACCTTCACGCCGAGCGGTTTCAGGAGCTTGGCGAGATAGAGCGTGGTCATCTCCCCCTCGACGTTCGGGTTGAGCGCCAGGATCACCTCCTGCACATTCTCCTGCATCCGGGTCAGGAGCTCGCGGACCTTCAGATCCTCCGGCCCGATCCCCTCCAGCGGGTTGACGACCCCACCCAGCACGTGATAGAGTCCCTGGAAGTCGTTGGTCTTCTCGACGGCGAGGACGTCGCTCGGTTCCTCCACCACGCAGATGACGCTCTTATCCCGTTTCGGGGATTGACAGATGGGACAGGGATCATGCTCGGTAATGTTCTGACAGACCGAGCAGTAGACGACCTTGTCCTTCATGTCGACAAGGGCCCGTGCCAGACCGACGACCTCCTCGCGCGGCTGCTTCAGCAGGAAGAGGGCGATACGTTGCGCCGTCTTGCGACCGATGGTCGGCAGGCGGCTGAGATGCTCGATGACCGATTCGAGGGATTCCGATGTATACAGCATTGATTCGGGAGTTCGTGAGGGGCAAAACTACATGAATCCGGGGTTATCGGGGAGGGGTAGAACAGACTGTGAACATTGAGAGGGGGGAAAGGAAGAAGGCCGCCCCGGGGCGGCCTCCTGAAGTTCAGCTCTGCTGGTTGGACGACTCGGCCACGCGGCGATGAATCTCCTCCTCGGAGAGATTTTCGATGCGTGACGCGATCCACCAGGTGTTCCCGCACGGGTCGTCGACGCCGGCCGATCTGTCGCCGTAGAACCTGTCCTCCGGCGGGAGCTTGGAGACGGCTCCCGCCGCCATCGCCCGCGCGTAGAGGGCGTCGACATTGTCGACGTACATGTAGAAGGAGGCGGGCCGGGCCGGGTGGGTCTCCATCGCCTCGCTCATCATCACGACCGAGTCGCCGATCCGCACCTCGCCGTGCAGCACGACGCCGTCGGGGCCGCTGGTGACGGCGACCACGGTCGCGTCGAATGCGTTCTTCAGAAAGTCGATCAGTCCTCGCACCCCTGTCGCCATGATGTAGGGGGTGACGGTATGATATCCCTCGGGGATCGATTTCACGGACATCTCTCTTCTCCTGGGGTTGGTTCTCTATGGGGATCGCTCCGCTTCGTGACCGAAGCGATCCTGTAACATCGCGGATAGTGCAAAACGTGCCGTCGGAACGGTATCAGAGCGGGATGTTCCCATGCTTCTTCCAGGGGTTCGTATCCTGCTTCTTCTCAAGGATATTGAGCGCATGGATCAGTCGGGGACGGGTTTCCGCCGGCTCGATCACATCGTCGATGTAGCCGCGTTCGGCCGCCAGGTAGGGGTGGGCGAACATCTCGCGGTACTCGGCGTCCCGCACGGCCAGCGCCGCCTCCGGGTCGGGGGACTCGTTGATCTCCTTCCGGAAGAGGATCTCCACGGCTCCCTTGCTCCCCATCACGGCGATCTCGGCCCCCGGCCACGCGAAGTTGAAATCCCCCCGGATATGCTTGCTGTTCATGACGTCGTAGGCGCCGCCGTAGGCCTTGCGGGTGATCACGGTCACCTTCGGCACGGTCGCCTCGCAGAAGGCGTAGAGGAGCTTGGCGCCGTGCTTGATGATGCCGCGCCACTCCTGGTCGGTGCCGGGGAGGAAGCCGGGGACATCCTCGAAGACGACCAGGGGGATGTTGAAGCAGTCGCAGAAGCGGACGAAGCGGGCCGCCTTCGTCGAGGCGTCGATATCGAGCACGCCGGCGAGCACCGCCGGCTGGTTGGCGACGATCCCGACGGAGCGGCCGCCGAGGCGGGCAAATCCTACCACGATATTCGGCGCGTACTCCTCGTGGATCTCCATGAACGACCGCTCGTCGGCCACCCTGTTGATCACTTCCTTGATGTCGTACGGCTTGTTCGGGTTGTCCGGGATGATCGCGTTGAGCGTGTGGTCGCGTCGGTCGGCGGGGTCGTCGAGATCGATGAAGGGGGCCTGTTCCCGGTTGTTGGAGGGGATGTAGGAGAGCATCCGTCTGACGGCGAGCAGCGCGTCGACCTCGGTGCGGGCCGCCAGGTGCGCCACCCCCGATTTCGAGGCGTGGGTCATGGCTCCGCCGAGCTCCTCCTGGGAGACATCCTCATGGGTGACGGTCTTCACCACGTTCGGGCCGGTCACGAACATGTAGCTGGAGCCCTGGACCATGACGGTGAAGTCGGTGATGGCGGGGGAGTAGACCGCCCCGCCGGCGCACGGGCCCAGGATGGCGGAGATCTGCGGGATGACGCCGGAGGCGAGCGTGTTCCTGAGGAAGATGTCGGCGTAGCCCCCCAGCGAGACCACTCCCTCCTGGATGCGGGCGCCGCCGGAATCGTTCAGGCCGATCACCGGGACGCCGATCTTCATCGCGAGATCCATGATCTTGACGATCTTCTCGGCGTGCGCCTCGGAGAGGGAGCCGCCGAAGACCGTGAAGTCCTGCGAGAAGACGCAGACGGTTCTGCCGTGGACCGTGCCGGTGCCGGTCACGACGCCGTCCCCCAGGTAGCGCTGGCGTTCCAGCCCGAAATCCTTCGACCTGTGTCTGACGAAGGCGTCGATCTCCGTGAAGCTCCCT
Organism: uncultured bacterium; assembly: GCA_966250335.1. Classification (GTDB taxonomy): domain Bacteria; phylum Bacteroidota; class Ignavibacteria; order OLB7; family OLB7; genus OLB7. The sequence continues at coordinate 106,080 of CBINGZ010000012.1, read as the reverse complement.
TCGTCCAGGAGCACCTCCAGGCGTTCGCGCGCCGTGAGCTTCCCTTTGCGATGCTGTTCGGCGATTCTCTTCTCGCCTCCCCCCAGTTTCGATTCCTCACGAAGCCGTTGCAGCCGTTCGACGGGATTCTCGGCCTCGGCATGGCCGTTCGTGGAACCATGGGCGACATGCGCCGCGTTCGATTCTATGATCTGCTTGTCGATCATTTCTGGTCCTTGCGGGTTGTAACTTTCGATCGATATATCTGTCATGGAGAGGTCATTCGGTCGATCGGACGATATCGGAACGAAACGAGCGATGAACCGGACGACGATTCCGGGAGAATATCTCCCGGCGCCCCTCGCGTCCTTCACCCCCGGATCGGGGAGCGGGAGCGCGGTCGATCTTCAACTTACTGAAACTATGCCATGAACGCTCGCTCAACATTAAAAGGGCTGATGACCCTGGCTGCCGCCGTGCTTCTGCTGGCCGGCTGCAAGGAAGAGGAGCGGTGCCCGGTGACTGCCGATACGGGGCAGCCGTTCACCCTCAATGAAAAGGAATGCGCGCTGGTGGATCGGAACATGGTCGTGACGTTCGAGTCGGTGGTGGAGGATTCCCGCTGCCCGCCGGACGTCGCCTGCGTGTGGGAGGGGAACGCCCGCGTGGCGCTCACCTGGTCGATCGCCGAATCGACCCCTGAACGGTTCGAACTGAACACGCACGATATGTTCACGCGCGACACCGTGATCCGGGGCTATACGATCAGGCTGACGGGACTCGATCCGCTCCGTACGAGCGACCGGCCGATGGAGAGCACCGACTACAGGGCCCATCTGCTGGTGACACGATAACGTAGACGCATACGGACCTATCTCTTCGGGGGAAGAGCGGAACTGCCCGGACGATCTAGGTCGCCGGGCAGTTTGGTTTTCGATACAGACGCCTGTGGGGAGATTCTATCGCTGTATGATCAGCTTCTTCGCCGTCACGTTCGCGCCGCTCCGCAGTCTGTAGAAGTAGACCCCCTCGGCCAGAGCCGAGGCGTCCCAGGTCACGCTGTGGCGTCCCACGGTCATCTCTTCGTCGATCACGTTCGCCACCTCCACGCCGCGCGAATCGCAGACGGTCAGGCTGACATGGTCGGAGGTCGGGATGACGAAGTTGAAGATCGTGACGTGAGATGTCGGGTTCGGCAGATTCTGATCGAGGACCAGGCCGGAGCCGGTCACGGCCCCGCCGTCGACGGCGGAGGGGATCTCATGCCAGATGCCGAAGTTGTAGGAGGATCGATCCCCGGCGAAGAGGAAGCTGCCGCTGAAGTGGATGTCGTCGCCGATCGGGAGGATGCTCCGGACCGTGCCGTCGATGCCGCTGCCGAGCTTGTGCCAGGTGTAGCCGTCCCAGCGGGCCGCGTTGCTGGCGCTGTCGGCGCCCGCCTTGGAGAAGTATCCGCCGACGTAGATATCCTTCCCCCGGAAGGCGATGGCGCTGACGAACGGCGCGAAGTGTCCGCCGATCCCGTCGCCGAACTCGTGCCAGGCGCGCTCGTCGGTATCCCAGTAGGCGATGCGCGACGCGGCGATCGACCCCACGCGGGTGAAGTCGCCGCCGACGTAGATCCTGTTATCTCGCTGTGCGATTGTCTGCACGGCGTTGTTCGTGCCGCTGTCGAGGGCGTTCCATTTCGCTCCGTCCCAGTGGGCGATGTTGGCGGCGTAGGAGCCGCCGGCGTTCAGGAAGCTGCCGCCGACGTAGAGTTCGTCGTCGCCGACCGCCGCGAGTGAGAAGACGTAGCCGTCGATGCCGGTTCCGACCGGGGCCCATGTCGCGGTCCTGGTATCCCAGACGGCGACGTTCAGCACCGGGGTTCCGCCTGCGCTGTTGAAGCTGCCGCCGACGTAGAGCTTATCTCCGTCGAAGGAGAGGGAGGAGACGAACGGTATTTCGTTGGAGGTCACGCCGCCGCCGAGGGTGTACCACTTGTTCTCGGTCCTGTTCCATCGTACGATATTGTTGGCGGTCTCCCCGCCGGCCGAGATGAACGATCCTCCGATATAAAGATCCTCATCCTTGGCGGCAAGTGCGTAGACCGTTCCGATGACATCCCCCTCGATCGGCTCCCAGGTGGCGTTGTTCAACCTGGCGACGCCGGTGGCGTTCGGGTTGCCGGTGCTGGAGATGTTGAACCGTCCCGCCGCATAGATATCCTCGCCGAGCCTGCCGATGGTGTTGATCATCCCGGAGGCGCTGACGCCGAGCTGGGTCCATCGCGATCCGCTCCATTTTGCGATATGGGATGCGGCCTCTCCACCCGCGGTGATGAACCCTCCCCCCACATAGAGATCGTTGCCGAGCGACGCCATGGCGTTCACGAATCCGTCGGTGCCGTTGCGGCCGCCGACCCCCATCGCCTGCCACCAGATGTTGGAGGAATCGAGCTCGGCCCACACCGCGATATAGTTGGTGTTGACCCGGTTGAGCGTATAACGTCCCGGATAGGCGCTCTGGAAGGTGCCGGAGACGTAGACGTTGCGGTCGACGACATGAATGGCGCGGACGACGTTGTCGACGCCGTCGTCGTCACGGATGCCCGCCACGGAATCCCAGAGCATCCAGGTGCCGGTCAGCGGGGACCACGCCTCCCGGGTGCGCGACCAGCGGGCGATGTTCGTGGCGGCGCTGTCGCCGGCGCGGGTGAAGCTTCCTCCCACGATGATCGTATCCCCCGGCGCCACCACGCCGATGGCGTTGACGAAGCCGTCCACGCCGTCGGCCAGCGGGTGCCATGCGGAGCCGTCCCAGCGGGCGATGTTGCTGGCGGGGACGATGCCCGCCGAGCTGAAGCTGCCGCCGACGTAGAGGTCACCCTTTGCCACGGCGAGCGCGTTCACCGTTCCGTTGACTCCTCCTCCGACATCACCCCACGCCTTGGCGTCCACATCCCATACCGCGAGGTTGTTGACGGAGGCGCCGCCGGCCCGCGTGAAGCTGCCGGCCGCGTAGACCTTGTTCCCGGAGACCGTGATCGCTCCCACATACGACTGGTTGTCTCCGGTCAGGCCGCCGCCGTTGGGACCGGTGGGGGCCATCGGAGCCCAGACACGCTGGTTGGTGCTGTACTGCGCGATGTTGACCGAAGGGGTCCCGCCGGCGCGCGCGAACTGCCCGCCGACGTAGAGAACCTGGTCGCGGACGGCAAGAGCGTTGACCACTCCCTCGACGCCGTTGAGCGGGCCGTCCCCCAGGGAGGACCATTTCGTCCCGTCCCAGCGGCCGATCTTGTTCAGTTCCTTTTCTCCCGCCCTGGTGAACGCGCCTCCCACGTAGACGTTCTGCCCGATGACGGCGATCGCGAAGACCTCGTCGTCGAGCCCGGCGGAGGTGGCGGTTCTTCCGAACCTGTCGTCCCACTGTTCATCCCCTTCCACGGCCGAGGCGGCCGGGGCGCCCTCTCCGGAGCGCACGAACTTCGGTCGTCCGTAGTGGTCGACGAGCATCCTCCACCCTCGTGGGTCAAGGGGGCCGTTGAACCCTGAAGACATGTTGATGCTGCCGTCGGCGTTCAGGATCGTCTCCAGAGGCTCGGAGGGGCCTACCTTCGGCAGGTCCTGGGCGAACCCGCCGGCGGCCGCCGTGCAGAAAAGAAAGAGAAGTGCGAGGAGAGTATGAAATGGTCTCTCAAGCTTCATGATAAGAGTGCTCCACGAGTGTGTTCAGATAGCTGTTGCATACGGCATTCTCCGGGGGCATGGCCTGCCTAGTCCGCGGACTCCGCTGCGGAAGGGCGTTCCGTGCGGGGAGGGGGGAGGATGGGGTCAGCGGAGCCGTGGGGTATCGTTCTCCGGGGTCGGTCCCTGTTGAGCGTCGTCCGGCTTCACATCCCGGATGATGCCGGGAGCCAGTTTCGTCCAGTGGGCGAAGTTGTACGAAGGCTTCTTGCCGGCCAGCGAGAACTCGCCGCCGGCGTAGACGTTGATGCCGTTGCTGCCGATCGCGCGGACCTCGCCGTTTCTGTTGAACTCCTCCACGCCGCTCCCCAGTTCATACCATTTCGTTCCGTCCCACCGGGCGATCAGGCTCGCCCGGGCCTGCGATCCCGCGGTCTGGAACTTTCCTCCCGCGTAGATGCCGTCGTTGGCGCGGCTCAGGGCATAGACCGTGCCGTTGACCCCGCCGCCGACGTTCGACCACCGCTGGCCGTTCCACATTGCGATATTGCTGACCGAGAGCGATCCGCCGGCGACCTTGAAATCGCCGCCGACATAGACCTCCCCATCTTTTCCGATCACCAGCGCGCTGACGGAATTGTTGACGCCGTTGTTTCCCCCCTGGTTGCCGAGCCGGTTCCACTTCGACCCGTCCCAGCGCGCCACGTTCTTCACGTCGATGTCGCCGGCAATCGGGAAGACCCCGCCGACGTAGACGTTGCTGTCCCTGACGGCGATGGCCGAGACGTAGGTGTAGAAGCTGCTTCCCCCCAGACCTCCTCCCATCGGCGACCACTGGCGGAGCGCCGCATCCCAGCGCGATATACGATTGGCGCGGACGCCGCCGGCCTGATCGAACTGCCCTCCCACGAAGACGTCGGTTCCCCTGACCGCGATGGCGCTGACGATCGAGGTGGAGTCGTACGATCCCCCCTGATAGTTGTAGCCGATCCCTTCCCTCATCGGCGACCAGACGCCGTTGCGCCAGTGGGCGACGTTGTTCGCGTCGACCACCCCGGCCTTGTCGAAACGGCCGCCAATATAGACATCCTTTCCTTCCACGGCGATGGCATAGACGGTGGGGAGGGGGGAGACCGACGAGGGGTTCTTCAACCCTGCTCCGCCCCCCATCGACGACCAGCTCGCGGTAATGGAGTTCCAGCGCGCCACCGAGCCGACCCTGATGCCGCCGACGGCGGTGAACCGCCCGCCGACGTAGACGTCGGCCCCGTTCACGGCGATCGCGTAGACCGGCCCGTTGATGCCGTTGCCGGCATCGATGTTGAGGGAGTGCCAGGTGCGGGTGCCGATATCCCAGTGGGCGGCGCCGAACGCTATCAGCGTTCCCGCCCGGTTGAAGAGTCCGGCGACGTAGATATCCCGTCCGCTGACGGCGATGTCGAAGACGGTGTTGTTGACGCCGACCACGCTGGTCGTCCCCAGAGCGGTCCAGCGGGAGCCGTCCCAGCGGGCCACCCGCTGAAGATCGGCCGAGCTGGTCCCGACGAACTCACCGCCGACGTAGATCTTGGTGCCGCTCACCTCGATGGCGCGCACCAGCCCGTCGAGCCCGCTGCCGAGCGTTTTCCAGGTCCGGGTGTCGATCTCCCATCGTGCGATATTTCTTGCCTCGACCTCTCCCGCCTTGTCGAACAGCCCTCCCACGTAGAGGTCGTCGCCGTTGACGGCGAGCGCATAGATCCCCCCCTCCGGCGCCGACGATGCGACGCCGCCGCCGACATCGGTGAAGAAGTTGCCGGCGACATGATAGCGTATCAGGTTCTGCACGTTCAACGTTCCCGCCGCCTGGAATATTCCCCCGATGAAAAGATCGGAACCGTAGAGAGCCAGGGCGTGGACGCGGGCGACGGTGCTGGTGATGCCGCCGGCCAGGGGAGACCAGAGGCCGGAGGTCCTGTCCCAGGAGGCGACGGCGCTCACGGAGATCGCTCCGGCGCGGCTGAACCGTCCGCCTGCATAGACGATGTTCCCGTCGACGGCCAGCGCCAGCACGGTGTCGGCGGGGGTCTGGCCGACGCCGCCGGCCAGGGGGGACCATGTCGAGCCGTCCCATCGTGCGATATTTCTTGCCGCGACGGTTCCGGCCGAGTCGAACGTTCCCCCCACGTAGATGTCGTTTCCGCCGACGGCGATCGTCCTGACCTCGGCCGCCCGCGATCCGGCCGTCACGCCGTCGCCGAGGGTGGACCATTCGCGGCCGTCCCAGCGGGCGATGTTGTTGGCGGGGATGTTGGCGAGCCAGGTGAATCGTCCACCGATATAGACGTCGTTACAGCCGGCGATCGCGATCGTGTAGATCGGGCCGCTGGAGCCTCCCAGACCGAAACGTTCGTCCCAGTAGGCGTCGTCGGGGTGGGCGGCCAGGGGGACCGGGGCGTCATCCTTGGAGAACCTCGGCGTCCCGTCCGGTTCCATGTCGACCTTCCATCCCCGCGCGTCGAGGCTTCCCCGGAACCCCGTCGACATATCGAGCGTCCCGTCCGGCTTCAGAACCCGGTCGATCGAGAGGGGGTCGGCATCCCCTTCCTGCGCCGCGCAGGGGAGGGCGACGATCAGCAGATGAACGATCGCGAGGAGGGGAAGGAGGCGCTTCGTGCGGCTCCCCGGGGCTCCGCGGCGCGGGGCTCTGTGGATCGGATCGCTATCGGATGTTATCGTATGGAGCATTTCCGTCGACGGATTTCGGTTTGGGATTGCATGCTGCGTCTGAAGTCGTTCCGATCGGGGCGCGCGGCCCCTGCACGTCGCCGCGCGGTTTATCGCACCACATCGAGGCGGATCACGGAGATCGCTCCGGCGCGTTCCAGTCGGCAGAAGTAGACGCCGACCGGCAGATCTCCGGAGTTCCATTCTATCGTATGGCGACCTGCCTCCACGGGGCCGTCCAGCAGCTCCGCCACGGTTCGCCCGTTGATGTCGTTGATCGTCACGCCGACCGTTCCGGCCGTCGCCGTCTCGAAGGAGATCACGGCCCGGCGGGAGAGGGGGTTCGGGCGCACCGTCAGCGAGGCGTCGTCGTTCGTCCGTTCGGTCGGGCGCTCGACGCCGAGGATGACGGAGGGGCGGTTCCAGTGGCCGAAGTAGAGGGAGGGATTTCCCCCCGCGCTCGTGAAGTTCCCTCCCACATACACGTCCGCGCCGGAGGTCCCGATGGCATGGATCGAGGGGAGGAACCCGCTGACTCCGCTGCCGAGCGGCGACCACGCCTCACCATCCCATAGTGCGATATATCCCATCGACTGCCCTCCAGACTGGCTGAACTCGCCCCCCACGTAGAGCCCCGATTCTCCGGGGGTCAGCGCGTGAACGACGGTCTCGGTGGCCCCTTCGGCGACTCCGGAGCCGAGCGGCTGCCAGGCGTTGCCGTCCCACCGTGCCACCCGGTTCAGCGGCGGGGAGGAGCCGGAGCGGGCGAACCTTCCACCGGCGACGATATCGCCGCTGCTTGCGGTCAGCGCGTAGACGGCCGAGTCGAGCCCGTCGCCCACCGTGAACCACTGGCTTCCGTTCCACCGCGCGACGTTCGCCGCCTGCACGTTCCCGGCGGAGGTGAAGGCGCCGCCGGCGAAGAGTTCGTCTCCCACCGTCAGGGCGTGGACCGGGCCGTCGATCCCGGCGCCGAGCGACGACCAGGAGCCGTTGTTCCAGAGTGCGATATTCGTCGCGTTCCGTCCGCCGGCGCGGTTGAAGTCTCCTCCCACGTAGATGTTCGCGCCGTCGGCGAAGAGCGCATGGACCGGGCCGTCGACTCCTCCGGCCATCGCCACCCAGCGCTCGTTGGCGCCGTCCCACTGGACGATGTTGGGGGAGCTGATCCCGCTCGCCGTCTGGAAGTCCCCGCCGATGTAGACGTCGGTCCCGTTCACGGCGATCGCGTAGATGGTTCCCTCTATGCCGGTGCCGAGCGGGGCCCATCGCGTTCCGTCCCATCGTGCGATATGATTGACCTGGAGATGTCCGGCCGTGGTGAACCGTCCGCCGACGTAGACGTTCTTCCCCTCGGTCGCTATCGCGAAGACGTTGTCGTTCAGACCGAGGTCGTTCGGGCTGCGGAGGGTCGACCAGGCGCTGCCGTCCCACGCGGCGAAGTAATCGACCGAAAGTCCCCCCGCCTGAAGGAAGCTGCCGCCGACGCAGATCTTATCGTCGCACGATGCGACTACGTAGACCGTGTCGTTCACGCCACCTCCCACGTCGGTCCAGCGGTTGCCGCTCCAGCGGGCCAGGAACCTGTTGAGGGTTCCGCCGATGATGGTGAACTTTCCTCCCGCGTAGATGTCGCTCCCCTTGGCCGTGAGGGTGTAGACGGGGGCGTTGGCGCCGCCGCCGACCTCGAACCATCTGTCGGTGCTCGCCGTCCATTTCGCGATGTAGAGCGCCGTCATGTCGTCGGCGGTGGTGAAGTGCCCTCCGGCGTAGACCTCGTTGCCGACCACGGCAAGCGAGCGTACCGGTTCGTTCATGCCGCGTCCCATGCGGAACCAGCGTCCCTGGGTGGTGCTCCAGCGTGCGGTCATGGCGGCATCCACATCCCCGGCGCGGCGGAAGTCGCCGCCGACGAAGATGTCGCTTCCTCTGACGACGATGGAGTTGACCCGTCCGTCGATCCCTTCACCCAGAGCCACCCATTCCCCGGCGTGACTATCCCACTTTGCGATATTGTTGACCTTCACCCCTCCCGCGTTCTCGAAGACGCCGCCGACGTAGATGTCGCTGCCGTTGACGGCGATGGTGTTGATCGTCGTTGCGATCCCCCCGCTCACCCCTCCGCCGAGCGGACGCCATTCGGCTCCGTCCCACACGGCGATCCGGGAGGTGGTCACGCCGTCGATCGTCGTGAAGCTTCCCCCCGCGTAGACGTCGGTGCCGCTCACCCCGAGGGCGTTGATGACGCCGTTGGCGCCGTTGTTGGCCCCGGTGCCGAGCACCGACCAGCTCGCTCCGGACCAGACCGCCACGTAGTTGGTCGTCCCCTGCTGGCTGGCGAACTGCCCCGCCACGTAGGTGTCGCAGCCGCTGAACCCGACGGCGAAGACGAAGCCGGCGATGCCGTCCCAGCTGAACCTGGAGTCCCAGAACCTGTCGTCCTGCGATGCCCCGGCGGTGAACGGTCCCCGTTTATCCCGCGGGGCGTGTGTCACCTGGGCGACCGAATCGGCGGCCGTAAGGAGCGCAAGCAGAGCGAGGAAGAGGAGCGATATGTTGAAGCGATACGTTCGTTTCATGCGGTTGTCCGATTGTTCAACACGGGACCGAGGGAGTCCGTGCCGTGCGCCGTGTGGAGGGGAGGGCGCATGCGAATGGGCTGCCGTGATTCAGGCTGAATATAAGCACCGGGTTCGCCACTCCGACAGGAGGAATCTCCGGCTTCTCTTCCCTCCGCCCGGTCGGGAAGGGGGATCGTTCGGGAGGGAGCGGGGGGCCAATCAGTAAAGACCGGGAAAGGGCCCTCTTGTTACAAATAAGAGGTCGGGAATCTGCGCGGGAGGGGGGCGGGGATCTTGAATTCGGGAGGAACTTTGCCGATCTTCACCCGGCGTGTAACACTTCCGTCGAGTGGGGGTCTCTTATGCTGTCGCGATAACACGCGACACGTTCAACGGCGGTTTCGGCACGGTTGAATCCCCTTGACTCTCGGACCTACGATCGATGAGCAATACCGACGACACTTCCTCCAGCCAGGCTCCGACGCGTCGCGACGTACGCGACAAGGAACTCTTCTCCCGCTTCATCGGCGGCGACGAAGGGGCGTTCAAGGAGCTCTATGCGCTCTACGAGCGTCCGCTGATACTCTATTGTCAGTATCTGCTGCGGACGGAGCTGGAGGCGCAGGAAGTGTTTCAGGAAACCTGGCTGCGTCTGCTCCATGTTCGGAAGAAGGGGGAACCGGTCGAGCATTTCCGGGCGCTTCTCTTCACGATCGCCCGGAACACGGCTCTGAAACATCTGTCGAGCAGGAAGAACAGTTATTCGAACCTCTCGCTCAGTGTATACGATCCGGAGAACGAGCGGGTATCGGCGCAGGGGGGCGGGTTCAACGAACTGGAGGATCTCGTCAACAGCGCGTTGAAGAGGCTTCCGGTGCCTCAGCGGGAGGCGTTCGTGCTCCATTCGATCCTGGGATACACGTTCCACGAGATCGCTGAGATGCAGGATTGCACCATGACGGGGGCCAAGACAAGGGCGTTCCGTGCCAGAGCATATCTGCGCAAGCTGCTCTCGAGCTGGCTGGCGCTCTCGGAGGAAGACTCCGAGGAAGCTGTTCTGGGTGGAAAGGAGTCCGGCGAAAAAGTGACCCCGTTTACTTAACATTCGGCGACGATGAACACGGCTGATCTGATCACCTCATTCTTCAACAACGAGATGAACCCGGAACAGGAGCGTCAGTTCCTGATCTCCGTGGCTTCCAGCGACTCCATGCGTCTCGGCCTGAAGTCGCATGTGATGCTCGATCGTATCCTCAGCGACAACGCCTACGAGGCGCATGTTCCGGACACCGTCCGCACCATGATCTTCGCCGAGGCGAGCGCCATTCTCGCTACGGCCTCCACGCCGCGGAATCCGGGGTCCGGGCCCGCCCTTCCACGCGGCGGTTCCTTCGCCCAGGGGTTGAAGGGGAGGCTCCTGTCGAATCTCGGCATCGGAATTCTTGCGACGACGATGACGGCCGTCGGCTTCGGCATCGGCTATATTGCACATTCAGAGCTGGACACCGAGAGGGAGCCGGCTTCGCCTACTGTCTTAGTCCCGAGCGCCCCCCAGGACCAACGCAGTGTCGAACCGGCCCCTCGTCCGGCCTCTTCCGTACCCTCGTACTCCGCGCCGACGCAGGCTCAGACGGCGCAGACCCGGAGTGCCGGGGAGACGAACGCGAGCGAACCGGTCGCCGCCGAGCTTCCGGCCGCGACCCGTCAGGCGGCGGAGCATACCGTCGTCAACGCGCCGGTCGAGCGTTCACGCGCTGCGGCCCATCCCGAGAACGTCAGGAGCTCGGCGCCGTCGACCGTCGCCCCGGAGATTCGGACCGGCAGCGAGCGCAACCTCGGGGCCCCGGAACAGAGGGTGCTGAACACACGCGCGGCGGCCGCCGCGTCGAGCCGGGGTGATTCCTCGGCGGCCGAGAAGGAGCAGGGGACGCAGATGGCTCCGGCATCGGTCAAGACCAGGATCCGCAAGAGCAGCGACACCGATAAGACCAGCGAGCACGATCAGGGGAGACCATAGATGCCATGATACCCGAACACCGGTTCGGGAGGAAGGTCCGGAGGTCCTCCCCCCGGAACACGTGGTCAATTCTTCTACTGTCCTGTATATCGCTGATCGCCATTCCTGATGCATGGGCGCAGGAGCCGGATACGACGGCCCGGGCGCTCGAGACCCAGAACAGATCGTCGGCGGAGAATTCCTCTGTCCGGCGATTTCGTTTTGGCGGTGCTCTGGGGCTCGGCCTTACCGATTTCAGCAGCCTCGACGTCTACCGCACCGGCTCCGACTGCGGAAGCTTCGGCGGATCGGCGCGGCGCCCCATCGGCAGAATCTTCCTGGAAAGTCCGCTCGACTCCCTGGGCCGCGTCTGGCTCAGCTCCTCGCTCCGGTACAACGACCTCTCGGCGGTTCTGGAATCGGGAACCACCGCGTTCGAGGCGCGCCGCCCGGACGGAACCTCGGTCGACGTCCTCCAGCAGTACCGCTTCGATCTCGGGATGATCGGGATCGGCGCCGGCATCGGGCCGGTCTGGGAGTTCCTTCCCAGTTATCGTGTCGGTATCATCCCCTCCGTTACCTGGCTCGTCAACTCACGCCAGAGCCGCACCGAGCATATCGTGGAGCCGCTCGGGTGGAGCTTCTCCGAGACCGGCGAGAACGCCCGTCCGGTCGAGGGAAAGATCGCAATCAACCCCATTCAGTTCGACCTCAACTTCACGGCCGGCGCCCGTCTTCCGCTCGGGCCCCGCATGAGCCTGCAGCCGGAGCTGGAGATCGGACTTCCCCTCACGTCGATCGCCCGCGACCTCTCCTGGAACGGCATCGGGTACCGCCTGATGGTCGGGATCGCGTTCGACGTGGTGACCCCGGTGAAGCGCCCCGATTCTCTCCCCGCCGTCGTTGCCGCTGTTCCGATCGATACCCCCGTCGTCGCCGGGATCCCGGATGTTCCCTCCCGCAGGGCCCATCTGTCGGCGAGCATCACGGCGATGGGGGTCGACGCGCACGGAGAGGAGTACGCCGATCCGGTGATCGAGATCGAGGAGGCGCCGTGGACCGAGAGCATGCCGATCATCCCCTATATCTTCTTCGACTCGGGGAGCGTCGAGATCCCGGCACGATATACTCGCTTCTCCTCCACGGAGGGGGCCGACAGGTTCAGCATCGACTCGGTGATCGGGATCGACGCCATCGGCCTCCATCGGCAGCAGTTGAACATCATCGGGCAGAGGCTGCGCGAGCGTCCCAACGTGACGGCGACGATCACGGGAACGGTGTCGTCGGATGAACCGGCCGACCGGGGAGACGAGCTCGGGCTCGGGCGCGCCGAGGCTGTCCGGTCGTATCTGGCGACGATATGGGGGATCGAGAAGGAGAGGATCTCCACGCTCTTCGCTCCCAGGGCCACCCCCCCTTCGAACGAGGAGACGGTCGCGGGAAGGGAGGAGAACAGACGGGTCGAACTCTCGTTCAGCGATGAATCGGTCGTCAAACCGGTGGTGATCCATCGTGTTGCGAGGGTCGCGACCCCTCCGGCCGTTCAGTTCCGTCCCGACATCGTGGCCGACACCACCGTGGTCGGCTGGACGATCACGGTGCGCCAGGGGGAGAAGGAACTGCTCAGGTTCGACAGCGAGTCGGATGAGGGGGCGTTCGATCAGAGCAAGCTCTGGTCGCTGGCCGATCTCCGTGTCAACAGGGATTATACGCCTATTGGTTATCACCTGGAGGTTCGGGATATTACGGGCCAGACGGCGACCGCCCACGGCATGTTCAAGGTCACCGAACAGGTGACGACCCTGCCGTCGGAATCGGGAAGAAGACTGAGCGTCACGGAGTTCAATCTCGTCGGGTTCAATTTCAATTCCGCCGAGATCCTCCTGCGGCATTACAGCCAGCTCCCGACGATCGTGGAAGCGATCGAAGAGGAGTCGCAGGTCCAGATCGAGGGGTTCACGGACCACCTCGGAGACTCGGAACGGAACGTGGCGCTCTCGCTGGAACGGGCAACCGGCGTGCGCGATGCACTCACGGGACTTATCCGGCGTCTGAACGTTACGGAGCCCTCCTCGATCGACGCGCGAGGATACGGAGACAGGGCCGAACCGTTCGACAATATGCTGCCGGAAGGGAGGATGCTCTCGCGCATGGTGCGGGTGACGGTCAGCAGACAGCTCACCCGATAATCGACCGCCAGGAACGGAACCGACGCAGGCACGGCTCATCGAAGGAGCCGTCTACCCATAGCCTAGACTGCATGAACGATTGCGACGTAGCTACGCCGATACTACCCCTGTTCGACGTTCGCCGCAACCTCTACGTGCTCTGCATTGTAGCGGGTGGGATCTGCTGTTCCTGATCGTAGCTCTGCTCCTCCTTCTTCTTCCCCTCCCGGCGACCGCGCAACGGGTCGCATGGGAGTTCGAGAAGGTCTCCGAGAACGGTTTCTCCAAGTCCAGACCCCGGATCACGATCGACCGCTGGGGCGCCCGTCACCTGATGTGGGCCTCGCTCGATTCCCGGCACGCCGGCGTGCAGCTCTACTATACATCGGACGCCACCGGCCAGTTCTCCGCCCCCGTCCAGGTCACCGACGTCGGCACCGGCACGGTGTTCGATCCGGCGGTTCTTCCGGCCGGCGTCAGCGGGGTGGATACGCTGAACATCAATCCCTTCGTCTTCAGGCTCGATGAGTTCGGCGTCGCGCATGTCGCCTACGTCGCCAACCGGGCCAACCGCCTCTCCCTCTTCTATCGCACCAACAGACGCGCCCAGCTGCAGCGTCCCGTCGAGTTCTCCCTGAGCGACTCGCTGGATGAGGCGGTCCGTTACGGCATGGCGGTCGATTCCAACGGGTCGGCGCATGTCGTCTGGATCGGTGAGAAGAACGGGAACCTCAACGTCCATTACTGGCAGTCGGGGAATCCGAGCATGCTCCCGGTGGTGATCGCCACCAAGCCCTGCCTGGCATGGCTCAACGGCTGCCGCGTCGGTGATCCCGCCGTCGAGGTCTCGTCGAAGGGGGTGGAGATCGCCTTTCGCGCCGACTCCGGCACGGTCTATCATCTTCGCAAGCCCTTTGCCTCCTCCTCGGCCGGTCCGCTGGAGATCATCCCCACGCCGCCGTACGACGCCAGGCTCTCGGCGACCGGCCTTGCCGATCTCCGCATCGCTCTGGCCGTCGACCCCAGAGGAACGACCCATATCCTTGCTCCCTTCTTCAGCGCGATCCACGGCTACCGGCTGGTCCATTTCGACAACAATGAGGGAGCCTTCACGAACATTTCGATCGCCCCTCCCTTCGACACTCTCGTGACGTCGTTCGACCTGACGGCGGACAGAGCCAGGGGGGACGGAAACGACAAGGTCCGGGCGACCTGGACGGTCGGGCGCTCGACCGACGACGCACGGCAGAAGATCGGATATGTCGAGCTGGCCCGCGGGTCGAAGGGGGAATGGCTCCCCAACGGTCCCGCGATCGATCTGCATACGCTCCCCGGCGTCGAGGCGAACGCCCGGTGCGTCGGGTTCGGCATCGCGACCAGAGAGGGACGGATCGCGGTCAGCGCCCTCTGGAGGCTCGGCTCGGTCACCAGACAGGTGGGGATCTTCGAACGGAGAGAGATCAGTCCAACGATACGATATATCCTCCCCGATGCGGCCGCGGCCGGCATGAACGTCGTGGTGGAGTCGTACGGGAGCCCGCGCGACCGCGGAAACTTCGGTCCCGACGGGTTCGACGACGATTCGGTCAGGATGGAACTGGTCGACAGGCGCGACACCGCGCGGGTGGTGATCGGCCCCTCCGTCGTGAGCTGGGGGGGACGGCTGGTCTCCACGGCGCTCTTCGTGCGGTCGGGGGCACTCCCCGGCGGGGTGCCGGTCAGGATCAGGGTCGGGAACATGCTCAGCAACGTCGACACCTTCTACGTGGTCGAACCGACGCATCTGGGGGGAACCTCGGGAAGGCTGACGAGCGGCGGCGCTCTCGGTTCGGGAGGGAACCTCGGCGGGAACCGGTCGAGGCGGGGGGTGCTCGTCGTCGACTCGCTGATACTCGAGCAGGGGACCTACACCATCGATACATCGGATGTCGATCCGGATACGCCGGGCAACCAGGGCTTCCTTCCTGCCACGATACTTTCACGCGGACCTGTCTGGATCGGCCCCGGGGTCGTCCTCTCGGTGTCGGCGTCGCCTCATTCGGTCAGCCAGCCTGCAGGGGCCGCGGGTCCCGGCGGCGGCGGCGGCGGGTCGGCGGGGAAGGTTGCCGGCGGCTCCGGATATACCGGGGGGGGGGGCGCCGGGAACTACCTGGGAGGGAACGACCAGGTGGAGAAGGTTCTCCCCGAGACCGAAGGCTCCGGCGGAACCCTCTCCGGGTGGTGGACCGGCGGTCCTTCGCTGAACGGCGCGCCGGGAGGGGCGACCTACCTCTTCGCCACGGGCGGAGGGGGGACCGGGCATCCGTTCGGAGCGTCCGGTTCGTTCGGGAGAATATCGGAGAGAGAGCCTGTTGTCAAGAATATCGGAGCACGAGGAGCCGGAGCCGGCGGCGGAGCGGCGCTCGACGTGCTGGAGAACTCCTGGGGCGGCGGCGGCGGCGGTCATGCGACGGCGGGAGGGGATGGTGATGATTTCGCGATGGATTCGAGCGGCGGAGAGGTCGTGGGATCGGCTCCGCTGGTCCCTCTTGCCGGCGGTTCGGGAGGGGGCGCGGCCCAGTCCGGGCTCGACCTGACCAACGGCGGCGGCGGCGGCGGCGCGCTCGCGCTCATATCGTACGGTGAGATGACGATCAGCGGCCGGATCCTGGCGAACGGCTCCGACGGCGCCAGCGCCCACGAGCAGGTCAACTCCAGCGGCGGCGGCGGCGGCGCCGGGGGAGGGATCGTCATCGGCGCCCACGGCCCCATCACCTTCGGCGCTCAGGGACGGGTCCAGGCCCTCGGCGGCCAGGGGGGGACCGGCTCATCGGGAGGGAACAAAGGGGGGAAGGGAGGCGACGGCCGTATCCGGGTGGATGGAAAGCTCTCCGCCCCCGCGACCGTCTTCAATCCCGCGCCGAAGTATGCGGGCCCGGCCGTCGTGCGCGGCGGCTCGTTCCAGGCGACGGCGGGGACGAAGGTGACCGGGTTCGGAATACCGGGACGGAAGATCCGTCTCTTCGTCCGCCCCGAAGGGGGGAGCTGGAACTACAGCGCGCCGATCGACACGGTCGTCGGAGCGGACGGCTCCTGGAAGATCACGCTCGGCTCCCAGGCTCGCGGCGGAAATCTCTATATCTCCGCCATGCAGCAGGTTCCCGATCCCTCCCGCGACCTCTTCTCGGCCGAGCCCGCCTGGGTCCTCTCGCCGGCCGGCGGGACGATGTCGGGTCGTGCGGCGGCGAAGGCCGAACACGATACTCTCGACTTCGGATGCATCAGGTTCGATTCGACCACGACGCGGGAGGTCCTGATCCTCAACCGCGGCGACTACAGCGACCTGGTCATCCGGCGCGTGGAGATCACCGGCCGCGATACGTTCAAGGTCGTGACCTTCGGCAGCCCGGTCGTCGCGGGGGCGTCGGCGCCGTTGCGCGTGGCGTTCACTCCGCAGGATACGGGATCGTTCGAGGGGTTGATGAAGATCTACACGAACGCCGACCCGGACAGCATCCTCTTCGTACGGCTTCGCGGCTGCGGCAGCACCGGCCAGCTCCACGCCCCCACCCCCGACGTCGATCTGGGGGATATCTGCATCGGCACATGTCGTGATACGACGTTGCGGGTGGAGAACATGGGGAAGACGAAACTGACGATCACCCATGTCTCCACCGACGAAACCGAGATGAGCGCGGCGGTCCGATCGAGGCTGCCGGTCACGCTCGACGTCGGCGAGTCGACCGATCTCGACCTGACGTTCTGCATCAGGAACATCGACGACAACGGCGCGCGACTCTACATCCACAACGTCGCCGCCGACTCCGTCTTCAACCATATCCGCATTC
Source organism: uncultured bacterium (assembly GCA_966250335.1). Lineage (GTDB taxonomy): Bacteria > Bacteroidota > Ignavibacteria > OLB7 > OLB7 > OLB7. The sequence continues at coordinate 89,172 of CBINGZ010000012.1, read as the reverse complement.
TGGCGGTCAATGCCGGTCCCGATCCGATATTGTTCTCCGAACTCGATTTCGGCAACATCGACCTGGCCAAGGAGGACTCCTGTCGGGAACGGACGATGGTGATCCAGAACCGGAGCACGAAGCAGCCGTTGACGATCGAATCGATCGGGATCGCGTCGGAACGGTTCACCCTGATCGATCCTCCCCCCGCCGGAACGCAGATTCCGCCGGGGGGACAGGTCTCGCTCCGTATCCTTTTCTGTGTCGAGTCACTGGGAGACTTCAGGTCGGATCTCGATCTGACCTTCGCCAACGCCTTCTGCGGGTTCGACACGTCGGTCACGCTGCTGGGCCGCGCCGAACGGAGGCGGCCGCAGCCGCAGGTCGAGAAACCGCCGTTGAGAGTTCTGGAGTTCCATAACACGCTGGTCGCCGCACAGACCCGTTACGATACGATCGTGATCGTCAACGTGGGGGATGCCGGTGCGTTGATCGAGGTTCCCACGATCGTGCGGCGCGACGCCGGCGACCCCGGCGAGGTCTCGCTCGACCTTTCGAACTTCATGACGCCGCACCATCCGCTTGCGCCCGGTCAGAGGGTGAGTATCTTCGTCCGTTTTGCGCCGACGACTCCCGGCATGAAGCATGCAGTCGTCCTTCTGAACGACACCGATGAATGGAATGACTCCGTGGTCGTCACCGGGCAGGGGGTTCTCTCGGGAGTCCGCCTGAATCGCACAACGATCGATTTCGGCGAGGTGCGCGTCGGGACGACGACCGAGCCGCAGTCGATCAGGGTCGAGAACCTCGGCGCCGCCCCCGACGAGATCACCCGGATCGTCCGCATGGGGGACACCGATGTCGTGAAGCAGACGCTCTCGCATTCGCTTCCGAAAGTTCTGATGCCGTCGACCGACGATTCCCTCACGCTTACCTATACCTTCCGTCCCGATGAGGAGAGGGACTTCATGGTCGGCGAGACGGTGGAGTTTGCCGCGGGGATCGACGTGGTGGTCACCGGACGCGGGGTGAAGGAGCATCTTTCGGTGCCGGAACGGGTCCTCGATTTCGGCTGCCAGTATGCCCGGACGACGCGCGACTCGACCGACGCCGTCACGATCTCCAACACCGGCACCTATCCGATGATCGTCCGCGATCTGCCGGTGGTGAGCGGCAGAACGTCGTTCCAGGTGATCGGGACCGACTTCCCCGACACGCTTGCTCCGGGGGAGAGCAAATCTTACTCGGTGCGATATATGGCCGGCTCCGGTCCGGTCGTCGGGGCGATCAACGTGGAGACCTCGGCCGACGAGTTCATCTCCATCCTCCTGCGCGGCGACGTCTGCCGCGACGACAGGCGGATGACCGCCAGGCCGGTCGGTGTTGCCGCGCGGATCGGCGAGTACATTACCGTGCCGATCGTCGTCGGGCTCGACAGGTCGCTTCCGTTCGACGTCGACTACACGCTGACCCTGCACTACGCCTCCGACATGCTGATACCGCTGACGGCCGACAGAGCCGATGCCGCCCCTCTTGTGATCGACGGGTCGTCGAGCATCAGGGCCGAGTACGCGGAGGCGGATACCGGTTCGATCACGATCACGGGGAAGCTCGCCGCCTCCTCCGATGCTGAGATGCTGGTGGGGGTTCCGATGAAGGTGCTCCACGGCTCGCGCAGGACCACGTCGCTCACCCTCTCGAAGGTGGGGATCAACCTTCCCGGCGTCGGGGTCACGACCTTCTCCGCTCTCTTCGAGGCGATCGACTGCGATACGACGGGGGGGATTTTCTATCAGGGGGATTACGCCCTGAAGCAGAACAAGCCGAATCCGTTCAACCCGGAGACGGTGATAGAATATGAGATTGCCCGGCGCGAACGCGTACGGATGAACCTGTACGACGCCATGGGGACCCTTGTCTCCGTGCTGCTGGATGAGGTTCGCGACCGCGGCAGACATGAGCTTCGGATCGACGCCGCCTCGCTTCCCACCGGCGTCTACACCTACGAGATCATCGCCGGACCCTTCCGCAAGACGAAACGCATGGTCGTCCTGGAGTGACCCTCCACGCCGCAACGCGGCATCGGGTGGTCGCGACCGGGACCGGCGTTCCCGTGGTTGCGGCCCGCGCGGTCGTCTCCGGGTCCGACGCCGTCCAGATCCAGGTCGAACTATTCCGGTCCGTTACCATCGCATCTTCTTCATAAGGTGATCCGCTCTGATCGCATATCTTTGCCCGCCGATCGGGGAGCCGGCATTACATCATATTTCGACAATGACCACGGAACGGAACAACAACGGTCTGATCATCGGCGGCCATTCGGCCCGCTCTCTCGTGCACGAGTTCGGGAGTCCCCTCTACGTCTACGACGCCGGAATCATCCGGCGCCAGTACGAGCGGCTTGCCGCGGCATTCGACGGGGTCTCGCTCCGTCTGCAGTACGCGTGCAAGGCGAACAGCAACATGGAGATCATCCGCTTCATCCATGAACTCGGCGCCGGCATCGACGCCGTCTCCGGCTTCGAGGTGGAGACGGCGCTTCGTTGCGGCGTGCCGGCGGAGAAGATTCTCTACACCCCCAACTGCGTCTCGATGGCGGAGATCGAGGAGGTGGTGGAGAAGGGGGTGCTGATCAACATCGACAACCTCTCGGTGCTGGAGCGGTTCGGGCAGAAGTACGGCGACAGGCCGTGCGCCGTCAGGATCAACCCCCATATCCTGGCCGGAGGGAACGCTCATATCCAGACGGGACATATCGATTCCAAGTTCGGTATCTCGATCCACCAGATGCGGCATATCATGCGGATCGTCCAGGCGTACGGCATGAAGGTGACCGGACTCCACATGCATACCGGCTCGGAGATCCTCGACCCGCAGACCTTCCTGACCGGAGCGGAGATCCTCTTCGACGTCGCCGCCGGGTTCCGCGATCTGGAGTTCATCGATTTCGGCAGCGGCTTCAAGGTCCCCTACAAGCCGGACGACGTCGCTACCGACATCGAGTCGCTGGGGCGCTCGATGGTGAAGCGGTTCCAGGAGTTCTGCGCCGAGTACGGTCGCGATCTGGAACTCTGGTTCGAGCCGGGGAAGTTCCTGGTCAGCGAGTCGGGCTGGCTGCTCGTCACGGCGACGGTGCTGAAGCAGACTCCCTCATGTGTCTTCATCGGCACCGATTCCGGCCTGCATCATCTGATCCGTCCGATGCTCTACGACGCCTACCACGGCATCGTGAACGCCGACCGGACCGAGGGGACCGAGCGGGTCTACACGGTGGTCGGCTGCATCTGCGAGACCGACACGTTCGGCGTCGACAGGCGGCTGGTGGAGGTGCAGGAGGGGGATATCGTGGCGCTCAGGAACGCCGGCGCCTACGGGTATGCGATGTCGAGCAACTACAACTCCCGTCCCCGCCCGGCAGAGGTGCTGATTCTGGATGGAGAGCCGCATCTGGTACGGCGGCGCGAGACGCTGGAGGATATGCTCGCGCTGCAGGTTCCGACAGGGCGCTCCGTTTCTCACGGGTCGTAACGCCCGCCGCTCAGGCGGGTGGACTACAGGACTATCGATCAGGAAAACGTCACATCGTGTGGCGATGGAACAGTCATGACCGATTTCGAGAACTCCTTCTTCGAAAAGCTCGCAGGCAATCCCGGCGTCGCCGAATGCCTGGCCGCGCTTGAAGTATCGCGTCGCGAACTGCTTGCCCTCCTCGACGGCGCTTCCGACGAGGCGCTGGCGCGCAGGCCGGCGCCGGACGAGTGGAGCGCCGCCATGACCGCCGAGCATCTCGCCCTGGTGGAGGGCTCGGTGGCGCGGGCGATACGCTACCTCCGTTCGGTGGCGCTTCGCGGCGAGACCCGTCAGGTGACGGTGGAGCCGGGAGCCATGAGCGCCGCGGGGAGGCCGATCGCCCCGCCGCTGGTGACCCCGAAGGGGGAAATGTCGCGGCAGGAGGTGCTTGCGGCGCTCGACGCCTCGCGCGCCGGGTTGCTGGACCAGGTGGAAGCGGGGAGGGAGACGATCGATGATCCGGCGTCGCTGCCGCATCCCTTCTTCGGTCCCCTGAACGGGCTCGGATGGCTGAGGATGGCCGCGTTCCATGAGCCGCATCACATGAACCAGATCGCCGTCGCGATAGCGGCGGCGGAGAACGGATAGGAAACCATGCACGCACACGACACCGACGTCACGTCGGACTCCGAACCGGGCTCGACCCCGGATGCCGCCCAGGCTGCTGCGCGGCGTGTCTTCAGCGGCATCCAGCCGACCGGAGACATCCATCTCGGGAACTACATCGGGGCGGTACGGCAGTGGGTGGCGCATCAGGAGGAGAAGGAGAACTTCTTCTGCATCGTCGATCTCCACAGCCTTACGGTCCATCAGGACCCGGAGGAGCTGCGCCGCCGGACCCGGTCGACGGCCGCGATCCTGCTGGCCGCCGGACTCCATCCCGATAAATCGACGCTCTTCATCCAGAGCCATGTCTCGGCGCACGCCGAGGGGTGCTGGCTGCTGAACTGCGTCACCCCGCTCGGCTGGCTGCAGAAGATGACGCAGTTCAAGGACAAGTCGGCGAAGTCGGCGGCGCAGGAGTCGATCCTTACCGGACTGCTCGATTACCCGGTCCTCATGGCGGCCGATATCCTCCTCTACGACGCCCACGAGGTGCCGGTGGGGGACGACCAGAAGCAGCATGTGGAGCTTGCCAGGAATATCGCTGATCGATTCAATTATCTCTACGGCGAGACGTTCGTCGTCCCACAGCCGGTCATCCCGAAGGTCGGGGCGCGGATCATGGGGCTGGACAATCCCGCCGTCAAGATGTCGAAGAGCTCGGCAAGCGTCCGGGGGCACGCCGTGGGGCTGCTCGACTCGCCGGAGGAGATCGAACGTTCGTTCAAGCGGGCGGTGACCGACTCCGGGAAGGAGATCCGCTTCTCGGATGATCCCGAGAAGGGGGGAGTCAACAACCTCCTCAGCATCTACAAGGTGCTGACCGGCAGGAGCGTGGAGCAGGTGGAGGCGGACTTCGCCGACGCCCGGGGCTACGGCGACCTGAAGATGGGTGTGGCGCAGGTGGTGATCGATGAGCTGCGGCCGCTGCAGGAGCGCTACCACAGCTTCATGGCCGACCCAGCCGAGCTCGACAGGCTGCTGGAACGGGGCGCCGAAGCCGCCCGCGCCGTCGCCGACCCGAAGGCCGCCGAGATCCGCCACCGGATGGGGCTGGTCGTTCCGGGCCGCGCGTAGGGGGCGGGAAGAAGCGTGGCAGGTCTTCGCAGCCGCCGCGTCGTCACCGTCCGGCTCATTCTTCCAGCCCCGGAGGGGCGAACCATCTGTAGCTGCCCACGCGCCACATTTTTTTCTTAGCGCCGAAGGAAACAACCTCGTCTTCAGCTACAAATGGGTGCTCCCTTCGGGAGCCGACAGATGGGTCCCTGAATTCCATCCCAGTCGGGTAGTGCGTAAAAAAGGAAGGTCGCTCGACGTATCGTCGAACGACCTTCTTCGTTTATCATGATCTGTCGAACCGGACTCAGTTCCGCGCCAGCTTCGCGATCTTTGTCGCTTCGGGGAAGAGGGTGCGGGCCTTCTGGTACTGCTTGTCGTCCTGCAGGGCGACCTGGTAGAACGCGGCGTTCCCCCAGATCCCCCGGGCGATGCGCGCCTTCAGGCGGTTCTTCAGATCGCCGGCATCGGCCTTCAGCTCGTTCTCCTTCACCGTTACTCCCTCGGCCTTCGCCATCGCCGTCAGGTCGGCGAACATCTGGTCGGTGATCTGGAAGTCCCGCAGATAGCCGGTGAAGTTCGTGCCGTACTGCGTGCGGAGCGTCTGACCGTTCGCCCCGATATACTTCTCCGTGAACTTCCAGATGAGGTTCTTCCGGATCATATCGATCGCCGTCGGGGTCAGCGTGTCGAGCTTCACCACGTAATCGGGGGTGATGCCGCCGCCGCCGAGAACCTTCCGTCCCGCCGCCGTCTTGAAGACCGGGCGGGTCGAGTCGGGGATGTCGTGCGCGTGCTCGATATTCTCCCCTTCCTCCTCCTCGTTCTCCGCCGCCGCCTTGTAGTAATCCTCCTTCCCCTTGTCGTAGGGACGCTGGATCAGGCGGCCGGAGGGGGTGTAGTAGCGCGCGATCGTCAGCCGGAAGGCCGAGCCGTCGTTGAGCGGGAACTGCTTCTGTACAAGCCCCTTGCCGAACGAGGTCTCGCCGACGATCAGGCCGCGGTCGAGATCCTGCACCGCCCCCGCGACGATCTCCGAGGCCGAGGCGGAACCGGAGTTCAGCAGAACGATCAGCGGGAGCTTCTCGAAATCCTGGCCGTCGCGCGAGTCGTAGTCGTCACGCTCCCCCGACCTTTCGCTCTTGGTGTAGACGATCGGCTGTTCGCCGCCGATGAACTCGTCGACGATGCTGATGGCGCGATCCATGTAGCCGCCGGGGTTGCCGCGAAGATCGAGGATCAGCCGCTGCATCCCTTCGCTCTTGAGCCGTTCCAGGTTCGTCAGGAACTCCTCGTAGGTCGGCTCGGCGAAGCGGTTGAGCGAGATATATCCCGTGCCGTCCTGATCGACGAAGGCGGCGTCCACCGTGAAGAGGGGGATCTTGTCGCGGGCGATGTCGAAGACGAGCGGGGCCGGGGTTCCGGGGCGCATCACGGTGATCACCACATGGCTCCCCTTGGGACCGCGCAGCTTCTTCGGAACATCCTCACGCGATATGCCTATCGCGCTCGTGCCGTCGATCTTGATGATCTTGTCGCCCGCCTGAATGCCGAGAGCCTCCGAGGGCCCGCCGGAGATTGCCGTCACGATGGTGATCGTATCCCGCACCATATCGAATTCGACCCCGATGCCGTCGAAGCTCCCTCGGAAATCCTCCTCGACCTGCTTCTGCTGCTCGGCGGGGATGTAGACGGAGTGGGGGTCGAGCTCATCGAGCATGCCGACGATCGCCGCTTCCACCAGCTTGGGGGTGCTGACATCGTCGACATACTGCTTCTGCACGGTGTAGAGCACATCCTTGAACTTCGTGAGCTGCTCGTACGGGCTGTCACCGGAGACGACCGGCTGGATATAAATCCCGATCATGACTCCGAACGCCAGCGCGATAACCGTGAACCACATTTTTCTTTTCGATTTCATCAACGGTAGAGTATTAGATCGTGCGATACGTTACCAGACGTCGGCGGTCGCGGCCGCTGACCGGCGCTTCATCGAACCCCGGTGGAGGCGGCCCCGGCGTTCCGGAGTGGTGTCTCACCGAATAGATCAACGCGCGCCCGGTCGCGGAAGTTTCATTCCGCGCCGGCATACTCTATAGGCGTTTCACCGCCCCGATTCGTGTATGGTCGGCGGCCTTATTCCTCCGTCAGTCGCTGAAGCGCCTCGCGGTATTTTGCGGCCGTTCCCTCGATCACCTCCGGCGGGAGCGGGGGAGGGGGGGCGGTTTTTCCCCAGTCGAGCGTCTCCAGATAATCACGCAGGAACTGCTTGTCGAAATTCTGCTGCTCGCTCCCCGGAGCGTATGACGCCGCCAGCCAGAAACGTGACGAGTCGGGGGTGAGAACCTCGTCGATCAGGATCAGATTTCCCCGGTCGTCGCGGCCGAACTCCAGCTTGGTGTCGGCGATGATGATCCCTTTTTCCTCGGCGATCCGGGCGGCGCGTTCGTAGACGGCCAGGGTCAGGCGCCGCGCCTCCTCGGCGGTATCGCGACCGACGAGCTCCGCCGCCTGTTCGAACGTGATATTCTCGTCGTGTCCCTCCTCGGCCTTGGTGGCGGGGGTGAAGATCGGGTTCGGGAGTCTGCCGGCGAGGAGCAGCCCTTCCGGAAGGGGATTCCCGCAGACCTGGCCCGTTGCGCTGTACTCCTTCCATCCCGACCCGGCCAGGTAGCCGCGCGCGACGCATTCGATCGGGAGGGGAGATGTCTTCCGGACCAGCATCGATCGGCCGCGCAGCTCCTCGCGATAGGGGAGTGTTTCCGGGGGGAAGAGATCGACGTCGGCCGTGATGAGATGGTTCGGCAGCAGATCGGCGAGTCTGGTGAACCAGAAGAGGGACATGGAGGTAAGAATCTCCCCCTTTCCCGGGATCGGCTGATCCATGATGACGTCGTAGGCGCTGATGCGATCGGTGGCGACGAAGAGGAGCGTTTCTCCGAGATCGTACACATCGCGGACCTTGCCGCGCCGCCAGAGATTGAGAGTAGGGAAGGAGGTTGAAAGGATTGCCGTATCGGGCATGATGAACGGTGATGCTGGAGGTTGCAGTTTTCTTGCACGCAATATTGGTATTCCTCTCGAATTATCTTAAACTTGATTTCGAAGCCGTTGCCGAGCGCAATGGCTTTTGATGTTCTTACCCAAAGAAATGCAATAGCCGTAGAGACCGAACATGTCTGATGTCATTTATTTGACCCGTGAGCGGATGCGTGAACTGGAGGAGGAGATTCGCATATTGAAGACCGATAAGCGCGAGGAGATCGCGCAGAAGATCGCCGAGGCCCGTTCCTACGGCGACCTGTCGGAAAATGCCGAATACGACGCCGCCAAGGAGGCGCAGGGGCTGCTCGAAGCGAAGATCTACAAACTCGAGCAGATGTTCTCGCGTGCTCGCGTGCTGGACGCCGATAACGTCCAGACGGACAAGGTGTACATTCTCACATCGGTCACCGTCCTGAACCACAAGACCAGCCGGAAGACCGTCTACAAGATGGTCTCCGGGGAAGAGGCCGATATCGAGCAGGGGAAGCTCTCGATCTCCTCTCCGATCGGCAAGGCGCTGATGGGGAAGACCGTGGGGGATGTCGTGACGGTGAACGTTCCGGCCGGGATGATCACCCTGGAGATCCTGGAAATCGGCCGATGAGGCCCCCCCGCTTACCTGCCGGACCTCTCCGAGGGGTCCTTCCGCTGCATAGACGATACCGTAACGGATCAGCGCACGAGAACATTTCCAACACCGATTAAACGCTCTTCCCGCCGCCGGGTCATATCGGGCGTATGCAAACGCACGCTCTCATACTCGATGCGGCGCCAGGCCGGCGCGCTATGGTAGAACTCGACGACAAGCAGCTCCTCGATATGTATCGGGCGGGGCAGGCGGACCGGATGTTCAACGAGATGGTCCGCCGCTACCACTCGCGCATATACTGGGTTGCGCGTCGCATGGTGAAGAGCCATGAGGATGCCGACGACATCGCCCAGGAGGTTTTCGTACGCGCCTACCAGTCGCTGGAGAACTTCCGGGGTGAATCGGCCATCTACACCTGGCTCTACAGAATCACCGTGAACCTCTCCATCAATCATCTGCGGAAGCAGAAGATCAGGAAGCTGGTCGACATCACCGATTACATCCCCTTCCTCGCCAAGGACGCGGATCAGGATTCGGGTGTCGTCCGCAAGGAGAACGTGTCGCTGATCGAGGAGGCGATCGACACGCTTCCGGAGAAGCAGCGGGCGGTCTTCATCATGAGGTACTACGACGAGATGCCGTACGAGCAGATCTCGGCCATTCTCGGGACCTCGGTCGGCGGCCTGAAGGCGAACTTCCATCATGCCGTCAAGAAGATCACGGCGTTTGTCAAGAAACGGCACGGCAGCATAGATCTGGCCGGTATCGATGCCGCGGAGTTCAGCGACGATACCGAGTCCGGCAGCGTGGATTGAGAGAGTCCCTCCGCAGGCCCGACGGCGGGAAGCGAAACGGGGATGGGAACGGATGGTTGAGCTCTGCTTGATGATGATAGATGAATCAGAACAGAACTAGGAACGGTTGCCGCGCAGGCGGCGGCCATGAACGGGGTTAGATGACTATGAAACTCAAGATGCCGAACGGCTATATCCAGGATCCCTCCGATCAGGAGATCGAGAGGGATGTCGCGGAGCTGCGCAAGCTCATGGAAGGGGTCGATCCCCGGGGCTACGAGGAGCCGCATCCGGCGTACCATCAGAACTTCCTGGTGCGTGTCCGGGGGCGTATCGATCAGGAACAGGCCCGCCGGAAACGGCGCTCGGTTCTGACGACCTGGGGCTCCCTGACGGCCGCCGCGGTGATCGCCGTGGTGATCGTCACCGACGGACTCCCCGGTTCCGGCGGACGGGTGATCGAACCGGGCGGGAACGGGGGCGGCGCCGTTGCCGCGGCTCCCCCGGCGGCGGCCGGTGAGAGGGTGTTCGCCGAACAGGGACCGAACAGTCTGGTCCTGAGCGAGAACGACGTCAGGATGGTCAACGCCATCGTCGACGACGACGAGGCCGCGGTCTTCGAAGCGATGATAGATTCGGATGTATTCTGAGAGAACGCGGCCGGCTTGATGCCGGCCGCGTTCGTTATGTCGTAATGTTTCTGTAGCCAATGGACCCCTTTTCCGATCCTCAGGCCGTGGCCCGGTATGCCGAGGCGCCACCCCGCATCGTCCCCGGTTTCGCCGATCTGCACCGCATGAGCATGCTCCTGCTCGCCGAACGCGCCCCGGATGATGCCCGGGTGCTGGTTCTCGGCGCCGGCGGGGGACTGGAGATGAAGGCGTTCGCCGAAGCCCGTCCCGGCTGGCTCTTCGACGGGGTCGATCCCTCGGCCGAGATGCTGAAGCTGGCCGAGGCGACCCTCGGTCCGCTCGCCCCTCGCGCGCGCCTCCATCACGGCTATATCGATACGGCGCCGGAAGGACCGTTCGACGCGGCCGTCTCTCTTCTGACGCTCCACTTCATCGAACTCCAGGAACGACGGCGCACGGTGGCCGAGGTCCGGCGGCGCCTGAAACCGGGCGCTCCGTTCGTGACGGCGCATCTCAGTTTCCCGCAGGATGAAGCGGGCCGCGCGGTATGGCTGTCGCGCTACGCCGCCTTCGTCGCCTCATCGGGCGTCGATCCCGCCAGGGCGGAGAACGCCCGCGTCGCGGTCGGCACGCAACTCCCCATCCTCGCTCCCGAAGAGGATGAAGCCGTTCTGCGGGATGCGGGTTTCTCGAACGTCAGTCTCTTCTACACGGGATTCGCATTCCGAGGCTGGGTGGCGTACGCCTGAGCTTCGGCCGATCGCCCGGCTTGCCGCTCGCAACCGTCGCATATCGGGTGCCGATGAACATGCCTGTACGCCCGGGCTTCAACCGATCGCCCGACTCGCCGCCGCAGCCGAAATTCAAACCCGGGCAGAAACAAGGGCTCCCGTAGGGAGCACCCGGACGTAGCCGCATTGCGATATTGTCATTTCTGGATCGCCCTACAGCGACACCCCGATCCCCCAGCGATATCTGAATCGTTCCCCATCCAGATAGGGAGAATCGGCGTAGAGGGGGAGATGGAAGCTGAGCCTGACGGGGGAGGGAGGATCGATCGCGTCGATGATCGATCGCGGCAGGAGCAGATCGAGAAGATCGATCGATGCGACGGCTCCCGCCTCGATCGTGGCATGTTCGAACCCGTCGAATGTGACGACGTCGGCGAACGCGAGTCCTGCCGCCCCGTAGATCCCCAGATCGACCTTCTCCAGAAACGGAACCCGGATCAGCCTGCTGAACGGGTTGAGATCGTTGATCGCGATCCTGGCGTTCAGAAGATGCTCCCCGTACCGTCCGGAGTCCGCGTCGACCAGCGAGACGAGATATCCCTGCGTCGGCAGCAGCAGATGATTGCGCGCCGCGAACCCGGGGTGGGCGTTCATCGCGAGCCGATGAATCAGGTTGAGATGCATCTCGCGGGAACGCGCCCCCGCCGCGTTGAAGATCCGCTGGGCGGGGGGATCGCCGACCGAGGTCCCGGCGAAGAGATCTCCCGCCAGATCGACCCCCAGAAACGACCGCCGCGCCTCCCCCTTCAGCGTCCACTGCGTGAACTCCTTTCCGGAGGCGAAACTGGCGTCGAAGTCGACCGCGAGCGAGGCGGAACCCGATCCCCACAATGATGTCGCTGTACGATATTCAAGGCCGATCGTGTTGAATCCCCCCGGCTCCCACGGGGCGACCTCGTTCGGGTAGTTCGGTCCCACCAGAACCTCCCGTTCGCTTCGTACCGTCAATGATCCGCTCGACCCCTCGGCGGCGAAGAAGGAGGGGAACTCCTTGGTCAGCGAGAGTCCCCACCGCTGCACGCCGTCGGCGCTGGTGGCGAACGTCGCGATCCGCGCGCGCTTCCCCAGTCCCTCGATCCAGGAATCGTAGCCCAGATCGTAATCGACCCGTTTCGATCGGATGTTGTAGTAGAGTCCCGCCTTCGCGTTGTAGCGCTGGTAGGTGTAGCCGCCGTCCGCCGTGAACCCCGGCTGTATCCCGTCCGCCAGAGAATACCAGAGGGTGGGGCGGAGTCTGACCGAATACTCCTCGTGCAGTCTGTTCCTGTCCCAGCGTTTGTAGAAGGCGTACCGGCTCTCCGGAAGGATCGAGGCGAGGAGCCCGGTACCTCGGCTGTTATTGGTGCGGTCGAGATCGAGGAGATGCATCGAGGTGTCGATCACGGCATGGACGACCCGGCGCGGGGTCGTGAAGGTGGCGGAGTAGTTCCGTTCCATCCAGTACCAGCGGGGGAGATTGAACTCGACCCCCGGTTTCCTCCATGCCTCGACCGGGACGTTGGCGGTCGCCGTCGAGCCGTCGTCGTATTCGAGCGTGATATCGAGCGGCATCACGATCTCGTCTCTGTTGGAGAGATCGAGCGTCGTCTCCCACCCGCCGGCGCTCTCTCGTGAGGAGAGCCCGTCGATCGCGTAGTCGCATTTCTTGTCGGTGCCGATCCACTGGTTGAAGAACCAGTCGAGCCGCAGCCCGCTCGCCTCTTCCATCGCCTTCTCGTAGTCTCTGTAGCCGGGGTTGCGGAAACGCCATTTCTCCAGGTAGCGGCGCATGCCGGCATAGAAGAGGGAATCCCCCATCATGTTCTGGAGCATCCTGATCACCGCCTCCCCCTTGTAGTAGACGAGCCCGCTGGTGGCGGTCTCGCGCATCCAGTCGTGGAAGAGGACGAGCGGTTCGGAGTATCCGGTCAGGGCGAGCTGGTAGTAGGATTGAATATCGCGCCACGGCGAATCGTCCCGGTGGTTCACGATCGCGTCGAGTCCGGAGAGGCGGTTCGGGGTGTTCAGTTTCAGAACCTTCCTGCGCGCCTCGTCGGTCAGGTACTGGGTGAACCCTTCGTCCATCCACGCCTCCTGCGTCTCGTTGTTGCCGATCATGCCGTAGTACCACTGGTGTCCCAGCTCATGGGCCATCACACCGGCGAGCGAGGAGTGCCCGCGGTAGCCGGTGATCATGATCAGCATCGGATATTCCATTCCGCCGTCGCCCGCCATGGCGACGGTGAACTGCGGCCACGCGTAGGGGCCGAACCGGGAGTTGAAGTATTCAATCGTGGCACGAGTCATTTCTCCAAGTCCCCGCCAGAGTCCGTAGACATCCCGTTTGAAGAGGAGGTGGATCGGGATGCTTCGCCAGCGGACGATCTGATGGGCGTAGTCGGGATCGGCGACCCATGCGAAATCGTGGACGTTCTCGGCATGGAACTTCCATGTCTTCGTCCCGGTCGCCCCCTCCCGCACAGGTTTGGAGAGAAGGGTGTCGACGGCGCCCAGCTCGTAGCCGCAGCCGACCTCGGTCGGGTTCACGATCGTTCCCGTCCCTCCCAGAACGTATTCGGCCGGTATGGTGATGGAGACATCGAACGTGCCGTAGACGCCGTAGAACTCCCGCGCCACATATTCGTCGGCGTGCCAGCCGCTGGCGTCGTAGGCGGCGACCTTCGGGTACCACTGCGACATCGAGTATTCGACCCCCTCGTTGCTCATCCATCCTCCCCGGCGCGAGAGCCTGGGGATGCGTGTCGTCCATTCCATGTCGACGACGGTGGAGTCGCCCGGGAGGAGCGGGGGGATCTCCACCCTCATGATCGTCTCGTTCACCTTCCACGTCAGCTCCTTCCCGTTGCTGACGATCGACTCGATCCGGACTTCGCCCTGCTCGTCGGGCCGCAGCCGCCAGATCCCGAGGGTTCCTCCTTCCGGGAGGCTTCTGTCGCGTCGATCCATCATGCTCCCCGGCCTGAACGCCTCGTAGTAGAGGTGGTAGACCAGTTCCCGCAGCGTGTCGGGGGAGTTGTTGACGTAGGTGAGCCGCTGCTTCCCCTTGTAGGAATGGTTCTCCGTGTTCACGACGATCTCCATCCTGTAGGCGACGCGCTGCGCCGCCGCATACGATATATCGGGATCGATCGTGGCGAGCAGGAGCAGAAGGAGGGGAATGATCCGGGAGGGGTGGAGGAACTGTCGTATCGAGAGAGAAGGCATGGATGACGATCGCATGTATTGACGGGGGCGGAAGGACAGGGTACGGACGGGGGCCGTACGTCCGGAGTGTGAGTAATGTTACCGGCGATGGCGCGGCAGCCTCGGATGCGCTAAGTTTATCCCTTCATCGGACGTCAACTCGAGACCAGCATCATGAAGCTTTTCAGACCTGACGAAGAGGAATACCGCGCCTCGCGGCGGGGGACGGTGTTTGCCCGCATCGATCGTGGCGTGATACGGGGCGTCGGCGCCGACCGCCTCGACCTGCTCCACAGGCTCTCCACCAACGCCGTCAAGGATCTCCGGCCGGGCCGGGAGACCGCCACGATTCTCACATCGGACAAGGGGAGGATCGTGGAGGTGACCCGGGTCGTGGCCCTGGACGACGCGCTCCTCCTGCTGCAGCTCGGCGCGGAGGCGGAGCCGGTGCGCGCATGGCTCGACAAATATACCATCATGGACGACTTCACCACCGAGGACGTCTCCGACCGGTTTTCGCCCGTCGGCGTCTACGGTGAGCGCGCCCGCGATCTGATCGCCTCCCTCTTCGGGGTAGAGCCTCCGGACGCCGGAGCCTTCGCGATCGGCGAGGGAACGGCCGGGAGAACCCTCATTCTGCGGGATCAACGTCTGAGCGGGGCCGGGGCGTTCCTGCTGCTGGTCGACCGGGAGGCGATCGAGGAGGTCGTCGCCGGGCTGATCGAGGGGGGAGCGACGGAGATAGGGGAGGGGACGCTCGGGACGCTCCGGGTCGAGGCGGGTGTTCCCGCGTTCGGCGCCGAGCTTTCGGAACGCTACAACCCGCTGGAGGCGGGGCTGACGCAGTATATCTCCTTCACCAAGGGATGCTACATCGGCCAGGAGGTGATCGCCCGCCTCGACACCTACGACAAGGTGCAGCGGCACCTTGTGGGGATCGTGCTGGAGGAGGGGGCGGATATCCCTTCCGAGGGAGAGGTCGAACTCTTCGACCCGCACGAGGGGAAGAAGGTCGGAACACTCACCTCGGCCGCATGGTCGCCCGATCTCGGCAGGATGATCGCGCTGGGATATGTGCGGGCGCAGCACGCGGTGCCGGGTCTTGATGTCGTTCTGCGATACGCGGGGAGCGACGGGAGCGGCGAACAGATTACCGGTCCCGTCGGGATCATCACCAAACTTCCCTTCGACCTATGAGCGGCACGGTCTTCATCACGGGCGCCGGCAGGCGCATCGGGCGCGCGCTGGCGCTGGGGTTTGCCGAGCGGGGATGGAGCATTGCGATCCATTACGGAGAATCGCGCGAGGGGGCGGAGCAGACCGCCGGGGAGGTTCGGGAGAAGGGGGCGGAGGCGTTCGTCGTTCAGGCGGATGTGCGCGACAGGGCCGGTATTCGCGATGCGATCTTTTCGGCGCGAGACAGGTTCGGCCGTCTCGACGCCCTCGTGAACAACGCCGGGATCTATCCACCCCCGCGGTCGATCGCCGACACCGACGAGGATCTGTGGCGGGAGGTGATCGAGACGAATCTGTACGGCGAGTTCTTCGCGGCGCAGGCGGCGGCGGAGGCGATGCTGGCGCAGGAGCCGGTCGGGGGGATCAGCGGGAGGATCGTCAACTTCTCGTCGCTGGGGGCCTTTCAGATCTGGAAGGACAGAATCCCCTACAACGTCTCCAAGGCGGCCGTCGTGCAGCTTACCCGAGCGCTGGCGCGTTCGGTGGCGCCGTCGATCATGGTGAACTCGGTGGCTCCCGGCGCGATCCATATCCCCGACGACCCCGCCAAGGGGTCGATGATCCAGGAATATCGCATCCCGATGCGTCGTTACGGCACCACGGACGATATCTTCACCGCCGTCTGGTTCCTCGCCGCCGAGGCTAGCTATATGACCGGCCAGACCCTGATCGTCGACGGCGGGCTGGGGATAGCGCAGGAGACGTCGCAGGAGTAGGGCCTATATCGACCGTTTCTGAAAGGTCGGGGCGTCGGCCAAGGGGAGGCAGATTATCTACAATCAACTGACCGGAGCAAATGAAGAGAGAACACATGAGCAAGCGAAAGGATAAGGAGAAGTTTGGGAAGAAAACGGAATCAGCGAAATTTGAAAAATTCAAGCAATGTGAGGAGCTTGCCGGAACATTGTGAAGGTGCCGAAGGAGGAGGTTGTTAATAGCTTTGGGGCCTCAAAAGATTGTGACGATAACAAACTTCATCCCAAAGGCTTCGAATTATAGCCCTAGGTGTTACATTTATCTATTGGATTGGTATTGTGGTAAACTCAGAGCCTACTTAACTTAGAAGTGAATCTACCTTTTCGAATAGAGGAATGGGGTATAGGAGACATGGGGACTATCTATACTCTGAAGTTCCAGGATCGGTCAGAAACCGAGCTTGACCAGTTCTTAACTGATCCGACAGTTACTAGCCATCGCTTGTTTAACGCTTTCAGGGCACATCTTGGGTATATGGCCGATACTGTAGGGTTTAGCAGGGATCTCTTCAAGTTCAAAAACTATCCTACCCCACTAGGATATGTGTCTTTTAAAGACTCCACATTACGTCTTTATTCATACTGGGCAAGTGATTCCGTGGTCATATTTGGCGATGGAGGCATCAAGCCGAGGAACGCACCAACAATCGCATATTGTTCTAGTGATGTACAAGACGCTTATTACCGAATGGTTTATGCAGGGAAGCAAATTGACAAACGTCACGCAAACGGATACATAACATTTGTCGAAGGGCAAATCAAAGGGAACCTATCATTCAGCAAGGGGAGATAACCATGGTGAACAAAATAGACAAACTCAGAAGTGGTATCACATCCTTTACTAAAAGAAGTGTACGCCGGAGAACCGAGCTTGTTCTTCAGATCGCAGAAATGCTTCGGGCTAAGGGGTGGAATCAGAAAGAACTGGCACAAAAGGCTGGATTGAAGGAATCTTACATTAGTAGGGTTTTCTCAGGGGAAGCTAATGTGCAGCTGCTAACGATCTGCAAGCTAGAAGAGGCGTTCGGAGAAGATATTATGCGTTTTCCAGTTCAGGATGCGATCGAAAGACGTAGGCTTGAGCGACTTCAGAAATTAGAAGAGATGCCAGTCCAAGAGATTGCCGGATTCCGTCCTGTGCGGAACTCGCCTACCTATGTTCCTATTTCTGAAACGACGACTTCAGATGAGTATGAATCAACAATAGTGGCCGCACCTGTTGTTGCCCAGTTATACACATATAGACATGCCGCCTAGTGGGCGATCAAAGGGTGAATCAATGCAGTTTCAGTTAGCTCAAATATTGCCCCTAGGGTTCGAGTATCATATCCCAAGGAGGATGGAGGATAAGGTTGCCTTTGTAATTGGTAGACTGGCAATATTTAATCCGCCGACGAATCAATTCCGAATTGGAATACAACTCTCGGCCCATTTTGCTAATGATCCTGAAAAGGCATCTTTCGGCAGCCTTGAAGTGCACTTTGTATTCAAAGTGACAAGCGAAGGGCAGATTGCGCAGGAGACAGAAGAGGGGGATAATGATGGAATCGACAAAGATCTACTAATTTCGTTGTTTAGTGTCGCCTACTCGACTGCGCGGGGGATTTGGTTCGCTAAAGGGCAGGGTACATTGATGGGAGTACAGTTCCCTCCAGTGATTAACCCATCTGAGATTACTCTAAAATGCACAATAGATAACGATCCTTGGGGTGAAACCTCGGGAGAGTAACAACAAGTTCAAAGAACTCTCGTAGGATATCGACGAATGCGATAATACAATCGATTCGGTCAATCATTAATTAATGGTTGGTTAGGCGGATCTGTTCCCGTTTTGCTTGTTGATGGTTCTATTGTTCAATTAGACATGAAAGTGGCTGATCCGATCGCGCAATGAACTACGTGGTAGGAGATTCTGCTGATTGCAAAAACGCCCTCGTCGAACAGTACGTTCAACGAGGGCGTTTTCATGTTCCTTTGCGATACAACCGCTTGATCACCCCGATACCGTATGCCGCTTCTGCTCCTCCGTACGGACGTAGATCGGTTCCCCCGTCCGGTTGATCACCTCTTCGGTCACGATCACCTTCTGGATGTTCTGCGAGTCGGGAAGGGTATACATCACATCGAGCATCGCCTCCTCGACGACGCCGCGGAGCGCGCGGGCGCCGGTCTTCCGGATCTTCGCCTTCTGGATGATCGCGTTGACGGCGTCGTCCCGGAACTCCAGGTCGACCCCTTCCATCGCGAAGAGCTTGCTGTACTGCTTGATGATCGCGTTCTTCGGGGAGGTGAGGATCTCCCGCATGGCGCTGTCCGAGAGCGGCTCCAGCGGGGCGATCACCGGCAGACGGCCGATCAGCTCCGGGATCAGGCCGAACTTCAGCAGGTCATCCGGCTCCACATGGCGGAAGAGCTCGGTCTTCTCGTCGACCCGGTCCTGGACGTCGGTGCCGAAGCCCATCGTCGTCTTGCGCAGCCGCTTGGCGATCACCTGCTCCAGCCCGTCGAAGGCGCCGCCGCAGATGAAGAGAATGTTCTTGGTGTTGATCTGGATCAGCGGCTGCTCCGGGTGCTTGCGCCCTCCCTTCGGGGGGACGTTCGCCTTCGTCCCTTCCAGGATCTTCAGCAGCCCCTGCTGCACTCCCTCGCCGGAGACATCACGCGTGATCGAGGGGGAATCGGCCTTGCGGGAGATCTTGTCGATCTCGTCGAGATAGATGATCCCGCGCTCGGCGCGCTCTACATTGTAGTCGGCGGCCTGGAGGATCTGGACGAGGATCGTCTCCACGTCATCCCCGACATAGCCCGCCTCGGTCAGCGTGGTCGCGTCGGCGATGGCGAAGGGGACATCGAGCAGGCGGGCCAGCGTCTGCGCCAGCAGGGTCTTGCCGACGCCGGTGGGCCCCAGCATCAGGATGTTCGACTTCTCGATCTCCACATCGTCGAACCCCGAGAGGGTTCCCTGCGACTCGATCCGCTTGTAATGATTGTAGACGGCGACCGAGAGCGCCTTCTTCGCGTACTCCTGGCCGATCACGAACTCGTCGAGCGCCGATCTGATCCCGGTCGGGGTCAGGCGGGGCTGGGGATCGGGGGAGCGGAAGAGGCGTGCGTTGCGGCGCAGGATGTCGACCGAATTCTGAACGCAGATATCACAGATATAGGTGTTCGGCCCCGCGATGATGGAGGTCACCTCGTCTGGGGTCCGCCCACAGAATGAACAGCGGACGAAATCGGATGTATACGGGCTTTTATCGTCGGACATGCGTGAATATACAGAAGAAAAAAGAAGGGGCGAACAGGTTCGCCCCTTCACGTGGCTGGCGTTCGTGCGCCGTTACTTCTCCACGGAGACCTTGGTTTCCTCGATGAACACCCGCTGATCGTCGGTGGTCGAGGGGATTTCCGGAAGCTCCCGTGCGATCTCCTTGCGGCTGTTGAGGACCCGGTCGATCAGCCCGTACTCCACGGCGTCCTGCGGGGACATCCAGAAGTCGCGGTCGGCATCCTTGCGGATCTGATCGACGTCGCGGCCGGAATGGGCCGAGATGATCTTGTAGAGCTGATCGCGCGTGCGGATCATCTCCTTCAGATAAATCTCGATCTCCGCCGTCTGTCCCTGCGAGCCGCCGGAGGGCTGATGCATCATGATCCGGCTGTTCGGCAGCGCCATCCGCTTGCCGCGGGCGCCGGCGCAGAGGAGCACCTGCGCCATCGAGGCGCACATGCCGACGCAGATGGTGGAGATATCCGGGCGGACATACTGCATGGTGTCGTAGATCGCCAGGCCGGCCGAAACCGATCCGCCCGGCGAGTTGACGTACATGATGATATCCTTGTTCGGGTCTTCCGACTCAAGGAAGATCATCTGCGCGATCACGATGCTGGCGACCTCGTCGTTGATCGGCGAGTCGAGCATGATGATCCGCTCCTTCAACAACCTGCTGAACGGGTCCCACGACTCGATGCCGAGCGCGGTGCGCTCTCTGATAGTTGGAATAACCATGTTCGTCTCTGAGTTCTGTTGAATTGGGAAACGCCGTCGCCGGGGGGCCGGGCCGATCACGGTTGACGATCGGCGGCGTTCCGGGGCCGCGCGGCCACCCACAACGTAGACTCGCCGCGGATGGTTTCGTAACCCTCTCTGCCTGACCCTTCCCCTGTGAAACGCCCTTCCGCCGGTTTAGATCACCGTGCGGTTGGAATCGTCCCCTTCCTCGGCGTCGTTCTGACCCGCGCCTTCAAGACTCTCCTCGCCCTGGGCGGGGGAGAGCTCCCTGTCCTCGATCTCGTCGACGGTCGCGTAATCCTCGAGGAGCTGGAGCACCTTTTCGGCGATGATCCTGTCGGTCGTCTCGTTGTTGTTCTTGAAATACTTTATCAGCGTCTCGTACGGGATGCCGGTCCGCTGCGACTCGATATCGGCCAGTCCCTCGAAATCGACATCCTCCGCCTTCAGCCCTTCCTTCTCCACGATCCTGTCCCGGACCAGCATCCAGCGGACCGTCCGCTCGGCCATCGGGCGCATCTCCTCGTCGTGCTTCTTCCTGTCGAAGTTCGGCGGAAGGGCCTTGTTGTTCTGCTCCTTCTTCTCCTCGACGAACGAGTCGAGCACCATCTTCACCAGCGTCTCCGGCACGTCGAAATCGTACGACTCCAGGAGCTTCCCGACGAGCTGGTCGCGGAAGATCCTGTTGTACTGCTGGTCGTAGCGCGCCTGGATCGAATGCCTGGCGACCTCTCTGAGCGTCTCCGGGGTCGCGTCGGGCTCGCCGGTGACCTTGGCCGCGAACTCGTTGTCGATCTCCGGCAGGACCGCCTTCTCCACCTTCTTGACCGATCCCTCGTAGGTGATCATCGCCATATCCTCACCCGTGGGGAGGTCGATCCGGAAGGTGTCGCCGACCTTCGTGTTCCGGGCGGCGGCCTTCAGATCGAGATTGATCTGCTGACGGTTGAGATAGAGCTCGACGTCGTTGATGACGCCCCCTTCCACCGGCTCGTCGTTCTCCAGCTTCTGAAGGTCGACGGTGACGATGTGGGAATCGTCCGAGGCGATCTCGGCCGGCTCCTTCGACATCAGGCTCTCGCGGACTCCCTCGATCTCCTGCTCCACTTCCTCGTCGAGGACGCTGTGGAAGACCTTGCGGACGTTCAATCCCTTGTAGTCGGCCAGATCGAACTGCGGAAGCATTTCATAGAGGATCTTCATGGAGATCCCTCCCTCTTCCGTCCTGACCAGCGAGATGACCGCCGGCGTGCCGATCGGGTTCACCTGCTCCCGCTCCACGTACTTCCGGAACTCCTCCTGGGCAGCCTCGTCGTAGGCGTCGGCCTCCAGCTGCTTGCGATACATCTTCTCGATCAGCGAGAGGGGGACATGCCCCTTGCGGAACCCCTTGAGCTGGATGTTCTGCTGAGCCCGCCTGTACATCTTCTGGAGATACTGATCGGTCTCCTGCTTGCTGAGGGTGATATCGGCGATACGGCGGACGTCGGAGGTAAGAGAAACGCCGTTGCCGGCCGCCGGGGCCTGCTCCATGCTCTCCTCCTGTACGCCGACCTCGGCCGTTGTCGTCTCGGTCGAACCGAGGGCGTTCGACTCGTTTGCTTCTGATTCCATGATGTTTGGTGATTCGACGTTGATTTCTTGCTGTGCGGATGGAGGGACTCGAACCCACACGCCTTTCGGCACCAGATCCTAAATCTGGCGTGGCTGCCATTACACCACATCCGCTTACGATCCGTGTCGGTCGCGACACGCGCCGCACCGGGACCTGCGGGATAACGGCCGTGCATCGGAGACCGAACGTCAAATATACGAAAGGGGATTCCGCCTGCTATCCCCATTCCCGGGCCGATACGAAGAGAAGCACACTGTGACAATCCCACCGTTTCGCGTCCCAGCACGCCCTGCGCCCTCCCTGTTCCCCTGGAGCGCGATCCGGAGCGGGGAGGCGGGAAGATCTCCGCGGCACGGAAATATTATATTTGCGCCCCTGTGACGGACCCGAACGGGCCGCCGCCCCGAATTCTCGCTACGTTGATGCCAGTCCCTCTTCTCGACCTGCAGGCCCAGTACCGGACCCTGAAAACCGAACTCGACGCGGCCGTTCTCGCGGTGGCCGAACGCCAGCTCTTCATCCTGGACCGCGAAGTCGCGGCGCTGGAACGGAACATGGAATCGTTCCTCGGCGTCCGCCATGCGCTCGGGGTCAGCTCGGGAACCGACGCGCTCCTGCTCGCCCTCATGGCGCTCGACGTCGGCCCCGGCGACGAGGTCGTGGTCCCCACCTTCAGCTTCTTCGCGACCGCCGGCGTCGTCAGCCGCCTCAACGCGGTGCCGGTCTTCGTCGATATCGATCCGGTCAGCTACAACATCGACCCCGCCGGGATCGAGCGCGCCATCACGGAGCGGACGAAGGCGATCGTCCCCGTGCATCTCTACGGACAGAGCGCCGCCATGGATGAGATCCTGGCGATCGCCGCCGCCCGTGGGATTCCGGTGATCGAGGATGCCGCCCAGGCGATCGGCGTCGACTACAAGGACGGGAGAAAGGTCGGGGGGATTGGAACGGTCGGCTGTTTCAGCTTCTTCCCGACGAAGAATCTGGGGGGCTACGGCGATGGCGGACTGGTCACGACGAACGATACGGCGCTCTACGAGCGGATGCGCGTTCTGCGGGTCCACGGCGAGGTGACCAAGTACCATCACGCGGTGGTGGGGGGGAACTTCCGGCTCGACGAGCTCCAGGCGGCCGTCCTCAACGTGAAGCTCCCGCACCTCGACGGCTGGAGCGCCGCCCGCCGCCGCAATGCCGATATCTACCGCAAGCTCTTCACCGAACGCGGACTGATCGGCGAGGGGATGATCTCGCTGCCGGAGGAGGTCCACCGGGAGAGCGGAGCCCGCGACCACCATATCTACAACCAGTATGTGATCCGGGCCGCCCGCCGCGACGAACTGCGCGCCTTCCTGTCGGAGCGGTCGATAGGGTCGGCGGTCTACTATCCAATTCCCTTTCACATGCAGGAATGCTTCGCTTACTTGGGGCTTCGCGAAGGGGATCTCCCTCATTCGGAGAGGGGGGCGCGGGAGGTGCTCGCCCTGCCGGTCTATCCGGAGCTTCCGGCGGAGGGGATCGAGGAGACGGTCGCCGCCGTCGCCGGGTTCTACGGCGCGGGGTCGCGCTGACGGTTCACCAGTTCATATCGACACGATATTCAATCGATCCAAATCGACAGATTTTTCAACATGAACGTACCATTCGTCGACCTGCGGGCGCAGTATCTCTCCCTGAAGGAGGAGATGGATAGAAGGATCGCCGAGATCATCAACGCAACGGCCTTCATCGGCGGCAGGGCGGTCTCGAGCTTCGAGGAGGAGTATGCCGCATATATCGGAGCGGGAGAATGCCTCGCCGTCGCCAACGGTACCGACGCCATCGAGATCGCGCTGAAGGCGTTCGGAGTGGGGGAAGGGGATGAGGTGATCGTCCCGGCGAACACCTTTATCGCCACCGCCGAGCCGGTGACGACGGTCGGCGCACGGGTCGTCTTCGCCGACAGCGAGCCCGACCACTACACGATCGATGTCGAGGATCTGCGCCGGAAGATCACCCCGAGGACGAAGGCGGTCATCGCCGTCCATCTCTACGGGCATCCGTGCGACATGGACCCGATCATGGAGATCGCCCGCGAGCATAACCTTATCGTGATCGAGGACGCCTCCCAGTCCCACGGCGCCCGCTACAAGGGGAACATGGTCGGGGCCTACGGCCACGCCGCCACCTTCAGCTTCTACCCCGGCAAGAACCTTGGCGCCTACGGCGACGCCGGCGCGATCATCTTCCGTGATCCCGACGTTGCGCGGCACGCCCGCGCCTACGCGGGGCACGGCAGCCTGGTGAAGTACCATCATATCATGGAAGGACGCAACAGCAGACTCGACGGCATCCAGGCCGCCGTCCTCTCCGTGAAGCTCCCGCACCTCGACGGATGGAACGCCGCCCGCCGCCGCAACGCCGAGCTCTACGACCGGCTCCTTGCCGGGATCGAGGGACTCGTCGTCCCGAAGGTCGCATCGTATGCCGAGCATGTCTATCATCTCTACGTCGTCAGGGTGGTCGATCGCGACCGCCTCCAGGCGGCGCTCGGCGCGCGCGGGGTCTCCACCGGCATCCACTATCCCTTCTCGCTCCCGACCACCGAGGCGTACAGCCGGTTCGGACATGCGACCGACGAGTTCCCCGTGGCGAACGGCCAGATGGGGGAGCTCCTTTCGCTTCCGATGTATCCGGAGCTGACCGGGGAGATGATCCGCTATACGGCCGACGCGATCCGCGAGGAACTCTCCGTCACGGCCTGAGGCGGCCGCGGAGCCGCTCCCGACGTTTTCCCGATATCATGAACATCAATTGAGAAGGCTATGAAGTGTCTTGTGACCGGCGGCGCCGGATTCATAGGGTCGAACCTTGTGCGCAGGCTTGTGGAGCAGGGGGATACCGTGAGGGTTCTCGACAATTTCTCCACGGGGAAGCGGGAGAACCTGCGCGACCCCGGGATCAGGGATGTGGTGGAGGTGGTCGAGGGGGATATCCGTTCCTATCATATCGTCCGCGAGGCGGTGGACGGGGTGGAGGTGATCTTCCACGAGGCGGCGCTCCCGTCGGTTCCCCGTTCCATTAAAGATCCGATTACGACACATGAGGTCGGCGCCAACGGGACGCTCAACATCCTGCAGGCCGCGCGCGACTGCGGCGCCCGGCGGGTCGTCTTCGCCAGCAGCTCGTCGGTCTACGGGAACAGCCCGTCGCTCCCGAAGCATGAGGGGATGATCCCCGGTCCACTCTCCCCCTACGCCGTCTCCAAGATCACCGGCGAATACTACTGCCGCGTCTTCTTCGATCTCTATCGTCTTGAGACTGTTGCGTTGCGATATTTCAACGTCTTCGGTCCCTCGCAGGACCCCAACAGCCAGTACTCGGCGGTGATCCCGAAGTTCATCGATCTGATGCGGAGCGGCGCGCGCCCCATGATCTACGGCGACGGCGAGCAGACGCGCGATTTCACCTACGTCGACAACGTCGTCCAGGCGAACCTGCTGGCCGCCGCGGCCGAGAGCGGCGTGGCGGGGGAGGTCTTCAACGCCGCCTGTCACGACAGGATCTCGCTCAACCGTCTGGTGGGGGAACTGAACCGGGTTCTGGGAACGTCGATCGATCCGATCTACGCCGAGCCCCGGCTGGGTGATATCAAGCACTCCTTCGCCGCCATCGACAAGTTCAGCAACGCCACCGGCTACCGGCCCCTCGTCTCGTTCGAGCAGGGGGTGGAACGGACCGTGAACTGGTACGCCGAGCGCGATCCCCGGAACGCCCGTCCCGTGATCGCCGGAGGGGCCGCATGAGCGCCGCGACGAACACGATCTTCGTCACCGGCGGCTGCGGCTTCATCGGCTCGAACCTGGTGCTCCGGCTCCTCGACCGCCATCCCGACTGGAGGATCGTCAATATCGACGCGCTGACCTATGCGGCCGATCGGGAGAACCTGGCCGGAGTGGAGGATGATCCCCGCTACATCTTCCGTCACCTGAGCATCGTCGACCGGGAGGGGCTTCGCGAGCTCTTCCGGGAGTTCGAGCCCTCCGGCGTCTTCCATCTCGCGGCCGAGTCGCATGTCGACAACAGCATCAGCTCGCCGGGGGAGTTCATCCGGACCAACGTCATCGGGACGTTCAATCTGCTCGAGGAGGCGCGGGCGCTCTGGGGGGCCGATCCCGCGAAGCGGTTTCTCCATGTCTCCACCGACGAGGTCTACGGCACCCTCGGGAGCGAGGGATATTTCACCGAGGAGAGCCAGTACGCGCCGAACAGTCCCTACTCCGCCTCGAAGGCGGGGAGCGACCATCTGGTCAGGGCGTGGCATCACACCTACGGCCTGAACACCGTCACGACCAACTGCGCCAACAACTTCGGGCCGCGCCAGCACCGCGAGAAGCTGATCCCCACCGTCATCTCCTCGGTCCTCGACGGGCGTCCCATCCCGGTCTACGGCGACGGCTCCAACGTCCGCGAGTGGCTCTACGTGGAGGATCACTGCGCCGCGCTCGACACCGTCTATCACAAGGGACGCGCCGGAGAGACCTACGGGGTCGGAGCCCGGAACGAGCGGAGGAACATCGATCTCGTCGGGATGATCTGCGACATCATCGACGAAGAGGGGGAGGGGCGCGCCGGGGCCCGCAGCCGCGACCTGATAACGTTCGTGGCCGACAGGCCGGGGCACGATCAGCGCTATGCCGTCGATCCCTCGAAGATCGAGAACGAGCTCGGGTGGAGGGCGGAAATATCGTTCCAGGAGGCGCTCCGATCGACGGTCCAATGGTACTGTCGGAAGTTCCGTCCGCAGGCGGCGGTGTGAGAAGGGGTTGCGACCGCATCATGAGAACAACGGGACGTCGCGGGACGGAGCGGGATGGCTGAAGTCGAACGTACATCGCAATCCGATCCGGAAGCGAAACCGGCGGATGATGCCGGCGGGGATGTCTACCTGAAACGGATCGCGCGCAACGCGGGGGTCACGGCGGGGGGGAACCTGCTCGGTCAGGTCGCGTCGCCGATCATCGGGATCATCACCACCAACGCGCTGGGGCCGAGTCTCTACGGCGTCTACACGCTGGCGACCTACTGGGCCGGGCTTCTGGCGGAGATCTCCCGGTTCGGGTTCGGCGCCACCGTCATCCGCTTCACGGCGTCGTTCAGGGGGGAGGGGAAGACCGAGTCGATCAAGGGGACGATCCTCTACTCCCTCCGTCTTGTCGCGATCACCAGCGGGATTCTCGCCGTCGGCATGGCGTTGCTCGCCGAGCCGTTCTGCCGGTACGTGCTGGAGGACCCTTCCTCCGCCGACGCGTTCCGCTTCTTCTCCGTGGCGATCCTCCTCACCGCTCTCTACGGCAGCGTGACCTCCGCCCTGACCGGCCTGCAGCAGCAGCGGTACGTGGTCCTCACGAACTCGATCGTCAGCAATCTCGTCAAGATCGTCTCCCTCCTCCTCTTCGTCTGGATGGGGCTCGATCTCTACGCGGCGCTCGCCTCCAGTCTCCTGCAGGATCTCGCCGTCCTCGCGCTCGGCGGATTCTTCCTGCTGCGATCCTTTCCCGCTCTTACGGACAAGAACGTGAAGGCGACGGTGGAGCCGCGCGACCTCTGGAAGTACTCCCTCTCGATGTTCGCCACGAGCCTCTTCTACAAGTACACGTTCGGGCTCGATATCACCTTTCTGGGATATTATCGCGCCGCCGCCGACGTGGGGCTCTATGCGGTGGCGCTGAAGCTGCAGCCGGTGATCTTCATCCCCGCCTACGCCATCTCGGAGATCTTCAACCCGATGGTGGCCGAGCTGCATGCGAAGAACGAGATCGGTCAGATCGAGAGGCTCTACAAGACGGTGACGAAGTGGACCCTGACGCTGAGCGTTCCGATCTATCTGCTGATCGTCCTCTTCTACCAGCCGATTCTGCGCCTCTTCGGCAAGGAGTTCGGCGGAGCGGCCGACGCGCTGATGATCCTGGCAACGGCCAATCTCCTCGTCAACTTCGTCGGGATGGCCGGCTACGTCATCAACATGATCGGCAGGCCGACGGTGAACCTGGTGAACTCGATCGTGACGGCGGTCATCAACATCGGGCTCTTCTTTCTGCTGATCCCGCCGTTCGGCGTCACGGGGGCGGCGACGGCGTACGCCACGGGACTGCTGGTGATCAATCTGGTGCGCGCGATCCAGGTGCGGCGGTTCCTGGGGATCATCCCCTTCAAGGTCTCGCAGCTGAAGGTGGTCGCCGCCGCGCTCCTGAGCCTGGGGGGGACCCTGGCGCTGCGGGAGCTCTTCGAGGACCCGAACGAGATCCTCGCCGTGATCCCCCTGGTCCTTTTCTGCTGGGGCGTCTATGTGGGGAGTCTGATACTCTTTAAATTTGATGTCGAGGACAGGATGGTCATCGACGCTCTCCGCAGACGTCTGTGGCGGCGTTGACCGATGCCCCCCCGGCCGGCATTTTTCGAAATCGTATGTCAATCATTTCCTCGGCCAACGCCGAGCAGCAGATAGAGATCGCCGTGCGGGACGAGCAGGCGCGGATCTACGAATCGCTCGTCAGAACCAGAGGCGAGGCGTTCTGGGAGATATCGATGCGGACGCTGATCGGCGCGCTCGGGGCCGGGGACGGCGACCGGCTCTGTGATGCGGGGTGCGGCGTGGGGATCTATGTGCGCGAGCTGATCCGGCTCTACCCGACGAGCGAGGTGACCGCGATGGATTTCTCGCAGGGGAGCCTGGATCTGGTCCGGAGCCATGTCGATTCCCCGAGGCTGAAGACCCTCTGCGGCGATCTCGTCGATTTCTCGCTTCCGGAGAAGGCCGACGCGATCCTCTGTACGGAGGCGATCCTTCATATCCCTTCTCATGAGAACAGAGTGCGGGCCGCCCGGAACCTGCTCGGCAACCTGAATCCCGGCGGCCGTCTCGTCCTCGCCGTTGTTCCGTGGAGGCCCGGCAAGGGGGGGGAGAAGGTGACCGACGGACGGGGAAAGGGGGGCTACTACTCCTACCGCTTCACACCGAGGGAGCTTGGGGATCTGATGAGGGAGGCGGGCTTCGCGAACGTCCGGGTGCGGGGATGCGTGAACTTCCGCGGGCGGGTCCGCTCACGGCTGCCGCGCGCTCTGTGGTGGACCGATGTCGCGCTCTCGCGGCTTCCCCTCTCCGCCGAACTGGGGCATCTCATCTTCGCGGTCGGGGAGCGTCGCAGGTGAGCGCGGGTCGACGGGACGCAATGTGTATGAAAGATCGTGCCGGGATAGGAATCGCCGGTCCGGAGGGACCGGAGCGGGTATGGCGAAGGTCGGCGGCGTATGGATCAGTATCGGATCAATCATGTGCGGGATAGTCGGTATCTGGAAGAAGGACGCGCGCGTCGAGCCGGGTGAGCTGGCGGAGCTGCGCGACTCGCTGGCCCATCGCGGGCCGGACGCCGCCGACGCATATATCGACATCGGAGCCAATCTCGGACTGGGCCACCGCCGCCTCTCGATCCTCGATCTCTCCGCCGCCGGGTCGCAGCCGATGCGCACCCCGGACGGGCGCATTCATATCGTCCTCAACGGCGAGATCTACAACTTCCGCGAACTGCGCGCGGAGGCCGAGGGGTGGGGCTACAGATTCGTCTCGCATACCGATACGGAGGTCGTTCTCGCCTTCTACGAACGGCACGGGATCGCCTCCCTGGAACGACTCCGGGGGATGTTCGCCCTGGCGATCTGGGATACGCGCCGCGGCGTCCTCCATCTTGTCAGGGATCGGGTCGGGATCAAACCTCTCTACTACTACTGGGACGGGAGGACGTTCGCCTTCGCCTCCGAGTCGAGGGCGTTCCAGACGCTCCCCTGTTTCGATCGCTCGCTCGACGTCTCGGCGCTCTACGACTATTTCACGTATCAGTATATCCCCTCTCCCAAGTCGATCTTCGCCAGGGTGCGGAAGCTGGAGGCGGGGGGACGCCTGGAGTTCGAGCCTTCGGCGCTCCGCCTCGATCTGCGGCGCTACTGGACGCTGCCGGAGCTCGGTCTCGAAGAACAATCGGATGCCGATGTGACGGCGCGCGTCGACGGGCTGCTGGAGGATGCCGTCCGCTCGCATCTGGTGAGCGACGTGCCGGTGGGGGCGTTCCTGAGCGGCGGGCTCGATTCCTCGACGGTGGTCGCTCTTGCATCGCGATATATCTCCGGCCTCTCCGCCTTCACCGTCGACTTCGACGTCAGATCGCGGAGCGAGGGGGAGGACGCGGCGAAGCTGGCCGGGCATCTGGGGCTGGATCATCGTATCGTGACGATGCCGGGGGAGGAGTTCGCGAGGCTCGCCGAGAAGTTCGCCGAGATCTACGACGAGCCGTTCGGCGACACCTCCGGCCTGCCGACCCTGGCGGTCTCCGCCCTGGCGCGGAGCAGCGTCAAGGTGGCCCTCTCCGGCGACGGCGGCGACGAGGTGTTCGGCGGGTATGTTCCGATCTATCGAAATCTGATATGTGACGACCCCGGTATGCCGCTCCTGAGCGGTATGGCGGGGCGTGCGCTCTACGGGCTGCCGACGAAGCTCGGCGCCAGGATGCTCCAGCGGAATCTGCGCCACGGCGACCGCGTGCGCGAGTCTCCGGTGTTCCTCCGTTCGGGACAGAAACGGCTCTTCTTCTCCCGCTCGCTCCTGGGGGATCACGGCCTCGGCTCCGACTACGACGACACCTGGTATTTCCGCCGTGACCTCTCGACGGCGGCCGACCCGATCCGCCAGCGGATGCTTCTCGACTTCCATACCTGGCTGCCGGAGAAGATGCTGACGAAGGTCGACAGGGCGTCGATGGCGAACTCGCTGGAGGTCCGCGTGCCGCTGCTCGATCACCCGCTGGTGGAGTATATGTTCTCCCTCCCGACCAGATTCCACTGGAACGCGGTCGACGGACCGAAGTGGGTGCTGCGGCGGGTGCTCGACTCGCATGTTCCGCCGGAGGTGACCCGGCGGCCGAAGCGGGGCTTCTCCATTCCGATCCACGAATGGACGGGGGCGCATCGGGGCTATATGAACGAGCGGATCATGGAGTCGAGGCTGATGAGGGAGGGGATCTTCTCGCGCGGCCGTCTCCGGTTCGCCGACACCCGTTCCCCCCTTACCCGGTGGCTGCTGCTGAACGCCGCGGTCTGGTCCGACAGGTACAAATGGACGCTCTGAACGTATGAAGATTCTGCTGGTGTCGGATCATTATCTGCCGCGGATCGGGGGCGCCGAGTTCGCCACGCACTGCATCGCCGATTCCCTCACGCGAAGGGGGCACGACGTGACGGTGATGGCTCCCGATCTTGGAGACCGGACGGATCTGAAGACGAGATATCGTGTCGTGCGATATTCCTGTCCCCGCTACATCCCGCCCCCCCTCGTCAAGATGCTGGGGCTGGGGAGACGATATATCCGGGAACGATTCGATGTGGTCCACGCGCAGCTTCTCTATCCGGCCGGGTACGAGTCGACGTGGTTCACAAGGCTCAGCGGCGTGCCGCTGGTGATCTCCCCGCAGGGGGCCGACATCCACACCTACGAGCCGATGGGGTACGGCCTGCTGCTGAACCCTCTCTTCAGGAAGCGGACCGAGCTCGCGGTGCGGCGCGCCGACGCGCTCACCTACTCCAGCCCGCTGATGCGGGAGAATCTCAGAACCCTCGGGAACGACCTCTCCAACTGCTGGTACCTCCCGAACGGAACAATTGTCTCGCGGTTCGATCATTCGCGAAGAGGAGAGCTGAGGCGGAGCCTGGGGGTGCCGGAGTCGACGACCCTCTTCGTCACCGTCAGCCGTCACAGTCCGATCAAGGGGCTCTCGCTCATGCTGGGGGCGCTGGCGGGGATGAAGGATGCGGCGGGGGAGTGGCACGCGATCGTCGCGGGGAGCAACGTGCAGAAGCTGGCCGGGGAGATCGCCGAGGCCGGTCTGCGGGATCGGATCACGCTCGTATCCGATATACCGGTGGAGCGGGATTCCGACGGCATTCCGATATGTCCCGCCAGGGAGATCGCCGAACTGCTGACCGCCTCCGATATCTACGTGGCCCCGGCGCTCAGCGGCGGGTTCGAGCTCTCCAGCGCCGACGCGATGGCCGCCGGGCTCCCCACGATCATCGCCGACGAGAACGGCGGCAAGGATGTCGTGGAGCGATACGGCGCCGGGATCGTCTTCCCCACGGGAGATGTCGATGCGCTGCGGCAGGCGATGCTCAGGCTCCATTGCGAGCAGGATGAACGGGGGGCGATGCGCGAGCGCGCCCTTGGGGCGGCCGGGAACCTGGACTGGGACGCGATCGCCGCGGGAGCCGAGGAGATCTACAGAAACGTGATCGACGCAAGGAACAACGGGAGAACGAATGGAACGAGGTAGGGTACTGGTCACCGGCGCCGGCGGGTTCATCGGCAGCCATCTGACCGAACAGCTTCTGCGCCGGGGACATCAGGTCCGCGCCATGGTCCGCTACAACTCGCGAGGCGATATGGGAAACCTCTCCTGGCTCGACCCCGCCGATCTTGCCGGGATCGAACTGGTCCGCGGCGACATACGGGATGTCGAGTTCGTGGAGAGAGCCGTTGCCGGGTGCGAGGTGGTCTACCATCTTGCCGCCGCGATCAGCATCCCCTACTCCTACGTCAACCCGCGCGAGGTGATGGAGACGAACGTGACCGGGACCCTGAACGTCCTTGCCGCCGCCGGGAAGTCCGATGCGCTCCGGCGTCTGCTGCTTACATCGACAAGCGAGGTGTTCGGCACGGCGCAGTACGTCCCGATCGACGAGACGCACCCGCTGGCGCCGCAATCCCCCTACGCTGCGACGAAGGTTGCGGCCGACAAGCTGGGGGAGAGCTTCCAGAAATCGTTCGATCTGCCGGTGATGGTCGTCCGTCCCTTCAACACCTTCGGTCCCCGCCAGCCGCCGCGGGCGATCATCCCCACGCTTATATTGCAGACGCTCGGCGAGGGGGATATCCGGGTGGGGCAGCTCGATTCAACGCGCGACTTCACCTACGTCCTCGATACCGTCGCCGCGTTCATCGCCTGCGCCGATGCCGACGATTCGTTCAACGGACGGACCTTCAATTTCGGATCGGGGAAGGAGATAACGATCGGCGATCTGCGCGATCTGATTCTGGAGATCGCCGGGGTTCACAAGCCGACGGTGATCCAGGAGCACCGGCTTCGTCCCGTCGCCAGCGAGGTGATGCGTCTGCTGGCCGACAGCCGCCGGGCGCAGGAAAGCCTCGGCTGGGAGCCGGAACATACCCTGCGTCGGGGGCTTGAAGAGACGCTCGCCTGGTTCGCCGAGCACAGGGAGCGCTTCGCGGCGGAGAACTATCTTATCTAGGCCGTCCGGTGGACGGCGCCCGTTCCGGACGAACCGGGGCGGATCTATCTCATCAGGGTCAACATCGTGCAAGCTGTCATTATGGCGGGGGGCCTCGGCGAGCGCCTTCGTCCGCTCACGAAGATCATCCCGAAGCCGTTGCTTCCGGTCGGGGAGCAGTCGGTGCTGGAGATCTCCATCCTTTCGATGAAGCGCTGCGGCGTCGATCAGATCTTCGTGGCCCTCAACTACCAGTCCGAGCTCTTCCGCGCCTTCCTCGCGGACGGTTCGCGATGGGGGCTCTCCGTCGAATGCTCGCAGGAGGATCACCCGCTCGGCACCGCCGGTCCCGTCGCCCTCTTCGCCGAGAGACTGACCGAGCCGTTCATCGTCATGAACGGCGACATCCTCACCAGTCTCGACTTTCGCGATATGATGCGCGCGCATCTGGAGCACGGGGCGGTCCTGACGGTCGCCACGAAGCAGATCACCCTTCCGCTCCGCTACGGCGTGGTGGAGGCGACGGAGGGGAGGATCACGGCGCTCCGCGAGAAGCCGAACGTCCATGCCGAGGTGGTCGCCGGTATCTACATCTGCAACCCGGAGGCGGTCGACCTGATCCCGCGCGACGTCTCCTTCAGCATGATCGACCTCATGAACCTCCTGCTGGAACAGGGACGCCCCGTCTTCCAGTACCAGCTCCACGACGTCTGGCTGGACATAGGACAGATGGAGGATTACGAGCGCGCACAGGAGTTGTACGCCCAGGGCGCATTCCACAGTGCGGAATGATGGGGTTGATTGCGATCTATCGATCTCGATTCGGGAGGAAGAAGTGAACGAGGGGATCGAATCGTACTATGCCGGGAGACGCGCGATCGTCCTCGGCGGCGCCGGGTTCATCGGGAGCCGCCTTGCGACCGCTCTCGTGGGACTGAACGCCCGCACCGCCGTCGTCGACGGATTCCTGCCGGGGACCGGAGCCTGCGAGCGGAATCTGGCGGATGTTGTCGATCGTGTTGAGATGGTTCGTGCGAACATCTCCGAGGTCGATGTGTGGAAGGATCTGCTCGATCGTGATACGATCATCTTCCACTGCGCGGCCCGGAACACGCACAGGATCTGCAACCTCGATCCGGCGGAGGACGCCGCGATCAACCTGCTGCCGCAGTACCCGCTTCTGAACCTGCTTGCCGCGGCGTCCGCGCCGGCCCGGCTGGTCTACACGGGAACGAGGACGGTCTACGATCCCGCCGCCCCGGCGCCCGTGCATGAAGGTTCGCCTCTTGCGCCGCAGGACCTCTACAGTCTGCACACGCGGTTCTGCGAGGGACTGTTCGAGTATGCGGCGCGGCGCGGTCGCCTGGAGTTCCGTTGTGCCAGGCTGACCAACTGCTACGGTCCGGGCCAGAGGCTTTCCGGGGGGGAGATCGGGCTGATCGGCGAGATCATCCGGAGCGCCCTGCTGGATGAACCGTATGTCGTATTCGGAGACGGTTCGGCGACCCGCGACGTGAACCATGTCGACGACGTGACGGAGGCCCTGCTCCGTCTCGGGGCGGCGGAGGGGCTCGGTCCCTCGGTCACCGTTAATCTCGGGGGAGACCGCGTCTCGACGAAACGGATCGTCGACGCGGTCGCCCGGGCGGCGGGATGGTCGGGCGCCCGCTACGAAACGGATCGTCCGGCGGCCGACATCCCGGCTCTCGACATATCGTACGCCCGCTCGCTTCTGGGCTGGGAACCCGCCGTCGATGCGACGGATGGGATCAGGAACACCGTCGATTACTTTCGGAGGAATCGTGACAGTTATATCGGGATCGGAAATGATTGAGCGGGAGACGATCGAGCGGAGCAACCTGACCCGGCAGGTGGCCCTCCTCAAGGAGGAGTTCATGGAGGCGATCTCCGAGGTCATCGACAGCGGACGATATATCCTCGGCGAGAGGATGCGCAGGTTCGAGGCGGAGTTCGCCGCCTACGTCGGCTCCCCCCATGCGATCGCCGTTGCATCGGGCACGGAAGCGCTCTATCTGGCGCTGAAGGGGATCGGCGCGGGGGAGGGGGAGGAGGTCGTGACCACACCCTTCACCGCCGTTCCGACGATCTCCGCGATCCTGATGGCCGGCTGCCGTCCGGTCTTCGCGGATATCGATCCGGCGACGTTCAATATCGATCCTGATGCGATAGAGAAGGCGATCACTCCCCGCACCCGCGCGATCATGCCGGTGCATCTCTACGGTCTTTGTGCGGAGATCGATCGCATTACGGAGATCGCCGATGCTCACGGGGTCACGGTGATCGAGGACGCGGCGCAGGCGCACGGGAGCTACCATCGGGGCCGTCATGCCGGGGCGATCGCGCCGCTCGGCTGCTACAGCTTCTATCCCACCAAGAACCTCGGCGCCGTCGGCGATGCGGGAATGATCGTGGCCGCCGACGCCGAGACCGCCGAGAGGCTGCGTCTCCTCAGGAACTACGGACAGATATCTCCCTACGAGACATCGATCAACGGCGTCAACAGCCGTCTCGACGAGATCCAGGCGGCGATTCTCAGCATCAAGCTCCCCCGGCTGGAGGGGTGGAACGCGCGGCGCCGGGAGCTGGCGGCGCTCTACAGGGAGGTTGTCGACATCCCCGCCATCGTTCATCCGACAGCTCCGGATCATATCGTCCACAACCATCACGTCTACGTCGTCCGCGCCGAGCGGCGCGACGAGTTGTGGCGGTATCTGGAGTCGAACGGCGTGCAGTCGAACGTCTACTATCCGATTCCGGCGCATCTTCAGAAGGCGAACGAGTTCCTCGGCTATCGGGCGGGGGATTTCCCCAACGCGGAGCAGGCTTCGCGCGAGGTGCTGGCGCTTCCGATGTATCCGGAGCTTCGCGACGACGAGGTCGAGACGGTGGCGGCGACGATTCATGGGTTTTATGGGACGGGGCGGTAGGGGGGCGCACGATTCGTCGCCGTCGGGGCTTCGGGTCGCGATCGTCTCGCAGGCATGGCCGGAGGACCCGGCCGCGCATGTCGCGGGCTCCAGCGTTCAGTCTTACTATATTGCGAGGGAACTGGAGAGGACGGGGCATACGGTGCTGGTGATCCTTTCCCAGCCTCTCTCGATCCCGATCGAGGGGGGGCCGCGGCTCAGGGTCGTCTCGATCGGATCGGGGAGGGGTCTTCGGAGCCAGTTGTTCGGCGGGTGGATCTCGGCGGTGACGGAGGAGCTTCGGGCGTTCGATCCCGACATCGTCTATCAGCGCGGGAAGCTTCCCGAGACCGTCGCCTGCGGCCGTTATTGCAGAAGGAGCCGTGCAACGTTCATCTGGGCGAGCAACTCCGACAACAGCGGAACGCGATGGAAGTTCGTCGCCAAGCGCCTGGCCCGCAAGGGTTCGCGGGTCGTTCTTCCGCTCAGGCTTGCCGAGGCTGCCGTGGCCGACATCATGATCGAGAGAAGCCTGCGCCGTGCCGATCTGGTGCTGGCGCAGACCGATATACAGCGCGCGACGCTCGCGCGGAACTACGGCCTCGACCCCGTGCTCCTCGGGTCGGGGCATCCGATCCCCCCGCTGCGCAGGCCGGAGTCGGAGATCCCGACGATCCTCTGGCTGGCGAATCTCACCGATGTCAAACGCCCCTGGCTCTTCGCCGATCTTGCCGTCGCGCTGCGAGGCGTTCGCGCACGGTTCGTGATGGCCGGCGACGCTCCCGACAGGTCGATTCTCCGGCGCGTTCTGGCGATCGCCGACGGGCTGCCGGGGTTCGAATACGTGGGGCGTGTCACGCTGGAGGAAGGGAACAGGCTGATGGAACGTTCCGATCTGTTTGTTCTTACATCGGAATACGAGGGGCTGCCGAACACGATGATCCAGGCGTGCATCCACGGGATTCCGACCGTCAGCCTCGCCAACGATCCCGACGGACTCATACGGAAGAACGACATGGGTCTGGTCCCGGCAACCCCCGGAGAACTGGCCGAGTGCGTCGCAAGGCTCGCCGCCGATCGCACGGAACGGATCGCCCTGGGGGAGAACGCATACGCGTTTGCCGGAAGAGCGTTCGACATAGCGGCGGTCACGGCGCGGTTGCTGGAGCTGGCCCGCGGAACTTCAAAGCGCGGGACCGATCGCGCTCGATCGTCAATCTGAACCGGTACTCGATGAACGTGATCCGACGGGTAAGAAAGGAGCTGGCGCTGCAGCTCAGCAAGGTGATGCCGATCACGATGCGGCACGGCATTGCCGGCGGCATGCGGCTCTACGGCAATCTCTTCTACAACAGACGCCCCGCCGATCTGCACGAGGAGGAACGCCTCTATTCCAGTCTGAACCTGAAGGGGAAGACGGTGATCGAGATAGGGGCGCATATAGGTGAGTATACGATCTATTTCGGCAGGGCGGTCGGCGACGGGCGTGTGCTGGCGTTCGAGCCCAACAGGCTCAACTATCTCTTTCTGCGAAAGAACGTCGCCGCCAATCGCCTGGGTCGGGTGGAGGTCGTCAACGCCGGACTCTCCAACGAGCCGGGGAGCGCGCGGATCGTCTCCAAGCGCTTCAACACGGCCAAGGGGAGCTTCCGCCCGGAAAAGCAGTCGCTGATCAAGGATACGAAGGAGCCGTACGTGGAGATGGTCAGCCCGATCACCACGGTCGATGCGGTCGTCGAGAAGTACGGGCTGAAGCGGGTCGATTTCATCAAGATCGACACCGAGGGGTTCGAGCCGTATGTGGTGGAGGGGATGAACGGGACGCTGGCCGGCCATTCGCCGCTGGTCTACTTCGAGATCCACGGCAACACCGGGGCCGAACGGGCCGCCGATCTGGTGCGGGTCTTCCGGGTGCTCGACCGACATGGCTATATCGTAAGGCGATTATCGCCGATACTCCCCCGGGTCACCGCGGAAACGCTGAACGAGCTGGCGAGCGGAGCCTTCCTCGCCGCCCGCTCGTTCGACGGAGAACTGATCTCCGCCCTCGCCGCCTGGATGAAGCCGGGGGCGTAGATGCGCGCCATTCTTCCCCGTTGAAGACGAGGAGAATGACCGCTCTTCAGGGCCTGGAGAAATCTGAAATCGCCCTGTGGCACGAATCGGCGTTCCCTTCGGGAGCCCGTCCGGATGAAGAGGTCTGTATGTATTCAACCTCTTCGAGATACGGCATCGATCTTCGATAGATGGCGTCAGGCTCCGGCACGGAAGCCGGAAACCGCGACGTTCCCTGTACAGGAGGGGGACTCCGGATGTTCCTGCGCGATATAATTGCAGTTCACCGAAGGTTCGTAACGACAGGAGGAGGCATGGAGGAAGCTACTCGTCAACATATCGTCCCGGGCTCTACATGCCTGGTGACGGGCGCGGCCGGTTTTATCGGATCGCATCTTACGGAGTCGCTTCTGTCCGCCGGCCATCGTGTCGTCGGGGTGGATAACTTCGATCCGTACTATGCCGAGGCGATCAAGCGGAAAAACCTGGCCTCCGCGCTGGCGCATTCCGGCTTCGAGTTTCTTCAGGGGGATATCTGCGATGCGGCGTTCCTTCAGCGGGCGATGACGGGAAGGGAGATCCATACGGTCTATCATCTCGCGGCGCGAGCCGGTGTCCGTTCCTCGATCCACGATCCGGCGGAGTATATCCGGGTGAACATGACCGGGACGCAGAACGTCCTGGAGGCGGTGCGGAACTGCGGGATCGGCCGCATGCTCTTCGCAAGCTCCTCCTCGGTCTACGGCGAGGCCTCCCCCGTTCCCTTCACCGAAGAGGCCCCGACCGACCGTCCCGTCAGTCCCTATGCGGCCACGAAGAAGGGGGCGGAACTGCTCTGTCATTCATGGCACCATCTCTACGGGATCGAGATCGCCTGTCTGCGGCTCTTCACCGTCTACGGCCCCAGACAGCGGCCCGATATGGCGATCCATCGGTTCGTGAGATGCATGTTCGACGGCGACCCGGTGCCGATGTACGGCGACGGCTCCTCGATCCGCGATTACACCTACGTGGCCGACGCGGTCGCCGGATTCGTGTCGGTGGCCGAGAGGTTCTCCGGGTTCCGGATCGTCAACATCGGCGAATCGCAGACAACATCGCTCTGCAATCTCATTGCCGCGATCGCCTCCGCCGTGGGGTGCGAGCCGAAGCTTGCCCGGCATTCGGGACAGCAGGGGGATGTCCCCTTCACGCATGCCGATATATCGGCCGCGCGCGCGCTGGGATACGATCCCTCCATGCCGATCGAGAAGGGGATCAGGCTCTTCGTGGAGTGGTACAGGGGGGAATACGTTGCCGCGTCATCCGAGACGGAGCGGATAGAGACCTCACCGGCCGTCTGAAATGCACGGCCATGAACCCGGTCGAACGAACCGGGTAGACACGTTCCAATATCGATACTATGTCGCGTCCGGTTCTCTGTCTGGCGGGTACTCACCATATCATCGACAAGCAGGGGGGAGTGGAATCACAGGTCCGAAATCTGGGCCGCATCATGGCCGATGCGGGCTGGAAGGTCGTGTTCCTCTGTCCCAGCCTGAGAGGAAAAAGCGGACCGGAGACGATCGACGGCGATCATGTCGAATGGTTTCCGCAGCCTTCCTACGGGTTTCAGATACCTCGCAGGGAGATCGATGCCATCCTCGAGCGGGTCGCTCCCTCGGTGATCTACATGCGCGGACGCGGCATGCTCCAGGAGAGCGGACATCCCCTCGCGTACTGCCGCAGGAACGGGGTCCCCTTCGTCTTCGGGCTCTCGGCCGATTCCGAGCTCGAGACGATGTATTTCTCGAAGGTGAGATCGCGCGTCGGGCTCAAGGGGGCGCTCAAGCTTCCCTATTTTCTCTGGTCCGATATGCAGCTCTCCCGCATGCTGAAGGGCGCCACCGATCTGGTCGCGCAGCACGGCGAACAGCGGGAACTGGTCCGCGGAAAGCTCGGGAGATCGGCGCATCTGCTCAGGACGCTCCATCCGGAGCTCGGTCGTCCGGCCCTCAAATCGGAGCGGCTGAAGGTCCTCTGGATAGCCAACTACCGTCCTGTAAAGCAGGGAGAGATGTTCGTGTCGCTGGCGCGCGACTGTGCCGACCTCCCGTGCGACTTCGTGCTGGTCTACGGCCGCACCAGGGAGGAATATATCGCGCCGATAAGGAAGATGGCCGCCGGCATGGAGAACCTTCGGCTTCTCCCGGAACTCCGGAAGGAGGAGGCGGAGCGTCTGCTGGAGGAGTCCCTCCTCTTCGTGAACACCAGCCTGGACGAAGGCTTCCCGAACACCTTCGTCCAGGCGTGGCTGCGGGGGACGCCGACGGTGTCGCTGAC
The DNA here is from genome assembly GCA_966250335.1 of uncultured bacterium. Taxonomy (GTDB): domain Bacteria; phylum Bacteroidota; class Ignavibacteria; order OLB7; family OLB7; genus OLB7. The sequence continues at coordinate 48,701 of CBINGZ010000012.1, read as the reverse complement.
GGTCGATCCCGACAGCGTTCTATCGCGGGAGGATATAGGCGTTCTCTCCGGCGCCTACGACCGTCTGGTGGCCGATGTCCGTTCGCTGGTTCAGAACCCCGATCGCGCAAGGGCGATGGGGGAGAAGGCGCGGAACTACGCCGAAGGGGTCCACGGCCTTCGGGCCGGCGCGCACAAGGTGGTGAAATTCTTTTCCGGAGTCGCATCGCGTCCCCCCGGCATGCTCGGAGATCATGAACCGTTCGATTGGACTGCTGTATAACAGGGTGATCCGGCTGATCGCGCGTCGTCCGGTAACGGACGAGGCGGAGATCCGCGACCGCTGGCGCTCCGCCCGGAGCTGCGCCGTTCTCTGCGGCGCGGGGCTCGGCGACGCCCTCATGGCCGTTCCGCTGCTGCGCGCGATCGCCGACTCCCGTCCCGATCTGCGGATCGTCGCGATCGTCAACGGGCCGGCCGGGAGTGTGATCGGTCGCTGCGGCGTTCCGGTCGAGGTCGTCAGGTTCGACAGGGGCGGTCGCCGCGGAGGTGGGAAGCGGTTCAGACGGGAGTTGAGAAGGAAGGAGATCGATATCTTCCTCGGCGCTCTCCCCTCGAACACCGTGACCCATTCCCGGGTCGCCTTCAGATCGGGAGCCCGTGTCGTGTTGAAGCATGCGTACGATTACGGCTACCGCGACGACCGTGATTTCTCCTTCCTCTATTCTCGTCTTCTCGATCTCGACCGTTCCCGGCATCGCGTGGAGCACAACCTCGATCTGGTGAGATCTGTCGGGGAAGATCCTGCGGGCCCGGTCACCATGCGCTTCGATCCCGATCCCGCCGCCGCGGATCACGTCGACAGATGGCTCGCGGCGCGAGGAATGGAGTCGGGCTCGATCGTTGCGATCCATCCGGGAGGGGGACGGAGCGATAAATACTGGCCGGCCGAGCGGTTCGCTGCCGTCGCCGCCGGACTTGCCGACGCCGGACGTTCGGTCGTGGTGGTCGGCGGACCGGAGGAGCAGGGGCTGGGGGAGGAGGTCTGCCGGAGAGCCGCGCGCGGATCGGTCGTTAATGCGGCCGGAGAGTTCGATCTGGATGGAACCGCCGCGCTCCTCCGGGGGGCGACGTTGCTCGTTTCCAACGATTCGGGAATCATGCATCTTGCGGTCGCCGTCGGGACTCCGACCGTCGCTCTCTTCGGTCCCACCGATCCACGGCATATCGGGCCGTGGTCCAACCGGTCGATCTCCCTGGTCGCCGGGGCCGGGGGACTCGACTCGCTGGAGGTTCGGGCGGTGCGGGAGATCGTGGAGCGGGCCCTTGTCTCTCTTCCGATGCTTCCTCCTTCCGGCGAGCCCGGTCCGATCGTGTATCGACACGCATTATGAACAAGTTTATCGTCGGGTTCTTCGCGGTGCTCCTCGTGAGTCGTTTCTTCTCGGAGACGATCGGCGTGCTCCCCAAGGCGGTGGACCTGCTGGATCTGATCGTCATTCCGATCCTGCTGCTCCTCTCGATCTCCCAGCGTCCCTCCAGGGACGCCGATCATGCGTTGCAGCACAGGGTGTCGTGGCTGGTGGTCCTCTTCGTCATCGTCTGTCTTGTCTCCTGCGCCGTCAACAACGAACGTGTCCATTTCGGACCGGTGGTGCTCTTCATGTTCGGGATGCTGGAGGGGCCGCTTCTCTTCATAGCGCTCAACAAGGTCATTCACGACCGGCTCGATATGGGGAGTCGGGTCGCGAAGTTCATCAACGTGATCGTCATCGTGGAGGCGGCGGTGGTGGTGCTGGTGAACATCCCGGTCTTCATCGCCACGGGCGATCCGGACAAGGTCTCCGGCACGTTCGGCAACAACTGCTACCAGTTCAGCGCGTTTCTGGTGCTGATGGGGGGATACTTCCTGGGGCAGTTCTACGTGAAGGGGCGTCTCTCGATCTACGGCATTGCGATACAGTGCTTCGTGGCGATCACCTTCATCCTGCTGCAGTATCGTACGGCGATGCCTGCCTTCCTGATCTCCTACGCCGTCCTCCTCACCGTTCTCTACGGCCGCAGGTTCATCAGGATGGGCTCGGTGGCGATGGTCCTCGGTCTGATCGTCTACTACGCCTTCACCTACATCAGCGCGTCGGAGGAGCTCGATCTGAAGTACGAGGATTTCTACGAACTGGCCGCGAACCCTTCGGTGCTGGCCGATTACGGCAAGGTGAAATCGTACTTCAACACCGCCGACATGTTCTCGGAATATCCCTACATGGTCGTCGTCGGATGCGGCCCCGGAACGTACGTCAGCCGCGCCAACTACACCTTCACCAACGAGATCTCGACCTCCAAGAAGAAGGGGGTGGCGAACATCCTGCGAACAGTGTTCGGCGACAAGCCGTATCTCTCCGACGTTCAGATGCAGTATATCCAGCCGCTCTATCAACTCGAATCGCTCTTCGGGTCGATCCAGGTGAACAACCCCAACTCCAGCGTTCTGGCGACGGCGGCGGAGGTCGGGTTCAGCGGGCTCATCATCATGGTTCTCCTCTACGGCTTCCTGACCGTCAAGGCGCTCGGCTATCTGCGCTACGCCAAGGCGGTGGCGGACCCGGTGCTCCTCCCCCTCTCGACGTCGCTCGTGATCACTTCGCTCTACTTCGTCATGCTCTCGCCGATGGACAATTATATCGAGATCGCCCGTGTCACCCTTCCCCTCTGGCTTCTCTTCTGGACGGTGTCGGCGATGGTGCGGCAGCATCGCGTCGATCAGATGTCGCGGATGCTCCAGCATTACGGCGAGGAGGCGTACGCCCGGCAGATCTCTCACGGGCGGATAGGTTCGGGGCGCCCACGATACGATGCGCTCCCATGAGCGGGACCAGTCGGGGCGGGGCGCTCGTCCTGCATATCACCAACGCTCCCACGCCGTACAGGCTGCCGCAGTACCGGGAGATCGCGCGGCTTCTGACCGCCGAGGGTTGCCGGTTTCACGCTCATTTCCTGGGGAACCGACGGCGCGACAGATCGTGGATTCTCTCGGACGATCTGTTCCGGGGGATCGACTGCTCGTTCAGCGATACTCATGGAAAGGGGAGGAGCGCGGAGGCGCTGGAGACGGTCCGGCGGATGGAGCCGGCGGTCGTGGTCCTCGCCTGGGCGATGGACGCCACGGCGCTCCGGATTCTCCTCCACTGCATGATGCGTCGTATCCCCTGTCTGGTCTACACCGGGGAGAACGCCCACACGGCGCCGCATAATCGCTTCGCGATGCTTCGTGAGCGGTTCCGGGTACCGTTCTACAGGTTCGCGACCGGGTTCATCGCCTACGGGTCGTCGTCGCGGGAATACCTGCTGGAGCACGGTGTTCCGGCGGGGAAGATCTCCGTGGCGATCAACGTCGTCGACACGGCGTTCTTCAGGGAGCGGGTGGAGGAGTTCCGCGCCTCCGGCCGCGCGGCCGCGGAGCGGGATCGTTACAGGACGGCCGACGGAGCGGCGTTCGACTGCCACCTTCTCTTCGTGGGATACGACGTCGAGCACAAGGGGCTGCCGCATCTGCTCGACGCGTTCTCGCGCTCCCGTCGGAATATCGCATTGCATATCATCGGGCCCGATCGCGACTCCCCCGCGCTCCGCGAGAGGCTCCGCGAACCTGGGCTGAAGGGGAGGGTCTTCCTGCACGGCTACCGGCAGCAGGAGGAACTCCCCCTCTTCTACGCGACGGCCGACATTCTCGTATTTCCATCGATCTACGAGGTGTTCGGTCTGGTGATGGTGGAGGCGGCCGCGGCCGGACTGCCGATCATCGCCTCGAAGTTCGCCGGCGGCACGGCCGACGTCGTCGTCGATGGAGCGGGCGGGGTCGTGGTCGATCCGTACGATCCGGAACGGTTCGCGCGGGCGATCGACGAGCTTGGGGGCGATCCCGATCGGCGTGCGGCGATGTCGAAGGCGGCGGCTGAGCATGCCGCGCGGAATCTTACCCTGACGCTCAGCGCGGAGGGATATCGCGATGCGGTTCTTCGCGCCCTCGGCCGGGGCCGTCGCGCGGCGGAGAAGGTTCACAGAACGATTGAAAGAAGATGATTTCCCGAAACAGTTCACCTCCCCGCATTCTGATCGTCGGCCCGACGCCGCCGCCCCATATCGGCCCGGCGTTCGCCACGCGCAGGCTTGTCGACTCGCCATATCTCCGCGAACGGTTCCAGGTGGATCTGTTCGATATCAGCGACCGCGACGGGTTCGACGGCATCGGCACGCTCGACTGGAACAACGTCTCGCTGGCGCTCCGCCACGGGGCGGGGTTCCTGAAGGCGCTCCTGACCCGCAGACCGGACGTCGTCTACGTTTCGATAGCCCGCGGCTTCTGGGGATTTCTTCGCGACACGACATTTCTGGCTCCGGCGCGGGCTCTCGGGATTCCGGTGGTGGCCCATCTGCGCGCCGGGCGGTTCGACATCATGCACGACAACGGCGCCGTCGGCCGTCTGGTGGGGCGCGCCGGCATGAGGATGGTGGAACGGGGGGTGGTGCTGGCCGAACCGCTCAGGGAGCTCTTCAGCGGGATGATCCCGTCGGGGAAGATTCGTGTCGTTACGAACGGCCTCCCGCTCGATCCGTATGTTCAGCCCGCCGAACGCCCCTCCGGCTCCAGGTTCACGATCGCCTACATGTCGAACCTCTTCCGCGACAAGGGGATCCATGTCATGATCGCCGCGATTCCGGAGATCCGCGTCTCGGCCCCAGACCTCCTTGTCCGGTTCGCCGGTCAGTGGATCGATCCGCGATATGAGCAGGAATGCCGCGCCCTCGTCGACTCGCTCGGCGTCGCCGGCAACGTCGAATTCCTCTCGCCCGTCACGGGTCAGGCGAAGAAGGCCTTTCTGGAGGGGAGCGATCTCGTCGCCTTCGTGCCGGTGAAGCCGGAGGGACTTCCCTGGGTGGTGCTGGAGGCGATGGCCGCCGCAAGGCCGGTGATCGGGACCCCCCAGGGGGCGATGCGCGAGGTGATCGTCGACGGCGTGACCGGAATTCTGGTGGAGCCCGGGAACCCCGGCCGCCTCGCCGAAGCCGTCCGTTCGCTCATACTCGATCGCGACAGGATGCGACGCATGGGGTCGGCCGGTCGCGCGCGGGTGGAGGCGAGATACTCCGAGGAGGCGGCGCATCGCGATCTTGCGGAGCTTTTCCTCGAAGTGGTTCAGCGGTGATTCGATCGGCCGCCACAAGACGATCACGATAACTCGAAGTCCGATACGTACATGTGTGGAATCGCAGGAATCATTCACGGGGGAGACGAGCGGACCCTGGAACGGATGATCGAACTTCTCGATCACCGGGGCCCCGACGATGAAGGAATCCAGTGGTTCCCCGACCGCCGCAGCGGGCTGGCTCATCGCCGTCTCTCCATTCTCGATCTCTCCAGCGCCGGCCACCAGCCGATGGCGAACGCCACCGGGAGACGGTGGATCACCTTCAACGGCGAGATCTACAACTACCTCGAACTGCGCAACGAACTGGGGGGACACGGTCATCGCTTCCGTTCCAACACCGACACGGAGGTCGTGCTGGCGGCGTTCGATCAGTGGGGGAAGGATTGCGTGACCCGGTTCAACGGGATGTTCGCGTTCGGGATCTACGATGCCGTCACCGGCGAGATCTTCCTGGCGCGCGACCACCTCGGGGTCAAGCCTCTCTACTACGTTCAGGTCGGCGAGACCCTTGCGTTCGCGTCGGAGTCGAAGTCGCTCTTCGAGCTCGACGGCGTCGACCGGAAGGTCGATTTCGACGGGCTCGTCAGCACCCTTCTCTACCTCTGGATTCCCGAGCCGAAGAGCGGCTACGAGCGGGTGCTCAAGCTTCAGCCGGGGCATTATGCCACCTTCGCGGCCGGGAAGCTCACGATCACGAGATACTGGGATATTCCGACCGAGAGCGATCCGGCCTACGCGAAGAGGAGCGAGGGGGAGATCGTCGAGGAGTGCCGGGAGATTCTGGAGCGCGCGGTCCGGCGCCAGATGATCGCCGACGTTCCGGTCGGGGCGTTCCTCTCGGGCGGGCTCGACTCCAGCCTGATCGTCGCGCTGATGCGGAAGGTGTCGTCGGGAAATATCGACACCTACACGATCGCCTTCTCCGAAGAGGACAAGAAAATGGAGGCGATGCCGGACGACGCGAAGTACGCCCGGATCGTCGCCGAGAAGTTCGGCACCAACCATATCGAGATCGAGGCGCGCAGCGACGACACCGACCTGCTCCCCAGGATGCTCTACCATCTCGACGACCCGATCGCCGACGGCGCCGCCATCAACACCTATCTGATAGCTCGCGGTGCGAAGCAAAGCGGAACCACTGTTCTGCTGAACGGCATGGGAGGGGATGAGGTCTTCGGCGGCTACCGGAAGCAGCTCGCCACGCTGCTGATAGAACGGTACAGGACGATGCCGGCGTTCGTCCGCGATTCGATCATTCCGGGGATCGCCGCGGCGCTTCCGGTCTCGGTGGGGGGGAAGGGAATCCGTCTGACCCGCTGGGTGAAGAAGTTCCTCCGCAGCGCCTATCTCCCTTCGATCGACGCGTTCATGTACGGCTTCTGCTATTTCAACAGGGAGGAGCTGGCCGAGCTGCTCACATCGCCGTACAATAGTCTGCACTTCGAGGATCTCTATCCGATTCGGAGGTATCGCGACTACGCCGACAGCGTCGCCGGTCTCGGGCTGATCGACCGGATGCTCTATCTCGACATGAAGCTCTTTCTCCCCGGCCTCAACCTTGCCTACTCCGACAAGGCGGCGATGGCCGCGTCGATCGAGACGCGTCCGCCGCTGATCGACGTGGAGCTGGTGGAGTTCGTCGCGAAGCTCCCGGCCCACCTGAAGATCCACGGCCGTGTCCAGAAATACCTGCTGAAGCGCGCGGCCGAGGCATATCTCCCCCGCGAGATCATCTACCGTCCCAAGGCCGCGTTCGGCACCCCCATCCGCTCATGGATGCAGGGGGGCCTTGCGCAAAGCGCGATCGATCTCTTCAACGACCCCGGCGTGAACGCATCGCGATATCTCGATATGAAGCTTCCGCTGCGGCTGATGGAGGAGCATCGGAGAGGGGAGGAGGATCACGCGCATCGGCTGTGGGGGCTGTACACGGCACTGACGTGGTTGCGGGGAGTGTAGAGGGCCTGTCTCGTTCTGCGATCTATTGATTCGAAGATCGGCCTATCGACATCATGCTCAAGGATCATGATCATCGGCGTCCGCCGAGACCACCCATCTCGTACCTGCGGATCGCCGACATCATCGGCTCCCGAAGGGAGCACCCATTTGTAGACAACGGCCGTTCATGATAGTTCTGAAGCCCTGAAGGGGCGGCCCATTCTTCGCATTGTTGACGGGGAGGAATGGTACGCACCGTCGGCGCTCAAGAAGGAATGGGGAACCGTCGCTGCTACACATGATTCGCCTCTTCGGGGCTGAAGATCGCATGGGGATATGTTGCTGTGATGGACGGTTCTTCCCCTGGGGGGCGGATAGAGGGTGGAGGGGATGGAAGATGCCGCCGATGAACCACTCTCATGAAGACTCACTGACGATTCCCTCTCAGACGCAATGTAGGCGCAGCCGCGCGAAGCGGGACTCTCCAGGCGGCGATCTCCTCCCTGGTTCCGGGGCGCAGTCGAAGGTAGCGGCGCAGGTAGTTCTCATGCAGCAGGGTGCGCGACATCCCGAAGAGCAGCCGGAGGTGCGCGGGGGTCGACTCCGGGAGTGAGGCGCGCTCGAACAGACGGGATGTGCATGCCACGTCCCCCGACGGGTTGCCTCGGGCGGCCCATCCCCAGTCGATGATCACCGGGCCGTTGTCGGTCATGATGATATTTCCCGGATGGAAATCGCCGTGGCAGAGCGACGTTCCCTCCGGCAGACCGGAGAGCACCCGACGCGCCGCATCCTTTTCGGACTCCGAGAGTTCCGCCAACGAGTCGATACGAGCGCCGATCTGCTCGTGCTGCGATGGAATGCCGTCGGGAGCCGTACACTCATGCAGTCGCGCATGGAGCTCCGCCAGTTGACGGGCGCCGGCAAACAGAGCCCAGGGGTGCGACTGGAAATATTGCAGCAGGGTGATACCGATCACCCGATCGAAGACGATGCCGTAACGTCCTCCCACTTCCACCACCTCATGAGCCATCGGAGCAGGGATCCCGAACTCACGCACCGTGCGCGTGACCATATACTCCCGTTCCGCGCTCGACCTGCCGTACCTCTCACGAAGCAGCTTGAGGACGCGACCTTCACCCCAGGCGTAGACGTCGGCGGTAAGACCGGTTCCTACAAGTTCGGCATCGATCGGAGTGCGTGCGGGCATGGGTGCTGGATTACGATGTTTCGGCGCCTGTATGTATCGCAAGATACATCGCCGGACGTTTATTGCCAGAGATCCGGACGGTAACCCGATCGGTATTATCCGCGGACTACAGGCCCCCCGTGTAGTGTCTCTCTATGATCTGCGGGGAATTGATTGCTCGTGATATAATTCATGCCATACCGATATCTTCGCCTCGTCTCCGCGGCCGATGCTCAGGCAATCGTCCCTGCCTCTCTCCACGACCGTCTCTTCAACCAATTGAGGTCCACCATGGCCACGATCGATGATATCGCCCAGCGGCTCGCACGGCTTGAGGAACGCGAGATGAACGATACCATGGAAAAGCTGAAGGAGATCGACGCCAAGATCTCCAGGCTGAAGGGGGACACGCTCTGGCGCTTCATCGTGCAGACGATCCTGGCGCCGCTGACGATCGTCGCGGTGGGGCTGATCGTCAACTGGCAGATCGAGCGGAACAAGGCGGCGAACGACAGGATCGAGGCGGCGCGGGAGATGATCCCGCTCCTGTTCGACAACAGCCCGTCGAAGGCGTTCGCCACCGAGCGCCTTCTGGCGAGGATCGTCGATCCGGAGATCGCCGACGAGCTTCACAAGATCGTCTCCGATCATTACAACGCCGAGATCGAGACGAACCTTCGGAACGGCGACACGGCCACTGCGGCGAAGGTACTGGCCGCGGCGGAGAAGAGCGGGGGAGAGGCGGGGAAAAACGTCGTGGGGACGATCGGGCAGGACAGCGCGCGGTTTCTCATGCTCCGCCGCTTCAACGGCAAGGCTGCCGACGCCGCCGCGATGGAGCGGGAAGGGTTTCAGCATCTGCTCGCCGGCAGGTACGACGATGCGATCAGGGCGTTCGCCTCGGCCGAGAAGATCTATCCCACCTACCACAGCGTCTACGAGATCGGCCGGCTGCTCCGGGAGCGGAGAAGCGATCTGGAGAATCCGACGGCCCGGAAGGAGATCCTCGCCCGCATCGAGAAAACGTATATGGTCCCCGCCGATCTGCGCCCCCGGTTTGCCGCCACGGCCCGTGAATAAGACTCTTCGGAAGATCTCACCCCCCTATGATCTTCCCCCCCGACTTCGTACTTTTGCGCCGCATTCTGGTAATGAGGACCGCAGGGGTATGGACTCTCCGGATCGGCTGCCGAACGGCATCGCTCCCGATTCCATGAAGTCGGACGGGATGATGCCCGGCTCCTGCCTATGTGTATTCCTCTCCGCCGGCTTCCGGCGGCGTGCCGTCTGTTCGGTACAGGACGTTCCGACGGCATCGACCGCACTATGCGTCACGTCTGCTGCAAGCCCGTTCCCGTCCCCTCGGTGAACCGGGCCGATACGGGCGCGGCTTCGTAGGTGGCTCGGCACGAGCCGTTGAAGTCGTCGGGGAGACAGGAGGATATGACGACAGTTATTCGCTCGCTCGGATACGCCAAGCTGCTGCTGGCTCTGCTGGACGTGATCGTGCTGCTCCTTGTGGCGGCGCTGATCGTGGCCGTACGCGACCACTACACGATATATAGCCTAACGACCAACGAAGCGATTTTGTTTGCGACGGTTTCGGTCGCCTCCGTCCTGGTCTTCCGCGAGTTTCATCTCTACAAGCATCGCGTCTTCTCCTCCGGTTCCGACCAGATCGTGAACCTGGGAAAGGGGGTGCTCTGGCTGGGGATCATGCAGGCGATCGTGATCTTCTTCGTGAAGGATATCGACAGCCTGGAGTACAGCCGCCTGAACGTTCTTCTCTACGTTTTCGGCGGATGGGGAGCGCTTTCGCTGATGCGGGTCGGTTTCTTCCGGCATATCTACCGGCGGTTCAACGGCAACAGGGGGCTTTCACGCCGCATCCTGGCAGTGGGCGCCGGGAGCGCGGGACATAATCTCGCCACCCGGATCAAGGAGGCGCCCGAACTCGGCATGAGTATTGTAGGGTTCGTCGATGACGATCCGGAGAAGATCGGCAAGGTGCTGCTGGGGCGGCGGATCGCGGGGCCGATCTCCCAGGTCGGCGAGATCGGTCGGCGGCTCAGGGCGCAGGAGATCTATGTCACGATCAATTCCATCGCCTACGAACGGCTGCTGGAGATCGTGGAGGAATGCAGGAAAACAGGTCTTCCGGTGACCGTGGCGACCAACCATTTCAGGATCGTCCACGACAAGATCGACACCAGCGAGTTCGATTCGATGAACACCCTGACGCTCCGCCCGAAACGGCGGGAGACGGCGAGCTGGTTCGTCAAGCGGTCGGTCGATCTGGTCGCGGCCCTTATCCTCTCGACGATCTTCGCCCCGGTCTTCCTGGTGATCGCCGCGGCGATCCGGTACGATTCGCGGGGACCGGTCTTCTACAGGTCGAAGGTCGTCGGCAAGAACGGTCGGATCTTCACCTGGTTCAAGTTCAGGACGATGGTCGCGAACCGGGATGAGGCGCTCCACCGCGAACATCTGCGGAAGATCATCTCGGAGAACGCCGGCACCCAGAAGCTGAAGAACGATCCCAGGATCACAAGGGTCGGAAGGATCCTCAGAAAGTACAGCCTCGACGAAATCCCGCAGCTTATCAACGTGATGCGCGGGGAGATGTCGCTGATCGGACCACGCCCCTGCCTGCCGTACGAGTACGAGCATTTCGACGACTGGCACAAGGAGCGCTTCAGAATAACGCCGGGGATGACCGGTCTGTGGCAGGTGTTCGGCCGGAACCGGAACGATGTCACGTTCAACGACTCGATCATCCTTGATCTCTATTACATCCAGAATTTTTCGCTCTGGCTCGATCTCAAGATCGCGCTGAAGACCATACCGATCGTCCTGTTCGGACGTGGAGGAGTCTAACTTGAAGTATATCGGAATCATTGGTTGCGGCTACTGGGGACCGAATCTCGTCCGCAACTTCCACGGCCTCCCGAACTCGCGTGTGCGCACGGTCTGCGATCTGCAGCCGGGACGGCTCGACTTCATCCGTGAGGGGTATCCGGATATCAGGACCACCGACGACATGCGTGATATCCTGAACGATCCCGCCATCGACGCCGTGGTCGTCGCCACTCCCGTCACCTCCCACTTCGAGATCGCCGTCCGGGCGCTGGAAGCGGGGAAGGATCTCTTCGTGGAGAAGCCGCTCGCCGCCAACGCACGCGAGGCGTGGGAGCTGGTGGAGATGGCCCGTCGTCTGGGACGGGTGCTGGCGGTGGGACATGTCTTTCAGTTCGCCCCCGGTGTCCGCTCGCTGAAGAGCGAGATCGATGCGGGACGGCTGGGACGGATCTTCCATCTCTCGTCGACAAGGATCAATCCCGGTCCCCCGCGGACGACCGTCGACGTGGTGTGGGATCTCTGTCCCCACGATCTTTCCATTATCCTTCATCTGATCGGAGAGATGCCGCTCGATATCCGCGCGAGCGGCTCCAGCTACAAATGGGACGGGTTCGTCGACAACGCCCATATCGACATGACCTTCCCCGGAGGGGTCTCCGCCCATATCCATGTGAGCTGGCTCTCGGCGCACAAGACCCGCTACGTGCAGCTTACCGCCGAGCATGGAACGATGGTCTACGATGAGATGCTGGCGCTCGACGGAAAGGTCCGGATCGTCAGCAACGGCGTCGACAACAGGATCGACGCGAAGGCGACCGACTCGGGACAGCTCTCCTATTCGATCGGCGATATCCGGGTGCTTCAACTGGAGCAGCACGAGCCGCTCCGGATGGAGTGCGCCGAGTTCGTGCGCGCAATGACCGACGGAACCCCCCTGCCGAACAACGGCGAAATGGGGGCCAGGGTGGTGGAACTGCTGGAATGGATCTCCTCCGAGATCGACTACGGCTCCCGCGCCTCCCGTCGGGCCGAAGCCCCCGCCCTCGTCGCCGAGCCGCTCCCGGCTCTATAAACTCGGGCCCCTAATTCAACGGACATTACAAATGACCTGGCTCCCGAAGGGAGCACCCATTTGTAGCCCCCATTGTACCCCCTCCCCGATTCGCGAATTATCATGGCATTGCAATCATATCCCGCCGGAACGCCCGTTCCGGCGGCGGGGATCGGGAGCGACGCCGGCTCGGACCGAACCGAAGGGGGGTATGAGGGAGATGCGGCATGGGTCGACAGGCGGATCGACAGGCTCCACGCGCTCCTGGGTGAGAACGATTACCGGGGACGCGACCCGTTCGATCTTCCCAATTCCCCCTTTCTGAAGATCATCCCCGCGACCTGGAGGCTTCCCCAGCTCGTCGTCAGCAAGTTCGGGTCGCGGCTTGCCCCGGACTTCCTCCGGTCGCTCCTCCGCGTGCCGCTGATAGAAGATCCCAAGATCTTTTCCTGTGCCTATTTCGCCTACCAGGCCCTCGGAGAGGAGCGTTTTCCAGGGAGCGCCGAGGCGATGCTCCGCCGTCTTGTCGCGGTCTCGCGTCGTAGCGACGAGGGGATCTTCTGGGGATACGATTTCACATGGGCCACCCGGTACGACGGCGTCAACCCGCGCGGCGCCTCCACGATCGTCCCCGGTTCGTTCGCGATGCTGGCGCTGATCCACGATGTCGCGACCCGATCGGATGAGTATCGCGGAGCGATGGAGCAGGGGCTTGCGTATATCGCATCGCGTCATCAGTCCTCCAACGCGAGGGGACCGTTCATCGGCTACTTCACGACCTCCGCCGTCAACACCCATAACGCGAATCTGCTCGGCGCCGCCGTGCTCGGTCTGGGGGGAAGGCTCACGGGGGATGAGAATCTGCTCAGGATCGCCGCCGACGCCGCGACGACCACGATACGCCAGGTCGACCCGAGCGGGTATCTCGCCTACAACGATCATCCGGCCGGAGGGTGGACCGACTGCTTCCACCATCTCTACGTGATAGCCGCCACGACGGCGATCCGCCGTACGAACCCCCTGGTCGACCCCGCGCTCTTCGACGACGCGCTGCTCCGCATGGAACGATATTATCGTAGTACATTCCCCCGCGCCGACGGGGCGCTGAACTACTTCCCCGGCTCGCAGTACCCCGTCGACCCGCACAACTACGCGGCCGCCGCCCTCTACGAGATCCTCTTCGACGAGGGGAACGGCGCCGGTATCAAGCGCGGACGATCGCTGCTCGCCGTGATCGACGGCATGATGTGGATGCCCCGGAAGGGACGCTACATGTTCAGGCTCAAACGGCGCGGCGCCGACGAACGCTACTTCCTCCGCTGGACGCACGTCTGGATGTTCCTGGCGCTGGCGGCTGCGCGGTCGCCGGAGAGACTGCGGGAGAGTATCGCGTCGATCGGCACTGCGCTTTCGGGAGATGTCGATCGAAAACGGCCGGGCCGCTGAGGGACGATCCTCCCCCTTCCATACCTTACCGAATCACCTTGTATCGTATCTGGATAGACCTGGACAACTCTCCCCACGTCCCTCTCTACGCGCCGCTGATCCATCATCTGCGGCGCGAGGGGTGGGAGGTCCGCCTGACGGCCAGGAGCTTCGCGCAGACGCTCGACCTGGTGGAGCAGTTCCGGCTGGACGCGGTTCCGGTGGGGGAGCATGCGGGGAGGAACAAGGTGAAGAAGGTGCTGAACCTGCCGGTCCGTTCCATGCAGCTCGTCAGGGCGGTTCGGGCGTTCCGTCCGGCGATGGCGCTCAGCCACGGGTCGCGCACACAGACGCTGGCGGCAAGGCTGATGGGGATTCCCTCGCTCGTGATGTTCGATTACGAGTGGACCGAGATGTCGATCTTCCGTCGGTTCGCCACCCGCCTTCTCTGTCCCGATATCATCTCCGACGCGCGCCTGAAACAGGCGGGGATCAGGCCCGACCGGGTCGACAGATATCACGGGTTCAAGGAGGATCTCTACCTCTTCGACTTCCTCCCGGACGAGAGCTTCCGACGGGAGCTGGGGGCCGGAGAGAAGGATCGACTGGTCACCATACGTCCTCCGGGGCTGATCGGGAACTACCACGACAGCGCCAGCGAGGAGATCTGCCGCCGGGTGATCGATCGCGCCTGCGCCGACCCCGGCAACGTCGTCGTGATCCTTCCGAAGACCCGTCTGGAACGCTCCCTTGTCCAGGCCGCTCTGCCGGAGCGCCCGGCGGCGCGGGTCATCGTTCCGGAACGGGCGCTGCCGGGGCTTCAGCTCCTCTACCATTCCGACATGGCGATCAGCGGCGGCGGGACGATGAACCGGGAATCGGCGCTCCTCGGCGTCCCCACCTACAGCATGTTCACGGGACGCCGCGCCGCCATCGACGAGGAGCTCGACGACCGGGGGCTGCTCACCTTCCTGGAGCGCCCCTCGGATGTCGAAAAGATCGTGTGGGAAGGGGGGCGACGGAGCCGGGCGGGGGCCTACACTCGGTCACCGAAAGTCATGTATGAAGTTGCCGGGTTGGTTCGTAGCTTTGTCGAGCGTTGTGGAGCAGCCGACGGGCAGATCTCCGTGGGCGCAGCCGCGCGTGCATCCGGGCGGCGGGCCGGCGCCTCCGGCGATTCATCGATTCCTACCTCGCGATGCGAAGAAGACTGAGCAAGTACTTCCGTGCCAGTACCATCCGGCAGGTCGTCTACATCCCCTCGATCATCCTGACGCTGAAGAACTGGGTGACGTTTCTGACGGTCTACGCCGGATTCAGAGACGCGCCGGGGACCTACATTCTCCGCAACGGCATACGGATCTCCACGCGGGAGGGGGCCGAGTCGGAGAATATCGCCGTCACCTTCGTGAAGAAGGAGTACGGCGAGGTGAAGGACGGTTCGGTGGTGATCGACATCGGCGCCAGCATCGGCGACTTCTCGCTGCTGGCCGCGCTCACCTCCCGGAACAGCCGCGTCTACGCCTTCGAGCCGATGCCGAGCACCTTCCGCACGCTGGTGGAGAACATCAGGATGAACAATGCGGACCGGCTGATCTCCCCCTTCATGAAGGCGGTCGCCGGGCGGACCGAATCGCGCGTTCTCTTTCAGGGCCCCACGTCGCTGGGACATTCGCTCTACAGCCAGGCCTCGTCGAAAGGGGCGTCGGGGGGTGTTCCCACCGAATGCATATCGCTGAAAGATGTGTTCGACGACAACGGGATCGACTGTTGCGACCTGTTGAAGATCGACTGCGAAGGGGCTGAATACGAGATATTGTACAACACGCCGGCGGAGTACCTGCGGCGGGTGAAGGAGATCCGGCTGGAGTATCATCATATCCACCCGGGGGAGGAGAACACGATCGAGCGGCTTGTGGAATATCTGCGCGCGCACAGCTTCACCGGGGCCGAATCGGCCAGGTTCGTGCGCAACGGTGTGATCTGGTTGAAGAACGGTCATTATGCCGCATAACCGCATGAGCGTCCTCGAATCCGTTCAACTCTCTCCGTCGCCGGTCGACGGGCAGGAGGATCTGAAACTCAGATTCTACGGCGCGATGTATCTCATCCGCACGGTGGAGCAGCGCTTCCTCGACCTCTTTTCCCAGGGATATCTGAACGGGACCGTTCACACCTCGATCGGCCAGGAGGCGAACGCCGTCGCCGTCGTCGGGGCGCTCGATCGCGATCGCGACGTTATCTTCTCCAGCCACCGCGCTCACGGACATTTCCTCTCATATTGCGATGATCTCGACGGCCTTGTGGGGGAGATCCTCGGCCGCGCGACCGGCGTCTGCGGCGGGATCGGCGGAACACAGCACCTCCATGCCGGCAACCTCTACACCAACGGCATCCAGGGGGGGATCGTCCCCTGCGCGGTCGGGGCGGCGCTCGCCGAGAAGATGAAGGGAACCGGGGCCGTCACCGTCGTCTTTCTCGGCGACGGGACGATGGGGCAGGGGGCCGTCTACGAGAGCTTCAACGTCGCCTCGCTCTGGTCGCTTCCGATATTGTTCGTTCTGGAGGATAACGGCTACGCCCAGAGCACGCCGAAGGAGCTGGAACATGCCGGAGAGCTTCATGCCCGCGCCGAGCCGTTCGGGATCGAAGGCGCGACGGCCGACGCATACGATATTCTGGATCTGTATCGAATCGCGATCGAGGCCGTCAACCGTGTCCGCGAATCCTCACGCCCCTTCTTCCTCACGGTCCGCAGCTACCGCCTTGCCCCGCACAGCAAGGGGGACGACACCCGGAGCCCCGAAGAGCTGGCCCGGCTGCGCGCGCGCGACCCGCTGGCCCGCCTGGCCGCGATGATCGCCGACGACGAACGGGAGCGGATCGAGGCGGAGGCCGACGAACGTGTCGAGGCGGCGGTGGCCGCCGGACTGAGCGCTGAGTATCGCAGTGCGAATGATTATCGCGGACGGGGATTCCGATGAACGGCATCACCTGCGTCGAAGGTCTTCGGAGCGCGCTCTTCGCGTCGATGGAAGCCGATTCACGTGTCGTCGTGCTCGGAGAGGATATCCTCGATCCCTACGGCGGCGCCTTCAAGGTCACGCGTGGACTCTCAACGGCCTTCCCGGACCGCGTCCTGACCACGCCGATCTGTGAAGGGACGATCGCCGGCCTTGCCGTGGGGCTTGCGCTGCGCGGGATGCGTCCGGTGGCCGAGCTGATGTTCGGCGACTTCGTCACCCTCGCCGCCGACCAGATCATCAACCACGCGGCCAAGTTCTCCGCCATGTACGACGGCCGTGTCGACGTCCCGCTGGTGATCCGGACGCCGATGGGGGGGGGCCGGGGCTACGGACCGACCCACAGCCAGAGTCTCGAGACGATGTTTCTGGGGATTCCGCATCTGACGGTCGTCGCTCCGTCGCTCTATCATGATCCGGGAGAGATGCTCCGTCGCGCCGTCGCCGAGCCGGGGCCGGTCCTCTTCGTCGAGAACAAGCTCCTCTATCCGCTCCGGATCGAACGCGACGGAGAGGGACGTTACGGGCGAACGGAACGAAGGAACGCATCGGGATATTCCACGGTCGGGCTCACGAACTATCGCGACACGAACGAACCCGACGTCGTGCTGGTGACCTACGGCGGGATCTCCCGCTTCCTCGGCCCGCTTCTCGATACCCTTGCCGGGGAGGAGATCCGCCTCTCCGCCCATATCGTCGGCGACCTGAAGGCGGGTCCGGATGAAGAGATCCTGCAAGCGGCCCGGGGCGCCGGGCGCGTGGTGCTGGTCGAGGAGGGATCGGCGGAGTTCGGCTGGGGGAGCGCCTTCGCGGCGCGGATCTACGACACCCTCGGCGGCGGCCTCAAGGCCCCGATCCGTCGGGTGGGAGCGCTTCCGACCGTGATTCCGGCCGCGCGACATCTTGAAGAAGAGGTCCTCGTCTCGCGGGCGCGGATCCTCTCCGCACTACTGGAGATTCTACAGTGACCGATATACAGCTGATCCCCCTGCCGCAGATGGGGGCGAACGATACGCACGCCGTGATCATCGAATGGCTCAGAGGGTCGGGGGAGGAGGTTCGCGCCGGCGAAATCGTCTGCACGGCGGAGACCACCAAGAGCATCTTCGATATCGAGGCCCCGGCCGACGGGTATCTCACCCATCTCGTCCCCGTCGGGGCCGAGGTTCCGGTGGGGGAACATCTCGCCGCGATCACCAGGGAGCCGTCGACGGCCGACCAGATCCGGGCGCGCACGGCGCCGAGGGTCGAGGTCGTCCCGGTCGAGCCCCCCTCCGGGAAGAACGGGCTCGACTGGACGGTCAAGGCGGAGATGACGGCGCGGCGTCACGGACTCGACATCCATCAGGTCCCGTCGTCCGGAGCGAAGATCACCGAGGCCGATGTTCTTTCCTATATCGAATCGCGATCTGAACAGAGCGCCGAAACGCCGGCGGCGCGGAAGCGCGATCTGGTGAACGACGGCTACCGCGCCGGGCGGGTCGAGCGGATTCTGATCGTCGGCGGCGGACAGGGGGCGGTGCAGGTACTCGATGTCATCTCCCGCACCCGGGGGCAGCAGGCGGTGGCGATCGTCGACGACAACCCCGATCTGGCCGGCGTCTCGGTCGCCGGGGTGCCGGTGATCGGTCCGATCGACCGGGAGAAGATCGTGGAGATGTATCGCAATGGGGAGTTCGATGCGGCCATCAATTCCGTCAGCACCAGCAACCCCTTCCGTGAGCGGCTGATGAGGGAATGGAGGGAGGCGGGGATACGCTTCGCGAACGTGATCCATCCCACGGCGCAGATCGGGATGAACGTGTCGATCGGCGAGGGGAACATCATCCTCGCCTTCTGTCATATCGGTCCCTGCGCCACGATCGGCGACGGCAACTTCCTGAGCCCCTACTGCAGCATCGAGCACCACAGCGTCCTCGGAAACTGCTGCAGCTTCGGGCCCGCCGTGGCGACCTCCGGTTCGGTGACGATCGGCGACAGGAGCAAGTTCGGCACCGGGATCTATCTGGAGCCCCACGTGAAGATCGGGGCCGACTCGATTATCGGATCGGGATGCATTATCAGAACCGACGTGCCGGAGCGCTCCGTGCTGAAATCGAAGATCAACTATTCGGTGCGCCGGAGGCCGTGACGATGGCTTCACAGGTTCTCATCATCGGGGGAGCGGGGTTCATCGGCTCGCATACGGCCGATCGACTTCTGACGCTCGGGCATTCGGTGCGGGTTCTGGACAACCTGCAGCAGCCGGTGCATCGTCATGGAAAGCCCCCGTATCTCTCCGACGAGATCGAGTTCATCGAGGGGGACGCCAGAGATCGTGACGCGATGCTTCGAGCCCTTCGCGGCGTCGATGTCGTCTATCATCTGGCCGCCTACCAGGATTATCTCAACGACTTCTCCACATTCTTCCATGTCAATGCGGTCTCGACCGCGTTGCTCTATGAGCTGATCGTGGCCGAACGGCTTCCGGTGCGGAAGGTGGTCGTCGCCTCGTCGCAGTTCGTGCAGGGGGAGGGATTGTATCGCACAGCCTCCGGAACCCTCGTCGCTCCGACCCTTCGTCCCCTTGAAAAGCTGAGGAGAGGAGAGTGGGACTGGCTCGACGACGAAGGGCGTCCGATGGAGTGGACTCCGACCCCCGAGACGCACGTCAACCCGCCGAACGCCTACGCCATGAGCAAGCATTCGCAGGAGCTCCAGGCGGTTCGGTTCGGCCTGAGATATGAAATACCGTCGGTCGCGCTCAGATATTCTATCGTGCAGGGATCGCGGCAGTCGTTCTACAACGCCTACTCCGGCGCGTGCAGAATCTTCTCCCTCCACTATCTTCTGGATCGCGCTCCGACCATCTACGAGGATGGCGGACAGCTCCGCGATTTCGTGAACATCCACGACGTGGTCGATGCGAACGTCAAGGCGCTGGAGGATTCCCGCATGGACTACGAGGTCTTCTGCGTCGGCGGCGGGCGTCCCTGCACGGTGGCGGAGTTCGACAGGATCGTGGCCCGGGCCTTCGGTCGCGAGGATCTGGAGCCGAGGATCCCGGGAGAGTTCAGGTTCGGCGACACGCGTCATGCCGTCTCCGATATTTCGAAGCTCCGCGCGCTCGGCTGGGAGCCCCGCAGAACCGCCGAGGACTCGGTCCGGGAATATATCGCATACCTCCGTGAACAGACCGACATGGGGGAGATCCTGGAGTTCGCCGAGCGGACCATGAAGTCGATGAACGTCGTCCAGAGCGTCGCGGGTCGATAGGCGCGCAATACCTTGTAACCGGCCGGTGTCGGCCCCTCTGGCTATTATCGGGCCGTTTTCCGGCCGTTATCGTATCGAATTCCCGTCAAAGCGTGAAAGCGATTCTTCTCGCGGCAGGCCTCGGCACCCGTCTGCGGCCGCTGACCGATTCCGTCCCCAAATGTCTTGTGCCGATACAGGGCCGCCCTCTTCTGGACTGGTGGCTCGATCTGCTGGAGCGCCACGGCGTGACGGAGGTCCTCGTCAACCTGCATCATCTTCCCGATCAGGTCCGGAGCCACGCGGACTCATATCGCGGTCCGGTGAGGATCTCGACGGTCATGGAGGAGACGCTGCTCGGGAGCGGTGGAACCCTGCACGCCAACCGGGACTTCGTCGCCGGCGAGGATCGCTTCCTGATACTCTATGCCGATAACCTGACCGACGTCGATCTGACGGCCCTCCTCGAATTCAACGACCGGAACCCGGCGCCGCTGACCGTCGGACTCTTCCGGGCCGAGCACCCGAGCAAATGCGGTATCGCGACGCTGGATGAACGTGGAACGATCGTCGCGTTCACCGAGAAGCCGGAGAACCCGACGAGCGATCTTGCCTCGGCAGGTATCTTCGTGGCCCGTCCGGGGCTGTTCGATCATATCGCTCCCGACCATGTTCCGTACGATTTCGGCGGAGACGTCATGCCGGGGCTGGTCGGGCTGATGAACGGCGCTATCGTGGACGGATACATGCGTGACGTCGGAACCTTCGAGAGCCTGGCTCTGGCGGAACGGGAGTGGAGCAGCCGGAAAACGGAATCATAACGCATGATCATCGTACAGACCCCTTTACGCATCAGCATCGCGGGCGGCGGGACCGACCTGCCCGACTACTACCGGAAGCACGGCGGCTACGTCGTCTCCACGGCGATCGACAAGTATATCTACGTCATCATCAACGCCCGGTACGACGACAAGATCTACGTCGACTACTCCAGCAAGGAGATCGTCGACTCGGTCGATGAGATCCAGCACGATCTGGTCCGCGAGGCGGCGCGGCTGGCGGGTATGACCAACGGCTTCGAGGTTGCCATGATGGCCGACATCCCTTCCGAGGGCTCGGGGCTCGGCTCCTCCTCCAGCCTCACGGTCGGGCTCCTGAACGCCTTCTACCAGTTCAGAGGGGAGCAGGTCGGGGCGGAACGTCTGGCGCGCGAAGCGTGTCGTATCGAGATAGAGATCCTCGGGAGACCGATCGGTCGGCAGGATCAGTATATCGCGGCATACGGCGGACTCTGCGGCTTCGCCTTCGGCGAGGGGGATGAAGTGGAGGTGGAGCGGATCGACATCACCCCCTCGGTGAAGCGCCGGTTCGGCAGCAACCTGCTCCTCTTCTTCACGAACATCGTCCGTCAGGCCAGCAGCATCCTGACCGAACAGCGGGATCGGATCGGCGACACCGAGGCGTTCCATCACGAGATCAAGTCGCTTGCGCACGATGTGCGCCGGGCGCTCTACGACGGCAGCATCGACGCCGTCGGGGCGATCCTCCACAGGAACTGGGAGCTGAAGAAGCAGCTCGCCTCCTCCGTCACGAACTCCGAGATCGACGCCATGTACCGGGCGGCGATCGGTGGGGGAGCGCTGGGGGGAAAGATCTCCGGCGCCGGGGGCGGGGGCTTCCTCATGACCTATTGTCGACGTCCCGATCAGGATAATTTGCGCGACGCTCTTTCGGGATACCGGGAGATGCCGTTCATGCTGGAGCCTCGGGGCACCAAGGTGATCTTCAATCAGGAACGATATAGCTGGAAATAGCCATGATGAATTTTTCGGAGTATCGCGAGTATACCGAGCGGGCGCTTGCCTCCGTCAGCGAGGATGAGATCGAACGACTGATCGACTCCCTCCACGACGCCTACACCCGCGGCGCCACGGTCTTCGTGGTGGGGAACGGCGGCTCGGCCGCCAACGCCAGCCACTTCGCCCAGGATCTGGCAAAGGGAACCTGCCGCGATATGTCGCAGGAGCGGAGGATCAGGGCGCTCTCCCTGACCGACAACACGGCGTTCATCTCGGCGCTGGGGAATGACGAGGGATACGATCAGATCTTCGTCCAGCAGCTCCGGACCTTCTGCCGCGAGGGGGATCTTCTGGTGGCGATCTCAGGCTCGGGGAACAGCCCGAACATTCTTCGCGCAACCGAGTATGCGAACGCGAACGGTCTGAAGACGATCGGTGTTACCGGGTTCTCCGGGGGGGCGCTGCGGACGATGGTCCACGAGTGCGTGCATGTGCCGCTGAACGATATGTGTACGGCGGAGAGCATCCATTCGGTGGTCTTCCACTATACCGTGCTCCGCCTGCAGGAGAAGATGCGGCAGGAGACGGCGACCGCGGCCTCGGCGTAGCGCCGGCATCAACATCCGACGATAAGGAACGCGACGATCATGGAATACGTGCAGCTCGGCCGGACAGGTCTCAAGGTGAGTCGACTCTGTCTCGGTACGATGAATTTCGGTCCCCAGGCGACCGAGCCGAAGAGCTATGAGATCATGGACACGGCGCTCGATCTGGGGATCAACTTCTTCGATACGGCCAACGTCTACGGCGGCTCGGCAGGGCTCGGGGCGACCGAGGAGATCATCGGGCGCTGGCTCGACAAGGGAGGGCGCCGCGAGAGGATCGTGCTGGCGACGAAGGTCTACGGCAGGGCGGGGGAGGGGGTCAACGACAGAGGGCTGTCGGCCTATCATATCCGTCGCGCCTGCGAGGATAGTCTGCGGCGCCTCAGGACCGATCATATCGATCTCTACCAGATGCACCATGTGGAGCGGACGACCCCGTGGGAGGAGATCTGGCAGGCGATGGAGACGCTGGTCGCCCAGGGGAAGGTGATCTACGTCGGGAGCAGCAACTTCGCCGCCTGGAACATCGTGCAGGCGAACCATATCGCGGCGCAACGGAATTTTCTCGGGCTCGTCTCCGAGCAGAGCATCTACAGCCTCCGCAACCGTCATATCGAACTCGAGGTGATACCGGCATGCAGGGCGCTCGGTGTCGGGCTGATTCCGTGGAGTCCTCTCGGGGGCGGTCTGCTCGCCGGAATCCTCGACTCCCCCGAATCGGGCCGCCGCACAAGCCCCGGCATCCGCAACTCCCTGGAGCGTCTCCGCCCGAAGGTGGAGCAGTACGAGGCTCTCTGCGCCGAGATCGGCCACCCCCCCGCCGACGTGGCGCTCGCCTGGGTGCTGGCGAACCCCGCCGTCGCCTCACCGATCATCGGCCCCCGCACCCTTGAGCAGTTGAAGGGAAACGTCGCCGCCCTCGACCTGCGTCTCGACGAGGAGACGATGAAGCGCCTTGACGAGATCTGGCCCGGCCCGGGAGGGGAGGCGCCGGAGGCGTATGCGTGGTAGGGAATGGAGGTAAGCTGAACAGGGGGCGCGAACTCGGAGAGGTTTCGCGCCCTTGTCGTTTACAGCCTGCCTGATCTTCGAAGGGAATATCGTGGGATGTGTATAAAACGTTTATAATGATTTGAAAATTATAAACGTATCTCTAGCTTGCCTCCGCGTCGATCTCATCACGTAATCGTGGGGAAGCAGCATGAGAATCCCGGTACAGCCCCCTCGGCTCGCCGACTTGGCCGCGTCGCTGGCCTCGCGCGGTGATGCCGTAGATCTTCTCCTGAAGCTTGCGGCGGCGAGTATCGGTCCCGCGCCGGAAGGTCGTTATCGTCACTGGACCGTGCTTCGACATCTCAAACCACCTGATGGTCTCACACATGAGGAATGGTGGTTCGGGATCAAGACGGCGCGCGCGCTCCTCAGGCGTATGCTCCCTCTCTCCGATGTGAACGGCATTCCGTTCCACTACGTGAACGTCGACGAGATGTATCGTATGCTGAGTGAAATCGATGCTCGGGGGGGAGGCTCGATCCCTGGAGAGGGGAAGGGAGAGAGAGATTCCTTTCTCCTTCATTCGCTCATGGAGGAGGCGATCACGTCGAGTCAGCTCGAAGGGGCGTCGACGACCCGGCAGGTTGCGAAGGAGATGATCCTGCGCGGCCGTGGTCCGCGGACGAAATCGGAACGGATGATCCTGAACAACTACAGGGCGATGGAGTTCGTGCGGGAAGTACGGCATGAGAGTCTGACGCCGGAGATCATCTTCGAACTGCATCGGATTCTGACCGAGGGGACACTCGATAGGGGGGAGGCAGGGGGACTGCTTCGAACAGGCGCCGACCGGATTCAGGTCGTCGATCATCGGGATCAGACGGTGCTTCATACCCCTCCGGCCGCAGGTGAACTCCCCGAACGGTTGAAGCGGATGTGCCGGTTCGCGAACGCCGGGTCGGACAGGGAATATCTTCATCCGATCATCCGATCCCTTCTCCTGCACTTCTGGCTTGCATACGACCATCCTTTCATCGACGGGAACGGGCGGACCGCACGTGCCCTTTTCTACTGGTCGGCGGCCAGCAGGAACTACCGGCTGATCGAATTCCTTTCCATCTCCAGCATCATCAGGAGGCGACCGAGCAAATACGCCCGCTCGTTTCTCTACACCGAGACCGACGAGAACGACACCACCTATTTCATCCTCGATCAACTGGACGTTATCGGCCGCGCGATAGCCGAGCTTCAGGAATACCTCGGCCGGAAGAGCGAGGAACTGGATCGCACCCGCGCCATGCTTCAGACGTCGCGATCGATGCGCTCACGTCTCAACCATCGGCAGATCGAGGTGCTGAATCATGCGATGAGAAATCCGCGATTCTCCTATACGATAGCATCCCATATGACCGCGCACGGAGTTAGTTATCATACATCGAGAAGCGATCTTCTTGGGCTGGCCGGTCTAGGCCTGCTCGAACAGGAGAAACAGGGGAAGGCGCTGGGTTTTATCGTGCCGCGAGATCTTGAGGAAAGAGTGAAGAGGATGTGAGAAAGGAACAACGTACCGAATCAACTCTCCACCAACATCACATCAACCCCGCAACCCCCTCATACACCCGCTCCACCTCCAGATCGATCATGCACCTGAAATGCTTCTCCGGACAGCTCTCGCGGCCTATCGTTGTGCAGGGGCGGCAGTAGAGGCCCTCGTTCTCCACTACGATCGATCGTGTGCCGTACGGGGCGAAGCCGAACTCCTGAACCGTTGATCCGAAGATTGCCGCCACCGGGCGCTTCCGGGCGGCGGCGACGTGGGCGAGGGCGGAGTCGTTGGAGACGAGCGCGTCGCAGGCGTCGAGGGCGGCGGCGGCTTCAAGAAGGGTGGTGCGGCCGGCCAGGTTGATCGTTTCCCCTTTGATTCGCGAGGCGATCTCTCCGCAGAGATCTCTCTCCCCGGGACTTCCCAGCAGCACGATGCGCGCGTCGAGCCGGTCGGCCAGGAGGGTGCCGAGCGCCGCGTATCGTTCCGCAGGCCACTGCTTGGTGGCGTGCTGCGAGCCGGGGGCGAGCGCCACGGTGGGGCGTCCCTCGATCGCGGCGATCGGCGACCACGATGTGCCCAGGTGGAGATCGAGTCCCTTCCCGTCGTTCGTCACGCCGTACGGGGCGCCGACGGCAAGGTAGAGCTCGGGGATCGGGACGATCGGGCGGAGGAGGTTCTTTTTGAACCGCACCAGCAGCCGTTTCTTCAGCGTCGGCTTGCGGACCACGGCCAGCTCCTTTCCGAGGGCGAACCTGAAATAGCGGCTGCGGAGAGAATCGTGGAGGTCGAATACAATGTCGTAGTCGCCGCGAACGTCGGCCATCAGGCGCGACTTCAGGCGGGCCAGGTCGCGCAGACCGTCCCCCCGCTCGACGGCGATCACCCGGTCGACGCATGGGGAGTGTTCCACCAGCGGGAGGAACTCCCGTCTGACGGCGAAATGGATCTTCGCCTGCGGGAATCGCCTCCGTAACGCTCTCATAAAGAGAGAGGTAAGGATGATATCTCCCGCGGAACTGAAACGGATCACAAGTATATTATTCATCTCACATTGAATCATCGAACCCCGGAGAGCGGCAATGTCAAACCATACGCATATATCGCAATCGCATCGGCCACGCACGCTCGGCGAGCTCAAGGCCTCGGGCTACGAAGTGCTTCCGGTCAAGGAGGAGATGCGGCGGAATCTGATCCGACGGCTCCGTGAGGGGGACGAGCTCTTCAGGGGGATCGTCGGGTTCGAGGAGACCGTCATCCCCGAACTGGTGAACGCCGTTCTCGCCAAGCACGACATCCTCTTTCTAGGGCTCCGCGGCCAGGCCAAGACCCGTCTTGCCCGGATGCTCCCCGATCTGCTCGACGAGTATATCCCGGTGATCGCCGGGACCGAGGTGAACGACGACCCGTTCGCCCCGATCAGCCATCACGGACGGGAGCTGATCCGCACCCACGGCGACGACACCCCGATCGAATGGATCGGCCGCAGCCAGCGCTACGGCGAGAAGCTCGCCACCCCCGATGTGACGATCGCCGACCTGATCGGCGACATCGACCCGATCAAGGCGGCGCACCAGCGGCTGACCTACTCGCACGAAGGGGCGATCCATTTCGGGATCATCCCGAGGACGAACCGCGGCATCTTCGTGATCAACGAGCTCCCCGATCTTCAGCCCCGCATCCAGGTGGGACTCTTCAACATCATGCAGGAAAAGGATATCCAGATACGAGGTTTCAACGTCAGGATTCCCCTCGACCTGCTGATCGTCTTCACGGCCAACCCGCAGGATTACACCAACCGCGGCTCGATCATCACCCCGCTGAAGGATCGTATCGACTCGCAGATCCTGACCCACTATCCCCGCACGCTCGAACACGGCATCGCGATCACCCGGCAGGAGGCGTGGACCGCGCGAGAGACCGACGGCACGCTGATCATGCCCGAATATATCGAGCAGATCGTGGAGATGGTCGCCGTCAACGCCCGGAAATCGGAGTTCGTCGACCAGCAGTCGGGCGTCTCCGCCCGCATGACGATCTCCACCATGGAGGCGCTGATCTCGAACGCCGAGCGTCGCGCCATCATCGGCGGCGACGGGGTCATCGTCCCCAGAATCATCGATCTCCACCATGCGCTCCCGGGGATCACCGGCAAGGTCGAGCTGGTGTTCGAAGGGGAGCAGGAGGGGCCGATCAAGGTAGCGCGGGCGCTTGTGGGGAAGGCGGTACGGGAAGTGTTCGCGATCTACTTCCCGAACCCGCTCGACCGTCCCAGACGGACCGGGGAGAAGGGGAAGCAGCCCCCCGCCGATCCCTACGCCGGCATCCTCAAGTGGTTCAGCGACGGCCATTCGCTGGAGCTGCGCGACTCGATGCCGTTCGAGGCGTACCGCCGCGAGCTCGATCGCGTCCCCGGACTGAAGGAGATGACCCTGTCGCATCTCCCCCTGGACAGGAACAACCCGCACGAGGTCGCCACCGGCATGGAGTTCGTGCTCGACGGCCTGCATCAGAACTCGAAGATCGCGAAGGAGGAACTCGATGGAAGGACCAGTTATCGCGATATGATCGGATCGATCTTCCTGGGACAGGGAAGATTCGACGACGAGGACGAGCTGTAGAAGATTTCCCGGCCACGGGGGGACTTATCCCCCCGTCCGTGCCGCCTCGTTCTCGTTGAAGGCGATGAAGCATCCGCGGATCTCCTCGACCAGCCTGTCGACATGCTCACGCTGAACGATGAAGGGGGGGAGGAGCCGCAGCACGTTCTCGCTCGTCGAGTTGACGATGATCTTCCGTTCCAGGAGCGCGTCGACGAACGGGGCGGAGGGGTGGGCGAGCTCCATGCCGATCATCGCGCCGCCGCCGCGCACGTCGGTCACCAGTTCCGGAAACTCCCCGGCCAGAGCGCGAAGTGCCGTAAGCGTATACTCACCCATCTCCCGGACATGCTCCTGCAGTCCGTTCCCGAGCGCCTCCAGCAGAACCTTTCCCGCCGCGCACGATACCGCATTGCCGCCGAAGGTCGAGCCGTGCTGACCGGCCGACCAGACGGTTCCCAGTTCTTCGGTCGTCAATATCGCACTCAGAGGCAATCCCCCTCCCACACCCTTGGCGAGGGTGACGATGTCGGGGCGGACGCCGTAGCGTTCGAACGAGAAGAAGTCTCCCGTCCTGCCGCCCCCCGCCTGCACCTCGTCGGCGACCACCAGGAAGCCGTGCTTTGCCTTCAGCTCGAAGATCGTCTCGATGAACTCCTTCGTCGCCCACCGGATGCCCCCCTCTCCCTGAAGAAACTCGACGAAGAGGGCGCAGGTGGTGTCGTTCACCGCCCGGCGGAGCGCGTCGGGATCGTTGTAGGGGATCACCCGCGCGTCGCCGAGGAAGGGGCCCATGCCATCCTTGTAGCGGGGCTTGTCCATGATCGAGAGGGCGCCGAAGGTTCTGCCGTGGAAGCCGCCGGAGAAGCCGATCACCTCGCTCCGACCGGAGGCGCTCCCCCACGAGCGGGCGAGCTTGATGGCGCCGTCGGCCGCCTCCGAACCGCTGTTCCCCAGGAAGGCGCGGGCGTAGCCGGTCATATCGCAGAGGGACTCGACGAACTCGATCTGCGCGTCCTGGTAGAAGTAGTTGGAGAGATGCATGTAGCGGCGGACCTGCCTGTCGATCGCCTCGATGACTCCCGGGTGCGAGTGCCCCAGCGAGTTGACGGCGATCCCGCCGAGGAAGTCGAGATAGACCGTCCCGTCGGCCGTGTGGACGTACATCCCCTCGGCGTGGTCCACCTCCACCGGAAGGCGTTTGTAGGTTTGCAGAAAATGTATCTGTTCGCGATCCGTAAGGGAGCGCGTGGCGGCCTCGCTGCTGCTGAGATTCATCGTCTCCGGTGTTTTGATTCGTTGGTAGAAGGTCCCGGGCGCGGGCTGATGACGGCCGGCAAAGATAGGGGAACGCCCCTGTAGTACGAAAGCCCCTGTCACCGGTCGAGGCCGGGAGCAGGGGCTTGAGAAGCTTCCGAAGATCCGAACTAGCGGTTCTTCTTCTTATGACGATTCTTGCGCAGTCTCTTCTTCCTCTTGTGGGTCGCCATTTTATGGCGCTTCCGCTTTTTTCCGCAGGGCATAGCGTGCTCCGATTAAAATTGTATGGGATGTTCTACAGCAGAGACGACCAATATACGATAACGGGATCGAAAAACGGCCATCCCGTTCGTTTCAAAATCTTCCGGGGATCGGCCCGGTCTACAACGCCTTGGTGCTGTCCTGCCCGGCCTTGACGGCGCGCATCTCATCCAGGAACTCCTTGGCGCGCACCCCGTACGGGGTCGTCGGGTCGGCATCGGCCACCCGCTCCAGCCAGATCTCGGCGCTGTCGCGGTTCTTCTTGGAGAAGTAGACCATGAAGAGGGTGAAGGAGGCGGGCTGGAACTTGGGGGACTTCGTATAGATCGCGTTCAGCATGCCGACGGCGCGATCGTATTCCCCCATCGCCAGGTAGCATTGCGCCAGCGCCGTCGAGGTGCTGTCGTCGCCGGGATGGCCCTTCAGATAATCCTCGAAGATCGGGACGGCTTCGCCCCACTCGTTGATGTCGAAGAGGAGGTAGGCGAGCTCCTGCTTCAGGGCGAAATCGTTCGGGTTCTGCTGCACCTTCGCCTGCAGCTCTGCGATCTTCCGCTGCTGCTCCGGCGTGACGGCGGAACCGGGATGTCCCTCCGGAAGCGCTCCGCCGCCGCCGTGGTCATGGTCGTGCCCTTCGTGTCCGGCCGCTGCTGCCGGAGCGGCGGTCGCCGGTCTCGGGGGCTCGGGGCCGGCGAAGACGAACGCGAGGAGCGCTATGCCGAGGATGGCCGTGGAGGCGATGAAATAATCGCGGAACGATGAGCTCCCCGGACGACGGAACTCGACGGGGGCTTCGCTCCGTTCGACGACGACCGCCTTCTCCTCGACGAGCGGTTCGCCGCAGGAGCTGCATCTCTCATCCTCCGCACGGTTGGAGGCGCCGCAGACGGAGCAGGCGACGGTGCCGGAGTTCTGTTCGGGACGGGGGGCGTTCTCTGTCATGTAGATTCCTCTGGGGTTCCCTTGAGCTTCTTGATCTCCCGGTCCACAAGCTGACGAAGCTCGCGTGATACACGGAAGTGGGGCACGAACTGACCATCCAGTTCGACGGTTTCTCCGGTTTTCGGATTCCGTCCGGTGCGCGGCGCGCGCTCCTTCACACGGAAGACTCCGAAGTTCCGGAGCTCCACATGATCATGATTACAGAGCGCCTCGGCGACTGTCTTCAGGAACCCGTCGACGACAGCCTCTGTTTCGAGCTTCGTCAAACCGGTTCCCTGTGCGATACGATCGACTATGTCGGATTTTGTCATAGCGGGATCAAGATGCAAAAGAGACGAAGGAGACGCAATTTGAATTGCGTGAAGGAAAGTCATACGTTTGCCGGTCCCCCGACCGGGCTTCCGAAATCGAATCTCCATTCAGAAACACCGAGGGTATGAGACCAACACGATTGCCGGCGCTCCTCTGCGGCGCCCTGCTGCTTACATTCATCGGCTGCGGCGACGACGTTCCGCAGGACGAACAGGCCCGGGATACGACGCAGGCGTCGGGCCCGAAGGAAGTCCGTATCGTCAAGGGAGAGTCCGGCTCCGCTCCGGACGGCGTCAAGCTGATCGTCAAATCCCCCGGCCCCGATGAAGTCGTCACGGCCGACAGCGTCCGTGTCTCCGTCGATCTGCAGGGCTTCAATCTCGCCTCCCCGACCGAAGGGGAGCAGTCGAAGGGAATCGCGTTCTCTCACGACGGACAGCATATCCACGTCATCATCGACGACAAGCCGTACATGGCGATGTATGCTCCCGACAGCTTCTCGGTCGGCGCTCTGGCCGAAGGGGCTCATACGCTCCGGGCGTTCCCGAGCCGTTCATGGCACGAAAGCATCAAGCAGCCGGGCGCGTTCGTCTCGCATACCTTCTATGTGAAGTCGAAGAGCGGCGAGCCCGCCATTGCCGCGGGTCAGCCCCTCCTTACCTACAGCCGCCCCAAGGGAGACTACAAGGGGGATGACGCGAAGAGGATTCTGCTCGATTTCTTCATCTCCAACGCGGAGCTCGGCGCAGACAAGTACAAGGTGGTCGCCTCGATCGACGGCCAGGTGAAAGATACGTTGACGGAATGGGTCCCGTACTATATCGAAGGACTTGCCGACGGATCGCATACGATCAAACTCGAACTGATCGGCCCCGACGGCGCCGTGGCGCCGGGGAAGTACAACTCCGTGGAACAGACGATCAATGTCAGCTCGGTCGTCACCGCTTCGGCCGTTCCGGGGTCGCCGGCGGCATCGGGCGACTCGGCGGCGAAGAGCCACGCGGGCGCCACGCACTGAGATCGTCTCTCGTCGACATCGTGAGCCGGGCGGCCCGCATCGAGTGCGTGCTCCCCGGCTCCTCTCTATCCGGCTCAAACATATCACATCGCGCCATTATTACGATATCCGCCGATGCACGAACTGATTCTGCGCTCGAGCCATACCACGATCCCCGTGGGGAAGATGCTCTGCCTGGGGAAGAACTACGAGAAACATGTGCGTGAGATGGGAGGGAAGACCGGAGACGGTCCCCCGGCGCATCCCGTCGTCTTCCTGAAACCGTCGACGGCGCTGGTGCGGAACGGAGGGACCGTGCTGCTGCCGCCGATCTCCTCCGATCTTCATCACGAGGTGGAGCTGGTCGTCGTCATCGGGAGCCGATGCCGCGACGTAGCGAAGGAGGAGGCGCTCTCCCATGTGCTCGGCTATGCCGTCGGGCTGGACATGACCCTGCGCGATCTCCAGTCGGTCGCCAAGGGACGGGGGGAACCGTGGGCCGTCGCGAAGGGGTTCGACACCTCGGCTCCGATCAGCGAGGTGGTCTCCGCCGCGAGCGTCCCCGATCCGGGGGCGCTGACCCTTTCGCTGACCGTCAACGGCGAGGTGAGACAGCACGGGTCGACATCCGATATGATCCTTCCGGTGCCGGAGACGATCTCCTATCTTTCGAGCATCTTCACGCTGGAGCCGGGAGACTGCATCTTCACCGGGACCCCGGAGGGGGTCGGTCGCGTCGTTCCCGGCGACAGGCTGAGCGCATCGATCGAGGGGCTGGTATCACTCGATGTGTCGATCGGAACGCGATAGGATCGTCGCTCCCTCATCTGGCGACGGTGAGCCTGCTGTGGAACGTCTGTGATGGAGTCTTCAGCACGCAGATGTAGATTCCCGGAGGGAGGGTTCCCAGATCGGCCCGGGTCGTATGGAGACCCGGGGCCGCCTCGCCGTCGAACAGGGTTGCGGTCAGTCGTCCCTGCATATCGTAGAGCGAGAGTTGTATCGCTCCGTGTTCAATGAGCGTGTAGTCGATCTCCACGGTTCCCGACGACGGATCGGGGCGCGAGGGACGTAACGCCGCCTCCCGTCCGATCGCGATCAGACGGTCGTTTCCATCCCGGCAGATCCCTTCCAGAACCAGTTCGCCGTTCCTCGTTGCCGTGACGATCTCCTGCTGCGAGCTGATCCACCCCGCCTCCACGAACCTCAGTTCGCTTCTGTCGGTTCGTCCGAGCGTCGCGACGGCATCGATCACCGCCAGCGTGTCGTTCCCCGGCCGTACCGGGCCGCTCACTCTGACATGACGCAGCCCCGGATCACCCCCCGGCGAGGGGAACGATCCGTTCGTGACCATCGCCGACCCGTCGAACTCGATCACCGCCTGAAAGCGAAAGCCGGTCTCCTCTTCCAGTCCGTTCGACTCGGCCAGGAGCACGGGGAGCCTGAAACGCTCTCCCGGCTCCGCGCTCAGGCTCGGAATCACCACCTTCGCGAACTTCCGGACGGTCCCGGTTCCCTGAACCGTGGTTGTGATCACAGTATCGCAGGGGGATGTGATGATGGCGCGGAGCGTCCCCTCGGCGATGCCGGGTTCGGCCTTGAACTCCACGGTGACCGTAAGATTCTCTCCCGGCTTCAGTTCGGCAGGAAGGGGAGGGAGGGTTTGAACGACGGTGAAGGGGGGAAGGAGACCTTCGATCCTCTCGACCCGGATCGGCACGGCGCCGTTGTTGGTCACGGTCACCGGGCGCGTTGCGGTCGTACCGGATGTCATCGGCTGGAAGAGGGCGCCCGCCGCCGTCGCGCTCATCCGCGATCGGCTTCCGCTCAGCTCTATCGTCCGTTCGATACCGCACGGGTCGAGTCGCATCACGATGGAACCGGATGCCGGACCGGGTGCGGTGGAGTTGAAGGAGACGTCGAAGGGAAACGGCTCGCCGGGGGTCAGAACGGTCCCTCCCTTCAGCGTTGTCGAGAAGGGGCCCAGGACCGTCACTCTCACCACCGACCCTTCTCCCTCGCCGTTCTCCTCCAGGAGGAGGGTGGAGGCGATCGGATCGGGACGGCCGGCGCAGAGGGGGATATCGCCGAAATCGATCGTTGTCGGAAGCTTGTAGTTCGTCCCCAGGCCGGTTCCCTTCAGCCTGATGGAGAGGGGGACGCCGCACGGTTCGACGACGAGATGCATCGTGCCGGAGAGCGTTCCGGTCGTCGTCGGCTCGAACCGCACGGTCACCGGCGCGGTCCCGTTCGGTCCGATTATAGCCGGAAGCCCGCTGCGGATACTGAAGCCGGGGGAGATCGGTCCCTCGACGATCCGGACGCCGACCCCTTCCCTGTTCTTCAGACGGATCGTCTGTTCCGCTCCCGCGGCGCATCCGGTCACCGTGTCGAAATCTATCTCGTCATGCGATGAGGTCACGATCTGGAAGTCGAAGAGCGAGCGGAGCCTCACCCGGATCGTATCGGCGCACTCGCCGCTGACGTAGGGGAGCAGGAGGTCGTCGACGTAGGCGCCGGGGAGGGAAGGTTCGCATCGTATTTCGATCCCTACCTTTTTCCCGGGTGGTATCGTGATCGGAAACGTCGGGGAGAGGATGGTGTACGGGGCGCCGACGATCCCCTCGTTCAGAGTGATCGAGGCCGTGCCGTTGTTGAACACATGGAATATCGTGTCGCGTTGCGTCGCCCGGCAGTCGGTTCCCTTCTCGAATTCTATCGTGTTGGTCTCCGCGGCCACATGCATCTGCAATATCCGTCCTCTCAGGTCGAGCGGTTGCTCGATCGAACAGGAGGGATCGTCGGCGACGGTGGCGACAAGGGAGAGAGAGGCTGTATGCGTTCCAACGGACGAGGGGGCGAAGCGGATCGTCACGTCGGTCTCCTCTCCCGTACGAACGAGGAACCCTGGAAGCGGATCGATGACGGTAAACGGATCTCCGGAGCCGGAAAGCCGCTCTATCATGAGATCGGCATCTCCGGTGTTTCTCAGCCTTACCTTCTCATCCCTCCATCCCGTGCAGCCGTCGAGTTCGCCGAAATCGATCGACGACCGATCGAGCGTGAACGCCCCCATCGCTCCCACCGTCGTTCCCTCGCAGGCCGAGATATCAGGGCCGAGCGATACCACGGGGGGACCGGCGGCCACGGTGGAGTGACCGCCGGCCACGGTGGAGTGACCGCCGGTCCCGTTACCGGGAATATTCATCATATCGTGCTGTGCCGTGACCCTGAATGCCGCGACGAAGAGAATCGCAGAGAACAGGAGCACACGACGCAGGGAGTAGAAACGGGTCATCATGAACCGACCTCCAAATCGAGAGTAATCATCTCCTCCGGAGGAATAGAACCGGAGTCGTCGGAACTGTCAGCACTCCGTATGCCGCCGCTTCCGACGTCGATCTCCCGTCACGATGCGATGCGGCTCACCTGATGATAACGATCCGCTCGCTCTCGACGACACGCCCCGCCTCAAGCCGGCAGTGGTACGATCCCGCCGGCAGTTCTCCCGCCGCGATATCGAACCTGTGCGATCCCGCCTCGATCTCTCCACGGAAGATCGTTCTGACCGTCTCTCCGAGTTCATCGTAGAGGATGAGGGCGATCGGACCCGGGAAGGGAAGATCGGTCCTGATCTGCACGGCCCCGCCGGGGAGGTAGACCGGCGCCGACATCAGCTCCGCCGCGAACTTGGCTCCCTCGACTCCCGATATACCGACCGTGCTGAACGAGAACCCGTTCGACCACGGGCCGGTCCCGACGCTGTTGACGCCGGCCACACGCCAGTAGTAGGTCATATTGGTCGCCAGCCCGCTGATTTCACGGGTCGTGGTCGCGTGATCGGTGATGTCGAGCGTGATGGAGGGCTGGGCGAAGTCGGCCGCCGTCGCGATCTGAATGTTGTATCGCGTTGCGCCCGGTGTCGCGTTCCAGCGCAACTGGAGCGCCAGCGGCTGTCCGGCCGTGCCGTCGGGCGGGGCCACAGGTTCGGGGGCTCCGGGGGCCGACGCATGGAGCGTGGTGAAGGAGGCGATCGGCGACCAGTTCCCCTCACCCGCCTCGTTGATCCCTGCAATCCGCCAGTAGTAGGTCGTTCCCGCCGTCGGATCGTTGACGGAGTGGGTCGTCGTCGTGACGTCGGAAAGGTCGACGGCCAGGGTTCCCGGCGTGAACGCGTTCGAGGTGGAGACCTGAACGTGATAACGGTCGGCGCCGGGCGCGCTTCTCCAGACGAGGATGACGGGGGAGCCGAGGTCGGCCGTCCCGTCGTCCGGGGAGATCAGTGTGGTTGCCTGGGGACGTGCGCCCGCCTCGGCGAAGAGGGCGGTCACCTCCTTCTGGGTCAGCGCCCTGCTGTAGACCCTCACGTCGTCGAGCGCTCCCTTCGTATACTCCTTTGTGCCTCGCGAGCCGATATTCAGTGGCCCTGTTCCCTTTCCAAGCGGCCTGGAGTCCTTGATGTTGTTGACCAGGACGCCGTTCATGTAGAGCCTTGCTTCCGACCCGTCGTGGGTCATCGCGATATGGTACCACTTGTTGGCATCGATGCCGGTTCCCCAGATCTCGAACGGCGCGCCTCCCTGCGCGGTCCAGAACGCTCCCCCGACGGTTCCCTCCCAGACATGCATCGAGAACTTTCCTCCCCTCTCCCAGTCGTGCGTGACCAGCGACTGAACGCCCGCCGTCGATTCGAGCTTGACCCACGCCGTGACGCTCATGGAGGTGAAGTCGGCGGGGAAGTCGCCGGCGGCGAGTCCCGTGGTTCCGTTGAAGGAGATCGCGCGCTTCTCCGTCCCGCCGCGATCGCTCGAGTATATGCCTCCTCCCGTCATCGGATAAAGGCCGCAGAAGCTTTCGTCGAGCGAGTTCTCGTTGAAGGGATAGTAGGCCACCAGACCGCTCGGGTCCTTGCGTATGATGGAGAAGGTCTGCGTGCTGGTATCTCCGATTGCGAACTGACTGGTCAGACGGACGAGCATCTTGTTGGAGCAGACCGGCGGCAGGGTCCATTTATAGCGGGTCTGCGTCGTCCCGGTGACGATGGTGGTCCAGCTCTTCCCTGCGTCGGCCGAATACTCGATGGTCGCGGGGGTGGCGTAGAACGCCGACCATACTATCTCGACATCCGATTCACCGTCGTAGCTCTCCTGACCGTGCGGGTGAAGGAGGACGAGCCTGTTCTCTCCCTGGATGCCGAGGCAGTTCCCGGCATCCTGCGCCGTCTTGCGGATGATCGCGATGATCTCCGGCAGGAAGGTCATGCGGACCGAGTAACCGAGCCCCGCCGCGTTGTTCGTTGCGCCGCAGTAGCTCATGATCGAGCCGGGGTTCGGCTTCGTCGTCTGCGAGGCGGGGAAGCAGCCTCCCTGGATTCCCTCGTCCACCACGCAGGTGTCCAGCGGCGGGTTGAAGTAGCAGCTGTGGGTATGCGGGGCGTTGAAGTTGTGTCCCAGCTCATGCGCCACGATATATACGTCGTAGGTGAAGCTGTAGGTGGGGAAGCGGTGCGACCCCTGTACGGAGCTGGTGGAGAAGCCGTACTCGTAGTCCGCTTCCCGGCAGAGCGCGTCCGGATAGCCCAGGCCGCCGCCGCCGAAACTGATGGAGGTCATCACGTGCCCCAGGTCGCGCTTGATCAGCTTGTACTGGCCCGCCCAGTAGGGGCGGACGAGTTCGGCCAGGTCGTAGGGATTCCCCTTGCAGTTGTAGGGATCGCGCGACTGATCGGTCCAGGTCCGCAGCCATGTCACGCGGAACGATACACCGGTCTCCTCTTCGTAGATCGCGCTCACCATCGACATCAGCGCCAGCGCGTACGACTGTGCCTTCTCGACCGTCCCTCCCGTGGCCGTGAAGAACTCCGAGTCGGTCTCCAGCGCAAGCTCCACTTCATAGATGCGGTCCCAGAGCGAGGTCTTCGCCTCGACCGGAGGAGCGGGGGGAGGGAAGGAGGGCATGTAGTCGACCGGACAGCTGAACGAACGGGCCGCCATGTCGGGAGAGTCGGCGCTCATGACGATATGCTCGTGGGGATCGTTCTTCGCGTCGAGCGCCGGACCGAGGATGTTCACGCTGCCGTCGGCGCGATGGATGCTGCCGAAGATGACGTCGTTCACGAACGAGATGTAGACCTTCGAG
Source organism: uncultured bacterium (assembly GCA_966250335.1). GTDB lineage: Bacteria > Bacteroidota > Ignavibacteria > OLB7 > OLB7 > OLB7. The sequence continues at coordinate 11,346 of CBINGZ010000012.1, read as the reverse complement.
CCCTTCTCGCCCCGGACCGTTCCGGTGTAGGTCTCGACCGTCGGGCCTTCCACCGGGATGCCGCCCCCGTCGGCGCCGCCGACCTCGAAGACCGTTCGTGTGTCGGCCACCGGGACTCTTCGCTTCAGGAGAAGCTCTCCTTCGGTCTCCGGGGCGATCGGGAAGCCGGCGACGGAGACCGACTGCGCCGCATTGAAGTATGAGGCGGCGCGGGGAGCGTCGAACGTCATCCGTCGCTGCGTCGAGTTGACGGCGAGGCCGGAGCTCGTTCGGACCGACGTAAGGAATTCTCCGGCGGAGAACCGTACCTTGGTTCCGGACCCGCCCGCTCTCTGGGCCGAGGCCGATCCGACGGCCAGGAGCAACATGAGGAACATCGATAAACGATACCGTAGTGCGTACATGACTGCTGATTGAACAAAGGGGATAACCCGCAACAACAAGCCTCCGGGGATTCCCCCGGAGGCGGTAGCGTCGTGCGGACGGCAGATAAGAGTCGAATCGGGGAGGGGATGTCGCATTGGATCGGGACGTGCTACGCGGGAAGTTTGTGAGCGTAGCGAAGCGTCCCTTCGGCGTCGTGGAAATTGATATGAATTCCTTCTTCCGTGATCGCCATCCAGGCGAATCCCATATTTGTGGCCGCGTAGACCGTATTATCGCGCCAGGATGTGTCGCGATGCCCGCCGCCGCCGGAGACAAGATAGCTTACGCCGTCGACCGGCTTCAGAAGCTGCATGTCGTGATCGTGGCCGCAGAGGTAGAGGGGGACCTTGTGCTTCACGAGCGTCGACTCGAACGCGTTGCGGATGCGGCTCAGATTGCCGTAGATGCCGTTGGAGTAGAGCATGTGATGTCCGAAGACGATCTTCCATCGGGCGTCCGATTTCGTCAGTTCGTCGTCGAGCCATTTCTTCTGCTCGGCTGCGGCTCCCTCCTCGGCCGTCTGCACCCGCTGGGTGTCGAGCGAGAAGAGCTGGACCGTGGAGCCGTCGGGGGCGGTCAGCTTCTGGGTATAATATCGCGACGGCATCCTCCACTGCGGGTCGATCGCCGCGTAGGCGACCTGGGCGTCGGGATCGAAGATGTAGTCGTGGTTGCCGAGCGTGGGGAAGAAGGGCTGGGTCAGCCCCTGCTCGCGATACATCTTCACGAACTTCCTGCTCCACTGCGGGTCGGAGGCCGACTGCACCCCTTTCGGGTAGATGTTGTCGCCCGTGGAGATGATATAGTCGCATCCCGACTCCGCCGCCACCCTTGCCATCGCCGCCGCCACCCGTTCCTGTCCCTTCCCGCCGGTTCCCCAGTCGCCGATGACGAGAAATCTCATGCCGCGATCTCTTGGGAGATTGAACGGGGTGAAGGGGGGAATCTGCTTCGCTCCCTTCACGGTGGAGGGGCCGCTGAGGGTGTTCCAGAGCGAATGAAGCGCCTCGTGGATCTCCACGTTCCTCAGCGACACGAACCCGACGACGGCCGCCGCCCCGGATCTGATGAATGTGCGTCGTTTCATGAGAATATATCGTTCCAGGTAAGAGAGTTGAAGAGGAGCGGACGCCGTGAAAAAGGTCCGTTCAACGATTCCGTATCATCCGTCGTATCAGTGGGCCTCGAACCAGTTCTTCCCGATCCCCGTCTCCACGATCAGCGGGACCTCTCCGAGCGGGAACGAGTTTTCCATCTTCTCCTTCACGAACGCCGCCAGGCCCTCCGCCTCGTCGCGCGCCACATCGAAGACGAGTTCGTCGTGGACCTGCATGATCATCGATGCGGAGGGGACGTTCCTCCTCAGGCTGCGATGAATGTCGATCATCGCCAGCTTGATGATGTCGCTGGCCGTCCCCTGGATCGGCATGTTGATCGCCGCCCGCTCCTCGCCGCCGCGGGTCGCCGGGTTGCCGACGTTGATGTTCGGGTAGTAGCGCCGCCGTCCGCCGAGTGTCTCCACATAGCCGAGCAGGCGGGCCTTCTCCAGGGTCGATGCGATATACTGCTGCACGCCGGGATATTTCGCGAAGTAGGTGCGGATCAGTTCCTGCGCCTCGGTCTTGCCGATCTTCAGGCGACGCGCCAGGCCGAACGGCCCGATCCCGTACATGATCCCGAAGTTCACTTCCTTCGCCTTGCGACGCATGTTGCCGGTCACCTCGTCGGCCGCGACGTTGAAGACGTTCATCGCCGTGGCGGTGTGGATGTCGAAGTTCTCCTTGAACGCCCTGACCAGCGCCTCGTCGCCGCAGATGTGGGCCATGATCCTGAGCTCGATCTGGGAGTAGTCGGCCGAGAGGATGACGCCGTCCGGCTGCCCCGAGACGAACGCCTTGCGGATTTCCTGCCCGATCTCACTTCGTATCGGGATATTCTGGAGGTTCGGGTTGTTGGAGCTGAGCCGTCCCGTCGAGGTGACCGCCTGGTTGTAGCTGGAGTGAACCTTCCCCGTCGTCGGGTTGATCATGCTCGGCAGCGCGTCCACATAGGTGCTCTTCAGCTTCGCCGCCTGACGGTATTCCAGGATCTTCTCCGGGAGCGGGTGGAGCGAGGCGAGCTCCTCCATCACGAACTGGTCGGTGCTGTAGCCGGTCTTCGTCTTCTTCTTGGAGGGAAGTTTCAGCTCCACGAAGAGGATGTCGGCAAGCTGCTTGGTGGAGCCGATATTGAACGGCCGGCCGGCCGCCTCGTAGATCTCCTGTTCCACCCGCGCCATCGCCCCCTCAAGGCTTCGCGATATATCCTTCAGCGCCTCCACGTCGATCGAGACGCCGCAGTACTCCATCTCCACCAGCGCCTCCACCAGCGGGAACTCGATCTTCCTTCCGACATCCTCCAGCTTCTGCTCCTTCAGAAGAGCGCCGAGTCTGTGGGTGAGCTGCAGGGTGACGTCGGCATCCTCGGCCGCGTACTCGGCGACGTCGGTCAGGTTCACCTCCCGCAACGTGATCTGCTCCTTCCCCTTGCCGATCAGTTCGGTGATCGAGATCGGGCGGTAGCCGAGATGCCGTTCGGAGAGGGCGTCCATCCCGTGGCTCTGGGTGGAGTCGAGGATGTAGCTGGCGAGCATCGAATCGAACGCCAGCGGCGCCACGCAGACCTCGTGCCGGCGGAGCATCGTCATGTCGAACTTCGCGTTCTGTCCGGTCTTGGGGACCGATGGATTCTCCAGAAGCGGCTTGATGTATCGCAGAGCGACATCCAGCGGCAACCCCTGTGTGGCCGACTGCGTGATCTCCTCCTTGTCGAAGAGAGATGTCCGTTCCTGCGTGATCTTCACCTCCTCCTGCCAGATCGGGACGTAGAACGCCTCACCCGGTTTGATCGAGAAGGAGAAGCCGAGGATATGCGCCGTCGCCCAGTCGAGCGAGTCGGTCTCGAGGTCGAAGGAGAGAATCGTGCCTGTTGCGAGATATCCGACAAGGGCGGCGAGCTGTTCCTCTGTTCCGACCATGACGTAGGTGTGGGGGACGTCGGCGATCGTCCGTATGGTCCCGTAGTCGAACGAGAACGACATCGCATCGGCGTCGGGGGGCGTCTCCGGCTCTACTCCGTCGGGAACCTCCTCGGCGGCCTCGGCCGCGGGTCCGGCGGAAGAGGGGGGGGCGACGGAGCCCCCTGCCTCGGCGATCGTCTCGGCCATCTCCTGATATCGCTTTGCGAGCGTCTTGAACCCCAGTTCGTCGTAGACCCGCAGGAGCCCCCCCACATCGGGCGGGTCGAGGTGAAGCTCCTCGAACGTGACGTCGACCGTGCAGTTCGTGTGGATCGTCACCAGCTCCTTGGACATGAAGGCGCTCTCCCGGTTCTCGGTCAGTTTCTTCCTGACTCCGGCCTTCTCGATCGCCTCGATATTCTCATAGATGCTCTCCACCGATCCGAACTGCTGGATCAGCGGAATCGCCGTCTTCTCGCCGATCCCCTTGACCCCCGGCACGTTGTCGGCCGTGTCCCCCACCAGCGCCAGCACGTCGATCACCTGTTCCGGCCGGACGCCGAAGCGGGTATGGACGCCGGCGATATCGACGATCTCCTCGTCGGCGCCGGGGCGGGAGGGCTTGTAGACGAAGACGTTCTCCCGTACGAGCTGAAGGTAGTCCTTGTCCGGCGTGACGCAGTAGACGGTGTAGCCGGCATCGGCCGCGCGGAGCGCCAGGGTGCCGATGATGTCGTCGGCCTCATATCCCGGCAGCTCCAGAGAGGGGATATGATAGAGTTTGACGATCTCCTTCACCCGCTTGAGCTGCGGGACGAGATCGGGGGGGAAGTCGGGCCGGTTCGCCTTGTAGTCGGTGTACTGCTCGTGCCGGAAGGTCGGCCCGGCGGTATCCCACGCGACGGCGATCAGCTCGGGCTTGTGATACTCCAGCAGGCGGATCAGCGCCGTGCAGAAGGCAAAGGTGGCGCCGGAGGGCTCTCCTCCCCTGGAGACCAGATTGGCGTTCATCAGCGCGAAATACCCACGGAAGAGTATCGCCATGCCGTCTATGAGAAAGAGCCGTTTCGGTTGTTCCATATCCTGTTGTGTTGCCGGGTCGGAGAATTGCGTCTGACGATGAACAAGGGGTCTGCGCCTCATGGTCGGGGGGAACCGGACCTCACGAACATACGAAGAGGAACCGGTTCTCCGTGGACGACGATCGGCACCGCATACGCCCCGCGAATTTGGTTACATTGCGAAGCGCCGTGATGCGCCTGTTTCCCTCTCTCCTCAGCCGTCGTGAACGATCCCATGCGAATCTGTATCATTTTTATGCTCCTGCTCCGGGCCGGATTCGCCGCCGGCGCGCAGACGCTGCATACCCCCGCGGAGATCCTCACGATTCTGGAGGGATCGTCGAAGATGTACAGGTTCGATCTCTACGACCCCGACACCGTCGCCCCGGTCGATGAGGTTCCGCTGATCGCGGCCGAGATCTTCGGACGGCAGAGGGAGGGGGAATGGATCCTCTCCAGCTACGCCGAACTGCTGAGGGGGCGACCCGCCGTCGCCGAGATCCGGAAGCGTGCCGAGAACTATTTCGCCGACGACCGGCTGGAGGAGGCCCGCGCCGAATACCTCCGGGTGCTCGACTCGATCCCCGGCCAGTCGCGGGTGATGACGTATATCGGACAGACGTACGCTTCGGAGGAGGAGAGCGACAAGGCGATCTCCTGGTATCGCAGGGCGATCGATCTGAACGAGCTCGACTACATGGCCCACTGGTTCCTCGCCGAAAGGCTCTCCGGCAGGGGAGAGCATGACGAGGCGGTCGACGAGATCGTGAAGGCTCATCTCCTCAACAGGAACAATCCCCGCGTCATCGCCTCCCTCAAAAGGATTCTGGCAAACGCCGGCCTGCGCTACATGGACTGGGAGTTCGAGCCGCTCTACCGGGTCTACGCTCTCGACACCCACAGCATCATGGTGGCGGTTGCGAAGGAGGCGCCGCAGTGGATGAGCTATGCGGTCGCCAAGGCGGTCTGGAACCATGAGCCCGGTTATCGTGAGAAGATGGAACGGGAGCACGGAGCGGGAACGTTGATCGTCGAAGAGAAGGAGTGCATCCTCGGACTCCTTCTTGCGATGGAGACGATCGGGTCTCCGAAGGGGGAGGAGATGAGGAGGCGGATGGAATCCGAACCCGGGTTCCGAATGCTGAAGAGCGCGGAGGAGAAGGGACTGCTGGACGAGTTCATCCTCTACGAGCTTGCCTCCCGGACGAACCCGCTGCTGATGTACGGCATCACCGGGGAGTTCTTCGAGTCGACGACCGAGTATGTGCGGAAGTATCGTATCGAGGCGGCGGATGCGCACTGATTCGGGGCGCCTCGGCCCCGGTGCGGGGAGCCCGTTCCGCAGTTGATTCTATCTCTATGACATTTCTGAATCCTCTGGCGCTGGTCGCCCTGGCGGCTGCGGCGATTCCGCTGCTGCTTCATCTGCTCAACCTCCGGAAGCTCCGGACGGTCGAGTTCTCGTCGCTCCGGTTCCTGAAGGAGCTGCAGAAGACACGGATCAGGCGGCTGAAGCTGAAGCAGATCCTGCTCCTTCTCCTCCGGATCGGTCTTGTGATCTTCGCGGTGCTCGCGTTCGCCCGTCCGGCGTTCACCGGGGCTGCCGGGCTGCCTGGGTCGCATGCCTCCACCACGGCGATCATCCTGATCGACAACTCCTTCTCCATGTCGCTCCGTGATGAACGGGGGGTCCGCTTCGCGCAGGCGAAGAAGGCGGCGCAGGAGATCATCGATCTGCTGGAGGATAACGACGAGGCGTATCTGATCCCGATGGCGAGCCTTGCCGGCGCCCTGGACGCCGAGCCGACCCACAACCCGCAGGTGCTCCGGAAGACCTTGAACGACCTCGGCCTCAGCTACCGCCGCGCCGATCTCGACGACGCGATCCGGGTGGCGGCGGCGCTCCTCGATCGCTCGGAGAATATCAACAAGGAGCTCTATATCGTCACCGACGCGCAGCGGGTCAACGTCTCCGGCCGGATCGATTCGCTCGCCGTGCTGGAGGAGACGGTACGGGCCTACGTGCTTCCGATCGGATCGGAGGAGTCGGCCCAGTCGAACCTGGCGCTCGATTCGCTCAGGATGGAGTCGTCGATCTTCGAGCGTGACAAGCCGATCGAGGTCCGGGCCTGGGTCCATAACTATGGAACGACCGATGTGGCCGATGCGGTCCTCTCTCTTTATGTGGAGAAGGAACGGATCGGACAGGCGACGGTCTCGGTGAAGGCGGGGGGATCGGAGTCGGTGCAGATCTCCGCGCCGCCGAAGCGCTCCGGGCTGGTGGGGGGCTATGTCGAGATCGAGGGGGATGATTTCGACGCGGACAACCGCCGCTACTTCGCCTTCCCGGTCGTGGACAAGGTACGGGTGGCGCTGGTGGGATCGCCGGAGAACGTCGGCTTCCTCGATCTGGCGCTCGGGCTCTCCGGCGGCGCCGTGGCGGTCGACAAGGTGGGAGCCTCGCAGCTCGCCTCGATCGATCTGGCGAACTACTCGGCCGTGATCCTCTCCGATATCCCGACAATATCGCAGGGGGATGCATCGCGTCTGGCCGACTATACGCAGGGGGGGGGGGGCGTGATCGTCTATGCCGGTCCCTCGGTCGACAGAGCGTCGTACAACAGCACCCTCGGGCCCGCGCTCGGCCTGGCTCTCGGGGCTCCGATGCGGGAAGGGACAACGACGGGCCAGCCGGTCCGGTTCGGTTCGGTGGAGCGGGAGCATCCGATCTTCTCCGGCGTCTTCGATCCCACGAACCCCGGCAACATGGTGGAGTCCCCCGACATCAACCAGGCCGTCCCCGCCTCCGGCGGCGACCCGATCATCAGGATGACGAACGGCCTCCCCTTCATGAGCGAGTATCGGCGGGGAAGAGGGCGTCTGATCTACGTTGCGGCGCCCCCCACGCAGGCATGGAGTGATTTCCCTTCCAAGGGGATCTTCGTCCCGATTGCCGTGCGGAGCGCCCTCTACGTGGCGGCGACCGGCGACGCCTTCCCGCAGGCAACCGTCGGCGAGAACGTGACGGTCCCGCTGGCGATCAAGGGGCCTGTCCCCGACCAGGTGAAGATCATCGCCCCCGACGGAAGCGATATCTTCATGCCGGTGCGGAAATATCCCTCCGGAGCCTCGGTCGCCTACGACGACGCCCGGCAGCCCGGGGTCTACAGGATCAACGCGAACGGCGGGGACGTCGCTCTCTTCGCCGCGAACATGGGTGGCGGCGAAAGCGACCTGCGTCCGATGAGCACGAAGGAGCTGGAGGATGCGATCCGCCGGAAGATGTTCGAGCCGGAGAACCTGAAGGTCCTCTCCTCGTCGACGGGAGATTTCCGGGAGGCGATCACCGAGTCGCGGTTCGGCCTCGAGCTCTGGAAGTACATGCTGGCGCTGGCGCTGGTCTGCGCCTTCACCGAGATGGTGGTGGGGAGGGCGCCGAAGGAGGGGGAGACGGCTTCCTGAAGATCGGGAATCGATCTGATGCCGATGTAGTTGAAGACTCCCGGTCATCGGGTCGTTGCCGTATCGGGGCGTCCGAGCACCTCCAGCACATAGACCGAATCGTGCCGAAGCCGTGTTCTGAGATAACCCTGCATTCTTGCGAGGTCGTCGCTCCTTGTCGCTCGTGAAGCGTCCGGTTTCCGACGGACGAGGAATATATGGACCGTATCGACCGTGTCCTGCCGGTAGCGCAGTCGCCGGGAATGATCGACGTCGGAGAGCGAGGCGAAGGCCGCGAGCATTTCCTGCCGGATACGGGAGATATCGAGCGTGTCGACCCGACTCTCCTGTGCCTGGGACGCGGTATATGTCATGAGTTCTCTGACGAGTTCATCCCGCAGCCGTGTATCCTGAAGAAGCGATCGGGCATTGTTGTCGGTGCGTGTTTCCCCCTCCAGGGGAATGTTCAACTGCACGACCTTCAGTTTCCCCCCCGTCAATCCCAGGTTGACCAGGTTGGTCGAGAGCGAATCGATCTGCGTCTGATGAAGTCGCGGGCCGACAAGGTAGGCCCGCAGCACGGTCGCGGTGTCGGGTGGGTCGAGATTCCAGCTCAGCACCTTGCGCCCCTGCGCCTCGAGCTGCTCACGCACGAATCGTTCGGCGATATTCGTCCGTCGAAACTCGCTGATGACGTCGTAGAAGATGACGATGCTCGGCGCGAGGGCGGCCAGGACAACCACGACGATCCAGCGCGTGACCCGCCGTTCGACGCTGGAATCGACGTAGGAGACGAAGGGGATGCGCAGCAGACGGACGATCAGAAAGGTTGCCACGCTGATGAAGACGGCGTTCAGGAAGAAGAGATAGAAGGCCCCCCAGAAGATCGGCCAGCTGCCGACGGCCAGACCGTAGCCGGCCGTACAGAGGGGCGGCATGAGCGCCGTGGCGATGGCGACACCGGGGATTGCGGTCGTGGTTTCGCGGCGTGAGCCGGCGATGATCCCGGCGACGCCGCCGAAGAACGCGACGCCGACATCGAGGAGGGTGGGGCTGGTGCGGGCAACGAGCTCCGGGGTGAGTTTCGTGATGGGGGTGACCCAGAAATAGATGAGACTTGCCGCCAGACTGATCGCCACGGCCCCCCCGAACGTCTTGAATGCCCCCAGGAGCAGCGCGCGGTCATGGATGGCGATGCCGAGCCCTATCCCCAGAATCGGTCCCATGAGGGGGGAGATAAGCATCGCCCCGATGATCACCGCGACCGACGACGTGTTCAGGCCGATCGACGCGATCATGGACGCACAGAGCAGAATCAGGAAGTTCGCTCCCCGCAGTTCCACTCCGTTGCGGATACGCGCGACCGTCGCCTCCACGTCGGTTCCGGATCGGAGTCCGGCGATGATGCCGTCGGCGTGCGTGCGTCGGTTCCCGTTCGGCGGGTTGCTGCTGGAATCCATGAGATCTGCCGTGCTGCCGGTTTGGTTCCTGTAGAAATGATGACCACGGACGAATCGGCTCGATCGAACAGTCGCCTCGGCCGCGGTGGATGTCGACGATCGAACGTTCCGATGATCTCCTCAGCTCTTCCTCAACACGATCACACCGGCGATGCCGGCGATGACCGAACCGGCGAGAATTCCGAGTTTCGCCTCGGCCAGCAGCCCGGCGTCGGCAAACGCCAGACCGGCGATGAAGAGCGACATCGTGAAGCCGATACCTCCGAGACATGCGGTGCCGAGCAGATGACGTCCGTTGACCCCGTCCGGCATCTGGGCTATTCCGATGGCGACGACAAGCCGTGAGAAGAGCCAGATGCCGATCGTCTTCCCCGCGACCAGGCCGGCGACGATGCCGAGGACGATCGACGAGGAGAGCCAGGAGACCCCGTCGCCGGAAATGACGACTCCGGCGTTCGCCAGGGCGAAGATCGGAAGGATCAGCAGCGAGATCCATCCGTACAACGCATGCTCCATCCGCCCCAGCGGCGTCATCACCTGTTCGCACGATTCCTCCAGGGTATCGACGATCGCGTCGAAATCGTCCGATCGGGTCGACTCCTCGACCGTCCGGGAGGTACGGTCGAACTCCATGAGCAGGAGTTTCCCTCGATGCAGGAATTCCTGCGGATCGATCCGTGTCCTTGCCGGAACCGTCATTGCCGTCAGCACACCGGCGATCGTCGCATGTACTCCCGATTTCAGCACGGCTATCCAGACGCAGACCCCCACGATCGCATAGATCGCCGGGCTCCGCACTCCTGCCCGGTTGATGAGCGCCAGGAGCGCCAGCAGCACCGCGGCGACCGCAAGAGATGCCCACGAGATCTGGGCCGTGTAGAAGAGGCCGATGACGATCACCGCGCCGAGGTCGTCGGCGATGGCAAGGGCCGCCAGAAAGACCGACAGGGCCGCGGGAACCCGTCCCCGCAACAGGCCCAGAATCCCCAGCGAGAAGGCGATGTCGGTCGCCATCGGAATCCCCCATCCCGCTTCCCCGGCGCCCCCCGCGTTGAACGCCGCATAGATCGATGCCGGCAGAAGCATGCCGCCGATCGCCGCCGCTATCGGCAGCGCCGCCTTCCGCGGAGACGCCAGATCGCCGACCAGCACCTCGCGTTTGATCTCCAGCCCCACGAAAAAGAAGAAGATCGCCATGAGCCCGTCGTTGATCCAGTGAAGCAGAGACTTGTCGAGCTCGAAGCCGGGGATCCCTATGCGGAAATGCGTCTCCCAGAGTTCATGGTAGCTCTCCCCCCATGCAGAGTTCGCCCAGACGAGCGCCACGATCGTGCAGAGGATCAGAAGCATGCTCCCCGTCCGTTCCGACTTCAGCAGCCGTTGAAACGGCATCAGTATCGTGTCGATCGGCAGTTCCTGCCGCGGCTGCGCGATCCGGTCGACATCGGTGATCTGCTTATGATCGTTCGGTTCTTGTTTCATTGCTCATTGTGTTCATGATCGATCGCAGGGAGTGGTTCCCTGCGCCGGGAAGGCCGCCGGGCGGGGCCCGGAGTCGAGAAGATGCCCTTGCCGCGGGAATAATGGAAGAAAAAAAGGCCGGGCGGATGAATATCGCGTGGGGATGCAATGTAGGACAGATGCCGCATCGCTTTCAGATTCATGATATCGGCGGCAGGCTCGTTGCCGAGGGGGGGGGATATCGATCCGGCAACAGGATCGGCTCTCTGGACATGCGGTGATCTGGCTCCCGGACGGTATATTCTGCTCGGATATGATCGCTCTGGAATGATCCTCTCACGATCCTCGATCGTCAAGATCTGATGGTGCCTTGTGAGAGCGTTCGCAGTGTGATATGTCCATCGACCGTATCCCAATCGAACAGGTAAACCGATGAGCGTTCGGCGATGCTTCTTCCTACCTGCGGTTCTGATCCTCCTGGCCGTGGCCTGCGGCTCCG
>CBINGZ010000011.1:0-130494 GCA_966250335.1 uncultured bacterium | reverse complement strand
GCGAGCCCTTCATCGACACGAACAGGATCACAGTGGAACCGAATGCCGGAGGTCAGCGCCTGCACGGCGAAGCCGTTGACGCCGATGATCCAGGCGGGACGGTTCTGGTGGAACTTCGACCAGGCTTTCTGCTCGGCTCCACCGGCGGCCACGCCCTGCTCATCGAAGGTGAGGCTGGGTCGATCATACTGTTTGTAGGCGGTGAATGCGACGGAGCCGCAGTAGTTGAGCGAGACATCGAGAGGAAAGCCGGCGACGGAGCTGGAGGAGATAGGATAGGAGTAACCGACATTGCCGTTGGAGTTGGAGACGGTGATCTTGCCGTCGACGTTGATGGCGGCGCCCTGCATAGTGCCGCGTTCGGAGTAGAGCTCCTGGGTTTTCTTCAGATCGAAGGCATCCTGAGAGTATTGCGCAAGGGAGTGCTCTGTAAAGATGCACGACAGCAGCGCCGCGAGAGCGACCGAACTATATCTTCTCGTCATGAACTCTGTTGGCTAACGTGTAATGATGATGGGGTATGATCCGACGACGATATTCTGAGAAGCGATGCGAACAAGGTAGTATCCGCCGGGCAGCTCATCGAGATCGAGGAGACGAAGAAGCCCGCCGTCGGTCCCGACGGAGACATGCTGCTGATGGACGATGCTGCCGCCGACGGAGATGACGTCGACCTGGTACTCACCCTCGGGAAGCGTGCTCGCCTGGAGGCTGGCGGTGCGAGGCACAGGGTTGGGATAGATGCTGACGTGATAATCTGGCGCAATAACCGCCCCTGTCTCGACCGCAGCCATGCTCGCGACCGGCTGTAGCATCCCCGGCTGCTCCTCTGATTCCCTGCGAGCCCGCCCGTCCTCCAGCAGAATCTCCGCCAGCTCATAACTCTTTCTGCCGGAGAGATCACGCCCCTTCGGTTCCACCAGTTTTTCCTGATTCCAGAGATCGAGAGCGAAGAAGGGGCGGGTCTGAAATCCGGCAATGTGGTCGATATGGATCACACGGACCTTGTCGAGATCCTTCTGTCCGAAGATCACGACAGCACGCATCGTATCGCGAAGACTCGTACTGCGACCATCGGCGCCATCGGCATCGCGATCGGTTGCATCCTGACGAACATCCTGCGTTCTACACTCTCCCCGGAGATAGAAGCAGATATCGTCGAGCCCATCGTCACGGTTGATGCGTTGAATCGCGGACGAGCCGGTGAGGCTGATCCATTTCGGATAACGGAACTCCGTGCGTTCCTTACGTTCCCCTCCTTTTTTCGATGAATCTCCCCACGCGATGAACGCCGGACGGATGTTCATGTGCGAGTCGAACCCGCCGAAGAGAGTGTCGGGACGGGAATCGCCGTTGAAATGTCCGACGGCGAGGATATGGGTGGCGGGCATCACCGTGTCGGCCTTCGCATCGGGCGTTGTCGCTTCCGTTCTGGAGGAGTCGCCGGCAGCCTGAGCGGACCCGATCGATCCGGCCGCAAGCAGAACGACGACAACAAGCGCAACCAGACGGAATGCCTCTGCCGGATTGGACAGAACCCTGCCGAGGAGATAATACTGCATAAAAATGAGAGGAAAGAGCCGACAAACGATGTGCTGCCGACGCTGGTGATGAGAAGGGATGAACGGTAAAAAACCCGTCTCGACCATATCGTTATGGAACGGAACCTGCTGTCCGAAATGCGATATAATGATATCGAGAATGCCGGGAGCAGGCAAGCATTTTGTTAGCAACTGCACGATCGTCTGCTCCCGGCATTGGCCCGATGCATTGAAGAACGCAACTGAATGCCGTTGGCCGGGATCATCGATTCGCGAAGCATCGAGACGATCGAACGAGGCGGCACCGGCCGTGGCTATGATGCAGGCAAGAAGATTGCCGGTCATAAACGGCACATTCTTGTCGTTACGGCCCCCTCCACCCCCTACCCCTCCTCTCGCCAAACTTTCCTATATTCGCCGCCTCATGCCGCTGCGGACCTCCCTGCGGGACCGGGTTTCGGCCCTCTCCGGGGTGCTGCGCGCGGCCAACTCATCGTAACTCTTTCGTTCCATCCATGAAGAATCGCTTTCTCATCCTTGCGGCAGCGCTTGTAACTCTCTGTGTTGGGGGCTGCAACGGCGACAAGGCCGACTCCGGCGGCGGCGACAGCACGGCGGCCGGCTCCAACTCCTCCTCGGACGAGATCAAGATCGGACACTTCGCATCGATGACCGGCAGCGAGGCCACCTTCGGCCAGCAGGTCGACAACGGCATCAGGCTCGCCGTCGACGAAATCAATGCGGCGGGGGGTGTCGCCGGAAAGAAGATCACGCTGATCACCGAGGATACCCAGTCGCAGTCGCAGGTCGCCCTGAACGCCGCCGAGAAGCTCCTCGGCAAGGATGAGGTCGTGACCCTGCTCGGCGAGGTCGCCTCCAGCAACTCCCTGGCCGCCGCTCCCGCGGCGCAGCGCTCCAAGATCCCGATGCTGACCCCCGCCTCCACCAACAAGAAGGTCACCGAGGCCGGTGACTATATCTATCGTATCTGCTTCATCGATCCCTTCCAGGGCGCCGTCATCGCCCGCTTCACCTCCAACGACCTCAAGGCCAAGCGCGTGGCGCTCCTCACCGATCAGGCCAGCGACTACTCGCTCGGTCTGGCCGACGGCTTCAAGCAGGAGTTCGCGAAGCTCGGCGGCGAGATCGTCGAGGATCAGTCGTACGTGAAGACCGACAAGGACTTCAAGGCCCAGCTGACCGCCATCAAGGCAAAGAACCCCGATGCGATTATCGTTCCGGGATATTATACCTCGATCGGCCTTATCGCCACCCAGGCGCGTGATCTCGGCATCACCGTCCCCCTGATCGGCGGCGACGGATGGGACAGCCCGGAGCTCGCCACCGGCGCGGCAAAGCAGGCGCTGGAAGGGTGCTACTTCACCAACCACTACGCGTTCGACGACACCTCGGCCCTTGTCCGCGACTTCAACACCAAGTATGAGGCGAAGTACAAGGAGATCCCGGGCGCGATGTCGGCCCTCGGCTACGACGCCATGAACATCGTCGCCAAGATCATCAGGGATGCCGGGAAGGCCGATCCGGAGACGATCAAGAACGGCCTGGCGAACCTGAAGGGATTCAACGGCGTCACCGGCAATATCTCGATCGATCCAAGTCGGAATGCGACCAAATCGGTGGTGGTGATCAAGATCAAGGACGGAAAGTTCACGTATCACGCAACGTACAATCCGTAAGCGATCCTTTCCGGCTTCGTCCCGATTTCCATTACCTATGAGTGAATTTCTTCAGCAGCTCATCAACGGCCTCTCGCTCGGCGCGGTCTACGCGCTGATCGCGCTCGGCTATACGATGATCTACGGTGTGCTCCGGTTCATCAACTTCGCCCACGGCGACGTCTTCATGGTCGGAGCATATATCGGATTTCTTCTGTACGACTCGATCAGCGCGTCGCTCGGGGAGGGATACCTCACCGGCTTCGTGATCCTGCTTGCGGCCATGGTCGGCTGCGGGCTGCTCGGGATGCTCATAGAGTTCCTGGCATATCGTCCCCTCCGCTCCCGTCCCAAACTGACGGTCCTCATCACCGCCATCGGCGTGTCGCTCTTCCTGGAATACACAGGGCAGCTCTCGTTCGTCTTCGGCGCGGAGTACCGTACCTACCCGGAACTGGTGCGGAACGAGGCGATCTTCTCGGTAGCGGGGGTCCAGCTCGACAAGGTGGCCCTGCTCCTTCTGATCACCTCGATCGGGCTCATGTACCTGTTGCGCGTCGTCGTGCTGAAAACCAAGATCGGCACGGCGATGCGCGCGGTCTCCATGAACATCCAGGCGGCCTCGCTGATGGGAATCAACACCAACAGGATCATCTCCTTCACCTTCTTCGTGGGATCGGCCCTGGCAGGCGCCGGGGCCACCCTCTACTCCATGAGCTACCCGAAGATCGATCCGCTCATGGGGATCCTCCCCGGCCTGAAGGCGTTCGTCGCCGCGGTGCTCGGGGGGATCGGCAATATCGCGGGGGCCGCGCTCGGCGGCTTCATCATCGGCGTGGCGGAGACGTTGACGGCGGGATATATCGCACCAACGTTCCGTGATGCCATCGTCTTCGGCGTCCTCATCCTTATCCTCATCCTGAAGCCCTCCGGCCTGCTCGGGAAGGGAGGTGTCGAAAAGGTATGACAACGAAGATCGTACGCCCCTACCTTTATCTGCTCGGCGGTCTCGCGGTCGTCTTCCTCCTCTCCCTCCCCGTCGCCGGGATGAACCCGTACGACGAACGGATCATCGTGACGATCGGCATCTCCATGATCATGGCGACCTCCCTCAACCTGATCAACGGGTTCACCGGGCAGTTCTCGCTCGGTCACGCGGGGTTCATGTCGATCGGCGCATACGCCTCGGCGATCATCACCACGATGGTCGTGCCCGAAGCCGTGAGCCAGGATGGAGGGATCGGAACCGGCCTGATCTTCGTCGTCGTCCTCCTGGCCGGTGGGATCGCGGCGGCCGTCGCGGGCCTGCTCGTCGGTATCCCCTCGCTCAGACTCAAGGGGGATTATCTCGCAATCGTTACCCTCGGGTTCGGGGAGATCATCAGGGTCATCCTGCAGAACATCACCTCGCTCGGGGGTCCGCTCGGTATCAACGGCATACCGCGGCTCACCAGCTTCCTCTGGGTCTTCGTGATCGCGGCGCTCCTCGTCTTCATCATCGAAAACCTGATACGGTCGACCTACGGCAAGGGATTTCTCTCGGTACGGGATGACGAGATCGCCGCGGAGTCGCTCGGCATCAACACGACCCGATACAAGGTGATCGCCTTCGTCGTCGGCGCGTTCTTCGCGGGAGTGGCCGGAGGGCTCTACGGACATTACAACGGCCTGATCCGTCCCGACGACTTCAACTTCCTCCGCTCGGTGGAGATCGTGGTCATGGTGATCCTGGGAGGCATGGGCTCCACCTGGGGGGTGCTTCTGGCCGCGGCGATCCTCACCTACCTGCCGGAATGGCTGCGCGACGTCAAGATCGGCGACGTCAACCTGGGAGATTTCCGGATGACGATCTATTCGCTCGTCCTCATCATCCTGATGCTGACCCGTCCCCAGGGACTCTTCGGAGACTTCCATCCGGGCCGCGCCTACCGGCGGCTCAGAGACCGGAAACAGGGATCGACTCCCTCACTGAAAACATAACGATGGCCCTGCTCGAACTTTCTGCGATCACAATGCGATTCGGCGGCCTCACCGCCGTCGGCGATCTGACCGAAACCGTGGAGGAGAACGCCCTGGTCGGTCTCATCGGACCCAACGGCGCCGGAAAGACGACGGTGTTCAACATGATCACCGGCGTCTACAGTCCCACCGAAGGGGAGCTCCGGTTCAACGGCAGACGCCTCAACGGGATGCGTCCGCATGAGATCGCGTCGGCCGGTATCGCACGCACCTTCCAGAATATCAGACTCTTCCCCTCCCTCACCGTCCGCGACAACGTCCGGGTGGCGTTCAACAACACCGGGCGGATAGGGCTGGCGGGGTCGATCCTTCAGCTTGCTCCCTATCATGCGGAGGAGGCGGAGTTCACCCGGCATGCCGACGAACTGCTCGATATGTTCGGGCTCCTGCCGAAAAGCGATGAGCTGGCAAGGAATCTGAGCTATGGGGATCAGCGACGCGTCGAGATCGTGCGGGCCCTGGCGACCAGACCGAAGATTCTTCTGCTGGATGAGCCGGCGGCGGGGATGAATCCGACGGAGAAGGGGGAGCTCATGAATCTGATCCGATATGTTCGCGATACGTTCAATCTGGCGATCATCCTGATCGAGCATGATATGAAAGTCGTGATGGGGATTTGTGAGAGGATCAGTGTGCTCGATTACGGGCATAAGATTGCTTCGGGGACTCCTCTGGAGGTGAAATCGAATCCTCGGGTGATTGAGGCGTATCTTGGAGAGTCGGCTTCCTGACCCGGTCATGGAGCATTAACATCGGTCGGCGGGAAGCGGCTCCCGTAGGGAGCACCCATTTGTAGCACAGGCCACAGAGAAAGAACGAGAATATGCTGAGAGTTGAGAATCTGAAAGTGTTTTATGGGGCTATTGCGGCGATCTCGGGGATCAGCTTCGAGGTGCCGGAGAAGTCGATCGTCACCCTGATCGGCGCCAACGGCGCGGGGAAGACGACGACGCTCCGGACCATATCGGGACTCGTGAAGGCTGCCTCGGGGACGGTGACGTTGAAGGGTCGGAATATTACCAATCTTCCCCCCCATGATATCGTCGAACTCGGTGTGTGCCAGTCGCCGGAAGGACGGATGATCTTTCCGGGACTTACGGTCCGCGAGAATCTGATGATGGGGGCCTATCTCAGAAAGGATAAGAAGGAGATCGAGAAGGATCTCGAGTACGGCTTCTCGATCTTTCCCCGTCTGAAGGAACGGATCAAGCAGCCGGGGGGAACCCTCTCCGGCGGCGAACAGCAGATGCTCGCGATCGCCCGCGCGCTCATGTCCCGTCCCTCCCTTCTCCTGCTGGATGAACCCTCGCTCGGGATCGCTCCCCTCCTGGTCAAACTGATCTTCGAGAAGATCGTGGAGATCAATCGCGATCTGGGGACGACCATCCTCCTGGTGGAACAGAACGCGAGCATGGCGCTGAATATCGCGCACCATGCATACGTGCTGGAGACCGGAGAGATCACCCTGGAAGGGGAGGCGGCCGATCTGGCACGGAACGAAGAGGTTCAGAAGGCATATCTCGGAATGTGAGATAGAGAGTTTAGAGTTTATGGAACGGAAGGACGACACATCCCGGCGCGACACGATGGTCGGCGGCTCCGGTCTGACCGATCGGGATCGCATCGCTCGTGCGCGCGCAGGCCTCACCGTCGCGGTGGTGATTCCGGCGTTCAACGAGGACAGGTCGATCCTGCGCGTGCTGGAGGATATCCCCTCCGGGCTTGCCGACGAAGTTGTGGTCGTCAACAACAACTCCACCGACGCCACCGCGTCGATCGCCGAGGCGGCGGGGGCCACGGTGCTCCATGAGCCGAGACGCGGATACGGTTCGGCCTGCCTGACCGGCGTCTCCTACGTCCTGGCCCGCGGGTACGACATCATCGTCTTTCTCGATGCCGACTACTCCGATCACCCCGAAGAGATGACCCTCCTCGTCGAATCGATCACCATGAACGGCAACGAGATGGTGATCGGCTCCCGCTCGCTCGGTCCCCGCGAGGAAGGGGCGATGCTCCCGCAGGCCCTCTTCGGCAACTGGCTCGCCACCGGGTTGATGAGGCTGATCTGGGGGGCCCGGTTCACCGATCTGGGACCGTTCAGAGCGATCACGGCGGGCGCGCTGCGGCGGATCGGCATGCGCGACACGAACTACGGCTGGACGATCGAGATGCAGATCAAGGCGACACGGCTCGGGCTCCGCTGCGCAGAGATTCCGGTCAGCTACCGGCGCCGCATCGGCGTCTCCAAGATCACCGGCACCGTCGGCGGCACGGTCAGGGCGGGCTGGAAGATCCTCTACACCATCGCCCGGTACGCGCTGCGTCGCTGAGGTCCGGTCGGACCGCGACGGAAACAGGGCCCTCTGTTCGCAAAATCACCCCCTTTCCCCTTCCCTCCATCTTCCCGCTTGCGGTTGCCCCCGCCCTTTCTAACTTTGTCCCCCCTCGATCCGGGTCCGCCGCATCGTGAGGATGTCTCCTCCTCCTACTCCGTTTGCGAATCACGTTATGCCGCAGTTCATACATCTCCACAACCACACGCACTACTCTCTCCTCGACGGCGCCTGCACGCCGGAAGGGCTGATCAAATCGGCGGTCGAACAGCAGATGCCGGCGGTCGCCATGACCGACCACGGCGTGAACTTCGGTCTGTTCGAGTTCTACAAGAAAGCGAAGAAGGCCGGCGTGAAGCCGATCATGGGATGCGAGGTGTATGTGGCCGACGGCCCGCGCCGGCAGAAGGCGCTGACCACCACCGGGAAGAAGA
The DNA here is from genome assembly GCA_966250335.1 of uncultured bacterium. Lineage (GTDB taxonomy): Bacteria > Bacteroidota > Ignavibacteria > OLB7 > OLB7 > OLB7. The sequence continues at coordinate 122,491 of CBINGZ010000011.1, read as the reverse complement.
AGCGGAACTACTTCCATCTGGTGCTTCTCGCCAAGGACTTTGAAGGATATCAGAACCTGAACCGCCTGACCAGCCGCGCCCACACCGAAGGCTACTACTACAAGCCCCGCATCGACCGTGAACTGCTGGCGGAATGTCGCAACGGTCTGGTGGCGCTCTCGGCGTGCGCCGGCGGTGTCGTGTCGGCGCATCTGGTGAACGAGGATTACGCGGCTGCACGCGACGCGGCGATCTGGTACCGGGAGCTCTTCGAGGACGATTTCTACCTGGAGGTCCAGAATCATTTCATCCCGGTCGACAAACCTGTGCTGGAGGGGATGCCGAGGCTGGCGCAGGAGCTGAACATTCAACTGGTCGCCACCAACGACTGCCATTACATCCGGAAGGATCACGCGGTGGCGCACAACGTTCTGCTCCATATCCGCGACGCCTCCAAGGCCGGCTCGACGTTCGACGTGGAGAACGAGCTCCGCTACGGGACCGACAACTACTACTTCAAGAGCGCCGACGAGATGGCGGAGCTGCTCGGAGAATATCCCGGCGCGATCGAAAACAGCGTCGCCATCGCCGAGAAATGCAATGTGGAGCTCCCGAACACGATCCACATGCCGAAGTTCGAAGTCCCCTCCGAGTCGTCGGCGAAGGATCTGGACGAGTACGTCCGCGAGCGGACCTGGATCGGTATCGGAGAACGATATGGTGAGATCTCCGACCCGATACGCGAGCGGACCGAGTTCGAGCTGGACGTCATCACCCGGATGGGATATTCCGGCTACTTCCTGATCGTCTGGGATTTCATCAGGGCCGCCCGGGAAAAGGGGGTCAGCGTCGGTCCGGGCCGTGGGAGCGCGGCCGGAAGCCTTGTCGCCTACGCGCTGAAGATCACCAACGTCGACCCGCTGAAGTACGATCTCCTCTTCGAACGCTTCCTGAACCCGGATCGCGTCTCGATGCCCGATATCGACATCGATTTCGCCGACAACAAACGCGAAATCGTGATCGACTACGTGAAGGAGAAATACGGCGAGGATGCCGTGGCGCAGATCATCACCTTCGGAACGCTCTCCTCGCGCGCCGTTCTGAAGGATGTCGGGCGCGTGCTCGGCCTTCCCCTTCCCATTGTCAACTCGATCACCGAGAAGATCTCCGTGAAGTTCGGTCGTGTCCAGTCGATCCAGGAGGCGATCGACGGGCCCGAGCTGCGATGGGTAAAGGATTCCGACGATCCGCAGTTGAAGAAGCTGATCGAATACTCGCTGGTGCTGGAAGGCTTCTGCCGGAATACATCGCTCCACGCCGCGGGTGTGGTGATCGCGCCTGGTCCGCTGGAGGATTACATCCCCCTCTACAAGACCCCCGACTCCGGGCTTGCATCGCAGTATACCATGAACTATCTGGAGGAGGCTGGCCTCATCAAGATGGACTTTCTGGGGCTGCGCACCCTCTCGATCATCGACACGACGCTGGAGCTGATCAAGGAGCGCTACAACATCGAGATCGTCATCGACGATATCCCGCTCGACGACCGCAAGACGTACGAGCTGGTCGGCAAGGGCTCCACGACGGCCGTCTTCCAGTTCGAATCGGCGCCGATGCAGAAGTATCTGAAGGAGCTGAAGCCGGAGTCGCTGGAAGATCTCACTGCGATGAACGCTCTCTATCGTCCCGGTCCGATGGAGAACATCCCGGAGTTCATCGAGCGGAAATGGGGAAGGAAGCCGATCACATATCTCCATCCGATGCTCGAGCCGATCCTGGGAAAGACCTACGGCATCTGCGTCTACCAGGAGCAGATCATGCAGATCGCCCAGCAGCTCGGCGGCTTCACCCTGGCACAGGCCGACAATCTGCGCCGCGCCATGGGAAAGAAGCAGATCAAGTATATGGAGGAGATGAAGGAGGGCTACTTCCAGGGGTGCAAGAAGAACGGCATCGACAAGAAGACCTCCGACGAGATCTGGGACATGATGGTAAAGTTCGCCGACTACGGCTTCAACAAGTCCCACTCCCTTGCCTACAGCTATCTCGCCTACCAGACGGCCTGGCTGAAGGCGAACTACACGGCTGAATTCCTGGCGGCCAACATGACGGCCGAAGCGCACGATCTGGCAAAGGTCGTGAAGCTGATCGACGAGGCGAGGAAGTTCGAGATCAAGGTGCTTCCCCCCGACGTCAATCAATCGCAGATCGATTTTTCGGTCGTGGGGGACGGCATACGCTTCGGCATGGCGGCGATCAGAAACGTCGGCGAAGGGGCCGTGGGCGATATCCTGAAACAGCGGAGCGTCGACGGTCCCTTCACCTCGATCTTCGATTTCACCCGCCGTCTTGCGGGCTCCAGCGTCGTGAACAAACGGCTGATCGAAGCCCTTATCCTTTCCGGAGCGTTCGACTCGCTCCACCCCAACCGCGCGCAGTGCAGCGAGGCGATCGACTCCGCGATCCAGTACGCAAGCGCCTGCGCCTCCTCCGCCCTCTCCGGCATGACCTCCCTCTTCGCCGATCCCGACGAGGTCGGGGGGAAGCTCCCGGAGCCCTCGATGCCGACCGCGCGCGAGTGGACCAGGTTCGAGAAGCTGGCGAAGGAGAAGGAGATGCTGAACTTCTACGTGAGCGGCCACCCGCTCCAGGAGTTCACGGCCGAGGTCGAGGCGTTCTCGCAGCTCAAACTGGGAGAGGTCGAGGAGGATGCAGTGTTCGAGGCGCCGGTGCGGGTGTGCGGCATCATCAGTTCCATCCGCACCAAACTCGACAGACGCGAGAACAGAATAGCCTTCGCGGTGATCGAGGACTTCACCGGCAAGGCCGAATGCATCTTCTGGAGCGACGCCTACAAGCGCTTCGGCTCGATGCTCACCGAGGGGTCGATGGTCTTCGTGACCGGCAAGGGGGAGGTCGGCGGCTCCGACGGGATCAAGATCGTGGTCGACGACGTCATCCCGATGGAGAAGGCGCGGGCCCGCTTCGCCACCTCCCTGGCGGTGAACGTGCAGCTGGAGAACGTCGCCGAGGATGCCGTGGAGCGGACCTATCATCTCTTCCGCGCGAACCAGGGGGAGCTGGAGTGCATCTTCAGGGTATACGACTCGCAGCGCGAGCTTCTTGGGAAATGGGTCTCACGGAAGTTCCCGATCACCGCGAGCAGGGAACTGGTCGACGGACTCGCCGACATCTACGGTCGTGACAACGTCAAGTTCAACAGTCACGGACAGAGCGGCCAGTCGTAGAGGAGTCATGACGGAATTCCATCGCAACGGCGGCTCTTCCGCCGTAAATTTGGTCCACATCCGACAGCTCTTCAGACGAACTCAACCCGGGATATACATGAAGGCACCTCTTCTCCCCCTTCTTCTGCTGGTTGCGGCTCCGCTTGCCGCGCACGCGCAGCAGTCGACCGGCACGATCATCGGATCGTTGCGCGATAAGACCCTTTCCGGAGAGATCAGCGCACGGATCGTCGAGATCTCCACCGACGCCGCCATCGAAACAGTCCCCGTCAGGTCCGACGGGGATTTCATTTTCCATGAAGTCCCGTTCGCCCGTTATCGTGTCGATCTTCTGCTCGACTCCGTGATGATCGCCGCCAGGGTCGTCAACGTCGTCTCGGCGGCTCCCGTCCGTATCGTCTTCGATTCGATCAGGGCGTATACGGCGCCGGAGGTGATCGTGCAGACCTCCCGAACGGAGCTCGACCGCTCCAGGAGCGGAACCTCCAAGCTCTACACGGCGGCGGCGATCGCCGATCTCCCCGTGATCAACGGCGGGCAGAAGATCGAGGCGATCCTGAAGAGCACGCCGGGGGTGGTTCCGGATGAGGATGGACGGCTCCATATCCGCGGCGAGGACGCGCACCTTCAGTACGTGATCGACGGGATACCGGTCACCTCCAACCTCACACGGGTCTACTCCAGCCTCTTCGACGCCGATCTGATCAAGTCGGTGAACGTCCAGACCGGCGGGCTGAACGCGGAGTACGGCGTGGCGGCGGCCGGCGTGCTGGCGCTCACGACAAAATCGGGATTCGATGCTCCCTACTTCATGAGCGCCTCGGCCGGCTACGGGTCGTTCGCGACGAAGGATCTCTCGGTGGAGATGGGGGGAAATCTCGGCGGGCGGGTCGCCGGCTTCTTCTCGGTCAGCGGGAGCGAGTCGGACCGCTATCTCGACCCGATCGCGCTCGGCGATCCGATCCACGACCAGGGTGAGTCGCGGCACTACTTCGGAAAGATCAACGCGATCATCACCGAGCAGATCGACCTGACGGTCCTCGGCGGCTACAACACGACGACCTTCTCGGTCCCCAACTCGAGGATCGTCGCCGTTCCGCAGGACCAGCAGCAGGATATGAAGGATTATATGGTCGGAGCGCGATTGAACGCGACGCTCGGCGAGAACTCGGTGCTGAGCGTCCTGGGATATCGGCGCCACGCCTCCGCCGAGACGACGAGCGGCGGGCTGATGCGGATCGGGAACGCCCAGGATTCGACCCTCGCCGTATCGCAGAACGAGAAGTTCTTCATCGGCGCCGACCGCTCGAACGGAGCCACCGGCGGCCAGGTGGAGTTCACCACGAAAACCGACTGGTTCAACGCCGACAACACGCTCCATGCCGGCGTCGGCGGCGAGGTCTACCCGCTGAAGGAGTTCTTTACCTTCGCCGTGGTCAACCCCGCCCTCTCCGATCCGAACGTCTCCGGAGGAGATCTCCGCTACCGCCCCTACGATATCACCCAGGGAGGCGCCCCCTTCCTCGTGAACGATGAAATGGACGGAAAGCGATATTCCGGATATGTCGAGGATCGCGTGCAGTTCGACCAGTGGACGATCAACGCGGGGATCCGGTTCGACATGTTCGATCTCTTCGAACAGGAGACGTCGATCTCCCCCCGCGCCGCCGCGGCCTACGCCTGGAACGACGACCTGGTGCTCCGCGCCAGCTACAGCCGCCGGGTGATGCAGGCGCCGATCGAGAACATCCTCGTCTCCAGTTCGGACGAGGCGCGGACGCTGACCGGCGCCGAGCAGGGAACGACGCCGACCCGTGTACGGAGCGAGAAGGCTCACGACCTGGAGATCGGCGCGCTCTACAGACTGAACGAGTTCGTCACCCTCGACTTCGCCGGCTACGGCAAGCTGATCGACGACTTCATCGTGAAGGCCGAGCTCGGCAACTCCGGCATCATCTTCCCGATCAATCTGAAGCAGGGGCTGGTCGCCGGGGGTGAACTCCGCGCCGATCTGCACGGATGGAACAACCTCTCAGGATTCCTCGCGATCTCCAGCGGCGTGGCGATCGGCATGAAGCCGGAGGATGGCTCCTCCCCCGTCGCCGCCGGTCTGATTCTGGGTGAGGAGGGAAAGAACTACTCCCATCCCTTCGCCGGCGAGGATATCTTCCCAACCGAGCATAACCAGATTCTGACGGCGGTCATGAACCTGAAGTACGATCACTCCAGCGGCTTCTTCGGAATTCTGGGGGGACGGTTCGATTCGGGTCTGCCGTTCGACCTCGCCGATCGGAACGGCGTGGGGCTCGACCCGGAAGCATCGCGTATCGAGCTGAAGAACAGAGGCTATTCGGATGAAGTGATCGACCTTCTCTCGCTGGAGAGCGAGGAGCCGGGCTCGCCCGACAAGTCGGTGGCGCCGCACGCGGTCTTCGATCTGGCCGCCGGCTACGAGTACAGAGGGGCCTCCGGTCTGCACGGCAGGCTCACCCTGACGGCGACCAACATCCTCGACACCAGGTATCTCTACAAGTTCGAGTCGAGCTTCGGCGGGACGCATTTCGGCCAGCCGCGGATGCTCGCTCTGCGGATCGACGTCGGAATCTGAGCCGGCGGGTTTGTTCGCAATGTGATATGTATCCGATGGGGTCCGTCAACGCGCCGGGCCCCATCGTTCGTTTCAGGGGGAGAGAATCGTCGCGATCCTTTTCCCGAAAGTCTTGCGGCACGGCGCGGATGGGTTTCCGGCAAGCCGAATTCTGGTTAGATTTGCCCGATGAGCATACCCGAACCTCCCGATACATCACGCAGGATCTCCCTGCGCGCACGTTCCATCGCCGAAGCCACGACGCTGGCGATCGCCGCCGAGGCGAAACGGATGCAGGCCGATGGAATCCACGTCGTTTCCCTCGCCACCGGCGAGCCCGATTTCCCCACACCCGATCATATCAAGCAGGCTGCCGTCGCGGCGATCGAGGCGAACTTCACCAAGTACACGCAGGCCGCGGGGATCCCGGAGCTGCGCCAGGCGGTCGCCGACAAGTTCGCGCGCGACAACGGGATCAACGTCACCCCGAACCAGGTGCTGGTCACCGGCGGCGGCAAGCATGCGATCTTCAACGCCCTGAGCGCCGTCGTCGACGAAGGGGATGAGATCCTGATCCCCTCCCCCTACTGGACGAGCTATCCCGACGTGGTCAAGCTGGCGATGGGAACGCCGGTGCTGCTGCAGACGAGCGTCGACACCGGCTACAAGATCACCGCCTCGCAGGTCCGCGCGGCGATCGGTCCCCGCACCAGGGGGATCATTCTCAACTCCCCCTCGAACCCCACCGGGGTGATGTATACTCCCGATGAACTGCGCGACATCGGGCGGGCGATCGCCGACGCGGGGATCTACGTCGTCTCCGACGAGCTCTACGAGAAGATCGTCTACGACGGCAACGAGCATCTCTCGATCGGCTCCATGCCGGAACTGCGCGATCTGGCGGTCACCGTCAACGGGGTCTCCAAGGCGTTCTCGATGACCGGCTGGAGAGTGGGATATATGTGCGGTCCGGAGGATGTGGTGGCGGCCGCGGCCAGGATTCAGAGCCAGATGACCTCCAATATCAGCTCGATCAGCCAGCGTGCGGCGCTCGCCGCCCTCACCGGCGGCACCGCCGACGTGGAGCGGATGGTCGCCGCCTTCGAGCGGCGACGGAATCTGATCGTCGATCTGCTCGGCTCCGTCCCGGAGATCGAATTCCCCCACCCGGACGGCGCCTTCTACATCTTCATGAAGATCGACCGCTATTTCTCGGAAAAGGCGTCGAACAGCGGAGCCGTCTCCGCCCACCTCCTGAGGAATCATCACGTGGCGACGGTTCCGGGATCGGCGTTCGGAGACGATACGTCGCTCAGGCTCTCCTATTCCTGCTCGGAGGAGGATATTGTTGAGGGAGTGGCGCGGTTGAGCCGCGGGCTGAGGGAGCTGGCGGAGTAGGAGCCGGGGCCCGGCCCCGGGATTCAGGCCCCGGTTGAAGATGCGATATAAAAGGAAGGGAGATCCCTGAGGATCTCCCTTCCTTTGTTCTTGCTCGAATGCGATCGGATCACGGTTTGGGGCCGAGCGAGACGTTGGCGTTGATGCCGTAGCGCTTGATCTGCTCGACCAGTTCCTTCGCGCTTTTCAGGGTCCGGTCGATCTCGTCGGCGAACTGTTTGTCGTAGATGATCTTCGTCACGATCCCCTCTCCCGTCTCGATCTCGGATGCCAGCCTGTCGAGTCTGACCAGGAGGGCATCGGCGCGTTCGATCGTCCCCTTGGCGGAGCCGATCGCTCCGCGGGCGTCGTCCGCGGTGGCGTCGATGGTGGCGAAGAGCTGATCGATCTTCGGCGACGTACGGGAGACGATCCCCTGCAGGTCGGTCGTGAGCTCGTTGGCGCTGGCGAGAAGCCGCTCGATCCTGGGACGACTCTTGACGATCAGCTCGCGGGTGTTGGTGCTGATATCCTCGATGTTGGCGAGCGAGATGCGGACATTGGTCCGGAACTCCTCGGTGCCGATGATATCGGTCACCAGAGTGATCGTGGAATCAAGGCGGTGAAAGAGCTGCTTCGCGTCGACCGTCAGATCGCCGGCGGCGGCCATCAGCGTGCTGAAATCCCCTTCCACCACACCAGGTATCGTCGTGTTCGCGGCGAGGGGTGCGGAAGCGGCGCCGGTCTCCAGCTCGACCTTCTTTCCGCCGGTGAGTTCCAGCATCTGGATATGGGCCGACGCGTCGGAACGGAGAGGGACGGAGGGATCGATCAGCGCCTCCATCCTCACATGATCGGCCTCGGTCTGCACCGAGGTGATGCTCCCCTTGCGGACTCCGTTGAGCGTCACGACGGTTCCCACCTCGACGCCGTTGGAGTTGGGGAACTCCATCACGATATGTCTGGTATCAACACCGAATCCGATACGCTTCCCCCACAGAATCCCCACGATCAGCACGAGGACTGCCACGACCGACACGAGCCCTACACGAATCTCCTGAGACTTGGTTGATGTCATGAGATGTCCTGCTTGAATGAAACCGTCAGACAGCCCTTCGGGGCCCCGGACCAAGACAACCGTCGGCCGGAACCATAACCGCTCGAAGGCGCGGGACTCTTCCGAAAACAGCAGTAGCTCCGGTTACGTTCCGGAGCTACCGTCGGCCGGGGCTCTGGAGCCCGGCGATACAGCCTCGATCGATCTAGAACGGCAGGTCGTCATCGGCAACCGACGACGACGAGGACGAGGAGTTCGAGAAGACTCCCTCGTTCCCCTGCTGCGAGCCGGAGGAACGTCCTCCGCCCACCTGTCCACCCCCCATCTGCCCGCCTCCCATCTGGTCACCGTCGCCGCCGCGACCGCCGTCGAGGAAGGCGAAGTCGGAGCCGACGATCTCGGTGATATACCGGGTCTGCCCCTCCTTGTCCTCGTACTTGCGGCTCTGGATCCGTCCTTCGACGAAGATCTGGCGTCCCTTCTTCATGTACTGGCTGATGATCTCTCCCGGCTTTCCCCAGAAGACGATATGATGCCATTCGGCGCGTTCCACCGTGTTCCCTTCACGATCCTTGTAGCTTTCGTCCGTGACGATCTTGAAGGTGCAGACCGCCTGGCCGTTCTGTGTATAACGCAGCTCCGGGTCGTTCGGCTGGATGTGCCCGATGAGCATGACCTTGTTCAATCCGCGTGCCATTGGCTCTATACTCCTGTGGTGATATAGGTTTGTTATAACTACATAAACTGATTATATGTAGTCATAGTGACATCAAATATATTCTGACCTGTAGAAGAATCAAAGCCGTTTTTGTTGTTGGAAACAGCGAACTTTTTCCGGAATCGCCCCTCCCGCGCGACAGCCGCGGCCGGGGTCCGCGCAGAGGGACACTACGCGCGACGGATGGAACGTCTCCGAAAGCGCCGACGGCTCGTATGGCGGCAGGAAGGGTCGGCAAGAGAGGGCGCCGGGGGAGCAAAACGGCGCCCACGCATATTTTTTTTCTCCCCGATCGGCGGAACGCTAAATGTCGCGCGATGAAATGCATATATTTGTACACCCTATCAGCGTAATCGCCTAGACCAGAGGGCAACCTCCTTGTTGCCCGACCGGGTTGACCGCTGTATTTTCAAGTCCTCGTGAGGAAGCCGCAGCCCCCCGGCGGAAAATACGGTCTCCTTACGCCTCTCAGGTATACAACAGCTCGTACGTGGTACATCTGCTATCCTTACCTACAACGCCCGGTCACTTCTCTACAACTTCTCGTCGCGCCATCGTCAGCGTATAGCTGGACGCGCATTTTCTAGGCCGTTATCCGCATTAAACCGAGGGAACACGCTATATGAGCAGCAACAATCAAAAGTATAAGGGCAATCCGCTGCAGGGACTGCTCTTTCTGGGGATCCTGGTCTTCGCGACCTACGCGTTCCAGACCTTCGTGATCCGCCCGGGGTTCAACACGGCGATGATCAATCTGTTCGCCCCGGCAGAGGCGCAGCACGCCCCCGATCCCTATCACATCGTGACCGATGAGTTCATCCTCGACATGACCAGCAAGGAGCACAAGCACTCCGAAGAGTCGGGCGAGGAAGGCTATGCCAAGAGCTCCGGCGAGTGGATCGTGAAGTCGGAAGGTCTCGGCGAGGCCCCGATCGTCATCAACCCGTGGCTCACATTCGGCGTCTTCTCCGTCTTCTTCGGGTTCATCATGGCGGTGATCATCACCGCGATGCTCCCGGCTCCCGTGGGATACGTCTCCAACAAGATCGAGCGTGAGATCGACAACACCATCGATCGTATCGACGAGCAGACCGGCGACAAGATCTCCCGCGAGGAGATCGAGCGGATCACCGCGGCCAACTCGCGTGAGGATCTCACGCCGATCGCCAAGGAGTTCGGTCCGGTCATCGTCAACGAAATCGAGGATGTCCGCAACGCCAACAAGTGGAAGCGGAACAAGCTGATCTGGACGAAGGGCGTCCGTCTCTACATGACCCGCCACTTCTCCGAGAAGTACTCGAACAACGTCCAGGGCTTCGCCTACGGCGGCGCCGCCATCCTTATCGTGGTTATCGGTATCCGCGGTCTGAAGTTCATTCCGCCGACCCAGCCGTCGATCCTGCTCGCGGCCATCTCGCTGGAGTTCACGCTCCTCACGCTTCTGGCCGTCACCCTCTTCTACACCGAAGAGGAGCAGCGTATGGACAAGCTGATCCGCAACCTGGAGGAGAGCTCCGAGGGTCAGAAGTACGAGCTGATCAACCTGGTCCGCACCTCGCAGCAGCAGCAGCGCGATCTCGCCTCGATGGTCGACTACATCCAGCGCCAGACCGACAACCTGCAGCGGATGGCCGACGCCCTCACCGGCGCCAACCGTGAGTATATCATCCAGGTCGCCCAGCGCGCCGTGGCCGAGTATATCACGGCCGAAACCAGCCGCGAGATCACCGAGAAGGTCATCCGCCAGAAGATCGACGACGCCATGTCGCAGATGTTCGGCGGCAGCAAGCAGATCGAGCGGTAAGCTCTCTCTCGGTCTCGATGACGAACAAACGGAAAGCGGGGAAGATCGTACGATCTTCCCCGCTTTTTTATTGACTGCCCATAAGGGTTCGACGAAGCATTGTCATGAACGATGCCGAAGGATGATCTCCAGCGCCCGATCGGTATCGGGACGTTCCATCCATCGAATCCCCTCGACCCTTCTGAACCAGGTCATCTGGCGCTTGGCGTATCGACGGGTCGCCTGGCGGATATCGGATTCCATCGTCTCGCGTGGGATCTCGCCGGCCAGATACCGTACGACCTCCCGGTAGCCTACCGTCTTCATCCCCGGATCGTCGGGCCGCCAGCCTCGGGCAAGGAGCGCCTCGGTTTCCGCGATCAGCCCTTCCTCCATCATCTCCCCGACCCGGGCGTTGATCCTGGCGTAGAGGTCGCCGCGATCGGGAGCTATTCCGATATAGAGAGGGGAGCGATCCCACCCCCCGAGCGCCGACTCTCCGGCAAAGGAGCTGTAGGGACGTCCCGTTCCGATATGGCAGGCGAGAGCGCGCAGCGTCTTGACGTGGTTGTGCGGTGAATGCGCCGCGGCAGCCTCGGGATCGACCTCCTGAAGCCGTCGGTAGAGCGCATCGTACCCCGATTCGGCGGCCTCCCGCTCCAGCCCGGCGTAGACGGCCGGATCGGCCGGCGGCGCGCCGAGCCCCGCGAACAACGCCTGCACGTAGAACCCGGAACCTCCCACCACGATCGGAATCCCACCTCGTCCCGATATTTCATCGATGACCGGCCGCGCGTCGTCGGCGAACCGGCCGGCCGAATAGATCGCATCGGGGTTGATAATGTCGATCATGTGGTGGGGAACCGCCTTCAGCTCCGCCGCGGTCGGCTTCGCCGTGCCGATGTCGAGCCCCCTGTAGATCTGCCGCGAGTCGGCCGAGACGATCTCCACGCCGGGAAGACGGGTCGCCAGCTCCAGCGCCAGCCTCGTCTTCCCCGCCGCCGTCGGCCCGACGATCACGAGAACGGAGGAGATGTTCCGGGCTCCCTCCATCAGAAGGAGCGCTCCCGCTGCGCCTCCTCCCCGTTCCAGCCTCCCCTGCCGACCAGGGGAACGAACTTGCACTCGCCGAACTCAAACACATCGTATTCAGCCATATCGCCGTGGCGGACGACGAGCTGCATCTGCTGGGTCGCGCGGTCGCCGATCGGGATCACCAGCCGCCCGTTCGGCGCAAGCTGCTTCAGAAGCGCCGGCGGGATGGTCGGGGCCCCGGCCGTGACGATGATCCGGTCGTACGGCGCGAACGAGCTCCAGCCGAGCGTGCCGTCGCCGAGATATGTCGCAACGTTGCACTTAACCCGATCAAGGCGCTCACGGGCGAGCTGCAGCAGCTCGGCGTGCCGTTCCACGGAGAAGACACGAAGCCCCATCATGCAGAGCACCGCAGCCTGGTAGCCGCTTCCTGTTCCCACCTCCAGAACGCTCATCCCTTCCGACGCCTCCAGATACTGCGACATCAGCGCGACGGTAAAGGGCTGGGAGATCGTCTGATTGCACGAGATCGGGAGCGCCCCATCCTCGTACGCCCTGTGTCTGAAGGCGTTCGGGACGAACTCCTCCCTGGGAACCGTGAGGATCGCCCGCAGCACGTTCTCATCGGTGATCCCCCGTTCGCGAAGCCCTTCTATCAGCGCCTGGCGCGCCGCGACGGTCGATGCGGCGCCTGATCTATGATTCATTATCGTCCGATATCCTTGGTTTGTGAGCCCTTGTCGTCCGGGGAGTTCCGCGGCGTTCCCCGTTCCTCCCGCAAGGGGGCCCGGGAGCCGGTGTCGCGGGTCGTATCTTCCTCTTCCCCGTCGCCGTTCGTCTTGCCGGTAAGAGATTCCTCGATCAGCGTCCAGATCGTCTTTCTGTCGCTTCTGCGGACCGTCCCCTCCAGCACCTTCACGAGCGCGTAGCGGAGGGAATCGGTCGACTGGTTGTAGTAGAGCTTCCCCTCGCGCGCGTAACTGATGCTCCCGGTCTCCTCGCTCACGATGATGACGAACACATCGGCCTGCTCGGTGATACCGAGTCCGGCACGATGCCTCGTACCGAGAGATACATCGGCCATCCGGGTGACGACGCTGAGCGGCAGGATCACGCGCGCCGCCTGGATCTGTCCGGAGCGCACGGTTACGGCGCCGTCGTGCAGAGGGGACTTCGGGTTGAAGATCGAGACGAGCATCTCCATCGAGACCTGCGCGTTGATCGGGACGCCGGTATCGACCGTCAGCGATATATCGGTGGTGCGCGGAACCACGATCAGGGCGCCGAACCGGCGGAGCGAAAGCTCCTCGGCGGAGGTGACCAGTTCGTTGATCGTATGGTTGACGTCGTACCTGTCGAACGAGGTGAAGAGGCCGTTCCTTCCGATCATGACCAGCAGACGCCGCAGCTCCGGCTGGAAGAGAATGATGAGCGCGATGACCCAGATATCGGCGACGGTGCGCAGAATCCAGCTCAGGAGCTTCATATCGAGCGTCTGGCTGACGAAACTGACCGTGATGATCAGGATCAGGCCGATGGTGATCTGCGCGGCGATCGTCCCGCGCATGACTGCATGGAGGCGATAGAGAACGAACGCCACGATGGCGATATCGATCAGATCGATCGCCCGCAGGTTCAGAAAACCCAACCGGAAGAGAACGATATCCATACTGGCCTGCAGCGGCGTATCGGTCTGCGAGAGACTTACAACCCGCCCGTTATTCCATGATCCTCATATGCCTTGATGATCTCCTTGACGAGCCGATGCCGCACCACGTCCGCCTTGTCGAAGTAGACGAACCCGAGCCCGTCGATCCCGCGCAGGATCCGCTCGGCCTGGATCAGACCGCTCTCCACGTTCTTCGGCAGATCGATCTGGGTGACGTCGCCGGTGACGATCGCGCGGCTGTTCGCCCCCAGACGGGTCAGGAACATCTTCATCTGCATCGCCGTGGCGTTCTGCGCCTCATCCAGGATCACGAACGCGTTGTTGAGCGTGCGGCCGCGCATGTAGGCGAGCGGAACCACCTCGATCCCCCGCTTCTCCATCATCGTCTTCAGTTTTTCCGCGGGGATCATCTCGTCCAGCGCGTCGTAGAGGGGGCGCAGGTAGGGGTCGACCTTCTCCTTCAGATCCCCCGGCAGGAACCCGAGGCTCTCCCCGGCCTCCACCGCGGGGCGCGCCAGCACGATCTTCGTCACCTCACGGTTGCGATATGCCGCCACGGCCATCGCGACCGCCAGGTAGGTCTTTCCGGTGCCGGCGGGACCGATCGAGAAGACGATATCGTTCTCGCGGACCTTCCTGTAATACTCCTTCTGCTTCTCGCCGCGGGCCTTCACGACATGTTCCTTGGCGAAGAGGATCACCTCGTCGAGATTCTCCCCCTGGAGCTGCTGTTCGGCCTTCCCGCCGACGACCAGATCGATGATCATGTCGACATCCTTCGGCAGGAGCGAACCGTTCCGCTGCACCATGTAGACCATCTCCTTCAGGATCTTCTCGATCACCGAGACCTCCGCCGGCTCCCCCTGAAGCAGGGCGGTATCGCCGCGGACGTTGATGGCCGTGTCGAATCTGTTTTCCAGCACGCTCAGGTTGGCGTCGTTGAAGCCGAGAAGGGCCTGCTGATCGACGTTGCCGAGCTTGATCTTCTTTTCCACTGTCTCCATAAGGGGCACAATATACGATCGTTGACGGGCGTTGACGACAGATAATGAACGATCGACCGGGGTCGATCGCATAACGAGCAAATGAGAAAGCCCTCCGGAATATCATTCCGCAGGGCTCTCGATGAATCCCGCCGTAATGAAGCGACCGGTTACTTACCGCCGCTGCCGGCCTCCTCCTGGTCGACCTGCTCCGAACGTTCGGCGGCGACCCGGCGAGCCTGTGCTGCGGCTGCTCGTTTCTTACGATAATACAGACGCTCGGCGCGAAGTTCCTCATCGGACTTCGGACCGCGCGGCGGAATGGTCAGAACCTGCCCCGGATGGATGATATCGGGGTTGCGGATCTGGTCGGTGTTGGCCTGCCAGATCTTCGGCCACATGAAGGCGTCGCCGTAGATCTGATCCTTTGCCGAGATATTCCAGAGGCAGTCGCGGTCCTTCGACCAGGTGCCGACCGTATAGGTGCTCTTGCTCCGTCCGGCGCGTGTGCGAAGATCGCGGATATCGCGAGCGTCGGTGAGGACGCGGTCGTAGAACTCCGGAAGGATCGCGATCTTGTTGCGGCGCAGCTTGTTCAGATCGTTCTCCAGCGCGTCGATCTGCGCAAGGTTCTGCGAGAGCTGGTCGTCCGACATGTTCTTCATGTCGCGGATGCGCCCCTCGATCCGCCCGAGCGCCTCACGGAACGCCGCAACGTCGGCCTCCGTGGCGCCTACCAGAGCGTAGATCTCGTCGTTGCAGCGCTTCATGTCGTCACGGAGCTGCGTAAGCTGCGTGCGCATGGAGCTGATGTCGTTGGTCAGGGCATCCAGACGGCTCTGCAGAGCGTTGACCTTGTTCTGCCACTCGGCGATGCGTATGGTGGCCTCTTCCTCCGTCAGCTGATCATCCGGCTTGTTCGGATCGGCCGGCTGCTGCGCGAAGAGCGGAGCGGCCATCATAAAGGCGATGAGGCCCGTTAATGTTCTTCTCATGTATTGTGGTCTCCGTGTGATCTCGTGTTATGAGTGAGGATTAACGGCGCGGAACCGACTGGCTTCCCTGACCTACCGTATCGATCTCGGTATAGGTCCAGTCGGGCCATACGTTGGGCCACTGCGCCAGCTTTCCCTGGACGAACTGCTTGTTCGTGTTGCAGCGGTCGAGATCGGCCCGCCGTGCGTTGACCTCGCTCTGAAGGGTGCCCTTCTCCCCTTCCTTCGCACTGATCTGCTGAGTGAGCGTCCTTTCCTGGTCACGAAGCCTCTTCAGCTCCGCGAGCTGCTCCTCCGTGATCTTGCTGGAACAGCCGGTGATGACCGACATGCCCGCAACAGCCAGAACAAGAGCTCCGACCTTCAGTGTTCGATTCATGAATAGTGCCTCCGTTATCTCCGATTATTGACGTGGGATTGGACACCCCAAACAATTACGCGATTCGTTCGTTCCCGTAATCCCCTCCCGTTCCATGATGACACCGTTCTCTTGCATCCTCTCCGCGGCGCTCTCCGGGCCCCGCTTCCTCCTTTACACCAGGTCGAGCCCAAGTTATTAAAAAAACGGCATCATTATCTCAACCTGAACCTACAACGGTTGAGAAATCCGGGAAGTTAGAAAGATAGGGTAGTGATGTTTCGATCTCCCGTCACGATACCGTAACATCGCGATGGAGTTCGATCGAACGGGCCGGCGGCTCCGCGCCGTCATGAAACGGAACCGCCGGCCGTGACGGGCCGGCGGCTCTGTGCGCTTCGAGGATGCGCGATGCTATTCGTATCGCAATGCTTCAATAGGATCGAGACGCGATGCTCTCCAGGCCGGGTAGGTGCCGAAGACCATGCCGATCGCAAGGCAGGCGCCGAGCGCTCCGATCACCCAGTCCCACGGGACCGGGGCCGCGACCTCCATCGCCGCGCCGATGCCGACGCCGGCCAGCAGGCCGAGCGTCACGCCGATCAGAGCGCCGAGCTGGCAGATGGTGACAGCCTCGATCACGAACTGGGTCAGGATGTCGCCGCTGGTGGCGCCGACCGCCTTCCGGATGCCGATCTCGCGGGTCCGCTCCTTCACCGTGACGAGCATGATGTTCATGATGCCGACCCCGGCCGCCAGCAGCGAGACGCAGCCGCAGATCACGCCGAACCATGTGATATATTGCGTGAAGTCCGCGAAGGTCTCGGCGACGTCGGCGCCGGTGATGATCTCGAAATCGTTCTCCTGGCCGATATCGAGGCGACGGATGATCCGGAGCAGACCGATCGCCTGATCGGTGGTCTCGTCGACGAGATCGACAGAGGAGGCGCGGATCGTCATGCTTACGGAGGTCCCCCACTCGTCGAAGAAATACTTGGAGGCGCTGGTGATCGGGATCAGCACGAAGTTGTCCTGGCTCTGCCCCATCACTCCCCCCTTCCCCTCCAGCACGCCGATCACCGTGAACTTGCGTCCGTTGATGCGGATCGACTCCCCCACTCCCTTCCCTCCCTTGAAGAGCTCCTTGGAGACGTCGGCGCCGATCACCGCCACGTCGGAGGCGGAGTTTACGTCGCCGGGATCGAGGCCGCGACCCGACTCCACCCCGAAATCTGCGTTGACGATATATGCCTCGTCCCCCCCGATCACGTTCACGTCGGGATCGGTCTTCTCCTCGCCGTGCTTCAGGACGGCGATCCCGGAGAAGATCGTCATCCCCACCTGGTCGGCGAGCGTGAGCCGTTCCTTCAGCCGCATCGCCTGGCGCAGCGTGATATCCTTCCGGTTGGCATACTTGCGCCATGCCGACCGCCCCAGCAGGATCGCCGGCGCCTTCTGGATCGTGAACGACGTGCTGCCGAAGGCGGAGAGCTGATTGTCCACGGTGGCGTTCAGGGCGGCAACGGCCGAGGCGGCCCCGACGATCGCGAAGACGCCGATCGAGATCGACAGCAGAGTCAGCGCCGCGCGGAGCTTGTTCCCGCGGATCGACTGGACCGCCATCCGTACCGATTCCGTTACCTGCATCGGAGTTGAGAAAGCTTGTTGAAGATATATCCTAATCGGCCCGTAACGCCTCGACCGGATCGAGCTTCGCCGCCCGGTAGGCCGGAATCACCCCGGCCATGATCCCCACCAGCACCGACACCGCCAGGGCGATGCCGATCTGGTCCGGAGGAACATAGGGGTTGAGGAACGTTATATCGTGTTCCGTCCTCAGGTACCATGCGCCGGCGAAGGCGATCCCCGAGGTAAAGATCAGGCTGATGATCGATCCCAGCAGACAGAGGATCACCGCTTCAACCAGGAACTGAAGCAGCACCGACCGCCGTGTCGCCCCCACCGCCTTCCGTATGCCGATCTCCTTGGTCCGCTCCGTGACCGAGACGAACATGATGTTCATGATGCCGATCGAGCCGACCAGGAACGAGAGCCCCGTCATGACGACGCCGACGCTCCAGACCACCGCCCGAAGCTGGTTCGCCTGTTCGCGGAACTGCTCCTGCGTGTTGATGGCGAAATCGTTCGGCGTCTCCGGCGCCAGCGATCTGACCTGGCGCATCACGCCGATCGTCTCGTATTTCACCTCCTCGACCTTATCCGGCCCCCCCGCCTTCACATTGATGACGACACGCTGCTTCCCGTACATGCCGAAGAAGCGTTTCAGGGGGATGATCACCTGGTTGTCGACGAAGTCCGCCATCAGCGTCCCCCGTTTGGGGAGCGTGCCGACCACCACGAACGGCAGACCGTCGACCTTGATCGTCTTGCCCAGGGCGTCGCCGTTCGGGAAGAGAGCGTCGACGGTGCCGGAGCCGAGCACCGCGACAAGGGACGCGGAGCTCTCCTCGGCCTCGGTGAAGAAACGCCCCTCCTCGATATTTCCGCCGAGGATGCCGACATATCGGGCGGTGGTGCCGAACATGGTGGTGCCGGTCAGTTCCAGATCGCCGTAACGGATCGAGCGGGCGCTCTGGCGGACCGTCGGCAGCACGAGCTCCGCCCCCCGTATCCGTTCCTCGACGCGCAGGTATTGATCGTAGGTGATGTTCTTTCTGTTCCTGTCGGTCAGCCAGTTCCCCTCCCCGGTCCAGTCGAACTTGTCGATGTAGAGGATGTCGTCGCCGAAGATCGAGAGGGTCTCCTCCAGCGCGCTGTCGAGCCCCGCCAGCATCCACCCCATCAGGAGGACGACGCCGATGCCGATCACGATACCGAGCGTGGTCAGGGCCGCCCTCATCTTGTTGCCGACCAGGGCCGCGATCGCCATCCGTATGCTTTCCAGTATCTGCATCATGATCGACTGCTCCGGAGAGGATGATCTAGTGCGCGCCGCTGGCCGGCACGGCAGGGTCGGCGTCGGTTCTGAACATGACTCTGTTGTCGTTCGGCAGATCGCTTTCGATGCGCCCGTCGCGCATTCTGATGATCCGTGCCGCGTGCCGCGCGATATCCTCCTCGTGGGTCACCAGGATGATCGTGTTCCCCTTCATCCAGAGCTCCTCGAAGAGCCGCATGATCTCGTTGCCGGTCTTGGAGTCGAGGTTGCCGGTCGGCTCGTCGGCAAGGATGATGGAGGGACGGGTGACCAGGGCGCGGGCGATCGCCACGCGCTGGCGCTGCCCGCCGGAGAGCTCGTTCGGCTTGTGCGACATACGCTCCCCCAGCCCCACGGCGATCAGCTCCTGCTCCGCCATCTCACGCCGTTCGGCCCTGCCGTAGCCGGCGTAGACCAGCGGCAGCTCCACGTTTCTGATCGCATCGCTGCGCGAGAGAAGATTGAACGTCTGGAAGACGAACCCGATCTCCCGGTTTCTGATATATGCAAGATCGGCGTCCCCGAGCGACGAGATCTTCTCGCCGTTGAAATCGTACTGGCCGCCGCTCGGGGTGTCCAGGCAGCCGATGATGTTCATCAGGGTGGACTTCCCCGACCCCGACGGCCCCATGATCGCGACATATTCGTTGCGATGTATCAGAAGCGACACATCGCGCAGGGCATGGATCGTCTCGGAGCCCATCTGATATCGCCGCGCGATATTGTGCATTCCGATGACGGGCGTCCCCTCCGGCGCGATATAAGGCTGATGCGGGGCGCTCATTTCTTCTCCTTCGTCGATGTCGACGAGGTCGTGGAGATCGTGGTCTTGATCTTCGATCCCTCCTCCAGCTCCTCGCTGACGGCGCGGTAGTTGCCGCTCACCACGGTCTCCCCCTTCTTCAGTCCGCTCACGATCTGGATATACTGATCGTCCCGTATCCCGGTCGCCACCACGCGTGCCCTGACGACCTCGCCGTCGCGGACGAAGACGATCGGGTCGGGCTTCTCCTCCTTCTCCTCACGATCGAGTTTCAGGTTCCTGACGTTGTCCTCCTCGGCCTCCTTCTCCTCCTCGCTCTTCTCCGGCTCCTTCTTCGTCCGCGTGGTCACCGCCTGGATCGGAACCGCGAGGACGTTGGCCTCCCTGGCGGTCTCGATCGTCGCCGTGGCGGTCATGCCGGGGCGGAGCCGCCCGTCGGGATCGATGAACCTGACGCGGACCTCGAAGTTGGTCAGCTGCTCGTTCGTCCCCACGCCGCTCTTCTTGGGGGAGTTGGCGATCTGGCTGACGATCGCCTTGAACTTCCTGTTCGGGATCGCGTCCACCTCGACCTCCGCCTGATCCCCCACGCTGACCTGAACGACATCGGTCTCCGATACGTCGACCACCGCCTCGATCACCGAAAGATCGGCAAGCGTCATGATTTCCGTTCCCGACATCTGTATCGCGCCGACGACCTTTTCGCCGACCTTCGAGTTCAGGTTCGTCACCGTGCCGGCGATCGGAGAGACGATGGTGGTCTTGTTGACCGACTCCTGCACCTGCCGCACGGCGGCGCGCTGCTGCTCCACCTGGAACCCGGCCGCCTCCAGCTCCGCCTTGGCGACCTCCACCTGCGACTGGATATTCTCCAGCTCCTGCTTCGTGGCCAGCGCCTTCTCGTACAGCTGCTGCACCCTTGCCAGCTCCTGCTCGGCGCGGAGCAGATTGGCGCGCGACGAGGCCTGGCGCGCCCGTGCGCCGGAGATCGAGGCCTCCGCCTGCTGGCGCTCGGCAAGTATCGACTCGGGATTGATCCGGACGAGCACCTGGCCGCGCTGCACGAAGTCCCCCTCCTTGGGGCCGAGGAAGATGATCTCGCCGCTCACCTCGGGTGAGATCTTCACCTGGGTCTCCGGGTCGATCATGCCGGTCGCCACCACGGTCTGGGTGATCGTTCTCTGCGTCACCTCGGTCAGCTCCACCGATACGCGGTCGTCGTTCCCCTTCAGGGCGACCGAGGCGATCGCCGCCCCCAGCAGGGCAACAATGAGGGCGCCAACGATGAGGCCGGTACGACTCTTCTTCTTTCTTACGGGACGTTGAATCGGTTTCTCAGCCATGAAATTGCACGGGTCGTTAGTGATCTGGGATCGTTGATCGGTCGCGGGGCCGGTCTCAGGCCCGGTCTCTCGGACGACGGTTATTCGCCGAGCTGGTATCTGACTTCGTAGAGGGCCAGGCGGAAATTGAAGACCGCGTTGACCTGGTTGATCTGGGCGCTCAGATACTGCGAGTTCGCCAGCAGATAATCGACGTAATTACCGAGCCCGACCTTGTACCGTTCGTCGGCGGCGAAACGGCTCTGGCGCGCGGCGGTCACCGCCTTGGAAGCGGCGCGGAGCTGGCGTTCGGCGCCGTCCAGGCGGGCCAGCGACTGCTGAAGCTCCGACTGCGCCTGCAGCTCCAGACGCCGCAGTTCGATCTCGGCCGACTGACGCTGCGCCTCGGCAAGCTGCACCTGCTCGTTGGTACGGAAGCCGTCGAACGGCGTGTAGTTCAGGTTGAGCCCGAAGCTGGAGTTGCCGCTGCGGATATCCCCCGCCCTCTGCCAGCCGTAACCGACGCTGGCGGAGACCTGCGGGTAGTAGTTCCCCCTTGCCGCCTTGACCGACGCGCCGGCCGACTCCACGGCGAGCTGTGCCGCGCGGATATCCTTCCGGTTCTCGCGCTGGCGTCTCAGCATATCGTCGAACGATCCAAGGGCGCCGCGCGACTCCAGGATCTCCAGCGAGTCGACGCTGCTGGCGAGCCCCTCGGCGCTGGCGCGCACCTCGACCGCGGGATCAAGGTTCAGAATCTGCTCCAGCGTGTTCCGCGCGATGATGACGTCGGTGGAGGCCTGTTCCAGCGCAAGCTCGGCGTTGGCGAGCTCCGCCTCCTGCGAGTAGACGGTTCCCACCTGCGCGGCGCCGCTCTCCACCAGTCCCCTGGCGCGCACGAGCTGCTCGCGGTTCAGTTCTATATCGTTCCTCCGCACCTCCACGATCTGATCGGAGCGGAGAACGTTCAGGAAGGCCGATCTGGTCTGGAACGCCACATCCTCCTTCGTTCTGTTCAATGTCTCCATCGAGGCTGTAAGATCGGATTGCGACGCGCTGTATGTCGCGGTGCGTGCGAATCCGTCGAAGAGCAGAACGCTCGCCGAGATGTTCGCGCTCAGATTGTCGGGGGGTCTGTTGCCGGGGATCGGCGTCCCCTGCACAACCACCGTGCCGTCGCTGAGCTGCCGTGTATATCCGCTGGAGATATTTATCTGGGGAAGGAAGGTTCCGAACGAGCTTGTGACCCGCGCCCCCGCCGTGTTCACGCGCGAACGGGCGAGCTCGATGGTGAGATTCCTGTCGTTGGCGATGGAGACCGCCTCCTCGATCGTGAGGGTCCGCGTGACGGGGGGTGTCTGCGAGTAGACCGACCCCGCCCCGGCGAGAACTACGGCGATGATGACGAATGATTGTCGGAGGCTGTTGATGCTCATGGTGCGATCCCTACGGTCCCGGCGCCGCGATGTTGCGGATCGATCGCGCCTGACCGTCAGAAGATGTGATTGACCTGATCGATGGCCCGCCCCGACGACCGGTGAAACGCCTGGGCACGGCGGGCACAATGAATCGCTTCGCGACACGACACGGCCCGGCTGCGGTTACGTGCGCAGGACCGGGCCGTTCCACTTCTCCGATGAATCGTGATGCGGGATAATGGGACGGTCGGTTACCGTCGCCTTCCGCAATCACGGCTCAATACGATATGACCTCCTTGGCCTTCCGGTAGATGTCGTCGGCGTTGAGAAGGATGGCGCGCTCCAGCACCGGCGAGAAGCCGACCGGCGTATCCTTGCTCCCGACCCGCATCACCGGCGCGTCCAGATAGCCGAAGCAGTTCGTCATGATCCTGCCGACGATCTCTCCGCCGACCCCTCCCAGCAGATGATCCTCATGCGCCACCAGCGCGCGGCTCGTCTTGCGGACCGCCTCGAAGATCGCCTCGTCGTCCATCGGCTTGATCGAACGCAGGTCGAGCACCTCCGCCTCGATCCCCTCGGCCGCCAGCTTCTCCGCCGCCTGGATCGCCAGATGGATCGCCGTGCCGTAGCCGATGATCACCAGATCGCGCCCCTGGCGCCGGGTGCGCGCCTTGCCGAACGGCACCTCGAATCCGGGGGGGACCTGAGTCTTGGCCCAGCCGTGGTTGTAGAGGAACTTCGGCTCCAGGAAGATCGACATCCCGCGCGAGCGGAGGCAGGTCCTGAGGAGACCGGCCGCGTCGTCGGCGAACGCCGGGTAGACGATCCTCATCCCCGGCAGCGGCTGCAGCGACGCCTCGATGTTCTGCGAGTGGTAGAGACCCCCCGTGATATATCCTCCCGATGCGATACGAATCGTGACGTTCGGCGAGAACTGCCCGCGCGTGCGCCAGTATTCATGTCCCATCTCCACGGTCTGCTCCATCGCCGGCCAGAAGTAGTCGGCGAACTCCGCCCCCTCGATCAGCAGACGGACGTCGTCGCTGAAGCGGCTGAAGCCGTTTGCCGAGCCTACGATATAATCCTCGGAGATCGGAGCGTTGTGGACACGGTCGTAGCCGAACTCCTGCTGCATCCCCTTGGTCACGTTGAAGATGCCGCCCTTCTCCTTGGTCGCCACATCCTGCCCCCAGATGAAGGTGTTCGGGTTGTGCCGGAACTCCTCCTTCATGACGGTGTTGAGCGACTGGAGCAGCGTCATCTCCTCCCCTTCGGCGTCGCGATTCTCCTTCGCGGCGTAGGGGTCGGCGATCAGGAACTCCTTGTACGATTCGGGCGACGGGTCGGGGGTCGCCTCGGCCTTGTCGGCCGCGTCGAACAATATCGTCTTGTTCCCCGCCTCGATTCCGGCCAGATCCTCTTCGGTCGCAATCCCCTGCTCCAGCAGGTAGGCGCGGAGCTTTCTGACCGGGTCCTTCCCCTTCGCCTCGGCCAGCTCCTCCGGAGTGCGATAGAGCTCATGACGATCCGAATTGGAATGCGATCCGATACGGACGCACTGCGCATGGACCATCGCCGGCCCCGCTCCGCTCCGCACGTAGGCGATCGCCTCCTGCATGCCGCGCCAGGAGTCGAGCACATCGGTGCCGTCGACGCGGACGATATGGAGGTTGGCGAAGCCGCTGAAGTTGTCGGAGACGATCGGGTTGGCGCTCGCCTCGTGAAGCGGGACGGAGATGCCGTAGCCGTTGTTCTGGATCACGAAGATCACCGGAAGCTTCGCGACGGTGGCGCCGTTGACGGCCTCGTAGAAGTAGCCCTCGGAGCAGGCCGATTCACCCCCCGAATAGAAGCTGATCGCGTCCGATTTGTAGTATTTGATCGCCTTGGCGACGCCGGCCGCGTGCGGCGCATGGTTGCCGGTGCAGCTCGAGACGTTCTGGATGCCGATCGTCGGCTTGGCGAAGTGGTTCGACATGTGACGTCCCCCGCCGGCCACATCCCCTTCCTTGCTGAGACCGTTGAGGATGATCTCGTACGGGGTGATGCCGGCGGCGAGCGACGTCATCAGATCGCGATAGTACGGGAAGAGGAAATCGGTCCCCTGACGGAACGACCGTCCCAGCGCGAGCTGGATTCCCTCATGGCCGGCGCACGGGGCATGGTAGCTCCAGCCCTTCGCCTGCTTCAGATAGTTGGCCGCCTTTTCGTCCAGAATACGTCCCAGATGCATCAGCCCGTACCATTCACGGAGCGTCGCGGCATCCGGTACGATCGAGGGAGCGGTCGAGGAGTTGCCGTTGGTGATCGCTTCACCCGGGCCCTCTCCCCCAACCTCCAGCACGAGGTCGGACGGAACCGTTTCCGCCTTCGACTGACGTTTCTTGCTCTTCGATCCGGCTTTAGCTTGACTGGCGCTCATCAGGTTAGATATCGTTTGAATTTCGTCTGGTAGGGACTTCGGACTGAGGTGCCCAAATATACTGTTCCCCCCCGCTACCGCCATACTCGACATCTAATTTGTTACTTGTTACAATGGGATATTCAATCACGGGGGATTAGCTTACATTCCCTGTTCTCAAAGGCTCGATCTCTCTACGGCACGGACGTCAACGGATACTACGAATGGCGAGACTTTTTCCCGTTCTGACGGCAGCGGTTCTCTTGATGGTATCGACGGCATGCGCTCAGGACTCGTTACGATATTACAGGCTCTACATCAGCGATAAGGGGACGCCGCACAGGATCATCCCCCCGAACGATCCGTTGTACCGGACCGCGACCGCGCACCTGACGGGACGGGCGCTGAACCGCCGTCTGAAGATGTTTCCGCCGGATGAGCGCGTCTCCACGGCCGATCTCCCGATCCCCCAGCCTTATCTTGACGCGATACTCTCGACCGGCGCCGTGATCGCCCAGAGCTCCCGATGGCTCAACACCGTCATGGTCCGCACCGACTCGGTCACCTACAGATCCCTTCTGACCCTTCCGTTCCTCGATTCGATCCGTACCGTCCGCACCCTTCCCCCCTCCCCCTCCTCTCCCTTCGACAAGGTCGCGGTCGCGAAATCGGCGCAGGAGGAGATCCCGGAGAGGGGAGGATGCATCACGAACAGATACGGTCTGACCGGGTACCAGAACAGGCTGAGCCGGTTCGACTACGCCCACACGCGCGGCATCGCCGGCGAGGATATTCTGATCGGAGTCCTTGACGGCGGGTTCGACTGGAGGAGCCACCTGGCGCTCCGGAACGCCGACGTGATCGGCGAACGGGACTTCGTCTACGGCGACACCTCCACCTACGACGAGCCGGGAGAGAACCCCTCCGAGTACCACGGCACCACCGTGATGAGCACCATCGCCGGCTACCTGCCGGGGAAGTTCGTCGGCGGCGCCCCGAGCGCAAGCTTCCTGCTGGCGCGAACCGAGGATATCCGCTCGGAGCGGAACGTCGAGGAGGACAACTACGTGGCGGGGCTGGAGTGGCTGGAGGCGCAGGGGGTCGATATCACCAACGCCTCGCTCGGCTACACCAGCTACGACCCGCCGGAGAAATCGCACACCTACGACGAACTCGACGGCCGTACGGCGTTCGCCAGCAGAGGGTTGAACCATTGCGTCTCGCTCGGCGTGGTCTGCGTCAACGCGGCGGGGAACGAGTTCCTTTCAGGGTTCAAGTTCATCGGGGTGCCGGCGGAGGCCGATTCGGCGATCGCCGTGGCGGCCGTCGACTCCCACAGCGTCATCGCCTCCTTCAGCAGCAGAGGCTTCTCCGGCAACGGACGTCTGAAGCCCGATATCGCGACGATGGGGGTGAAGGTGTGGGGAGCCGACAGCAAGGATTCCATCGCCTTCGCGGCCGCACAGGGGACCTCGCTCGCCTCCCCGCTCGCAACAGCCGGCATCGCTCTCATCCTCTCGGCGCGGCCCGATCTGACCCCCTATGAGGTGAGAACGCTCATCCAGCAGACCGCCTCCCACGCCGAGAACCCCGACACCGCCTACGGGTACGGGCTTCTGAACGTCGAGGAGGCGCTGCGACGGCTCAGCCGCGAACGGCCGGTCGTCGGATATCCGGCCATCCATATCGCGAACGACAACACGGTCACCGTCGGCGCATGGGTCGACAATCCCCTGAACGGAGCGCCGGGAATGTCGATCCAGGAGATTTCCGACGATATGCTCGCCGAGAGACGTCAGCTCGACATCACCCTCACCCCTCTCTCCGGGGGATCGACGCCGCGCAGCGGCCGGACCCTCTCCCCCGTCTCCGGAATCGCCCAGTGGACCCTGGCGCCGACCTCCGCCCCGCTCACCGGCGAGGATAGGGTCGAGGTCGTCATCAGATCGCACAACGACGGAACGGTTCTCAGGCGGACGGTGATCGATCTCGGTTCGGTGCGCGAGCGGGTGACGGTCTGCGAAGATGTCATCCCCACAATCACTGCCATCGGCCAAGCCTCCCCCAATCCCTTCAGGGAGTTCACGTCGATCGACTTCACCGTGCGGCAATCCTCGGCCGTCACGCTGGCCGTGTACAATTCGCTGGGAGAAGAGGTCGCCAGACTCCTGGACGGCGACCCTCGACCTGCCGGACGGCACACGGTTCTCTTCATCCCCAACGGCCTTCCGAGCGGGGCGTACTACGTCATGCTCGATGCCGGAGACCAGCACGAATCCCGGTCGCTGATCTATTTACCCTGAAGGTGAACAGACGGCACGGCCTGCCGCACCGTCTGTTCCGTCCCTAACAATCTATCGTAATGGCTCAGACCTCTCCACCGGCCGACACGCCGCGTCCCCGTCTGTCGCTGAAGGCGTTCGCGGGATCGCGGTTCATTCTCCGTTACCTTGCCCCCTACCGCTGGAAGTTCCTGGTCGCGGTCGCGGCGCTTCTCATCTCCTCCCTGGCCGGCCTGGCGTTCCCCGGGCTGACCGGCATGCTGATCGACGTGGTCACCGGCAAGCCCGCCCACGGGCTGACCCTGGGGAGCCTCTCGCTGATCGTCCTCGCCGTGCTGCTGGCGCAGTCGGGGTTCAGCTACGTGCGGACCTTCTTCCTGATGGATGTCGCCGAGCGCTCGCTGGCCGACCTGCGGCACGATCTCTACGAGAAGATCCTGAGGCTGCCGATGAGCACCTTCAACACCAGCCGCGTGGGGGATCTCTCCAGCCGCATCAGCACCGATATCGGGACGATCCACACGACGATCACCACGACGATGTCGGAGCTGATCCGCCAGACCGTCATCATGATCGGCGGCATCGTTCTGGTGGTCTACACGTCGCCGCAGCTCACGCTTCTCATCCTGATCCCGATCCCTCTGCTCGTTCTGATCGCCGTCCTCTTCGGGCGCGCCATACGGAAATCGAGCAAGCAGGTGCAGGATCTCTACGCGGCGCTCAACACGATCGTCGAGGAGACGCTGCAGGGGATCTCTGTGGTCAAGGGGTTCACCGCCGAACGGCGCGAATCGGCGCGCTACAGGAAGGATCTCGACAAGCTGATCGGCATCTCGCTCAAGGTGGCGCGGGCGCGCGGGGCGTTCGTCGCCTTCATCATCTTCGTCCTCTTCGGCGCGCTGACCGGCGTGATCTGGTACGGGGGGGGGCTTGTACAGAGCGGAGATCTCTCGATCGGCGATCTGATGTCGTTCATCCTCTACGCGGCGTTCGTCGGAGGGGCGATGGGGAGCTTCGCCGACCTCTTCGGCTCGGTCCAGCGGGCAATCGGGGCGAGCGAGCGGGTGCGGGAGATTCTACTGGAGATGGAGGGTGAGGCGATCGAGGAACCTGTGACGCCGGAGAGAGCGATCGGCGGCGCGATCGAGCTGCGGAACGTCTCGTTCAGATATCCATCGCGGCCCGATGTGACGGTGCTGGCGGACGTCTCCCTTGCCGTCCCGGCCGGAAGCAGTCTGGCGCTGGTGGGATCGTCGGGGGCCGGAAAATCGACGATCGTCAACCTCCTTCTCCGCTTCTTCGACCCGGCGGCGGGGGTGATCGCGATCGACGGACGCGACGCGCGCGACTATCCGCTCCACACTGTCCGGTCGTCGATAGCGCTGGTGCCGCAGGATATCACCCTTTTCGGCGGCACGATCGCCGAGAACATCCTCTACGGAAATCCGGACGCATCGCAGGACGATCTGCATCAGGCGGCGCGTCTTGCGAACGCTCTGGAGTTCATCGAATCGTTTCCCGATCGATTTCAGACGATCGTCGGGGAACGCGGGGTCAGGCTTTCCGGCGGGCAGCGGCAGCGGGTGGCGATCGCCCGCGCCATCATCCGCAACCCTTCCATCCTGATCCTGGACGAGGCGACGAGCTATCTGGACGCCGAATCGGAGCGGCTCGTGCAGGAGGCGCTGGAGAGAGTGATGGAGGGAAGGACCACGCTGATCATCGCCCACCGGCTCAGCACGATACGAAGCGCCGACAGGATCGCCGTGATGCGGCACGGACGGATCGAGGAGTTCGGGGGATACGACGAGCTGATGGCGCTGGGGGGATTCTTCGCCCGTCTGGTGGCGGTGCAGCAGCGGGCCGGCGAGGATATCATCGACGAGCGCGCAATATCGTAGACGTGTAAGATTTGATGCCGCCCCCGGCCGCAGGTTGCCCGAAGTGGCCCGCAAACGTATATTTGGGTTGCCCGTTGACGGAGGGCTCGCATAATGGTATTGCAGCGGTCTTGAAAACCGCCGGGCGCAAGCCTGTGGGGGTTCGAGTCCCTCGCCCTCCGCATCATATCGTACTCTCCGGGTTCGTGCCGGTCGCGCCCCCGGGCGGCGGTATCGGAAAGCGGCGGCCACTGCTCCGGCCTCCGCTTCGTCGTCCAGAGACGTCCGCTCAGATGAACGACCGAATTGATTCAGATCGATGCCGCTCAGACTCAGATCCCTCCCGTCAGCCCCGATCCTCGCCCTGCTCCTCCTCCCGGTTCTTCTGGGTGGATGCCTGATCGTTGAGGGGAAGGACTACAGATTCAAACTGAACCCTGACGGAAGCGGATCGGCCTCGATCACGTTCCACAACATCATGTCCGCCGAGGATGAGTCCGCCGACGCCTCGGCGAAGGACTACACCGAGCTGATCACCCGCTATCTGAAGGGGAACGAGTTCGAACAGGACCACCCGGGCTACAGGAACGTGAAGAAGCGGCTCTACGAGGAGGATGGCGTCCTGAACGGCGAGGTCACCTTCGAGTTCGATTCGTACGAGGAGGTCGGCCTCTACAGGTTCGAGAACAAGGGGATCTGGATGTACTACACCAACCCCGGCGGGTTCAACTACGAGCAGTATCACAGCACCAACGGCACGTACGGCGGCGATTCGATGCCGGTGATCTTCTGGTCCGAAGGGACGAAGGAGTTCACGGTGATCACGAAGTTCGAAAGCACCGAACGGAAGACGCGATCGCTGCTGCCGCTCTATCGCAGGCTCGGCACGAACTGAACCGGGTCGCCCGGCTCCCGTTGCCGCCGATCGGCTCTTCCGTCAATCAGATCCGACCAACGAAGTGGACGTCCGATCCTTCATCAGCGATTTCCAGCAGGAGCTCCCCCTCTCCCTTGCCCTCCCCGACGATCCCGTCGGTCTGCAGGTCGGTACGGCGACCCGGGAACTCCGCTCGATCGGCGTGGCGTACGAGGTCACGGAGGCTCTCCTCGAAACGGCGGCCGCCGAAGGGGTGGAACTGATTATCGCCTTTCATCCGTTGATCTATAGCCCCCTGCGTCGTCTGACGACCGAGGGACGGGTGGAGCGATGCGTGATACGGCTGATAGAGTCGGGAACCCCCCTCTACGTGGTCCACACGGCGTTCGACGCGCATCCCGCCGGAACGAACACGCTGCTGGCGCAAAGCCTGGGCCTGCGGAATATCCGCCCCCTTCTCCCGAGCCCGCTGCGGCCGGACGCCGGCATGGGGGCCGTCGGCGAACTCGAGGCGGAGATCCCGCTGACGGAACTCGCCGATCTCGTCAAAGTGGCCTGCGATACGGACTGCGTCCGGCTGGCTCACGACCCGGCGCGGCACGACGTCGCCCTGGTCAAAACGGTCGCCCTGGTAGGGGGCAGCGGCATGAGCTTCTACGAAGACGCAGTGCGGGCGGGCGCCGACGCGTTCATCACGGCCGACGTCCGGTACCATGCATTTCATGCCGCGAACGACGCGATACCGATCCTTGATCCGGGGCACGCCGAGTCGGAGCGATTCGTGACCGAAGGGCTCGCCTCCCTTGTGGAGAAGACCCTTGCCGCACGAAACCTCGACCTCCGGGTCGTCAGGCTCCGGACCGGGACCAATCCGGTACGGTATTTCGTCTCTCAGTAACACGTCCAACAAACGCCCGAGATCCAATTCGGAGACAGAGCACTGTGGAAGAAGAACTACGCAAACTGTATAAGCTGCAGCAGATCGACCTCGAACTCGATGAGCTCGACGACCGCGGCGGCGAGCTCCCCTCGGAAGTCGAGGCGCTTCAACAACGGGCGGAATCGATCGCCGAGGCGATCACGCGCGAGGACACCAGACTTCACGACCTGCGCCGGGAACGGACCGACTCGTACAACGAGCTGGCGGGCATGCGGGAGCGTATACGGGCTCTGAACGAACGGCTCCGCACCGTCCGCAACAACAAGGAGTACGACGCCACCACCAGCGAGATCGCGGCCGCCGAGGCCGAGCATCAGCGCGTGGAACGGCATATGTCGGGCTTCGATCTCCAGGAGGCGACGATCATGAAGGAGATCGAGATGCTCAACCGTCAGCGCGAGGAGCTTGTGAAGGATCTGGAGGAGAAGCACGGGACGCTCCACACGCTGCGCGAGACGAACGCCGATGAAATCAACGAGCTCCGCGCCGCCAAGACCGAGCTGGTCGCCATCGTGGACGACGAGCTGCTGAAGCGCTACGACAACATCCGCCGCGCGCATCCCGATGCGGTCGTCAAGGTCCGCAAGGGAGCCTGCTCCGGATGCTTCCGCGCCATCACGCCGCAGACGCTGGTGGAGATGCGCCGCGGCGACCGCCTCTTCACGTGCCAGCACTGCAGCCGTATCCTCATCCATGAGGATATCGCCGCCTCGGTCGCCGCGCACTAGAGCCGCGGGAAGGCGGTCGACGGAAGGCGGTTCAGCGACGATATCGGAGTTATCCATCCGGAGCGTGCCGGGCAGTCGCTCCCCGATTTCCGGGGGGAGGAACGTCCGAACTCCACAGGGCAGCGTGCCAGCTAACGGCTGGGCGCCCAATCCCGCGCGGCAACCCCGCGCGGGAGAGGCGACGGAAAGTGCAACAGAAAAGATACCGCCATCGGAACGGGGAGACCCGGACCTGTGGTAAGGGTGAAATGGCGAGGTAAGAGCTCACCGCGTCGCGGGCAACCGTGACGGCAGTGCAAACCCCACGCGGAGCAAGGCCAAATAGGGCGTCGGTACGGAGTGGCCCGCTCCTTCCCGTTCTTCGGAACGGGATCACGGCGCCGGGTAGGCTGCTCGAGGCCGCGAGCGATCGCGGTCCCAGATAAATGACTGCCTCCCCCGTTTTGCGGGGAAGACAGAATTCGGCGTACAGGCACGCTTCGGATGACGATTCCGCCCGGAGGGGAGCCCGATTCCCATCCCTCCGAAACAGACCGACCGCACCAGAGATCATGGATCGACTCGAACAGATGCTTCAGTTCCTGGAGCAGGACCCGGACGACAGCTTCTCGCGCTATGCGGTCGCCCTTGAGTTCTCCAGCCGTGGAGAGCGCGAGCGCGCGATCGAGTATCTGACGGAACTGCGCCGTCGCGACCCGGCCTATCTGGCGACCTACTACCAGCTCGGCGGCGCCTACGCGGCCCTGGAACGATACGATGAGGCCGAAGAGGCATATCGCGCCGGGATCGACGTCGGCAGAAGGGCCGGCGATCTTCATACCGTCGGCGAGCTGGGCCAGGCGCTGGACGAGCTCGAAACGATGCGCTGAACCCCGTCACCCCCCCGATCGATCGGGGGGGAAGAGCAGATCGATCATCTCACCGCTTCCCCTCTCCCCCAGCATTCTCACGGTCTCTCTGGCAAGGGCCAGATAAAGCTCGCGATGTTCCGGCGCCCCTTCGTCGAGCGCCGCCAGATGCGCCGCCACGATTCCGGTATCTCCGCGTACGATAGGTCCCGTCAGGACGCTTCCGGCGTCGGTTCGCGACGCGCGGTCGATGCTCGTCCGCATGAAATGCTCCACGGCGGCGCGGGCCTCCTCACGCCCCATTCCGGCGCGTTCGAAGAGACCGACCGCCACGGCATAGAGGGTCAGCGAGAAATTGGATGCGGTCGACGCGGCGGCATGATAGAGCGGACGGCGTTCGTCGGGAAGGGGGACGAGCCGTGGGGCGACGGGGGCAAGAAGGGCTTCGGCCCGCAGTCGCGCCTCCGGCGTCTCCGGGGTGATCCCCCAGACAAGCCCCGAGGGGATCGGATCGTCGCCGGTAAGCGAGGTGTTGGGATGAAGCGCGATCGTCTCGGCCCCCCGCTCCCTGAAGGGATCGAGGACGGCCGCGGGTGTGGCGCCGGAGGAATGAAGCACGGTAGCCCCATCCCACTCCCGACGGAGCACCGCCAGGGCAGCGGCGACATCGGGGATGGCGCGATCGGCGGTGGCGATCCAGAGTATATCGCAATCAGGCAGCGATTGGATTGAGCCGCTCACAGCATCGCGACCCGATACTACAGCAACGACCGCATCACCATACGTGAGCCGGATCGCTCCGGCGAGCCTCCCGTTGCCGACAACGACGATCCTCATCCCGCTCATACGAACTTCGCCTTACGATATACAAACCGGCGTCGGCCTCTTTCAGGAGGAAAAGCATCGCGGGAAGACATTCTAAAAAACTTCACGAACGATGTGAATAGATATGAGGAATCTTGTAATTTTGCCCCCGTTTGTTCGTAGGAGGCACGTCCCAGGTCTGAGACGCTCGCCGGTTCTTCCATTTCCATTTCACACTAGTCTCATGAAGCTCAAAGCTTTACTCATGCCCCTGCTCCTCTGCGGCCTGTTCGTTGGAGCATGCAGCAGCAGCTCGGATGAAACCCCTGCGGCCGACACCGCGGCGACCCCGGCAGTCACGACTCCGGAGCCGGCTCCTGCAACGCCGCCGGCCACGCCTGCACCGGGCGACACGGCCCACGCCGATACGGCCGGCGACACGGCCAAGCACTAAGATGTAAATCCAAGCGCTTTCATGGAACTGAACAGCCCCCGCCGGATCTCCGGCGGGGGCTGTCGTTTCAGGGAACCTTACGGCTCCACTCTCATTTCGACGCGACGGTTCCGGGCGCGTCCCTCGTCGGTGGAATTGTCGGCGATCGGCTGCGCCTCGCCGTATCCCTTCGCTTTCATCCTTCCGGCCTCCACCCCTTTCGAGACGAAGTACTGCTGCACCGCCTCGGCGCGCTGCTGCGAGAGCTTCTGGTTGTAGGAGTCGACGCCGACCGAATCGGTGTGGCCGGCGATCTCGATCCGTACGTTCGGGTTGCTCTTCAGGAACTCCGTCGCGCGATCAAGATCGGGACGCGATTCGTTCTTCAGCTCCGCCTTGTCGAAGTCGAAGAAGACGAGAAGCCTCGTGGTCCCTCCCGTCGTGCGTGAGAGCTCGATATCCTTCTTCAGATCCTTCCCCTGAACGTCCGGTGGGACCGAGTAGTCGTCGGAGTAGAAGATGTAGTCCGGCGCCTCGGCCGTGATCGAGTAGCGGCGTCCCTTCGTGAGGATCACGTAGTAGTCGCCGGTCTTGTCATCGGCACGATATGATGCCACCACCTCGCCGGAGCTGAGATCGGTCACCGTAATGTTGGCGCCGACCGGCTGGCGGGACTTCCTGTCGATCACCACTCCCGACACCGTCACGAGCGCTTCCGGCGGATAGGGGTTGGGGAACGCGGTGAAGATGTCGATCGATCCCTCGCGATCCGAGCAGAAGTAACCGTTCTTCGAGTTCGGGATCGAGACGAAGTAGTATTCGTCGAAGGTGGAGTTGATCGGCGTTCCCATGTTCTCCACGGTACGCCATCCCTTCCCCAGATCGCTTCCCCCCTTCGCCGCGAAGAGATCGAAACCACCCGCTCCTCCATGTCCCTTGCTGGCGAAGAAGAGAGTCTTCCCGTCGGGGGCGTAGGTCGGGGTCACATCGTCCAGCGGCGTGTTGATCGGGTCCCCCAGGTTTTCCGGGGCCGACCAGCCGGAGGCGGTCAGTCGCGAGACGTAGATGTCGCTGCCGCCGCGCCCGCCGGGACGATCGCTGGCGAAGAAGAGAAGACGTCCGTCCTGGCTCAGCGCCGGCTGTGTATCCCATGCCGAACTGTTGATGGAGGGGCCGAGGTTCTTCACGTTCCCCCACTCCCCGCCGATCCGTTCGGCGGAGAAGAGGTCGGTCCTCTCGGTGACGACCCCGCTCACGCCGTCGGGATATTCCCACTCGTACGCGGCGAAGATCATGTAATTGCCGTCCGGCGTGAGGGTGGCGGAGCCGGAATGTGTGGCATGGCTCAACGCCTCGTTCGCCGATACGGGCTCGGCCCACCCGCCGGTGCTCCGCTGGGCGATCCAGATCCGCTGATCGCCGGAGCCGCCGAACGGTCCGGAGCGGGTGGAGGTGAAGATCATATACTCGCCGCCGCGGATGACCGCCGGGGCGAAATCATCGTTCGACGAGTTGATCGGAAGGAACGATACCTGTACCTCCGGCCTGTTCGGGACAGGCGGCGTAGTCTGGGCCGAGATCGCCGGCGGCAGCAGAAGCGCGCAGACGAAGGCAAGAAACAGCGACATGCGTGTGACGGTCGTCATGGTTTCTCCCCTCATAGATTGATTCTCAGACCGAGCGATGCCTGCAGCGAGGTCGTCCGGATTGCGTGGTTGACGATAAACAGAAGAGACTGGAGCGGCTGCTCGACACCGGGCTTGGAGAGGGCGATCAGGCCATCCTCCTTGAAGGCGTCGGTCAGCCCCAGATCGAGGCCGACCTGCGGGACCAGGCTGATGTCGTCGGCAATGTCGATCGTATAGCCGGCGCCGATCTTGACGGCGACCCGAAGGTTCTCCTCCAGACCTATCGCCTCACCGGTGACGATCTTGGTGGAGTCGTCCGTGGTGAAGAAATAGGAACAGGGGGACTCGTCATCCATCCTGTCGGTCTCGACGATCGACGAGGAGAGGGGAATCCCGACCGAGGGGCCGGCGAAGAGATAGAACTTGTCGAAGTGGATCGAAGGAAGGAGTGAGAGGGTGAGATAGTCGAGATCGACCTGATAATCCTTCTCCACCGTGAACGGCGCCGGGAAGACCGTCTGGTTGACGACATCGAAGAGTTCGCAGGTATCGACCATCGTCTCGTTCCGCCCCGCCGCCTTGGCGTCGTAGTCGAGCCGCAGGGCGAGCCCGAACATCGGCGTGAACTTGTAGCCCACGGTTGCGCTCACCAGCGGCGCGAGCCCGTCGGCCGACTCCAGAAAATCGCTGGTCAGATTCTCCAGCCCCAGAATACGCCCGCGATAGACGGGGTTGCCGTCCATCATGGTGTAGTTGAGCCCCAGATCGAACTGGGCGAACCATTCCCCCTTGCTCGGCACGTTCGGCCGAAGGACATCCTCCTCCGGCGGATCGGCCCATGCCGCGGCCGTCGTTAAGCATGCCAGAAGTATCGGAACACAGAACTTCATTACATCTCTCCTTGGTTGTTCTGATGACATATCGTGCACATTGCGCGACGGCCGATCGACGCGCCGTCCGGTCCCCGGGTTTAGCTAGCGATCGACGCAGCGACGGCAGGGCTGGTACTTCTCAAGCCGCGCCTGCGCCAGCGTGTCGGGCTCGAACCGCACACCACGCCCTTCGTCCAGGACCTCGTCGATCTCGCATGCGCCGATCGAATACTCCAGGTCGTGAACGATCATGTTGTCGTCGTCCCCCAGGAACCGCTGTCCTCGTCTTGTCTGTACCGGTCGTGCCATTGTGGTCTCCTTCGTTTGCTTCAGGATCTTCAGGCAGTAATTTAGCGACATTCCACATAGTTCCTTTCGAAGAGCAATGCCTGATATCAAACCGTTTCGACCTTACCGATACGATCCGGACCGCGTTCCGGATCTCGGCGCGGTGATCGCCCCGCCGTACGACGTCATCAGCGACGAGAAGCGCAGGGCGCTGATCGCACGCGATCCCCACAACGTGATCCGCCTGATCCTGCCGGACGGGAACGACGACGCGAAATATCGCGACGCGGCCGATCTCTACCGATCGTGGATCACCGGGGGATTGCTCACGCGCGAGCGGGAGGAGGCCCTCTACCCCTACCGCCAGCGGTTCACCCACCCGGTCACGGGCGAGGCCGTCGAGCGGCTCGGCTTCATCACCTGCGTCCGCCTCTCCCCCTTCTCCGAGGGGAAGGTCCTCCCCCACGAGCGGACCCTGAGCGGACCGAAGGCCGACCGCCTGAAGCTGATGACCGCGACCGACGCCAACCTGGAGGCGATCTTCGGCATCTACGCCGACGAGAGCGGGGAATCACGCGAGCGGATCGCCCGGGCAACCGACGCCGACCCGATCGTCGATGCCGTCGACGCCGACGGCGTCGCCCACACCCTCTGGCGTCTTACCGACCCGGAGGCGGCGACCGCGATCGCCGCCGATCTGCGCGAGGTCCCGGTATATATCGTGGACGGACATCATAGATACGAGACGGCGCTGGAGTACGCGCGACTCCGCCGCGAGGCGGCCGAAGGTTCCACCGAGGGGGGCCACGACTGGATCATGATCTTCCTGGCGCCGATGAGCGACGGCGGTCTGCTGATCCTTCCAACGCATCGGGTCGTCGGTTCGTTGGCGGAGTTCGACCTGGAGAAGATGTCGGCGGGGATTGCGGAGGCGTTCGAGGTCGAGGAGTTCGGCGATCGCGAGGAA
The DNA here is from genome assembly GCA_966250335.1 of uncultured bacterium. Classification (GTDB taxonomy): domain Bacteria; phylum Bacteroidota; class Ignavibacteria; order OLB7; family OLB7; genus OLB7. Next base: position 85,310 of record CBINGZ010000011.1, on the reverse strand, counting down.
GGGCTGAGGGCGCTGGAGAGCTCCGCCGACAGGCCGTCGTTCCTGGCGGCCTCCGGCGGGCGGTTCCTGCTGCTGCGGCTCCGCGACGACGCGGCGATCGACTCCCTCGTCGACCCGTCGCTCCCCGGCCCGGTGAAGGAGCTCGATGTCACGCTGCTGCATGAGTTCATCCTGGAGCGGGTTCTGGGGATCACGAAGGAGGCGCAGGCCGCGCAGACGAACCTGCGCTACGTCAAGAGCGCCGCCGAGGCGTTCGCGGCCGCCGATGAGCCGGGGACGCAGGTCGTCTTCCTGATGAACGCGACGCGGCTGGAGCAGGTGGTCGACGTCGCCGGAACCGGATCGGTCATGCCGCAGAAGAGCACCTACTTCTATCCGAAGCTCGCCAGCGGTCTTCTCTTCAACCCGCTGGGGAAGGCGGAGTAGAGGGATTCAACGACGACGGCCCCACCGGATCACTCCGATGGGGCCGTCCGATATTACGATAGATCGCGATCGGATCAGGGCTTGACCTCGACGGCCACCAGTCGCGTGGCTCCGCTGCGTCCCTTCACCTGCAGGAGCACGACATCGCCCGGCGATGCATCCTCCATGATCCTCTTCAGATCGGCGGCGCTGGCGATCTGCTTCCGGTTGGCGCCGACGATGACGTCACCCCGGGCGATCCCCTGGCTGGAGGCCTCGCCGTAGAGTTCGGTCGCCGTCACTTCTGCTCCCTTGTCGACGCCGCTCCGCTTCCGTCCCTGGGCATCCAGGGTCTTCACGTCCATGCCGACCGACGGGATGCTGACGCTCGAGGACTCATCCTCCCCGCTCCGCTCCGAGCGATCGCGCGAGATGGTGCTGATCTCCTCCTCGGCCTCCTCCTCCTTCGGCTTCAGCGAGACGTTCCGGTCGAACGTCTGGCCGTCGCGATAGATCGTCAGCTTCACCTGCTGTCCGGAGCGCTTCTGGGCGACCAGGTTCTGCAGGTGGTTCGGCGTGCGGACGGAGATGCCGTCGACCTGGAGGATCACATCCCCCTGCTTGAGACCGGCAGCGGCGGCCGAGCTTCCCGGCATCGTCTCCTGGATCAGGACGCCGTCACGGTTGCCGAGACCGAGCGCCTTGCGCAGGCTCTGGTTGACGGCCTCGATGCGGACGCCGATATAACCGCGGTTGATCTTGCCGTCCTCGATGATATCCTGGGCCACGGAGCGGGCCAGGTTGATCGGGATGGCGAAGCCGTAGCCCTGATAGTAGCCGGTGCGGGAGGCGATCGCCGCGTTGATGCCGATGAGGGCGCCGCGCAGATCGAAGAGGCCGCCGCCGGAGTTCCCCGGGTTGATCGCCGCATCGGTCTGGATGAAGTCCTCGACGCCGTATCCCTGCTCGTTCGTGTTGAGGTTGAGCTGACCGCGGCCGAGCGCCGAGACGATTCCCTGCGTGACCGTGGAGTTCAGCCCGAGCGGGTTGCCGACGGCGAGCACGATCTGTCCCACCTGGGCCTCGTCGCTGTTCCCGAGCGCCGCGGCGGAAAGGCCGGTCGCCTCGATCCTGATGACGGCCAGGTCGGTCAGCGGATCGCGACCGATCACGGTGGCGTCGAAATGACGTCCGTCGTGAAGATCGACCTCTATGCCACCCCCTTCGGCGGCGGATTCGACGACATGGTTGTTCGTAAGGATATAGCCGTCCTGCGTGATGATCACGCCGGAGCCCGAACCGCGCGACGGCTGCGGGGACTTGAACTGGAACATCCCGAACGGATCGAACGGATCTTCCTCATCCTGCGAGCTCGCCGGGCGTCCCTTGGAGGTCACGGTGATGGCGACGACCTGATCGGTCACGGCCTTGCTGACCGCAACGAAGGCGTCGTTGAGCACGCGGATCTCGTTGGTCGGCGATACCGGCGGCGCATCCGCGCCCAGCTTGACGTCCGGCGCCGCCAGTCCGAACGGAACGGCCTTGAAATCACTGGCGATGAACACTCCGACGGCGACGCACGCGGCCATCAGAAAACCGACTATCCATAGCTGCTTTTTCGACATTTCTCGTTCCTCCTTCTTCCTTCCTATTGACATGGAATAACGCTCTACGATATTACTTCGGTACCTGGGATATAACGGCCGGTGTGTGGTTCCTCTCGATCGGCCAGGGTGACGACCTTTACGTTCTTCTGCGTTAGACTCGGTTGTTCGCCATCCGTTCCCTGCTCTTCCGATCGGTTGCATTCCTTCACATCGGCGATTCCAGCATCGTACCGGGGCGCCGGTACGGGACCGAAACTTCGGTTGTTTCACAAGGCCCGGGAAGCTTCCCTCAGGCGCCGGTCGTCGGCTCGCTGAGAACCTTGGCGGCGACCAGACCGACCTTGAGCTTCCGCAGCCCCTCGACATGATAGCGGATGAACGACGCCATCGTATCCTGCAGCTCGACGGCAGCCCCGACCGACGGGGTCATCCGCGAGGCCGCCTCGACATCGGCGGTACGGAGGGTCGCCAGAAGGTCGAACGCCTCCGGCGAGAGCATCCTGTAGGCCACGGCATCTCTGTGCTCCGCGCAGAGGGGGGCGCCGATCGCGAGACTGAAAGGGATCGGGGCGGGCTCAAGGATGAACCGTTCCTCGCATACCCCGCACTCATCGGTACGGATCGCGTAGCCGAGGAGCGACGCAAGCCGGATCGTGAACCAGAGAGAGACGGCGGCCTCCGAGGCCGATTCCCGTTCCATCGCCCTGAGAGATTCGACGAGCGCGTCGAAGATCCCGGCGTTCGCGTCCTCCGCCTGCGTCACCGCATGCACCAGCTCCAGCATCCCGAGGGCCGCCGACATCCCCTCCAGACTCCCCATCAGGCGGGGAAACCGCTCCACCGGCTCGGCGTCGGAAAGGTTCTGAAGCTCCCTCCCCTCCTTCCAGTAGATCACGGTGGAGAGATGGGCCATGGGATGAATCACGGCGCGATATTTGCTTTTCGGTTGCAGGACGCCGCGCGCGATCACCGTCAGCTTCCCCCGATCACGGGAGAAGATGGTGACGATCATGCTCGATTCGCGAAAGCGCCGTGTATGCAGGACGACGACGTCCGACTGGAGGATCACTTAGTCGCGACTCCGGCGAAACCGCCTGTACTCCGCGCGGACGCGGATCGGCCGCACGGACCGCTCGGCGCGCCGACGAAGAACAAACGGAGGAAGAAACAGCAGCAGCGCTGCAAGAACAAGAGCCAGATCCATTATCGTTGATTCCTATCGTTGTACTGCGGTTCCCGAACTGTTCATCCTTCCCTTCGCCGATGCGCGATTCATCGACCGGCCGCCCGCCGTTTCATAACACGATGACCGCCGGAGGCGTTTCCTCGGCGGCTCGGGCCCGATCGTTCGGGCACATAACAACGACGCGCGACGTCGGGCCCTAGTTTATCCCGATTCATGATTTCCCGCGCGCCGGTCACCGCCGGCCGAGGATCATTCCATCGGCCACAAGATGACTGAAATACCCCGCGACGGCCCCAAGATAATACGGCAGCCCATCCAGGGTCGGCGTCCCGGCCAGGTACATCGGGCCGATCAGGATCGGAGCGGGGATCAGGAGCATCGCCCAGTAGGTATGGGTCCACCCGCGATGCCTGCTGAGGATCGGCAGCAGCGCCAGAAAGCCGAGGAGCGCCGCCTGCACGTACATCCCCTGAACCAGCAGAAAGAGATCCAGGAGAAAGAAGAGACGGTAGAAGAGCGCCTGCCCCTTGCTCTTGATGTCGATATCGGGAAAAAGGGCGAAGAGGACCGCCAGCCAGATGATGACGAGGCTCTTCAGCAGCCGTTCGGTCAGCGGCATCGCCTCGGCCAGCGACGTGTAGCTCATCCCGACCAGCAGAAGAGAGGCGAAGATGATGCCCGCGGAGATATGTCCTTTGTATCCGGCCATTTTCGACGAAAATAACTACAATTCGGGCCCGCCCCAATCCCCTTTCCGATACTCTTTCGGTTCATGGACGCGGATCGCGGCGCGCGGTTGTGCGGAGAGGGTCCGGCGTCGTACTTTCGCGCTCGCCGCACGAACCTCCCGGGACCATACGAACTCGCGCACAGATGATCGAAGAGTCGATACAACCGCTGCAGCTCACGCTTAAAGAACTGGTCGATCACTACGAAGGATTCCTCAAGGAATGCGAGAGGAAGAGCCCGGAGACGCGGGGAACGTATCAACGCGCCCTGCGTGACTTCATCAAGTGGTTTCCGGTCGATAAGCGCTTCCGCTTCCGGGTCCGCGACGTGGAGCGGTACAAACGCCACCTGTCGGAACGGAAAGGACTCCAGAACGTTTCAATCGCCACCTACATGACGGCGCTGCGCAGGTTCTGCCAGTATCTGATCGATATCGGCGTCCTCTCGGTGAACCCGGCCAAGCGGGTCGTGGGGGGACGGCGTCCCTCGCGGCATTCCAGGACATTCCTGACCTACGAGGAGGTCGACGCCCTCCTGGCGGCGATCGAGACCGAGAGCCTTCAGGGAGCGCGCGACAACGCCCTGATACGGCTGATGCTGGGATGCGCCCTCTCGGAGCATGAATGCCTCCTGGCCGATATCGGAGATATGAGAAACAACGCGGCGGCGGGAGCCGTGATCAACGTGCAGGGAAAGGGGCGACGATTGAAGGATGAGGCCGTGTCGGTCCCCCCGGAGACGCGGGCGGCGATCGACGACTACATCTCCCGCCGGTTCCAGGGGGGGGAGATCGACCCGGCCGCCCCCCTCTTCGTCAGCATGAGCAACAGGACGCACGGTCGGCGGATGACCTCGCGCGGGATGCGTGAAGCGGTCAACCGGTGGCTGCGGGCCAGCGGCGTCAAGCAGGATCGCGACCGGCGGCTCACTCCCTTTTCGCTCCGCCACACCGCGGGGCTGATGATGGTCGACGCCGGCGCCACGGTGGACGAGGTGATGAAGAGAATGCGGATCGAATGGCGCCCCACCGCCCAGCTCTATTTCAAGCTTCGCGGCCGGGTGGGCCGGGAGGCGGCTTCGGAATCGCTCGATCTTCCCCCTGAAGAATGACAACGATACAGGTCTCCGACAACGCAACGTCGGTACGTCGCATCACGATCGATGAACTCCGGCAGATCTCGGCGGGGGCCTCCCCCGGCGGACCCGAGCTGCTGATCTGGGTCGACATGGACGGCCCGACACCGGAGGAGGAGCAGATCATCCTGAGCGAGATCTTCAACTTCCATCATCTTGCGATCCTCGACTGCCAGCGTGAACGGGTCTCCCCGAAGCATGGGGACCACCTGCCGAAGGTGGAGGATTACGGCGCCTACCTCTTCTGCATCATCAACCCGATCGAGGTGACGAGCTCCCCCGCTCCCGAGATCGAACATGTGAAGCACAGGAAGCGGAAGAAGGGGCACGACGACGACGAGCCGCGGGTCATCACCGAAGTGCGGACCCGGCAGCTCAACACCTTCATCGGCGCGAACTATATCGTAACGCACCACTACGAGCCCGCCGGCGAGATCGAGCAGGTCCTCTCCCTCTGCTACAGGAATCCGCATACGATCCGCAGGGGACCGGACTACATCTACCACCTGATCCTGGACAACATGGTCGACAGGTATTCGGTGCTGCTCGATATGTTCGACACCAACATCGACGCGCTGGAGGATACGGTGTTCCGCGCCTATTCCCCGAAGACCCTCCCCGGGATACTCTCCACCAAGCGGATGCTCTTCAGACTGCGTCGCATCACGAGTTATCAGCGGGAGATGGTCTTCAGGCTGGCGCGGCACGAGTTCGAGCTGATCACGGAGGCGGAGATCGCCTACTACCGGAACGTCCTCGACCATCTGGTGCGGGCGTACGAGCTGATCGAATCGTATCGCGATATCACGACCAGCCTTCTGGACGCCCATCTCTCGATGGGCTCCAACAGGTTGAACGAGATCATGAAGGTTCTCACCCTCTTCTCCACCTTCTTCCTCCCCCTCACCTTCATCGCGGGGGTGTACGGGATGAACTTCGACATCATGCCGGAGCTTCACTGGAAGTACGGATATCTTATCGCATGGGGCCTGATGATCTTCACGGCTATTGCGATGTTCATGTTTTTCAGGAAAAAGAAGTGGCTGTAAGGCGGGGAGGTTGTAGTTTCGCGGGAGCAAGGGCACGGCCGCCGCGCCGCGTCGCACAATACAGGAACCATCCGTGGAGTTGAACGCCTTATGAAACGATTCGTCCCGATTCTTCTACCCGTCGCCGCCCTGTCGGTCGCCGTGGTCGGGTGCGGCGACAGCAACGAGTCGAAGCCTGTGACCGTTACCGGGTACACCGAGTATGTGGACCCGCTGCTGGGCTTCGCCGTGCGCTATCCGAAGGAGTGGGCCGCCTCCCCCGCGCAGCAGGGAACCAGCGCCCTCTTCCTCTCCAGCTCGCAGGTGTACGACGGCTTCATGCGATATACGCCGAACGGCGAGACGGGAGCGAAGATCCAGATCGAGGCGTTCATGGGAGGGGAGTCGGCGCTCGACAGCGCGATCAGCGAGTTCAAGAACAACAGGTTCGAGGACCCAGGGATCGTCAAGGGTCCGGAGGATATCCAGGTCAACGGGGCGGCCGCCAAGAAGCTCTCCTACACCTTCCCGGTGGAGGAGACGAACTTCACGGCGGAGCGGCTCTACGTGGTCAACGGTAATGTGATCACCGTGCTGGAGACCGGCGTGATCGGCAACTTCGCCGACTACAAGACGGTGTTCGACTCCGCGCGCGCGTCGTTCCGTCCCGGAGCCGTCGCCGCCGCTCCGGTCCCGACCGGCGACACGACCGGCGGCGTCGTCCGCGATTCGATCGTCGTCGATCCCCCCGCCGCCGAGACGAAGTCGCACAGCGGCCAGGGCTACAGCGTGAGCTACCCGGCGAACTTCAACGCCACCAGCGCGGGCGCTTCCGGCGCGAAGAGCTCGATGCGATTCATCGGCACCCGTATCGACTCCTACGTGCAGATCGACGTGCTGGACCCGAAGGGGGTCGAGCTCGACAAGATCGTGAACGAGACCAAGAAGAACTACGGCGGACGCGCCCCGGGCTCGGCGACGATCGGCGGGCAGAAGGGCTACGTCTTCAACTACAGCGGCGCGCGCGACGTCTCCAGCCGCGCGTACTTCGTGATGAAGGGGAGCAATCTCTATCGGATCACGGTGAACTGGTTCCAGCCGCAGACGGAACTCTATCAGCCGGCGTTCGAGAAGATGATCTCCTCGATCTCGCTGAAGTAACCGACGCGTCAAATAGACGCCCGCTCCATTCGTTTCCGGAATACGATCGCGGAGATGCTCCGGCGGGATCATCCCCGCCGGAGCGCCCCGCGGCATCCGAACCACCACCACCGGAAATGAACCATGACGATATATTCGCGCCTCGGCCGTGATCTCCTCCATCTGATCGCCCCCGCGCTCTGTCCCTCGTGCGACGCACCCCTTTCGGCCGCGGAGCGCCACTACTGCGCCGCGTGCCGCGCCTCGCTGGAACCGGCGCCGTTTCCCAGAGAGATCTATCAGGAACTGGCCGGCGCCTTCGGCGGCGACGAGCTGGCGCTGGCGGCGATCGGCTCGCTCTACGCCTTCAGAAGCGAAAGCCCCGTGCAGGCGCTGATCCATGCGGTGAAGTACCGAGGCTGCCGTGATCTCGGCGTCGAGCTGGGCCGAGAACTCGGCGGGGCGATGAGTCTGTTCAGGCTCTTCGAGAACGCCGACGCGGTGATCCCCGTGCCGCAGCACAGAGCGCGCAGACGGGAACGGGGATACAATCAGGCGGAGGCGGTGGCGAAGGGAGTGGCCGAGGTCTTCGGGCTGCCGGTGGAGTCCTCCCTGCTGCTGCGCGGACGCCATGCGCGGAGCCAGACCCGGCTGACGGCGTCGGAACGGAAGGCGAACATCCGCGACGCGTTCGCCGCGGGAAGGAACGGGGCGATCGACGGCGGATCGTTCATCCTCTGCGACGACGTCTGCACCACGGGGGCGACGCTCAACATGTGCGGCGAAGTTCTCCTCGCCTCGGGCGCGGCCCGGGTCGCGGCGATGACGGTCGCGAAGGATATGTCGCAGGGAGATACGGGCGCCTCGACGTTCGACATGGCTCCCTTCATCCCGGCATGATCCCTTTCCTCCTCCACCCGGACAATATCGTAAGACAATGAAACATATTCCCATCCGCAGGATCATCCCATGACCCCGGTTCTCACCTCAGCGCAGATGCGGGAAGCCGACCGGCGCGCGATCGCCGACCTGGGGATCCCCGGTCCCGTCCTGATGGAGAATGCTGCGGCGGGCGCGTGCACGGTCCTGGAACGGATGCTCGGCTCGCTCCGGGGACGCCGTATCGCGGTCGTCTGCGGCAAGGGGAACAACGGCGGCGACGGACTTACGCTCGCCCGCCATGCCCACGCCGCCGGCGCCGTCGTGGAGTGCCTGCTGATAGCCCCCGCAGCGGAACTCACCGGCGATGCGGCGCTCCAGCATGCGATTGTGGCGGCGTACATGCCGGAGGCGCTGATATCGTGGAGCAGATTCAACGAGGAGATCGAGGCGGGACGCCGCGGTCGCTACGATGCCGTCGTCGACGCGATCCTGGGAACCGGCGCCGGCGGAGAACTGCGTGGCCTGCACGCGGAAGCGACCGCCTGGATCAACGACACGGCAGCCCCCGTTCTCGCGATCGACATCCCCACCGGTCTCGATTCCAATACCGGGGTCGCCGGCACGATCACCGTCCGTGCCGCCGCCACGGCGACCATGGCGGCGCTGAAGCCCGGCCTGCTGCTGAACGACGGCCCCGATCACGCGGGGACCGTCACGGTGATCCCGATCGGAACACCCCCCCACCTCTACGCCGACGCTCCCACCCGACTGATCGACGCCGAGGATATCTCGACCCTCCTCCCCGCCGTCGACCGGACCCGCCACAAATATGATCGTGGAAGGATACTTGTATGCGCCGGCTCGCGCGGGATGACCGGCGCCGCCCTCATGACGGCGACCGCCGCGGTGCGAACCGGCTGCGGTCTGACCGTGCTGGCGCTGCCGGAGTCGGCCCGGGGGAGCGCGATCCCCCCCGAAATCATGACGAGATATCTCGTATCGGGAGAGGAAGGAGCGTTCGCCGCCGACGCGCTCGCCTCTCTGGGCGATGAGATCGACTCGTTCGACGCCGTGGCGATCGGACCGGGACTCTCCAGAGCCCCCGGCGCCGCCGGCTTCGTCCGCGACCTGATCGCCCGAACGGCAGATCCCGTCGTGCTCGACGCGGACGGACTGAACGCCTATGCCGGTAACGCCGAAGCTCTTGCCGGGAGGAAGAGCGACATGGTGATCACACCGCATTACGGCGAGCTGGCGCGGCTGACGGGATCGACGAAGGAGATCATTGCGAGCGACCCGCTGTCGGCCGCGCGCGATGCGGCCCGGACGATCGACGGGATCGTGGTGCTGAAGGGAGCGCCGACCGTCGTCGCCTCCCCCGACGGCCGCGTCCGGATCAACCCGACCGGAAACCCCGGCATGGCGACGGGGGGAACCGGCGACGTGCTGACCGGCATGATCGTCTCCCTTCTCGCCCAGCTCGGGAAGACCCCCGATGCCGCTCTCAACGCCGCGCTCGCCGCCGTCTACCTTCACGGCCTCGCGGCGGATCTGGCGGTTGCCGCCGGATCGGTACGGTCGATGATCGCCACGGATATCATAGCGCACATTCCCGCAGCCTATCGGAGCCTGACATCGGCATGACCAGAGAGACCGGAAGAATCGGAGAGACCATCCTGCGGGTCGGCCCCGTGCTCGCCTACTGCGCCGCGATCTACATCGTGAGCGCGATGGGGGAGCCCCCCGCCCCGGATTTCGTCTTCGAATGGGGAGACAAGGTGGCCCACGCCGCCGCCTACGCGCTGATGGGGGTTCTGGCGCTCCGCGCAACCCGCTGGCTGATGCCGGAGCGGAGCTTCCCCGCGCAGGCGGTCGCCGCCTTCCTCTTCTGCTTCATCTACGGCGGACTTGACGAGATCCACCAGTCGTTCGTACCGGGGCGTCACGCCGACATCTACGACTGGATCGCCGACGGGGTCGGCGCCGCCCTGGGGATCATCGCGACCGGGATGATACGCCGGACCGCGCTCGTGCGGCTTGTGATCGGCGAGCCGGGCGCGGGGGATCGACCGATTTCCACTTGAACCGTGAGCAGGTCCGGTTTATGTTAGGACGTCCCAACCGGCATCCCTACGGAAAACGTATCCGAATGAGACTCTCCTTTTCCGCGCTTCTTCTCCTGCTGCTTCCGGCGGTCGCCCGGGCCGTCACCCCCGCGCCTCCTCCTCCGACCGGGCCGACCGGCGTTCTCGCCGTCGATTTCGCGCTCCCTCCCCTGCCGACCGACGCCCCTTCCGACCGGGCGCCGTTCGCCGACGACTCGATCGGGATTCAGGTGATTCCGCGCAAATCGGTCTGGCTGGCCGGCGGGCTCTCGGCGATCCTGCCGGGCGCCGGTCAGATCTATGCCGAGGCGCCGTGGTGGCGGACCGCACTCTACGCGGTGGTCGAGGCGGCGGGCTGGACGGGCTATCTGATCTACGACGCGAAGGGAGCCGAGGCGACGACCGCGTTCGAGCATTATGCCGACGACCACTGGGACGTCACCCGCTACATCGACTGGATCGCCGCCACCTACCGGAGCTGGCCCGACTCCTCGGTCGACAAGGCCGGGATCGAACGGGCGCTCCTCTCGGTCTACAGATCGGACATCCCGACGGAGAACCCGTGGGATCGGGTCGACTTCGACACCCTGAGGGTTCTGGAGCGTGGGGTGAACGAGGGATTCTCCCACACCCTGCCGAACCACGGCGAACAGCAGTACTACGAGCAGGTGGGGAAATATGTCCAGTACCGGGCCGGCTGGGACGACCACAACCTGAACGGCGACTCGGCGATCTACGACCCCTCCCGCGTCTCCGGAAGGAACAAGACCTACACCGGGATGCGGGCCGATGCCAACAGCTTCTACAGCACGTCCGAAACGCTCCTGACGGTGGTGATCCTGAACCATATCGTGAGCATGCTCGACGCGGCTTTCACCGCCGGCAGATACAACGCGCGGATCACGATGGAATCGCACGGCGCCCTCTTCCCGGACGGCCGTATCAGGCCGGTGGGATCACTGACCCTGCGGGTCGGGTTCTAACCCCCTTTTTTTCGCCGTTTGTAAAGAACCTTTTCCAAATAGGCGCACACTTTGTTAAATTTGGCGGTCAGATTCGTTCACCAAATCCGAACCGATTTATGAGTCGAGCAGTCTACGTCGGCAGGTTTTTCGACGAGAACACTCTCCCGAACACACCTACCAAGACAAGCAACTGGAAGATGTTCATGTGGCTCTTCCTGGCACAGGACGCCATGATGTTCTTTACGATGTTCGCCGCCTATCTGGGGCTCCGCATCGGTCAGGGGAGCATGTGGCCGGTGCCGTCGGAGGTCCTCGGTATCTCCCTGACCGCCGTCATGACCTTCCTTCTGATCTGCTCGTCGGTGACCATGGTGCAGTCGATCGCGGCGATCCAGCGCGGCGACAGGGCGAAGATGCGGATGTGGCTGGCACTTACGGCGCTCGGGGGCTTCCTCTTCCTGATGGGGCAGGTCTACGAGTACAGCCATCTGATCGGCGGGCTCGGCATGGGAATGTCGCGCAGCCTCTTCGACGCCACCTTCTTCATCCTGACCGGGTTCCACGGCTTCCACGTCTTCTGCGGCGTCGTCTATCTGCTGTCGGTCCTGGCGAAATCGAACAGGTACACGGCGGAGAACTTCACCCATCTGGAGATCGCGGGGCTCTACTGGCACTTCGTCGATCTGGTCTGGATCATCCTCTTTACGCTCGTCTACCTCATCTGACCTCCCCCGTACGGGACGGGGGTCATCCCCTTGAACGAACAGAACCTCTCCGGCGGAAGCAGCTTCCGCCGGACAACACCAATATCGCACATCGATTCATGGCTGAGGCACACGCTCTTTCGCATTCGGAGGAACATCACCATCCCAACTACATGGCGGTGTTCTGGATTCTTCTGGTGGTCACGATCGCCGAGGTCGTGGTGACGTTCATTCCGTTCTTCATCCATAACCCGGCGCTGATGGTGATCACGCTGCTGCTGATGGCGTTCGGGAAGGCGATCCTGGTGGCGCTCTACTTCATGCACCTGAAGTACGACAATATCATCCTGACGGTGATCGCCGCGGTGCCGATGATCCTTGTAAGCTTCGCCGTGGCTGTGGTGGCGTATGAACTGACCCACTACACCCCCGCCTCCGAGCTGAAGGCTCCTCCCAGAGCGCTGAACCTCCATCACGAGTAAGCGGGTGGATGATCCCTTCAAGGAGACAGCAGGGCCGGGCCGTCCGCATCTGAACGGTCACGGCCCGGTTCCGAAGGAGGAGGAGACGTCGCGCGCGGATCACCGTGTCGTCTATGTCGTTCTCGGCGCCATCTTCCTCGCGTTTCTCATCGGTGTCACCTTTCTTGCCGTCTCGATCATGAGCGACTGGCAGTGATCCCGGTTCCCGTTCCCCTCCCCCTGCTCTTCTATTCGTAGAGAAGATACTCCTCGCGTCGCGAGAGATATCGCCGCAGCCCGTCATTCCATCCTTCCACGATCTGTTCGTACGAACGCCCGGCCGCCAGGGCGCGTCTGAGGCCGTCGCCGCCGCAGACCTTGTCGAACATGTTCCATTTCGAGGAAGTATCGGGGGGGATGAGATTGCGCGCCGGGTAGGCGTCGCGCAGCACGGTCAGAAGAGCGACGGTCCCGGCGAAGGGCGCGGGCGTCTCCCCCGTCCTCATCACCTGCACGCCGCCGCAGACCTGATCCTTTCCCCATCCGTAGAACGGCTTGTAGGCAGTCTTCCTGAAGAAGAGCCCCGGAACGCGCATCCCGTTGAGCCGCGCGGCCAGATCGGCGCCGTCGATCCAGGTTGCGCCGATCAGCTCGAACGGCAGGGTATATCCGATCCCGACACTCACCACTCCCAGCTCTCCTATCGCCCCGGTCACCGCGTTCGCGAACCCCGCCTCCGGCGTCGGCACATGCGGCGAGGGAGGAATCCAGGGGAGCCCGGTCTCTCGCCATGTCATCGTCCGCTCCCATCCCTCCACCCGGACCACCGTCAGCTTGCAGCGCACGCCGCCGGCAAGCCATCCCTCCTCGTTCGCCATCAGCGCAAGCTCTCCGGCGGTAAGGCCGTAGACGTAGGGGACGGGAACGATGCCGACGAAGGAACGAAAGGCGGTGTCGAGCACCGGGCCGTCGACCACGTCGCCGCCGATCGGGTTCGGCCGGTCGAGCACGACCACCGGGACCCCCGCCTCGGCGCATCCCTCCATCACTTTCACGAGGGTGGAGATGAAGGTGTAGCTCCGGACGCCGATATCCTGAATATCGTAGACCATCACATCGACGTTCTTCAGCATCGATGGCGTGGGCTTCTTGGTGGGACCGTAGAGCGAGTGGACGGGGATGCCGTTGTAGGTTCGGTTCGCCACATCCTCGCCGGCCAGGACCGATCCGTCGATCCCGTGCTCCGGGGCGAAGAGAGCCGTAAGAACGCATCTGTCGGTCGCCAGGAACGCATCGACGGTGGTCTGCCGGGGATCGCGACGGATCGACGTCTGGTTGACGACGAGCCCCACCCGCTTCCCCGCGACCTCGCGGAAATCGTTCTCGACCAGAACGTCGACCCCGGGAAGCACCTGAGCGTTCGCGGAGCGAAACGAGGCCGCCACAAGAAGAAGAAGGAAAACGGCAGGGATAGGAAAGATTCGTCTCATGAAGGCGGAAAGAGAGATGCCGGAGGAACAGGCGGCCGGCGGCGGATGATCTCGATCACCGCTCCAGAAATTCCCACACGTACCGGTCGTCGACCAGAGAATCGCAGAGCGAGTCGGGCTCGTATGCGCTCAGTTCCTCGGCGGTGAGCGATCCGGTGGCAACCGCCAGCACACTGATCCCCCACGCCTTCGCGCAGGCAATATCGCGATGCGAGTCGCCGATGATCAGGGTCCGCTCGTACTCCAGTCGGTCGCCGTGCAGGGCGCGGCCCCGGTCGAGCGCGATCGGAGGAAGATCGATCCTGTCGACGGCGTCGGAACCGTAGGCGCCGAAGGGGAAGAACCGGTTGAGGTCGTGCGGCGCCAGCTTGCGGCGGGCCGAGCGTTCAAGGTTGCCGGTGAGAAGCGCCAGAACCGCATCCTCCCGGAGAGCGAGCCGCTCCAGCAGATCGTGCACCCCTTCCAGCAGATGGACGGTCTCCGCCGTGAGGTGACGATCCCACGCCTGGAACATGACGCCGTCGAGGAGGTGAAGACGCGCCTCGACCCCGGCCCGCTCAAGGCCGAGCAGGTCGGCGTATTCGAGGAAGATCTGTCGATCGGTCTTTCCGTGAAGGTCGTTCTTCGGCACGGGGCCGTCGTACTCCAGGACCTCGCTCACGATCTCCCGCAGCGCCCGCTCATGCGCCCGGCGCCGTACGCGGATCAGCGTGCCGTCGATATCGAAGAGAAGAAGTTTCATCTCGGGAGAATCGGACCCGGGAACCGATCAGACGTTGAATCGGAAGAACATCACATCGCCATCCTTGACGATATACTCTTTTCCTTCAACACGATATAATCCTGCCTCCTTCACCGCCTGCTCGGTGCCGAGGCGTCGCAGATCGTCGTAGCTCTGGACCTCGGCGCGGATGAAGCCTTTCTGGAAGTCGGTGTGGATGACGCCGGCCGCCTCCGGTGCCGTGGCCCCCTTGCTCACGGTCCAGGCGCGGCACTCCTTCTCCCCCGCCGTGAAATAGGTGAGGAGTCCCAGCAGGTCGTAGCCGGCACGGATGATCGCGTTGAGTCCCGGTTCGGTCAGCCCGAGCGAGTGGAGGAATTCCGCGCGCTCCTCTTCCGGAAGCTCGGCAATCTCCGACTCGATCTTGGCGCAGACCGGCACGACCCCGAACCCGCGCGGGGCGGCGAACGCCTTCAGCCGCTCGATATGCTCGTTCCCCTCGATCAGCCCCTGCTCGTCGGTGTTGGCGACGTACATCACCGGCTTGTCGGTCAGCAGATGGTATTCGGCGATCACCTCCCGCTCCTTGTCGCTCCGCTCGAAGTTGATGGCGAGATTCCCGTTGGAGAGATGGTCGCGAAGCCGCTCGGCGATCGGGATCTCCTCGATGGCCGCCTTGTCGACCGCCTTGATCCGCTTGGAGGCCGCGTCGATCCGCTTCTGGACCGTATCGAGATCGCGCAGGATCAGCTCGGTCTCGATCGTCTCGATATCACGGATCGGGTCGATCGACCCGTCGACATGGACCACGTTCTCCTCCTCGAAGCAGCGGACGACATGCGCCACGGCGTCGACGGTACGGATATGGCCCAGGAACTGGTTGCCGAGCCCTTCCCCCTTGGAGGCGCCGCGGACCAGTCCGGCGATATCGACGAACTCGATGGTGGTGGGAACCTCACGCTTGGTGTTGAACGACTTCGACAGCCAGGCCAGACGCTCGTCCGGCACCGCCACCATGCCGGTGTTCGGCTCGATCGTGCAGAACGGATAATTCTCCGCCGGAATCCCGGCGGCGGTGATCGCATTGAAGAGTGTGGACTTCCCGACATTCGGAAGGCCGACGATTCCGCAGGCAAAACCCATGACGATATTCTGAACAGGTGTATAGGAGTCGCGATTCGGTCGGAACGGGACGCACGACGACGGGCCCGCTCCGAAGCCCCGTAAAGTACCAAGATTCCTCCGTGGAGCCATGGCTTCACCGGGGGAGCGTTACCAAGTAACACATGAGAAGAGGTCGGGCGGGGAGAACGGATCGACGATCAGGGGGAAGCGCTCATGGCGGCGAATGCGGCTTCCGTGGTCCTGCCTCGCCATCCGATCGATTCGAGCTTCGTCGTGTCGAGACGGATATCGCTTCCTCCTCCGATATATCCGGGGAGCTCCGCCGCTTTCATCCGATTGCACATCTCCCGGGAGACGCCGCGCGCGTCCGCATAGCGGAGGCCGAACTCGGCGCGACTCATCGGCTCCGGACCGCCGCAGAGGTAGAGCTCGTTCCATCGTCCGGCCCTGACGGCGCAGTCGACGGCGGTGATCAGGTCGTCGACATGAAGGAATGATCTGATCTGGTCGGTGAAGAGCGGAGCCCTCTCCCCCCGTTCCCAGTGACGATCCAGGAACTGCGTGAAGCTGCGCGAACGGGGGGTGCCGTGCCCGTACATGAGCGAGGGACGGATGATGATCCATCGTCCCCCCTCGGCGCGGACAGCCTCCTCCCCCATCAGTTTGGTCGCGGCATAGTGCCCGGCGCCGGATGGGAGCGTCGGCGTCGATTCATCGCAGAGACCGGCATCGGCGGGATAGACGAGATCGGTGGAGAGATGGACGAAGGGAATATCGTGGGCCGCCGCCGCGCAGGCCAGGCGCCCCGCCCCTTCGACGTTGACCGCGCGCACCGCATCGAAATCGCCCGATTCCTGCGGGCGGGCACGCGCCGCCGCGTTGAGAATAAAGGAAGGCCGGTGCCGTGCGACTATCTCCTCGATCGTTGTTCCGTCGGTAAGGTCCAACCGAACGGACAGAGGGCCGTCGACTTGGTGCAAGTAGTGAGGAAACGTATGAAACGTTGCGACGACATCTTGATCAAGACCGACGAAATAGCGCACGGCATTCCAGCCGACAAACCCTGAAGCTCCCGTCACGAGAATCGGCCTCACGCCGACCTCCGGGCTCTATCGTTCATGACACGCGTTCAAAGATCGTTGCAGAGGACGGTCCGGAGGCGCTCCGGCGCTGCCGTCCGAATGAGATGACGCACGATCGTTCCCGGTTATTGCGCGGCGGCCCGCAACCGGCATCGTTCGAGCAATGCTGAAATTATCCATCAGCCCGCATCTCTCCACGCACTATTTTCACGCATCGACCGGCAACGACCGGTTCAGGGCGCCGCCCCGTATCGGCACGGCGGCACGGAACTTCTCACGAACCCGTACAGATGAGCATCACGACGTTCCTCCGCCGGAGGGCCCTCCGGCTCACGATCGCGCTCGCCGCGACCTTCATCCTCATTCCGCCCGGCGTATATGCGCAGGAGGCCGAATCATCCGAACCTGCCCCGATCGAGCCCGGTCCGGTGATCGGGGTCAACTACTCCCCCGCGTCCCCCGGCGCGATCTCCTTCGAACTGAATATCGTAACGCGTAAAGGGATCATCGGAGGACTGGAGTTCGGCGGCTTCTTCAACGGAACCGACAAGCCGACCTTCGTCGATTTCCCGGCGGCCGACACCAACGTCACGATCCTCGGCTGGCATTACGATCCGGAGCTCTTCCTCCTCTTCAACGGCGGATGGGGGCTGGAGAATATCTACGCCACCTACAGCGTGGGGGTCTCGCAGCAGCCCCGTGTCTTCCTGGTGCAGGGGGGCGATCAGCGCGTCTACAAGAACGAGGCCGACGTGGATTACCGTTTCATCCACGGGCTCGACGTCAACGTGCTGATCGGCGGTCACTTCAAGGTCTCCGCCGGCTACTACACCCGCCGCAAATGGACCCTCGGGCTGGGAGCGAAGTTCTGAGGGGGCGATGATATTCTTCAGCCCCGAAGGGGCGAGCCATGTGTAGCTGCGGACGCCCGGATTTTTCTTTAGCGCCGAAGGTGAAGGTGCGCACCATTCTTCTCCGTCGATAACGAGAAGAATGGTACGCACCTTCAGGGCCTGGGAAATTAGGAATGGTTCGTTGCTACAAATCGGTGCTCCCTTCGGGAGCCGATGAGTCTGGATAAACGGAGAGCCCGGATAAACGGAGATGACCGCCCTCTCTTCCAATCCCGCAACGTCGCTTCTCACACGTGCAGACCGCACTGCTCCAGGAAGGGGCTGGAGAAGACCTTTCGTCCAGTTTCGTCGAGAAGCGTGTGGCGGGCGTCGATCCAGGTGTCGACGGCGCGGTTCCCGTATGTGGCGCGCACCCGCTGCGACATGTAGTTGTTGACCTGTCCCCAGTGGAGGGTATACGGGATGCCTGCTCTGTCCAGGTCGTCCCACATCTGCTGGTAGAACCGCATCGAGACATTCTCGGCGACGCCGGGGAATTCTATGCAGCAGGTCATATCGTAATGCGTGAAGGCGAGAAGCGCCTTCGAGGCGGGGACGTATCGGAACGCGAAGAATCCGCCGAACGGCCCGGCCGCGGCGTTCGCCGCAAGGATGATCTCCCGCGCTCTGCCGACCTCTTCGATCGGGACGCCGAGTTCCACGCTGATCCCCTTCCCCCGCGCGTCGGTCGCCGTGAAGGTCTCGCCGTGGGTTCCCCAGCGGGACTCGTAGAGAGGAAGGAATATCGAGGCGAACTGTTTCACGATGAAGGGGACCGGGGCCGGCGCGACGTCGAAGAGGGTTCCGATCACCGCCAGCAGATCATCTCCCGGACCGAGCCCGCCCCCCGCGGCCGGAACCCTGGGATAATCGGGTCTGTAGGGACGCTTGTACATCGCGGTCACATAGGCTCCTCCGGCGATGTCGTACGGGTTCAGGGTCGCCTCCCAGTGGAACGGGGTCTCGTTCGGATACGGAAGGTTCAGTCCGGTGAAATCGAGGGTCTGCATCGCCCGTGTCAGGTTCGCGTCCATCGGAAGACGGCGGCGGAACGCCTCCAGCAGATAGATCGGCTCGGTCTCGATCAGCACGGCGTGGATCAGACCGAAGCTCCCGAAACTGACGAGCGCCGCGTTGAAGATGTCGTCGTCCCACTTCGGTTCCGCCCCCAGCTTCGCCAGGAAATCCTGGCTCACGACCCGATACGAATCCCGCTCCAGCCAGTAATGCCGATCGGGGGAGACGATAATGTGCATCCCCACCACGAAATCCTGCATCGCCCCGAACCCGAACGCCGAGCCGTGGGTCCCCGTGGCAACCGCTCCCACGATGGTCTGGCCGTTGCTGGCGCCCGAGGTCTTCAGCGAATATCCCCGCCGTTCCAGGTAGCTGTTGAGTTCCTGCACCGACGTCCCGCACTGCGCGAAGACCAGATCGGAGGGGGCCCCTTTATATCCCGGAAGGAGATGATTCCCCTGAAGCGGAAATTTCCAGTTCAGCCCCTTCGTGTTCACCAGCCGACCGTCGGTGACGGCGGCCCGCGAGAGCGACCAGCCGCCGCCGATCCCCCGCAGACGTATCGGATCGGGTCTGGCGCCCGCATCCCGCAGCAGCGCCTGAAGCTGCCTGATCGTCAGTTGCAGATCCCCCCACCCGTCGGGATTCGGCGCGGGCGGGTTCCAGACATCGTACAACCTGTCGATCTGCTGCGTCACGTTCAGATGCTTGTTCGTCCAGCTTCCGGGGTTCTTGGCTACAATTATCGAATTGCGATCCTGTGGCGGCATCCCTTCCCTCCTGTTGCTTGAATTGATCCCTAGCGGAAACTCGTTGAATCGGGCGACGGCGATTTCGCGCAGCGCCATTCGACCTGCATCGGCATCCAGATCCCGAGCGTGGCGATCGAGATCAGCGAATAGCCGAGATTGGTGGAGACCTTCACTTCATCGAGCGCGTTGCTCGCGCAGTCGGTCGCCTTCGCGTCCTGGCTCTGGACCAGTCCCCAGAAGAGGGAGTGCATGGTGCGTGACTCATATTCGGTGGCGGGGTCGCGGTTCGGGGCAACGACATGGTAGTGGTAACATCCCTGCATCACGACCGCGAGCAGTATGGCCGCGGCCGTCCGTAACGATCTCGACATGCTTACCGTCCGGAAGTAACGTGAGTGGAAAGAGGCGCGCCCCTGACGGAGACGCCGACCGTCGCGCAAACTCGTAATAATTCGCTTCACGATCAACAGGACCGAAAGTTTCCCCCTCTCCCCCTCTTGACCCTCACGCAACGTGAGCCCTTATATTTGATCATCAACGTTGAGATGATGGAACGAACGACGAAACCGACATCGCATTATCTGGTTCGGGAGTTTGCCAGAAGGTCGGGTGTGACGATCCGGACGCTGCACCATTACGACCACCTCGGCATCCTCCGCCCCAGCGTGCTCAGCGAAGCGGGCTACAGGCTCTACAGCGAGGAGGACTTCGCGCGCCTGCAGCAGATCGTGACGCTGAAGTTCATCGGGTTTTCGTTGAAGCAGATCAGGGAGCTTCTGGAAGGTGAGCTGTACGACCTGGAATCGATGCTCCGATTTCAGCGAACCGTCATGGAAGAGAAGCGGAAGACCCTCGACACGGCGATCCGGGCGCTCGACACGGCCGAGCGGATCGCCGCGACAGGCCGTATGCCCGGCTGGGAATTATTCAAACATATCGTGGAGGTCATCACCATGGAAAACAATGCCGAGTGGCTGAAGAAATATTATACCGAGGAGCAGCTCGCCGATATCGCCACGCGCGATACGCCGGAGATCCGGGGAAAGGGTGAGCAGGAGTGGGCGATCCTGATCCGTGAGGTCGAGGAGTCGCTCAACGAGGAGCCGACCGGCGAGAAGGGGCGTGAACTCGCCTCACGCTGGCAGGCGCTGATCGACGCGTTCACCGGCGGCAGCCCGGAGATCCGCGAGAGCCTGAACAAGCTCTACGCGGACAAGGAGAACTGGCCGGCGACCTTCAGGAAGCCGTACAGCGACGAGGTCGAGGCGTGGATCGGGAAGGCGATGAAGGGACTCAAGGGGGAATGATCTCCCGGCGGTTTCCCGACTCGATATATCGGAAACGCCCCGCTTTCCATCAGGGAAGCGGGGCGTTCAATATCACCCGATATGATATATCAGGATTCCGCTCGTCAGACCTCCACCCTCGCGAACTCGTCGAGGAAAAGGGCCGAACTCTTGATGCCGCGGTGGTAGTTCCGCAGGTTCATCTTCTCGTCGGGAGCGTGGGCGTTCTGGTCGGGGAGGCCGAAGCCCATCAGGACGACGGGGGCCTCCAGCTCGCGTTCGAAATCGGCGACGATCGGGATCGACCCGCCGTTGCGGGTCAGATACGGGACGGTGCCGAACGCCTTCTCGAGCGCGGTCAGCGCCGCCTTCATCGGCGCAGAGTCGACCGGAGTGAGCGCGGGAGGACCGCCGTGCAGCTCCACCACCTCCACCGTGACCCCCTCCGGCGTGTTCTCCTTCACGAACTCGCGCAACTGCTCGCCGACCTTCTGGTACGACTGGTTCGCCACCAGCCGCATGGAGACCTTTGCCCCCGCCTTCGACGGGAGCACGGTCTTGGCCCCCTCCCCCTGGTAGCCTCCCCAGATCCCGCAGACGTCGAGCGTCGGGCGCGCCCAGAGGCGCTCCAGATCGGTATAGCCGGTCTCTCCGGTCGTCGTGGGGATATGGAGCATCTTCCGATACATCTCCGGATCGTACGGCAGGCGGGCAAGCTGCTCCCGCTCCTCCGGGCTGACGTCGATCACGTCGTCGTAGAAGCCGGGGAGGGTGATCCTGCCGTTCTCATCCTTCATCTTCGCGATCATCGTGCAGAGGGCGTTGATCGGGTTGGCGATCGCCCCGCCGAACATGCCGCTGTGCAGATCGCGGTCTGCCCCGACGACATGCAGCTCGAAATAGGCGAGCCCGCGCAGACCGTAGGTCACCGACGGCATATCGTAATCATACATGGTCGTGTCGGAGATCATCACGGCGTCGCACTTCAGCAGGGCGCGGTTGGCGACGACGAACGGCACAAGGTTCGGCGAGCCGATCTCCTCCTCCCCTTCGATGATCAGCCTGATGTTCACCGGCAGTTCGCCGTGCGTCCGCATGAGCGCCTCGATGCTCTTCAGGTGCAGGTGGACCTGCCCCTTGTCGTCGATCGAGCCGCGCGCGTAGATCTCGTCGCCGCGGACGGTCGGTTCGAACGGCGGGCTGGTCCAGAGCTCGAGCGGCTCCGGCGGCTGTACATCGTAATGTCCGTAGATCAGAACGGTCGGCTTCCCTTCGGCATGAAGCCAGTCGGCGTAGACGACGGGATGCCCCGCGGTCTCCATGATCCCGACGTTCTCGAGCCCGATCTTCTCCGCCTCGGCGGCCACGTACTCGGCGGCGCGACGCGTGTCGGCGTTGTGATCGGGCTGCGCGGAGACCGAAGGAATGCGGAGGAAATCCTTCAGCTCCTCCACGAAACGGTCCTGATGTGAATCGATATAACTCAGCGTGTCATTCATGGCGAAAGCTTCCCCTTACGATAGTTCCTGGGCGGAATAACCTTGTACGATATGATCGACCGCCGCCGCACGATCAGAGCGTCCGGGCCGTCGACGTCCCCTTCAGCTTGTTCTTCGACTTGAAGACGAGGGTGATCGGCGTGCCGGTGAAGGCGAAGTGGCGGCGTATCACCCCTTCGAGATACCGGATATAATTCTCCGGCATCAGCTCCGGGAAATTCGTCGTGCAGATGAAGACGGGGGGCGCCGACTGCGGCTGCTGGATGAAATTGACCCGCAGATCATGCCCCTTCACCGACGGCGGGGGCTGCATCTTGATCGCCTCCAGAATGACGTCGTTCAGGGTGCTGGTCGAAATCCGCTTGTGCCGTTCCTCGTCCACCTGCTTCGCGATCTCGATCACCTTCACCAGCCGCTGGCGGGTGACGGCGGAGATAAAGGTGATCGGGATATAATCGTACGTCGGGATCGTCTCATGGATCGCGTCCTCGAACCGCTTGGAGGTCATCGTATCCTTCTCGACCAGATCCCATTTGTTGACGGCGATCATCAGCCCTTTCCGTCGCTCGGCGGCCTCCATGATGATCCGTGCGTCCTGCCGCTCCAGCCCCTCGGTGGCGTCGATCACCACGACGGCGACGTCGCAGCGCTCGATGGCGCGGCTGGTGCGAAGGATCGAATAGAGCTCGATCGACTCCGAGACCCGTTTCCGCTTCCGCAGACCGGCCGTGTCGATCAGCGTGATCTCCTCGCCGTGAAACCGGAGCGTGCTGTCGATCGAGTCGCGCGTGGTGCCGGCGATCGGTGTGACGATGGCGCGGTCCTGCCCCAGCAGGGCGTTGGTGATCGAGCTCTTGCCGACGTTCGGCCGCCCGATCAGCGCGATCTTCAGCGGCCCCCGCTCCTCGCTCTCCTCGGTCAAGTCCTGAGGGAAGGCGGAGGTGATCTCATCGAGCATGTCGCCGATATGCCGGCCGTTGAGGGCGGAGATCGGATTGGGATCCCCCAGACCGAGCCCGTAGAAATCGACAGCCTCCTGGTCGGTCATCTCGTTGTCGCACTTGTTGACGGCCAGCAGCACCTTCTTGCCGGACCGTCT
The DNA here is from genome assembly GCA_966250335.1 of uncultured bacterium. GTDB lineage: Bacteria > Bacteroidota > Ignavibacteria > OLB7 > OLB7 > OLB7. The sequence goes on along the minus strand of CBINGZ010000011.1, from coordinate 62,000 downwards.
GAGCATCCCCGCGATATCGCGATCGACCGATGTGACGCCGTCGCGCCCATCCACCACGAAGATGATGGCGTCGGCCTCCTCGATGGCGATCTCCGCCTGCTCGCGGATCGCCAGCTCGAACGTGTCGGAGCTTTCCGGGACGAACCCGCCGGTATCGACCAGCGAGAACCTCTTCCCCGCCCACTCCGCCTCGCCGTAATGCCTGTCGCGTGTGACGCCCGGCACGTTCTCCACGATCGCATCGCGGCGCTGCAGGATTCGGTTGAAAAGTGTCGACTTGCCGACGTTCGGCCTGCCGACGATGGCGACTATATGTTTCATGGGATGCTTCTCCGCGTTCGTTACTGTGCGTTCGTCTCGTTCTGCGCCTGTTTTTATCCGGCCGGCTTCGGCTCCGCTTCCTTCACGATTCTGTCGATCGTCTGCTGCTCCTTCTCATCCGGCGCGCGCCGCGCCTTCGCGTGCTCGGCGGCCAGGGCCGCGGAGAGTTTCGCCTTGTCGCCGACGTCGATCCCCGTGGAGCCGAGCAGCTCCCAGGCGACATCGAAGCGGCGGGCGCGGGCGTAATCGAAAATGAGCTGGGGGAGCAGTTGCGCCTCCTGTTCGGGGCCGACCTGCCTCGCAAGCTCGCGGGCCCTGTCGAGCAGCCGGATTCCGGCGGCAACCGCTCCCGAGTCGATAAATCGTTCAGCGATAGAGGTCAATGTCTGAACTCCCGCCGTGAGTACGTTGGGGTTCTGGAACGCCACCGAATATTCGACGGCGGTCTCCGCGGCATGGGTCGCCGCCTCGAACTCCTTGATCCCCAGAAACCCCATGGCGATGATCGCCGCGGCGTCGAACTTTCCGGTGGCGGAGGAATCGGCGTTGGCCGCCGTCTGGATCTCCCCCAGAATATCGAGCGCCTGCTGCTGTTGTCCGATCTCCCCGTAGACGCCGGCGACCTGGGCAAGACCGGGGAAGCGCGAGTGGGCCGCCCCCTCGGCCCGCGCGATCTCCTCCGCGCGCTTCAGCAGCACGACCGCCGTATCGGTTCTCCCCCGCCGGCCATACCCACGGGCGGCCGCCAGCACTCCGTCGAACCTGACGCGGACGAGCTCGCTCGACGACGCCACGGCCAGCGCCCCGCCGGGATCGCCGACAGCGGCTTCGGAGATCGCAACATATCCCATCGCGATCTCCGAGGGCCCTTTCAGCAGGGGACGAAGGGAGATCGCCCTCTCCAGATCTCCGTTCGCCGCGGCCGTATCCCCCGCCTGCGCGGAGCTTTCGGCGGTCAGGCAGAGAACCCGGATTCTGAAGAAGGGATCGGGAATGCTGTCGACAAGCGCTCGCGCCTCGTTCAGCGCGACGTTCGCCTCGTTCCTGTTCCCGACCTTCGCGTGGGCAACGGCGAGCGCCAGCAGCCGCACGATCCGGGTGTCGAAACTGCCGATCCCCGCGATACCGGCCCGCGCGTCGGCGAGCGCCTGCGACGCCTCCGTCTTCTTCCCGGAATCGGCCAGTTTCTCCGCGATCCTCGTCTTCGCCGCCACATACTGGTCGGGAAGACGAAGCTGCGCCGCCACACGGTTCGCGTCGTCGATCCGCCCGGCATCGGCATAATTGAGAGCGAGCTGCATGAACGCGATCTGCTGCGCGACGGAATCCCGGATCGCGGCAGCCAGCTTCTCGGAGGCGGCGAACGGCCGGTCCGAAGGATCGGAGCCCTCCCCCGGTCCGTCGGAACATCCGCCGACGACCACGGCAAGGACGATCATGATCCCGACGAGGCCGAACCCCGGAAGATGTCGGAGCCCCGCCCCGGAGTTCCTCTTCCCTGAAGAATATTCGTTCCTCATTCCTCCGCCCCCGCCAGCAGACGATCGCGGGCATCGACCAGTTTTCCGAACATATCGTCCATGCTCTCGGAGATCATCCGCGTCTCGGCAAGGACCGGCATGAAGTTGGTGTCGCCGTTCCATCGCGGAACGACGTGAAAATGTACGTGGCTCTCGATCCCCGCCCCCGCGGTCCGTCCCAGGTTCATCCCGATGTTCAGGCCGTGCGGCGAAAGGGCCAGGCGAAGGATACGCGCGGCGAATGTGACCGACTTCATCATCTCGGCTCCCTCCTCCCCGGTCAGATCGGTCAGGTCTCCCACCTCCCGGATCGGCAGCACCAGCAGATGCCCCGCGTTGTAGGGATACTTGTTCAGGATGATGAACGTGAGCCTGTCGCGATGGAGCAGATGATGCTCCGCGTCCTTCTCCGGTTCACGGAACGCTTTCGTGAACGGGCTTTCGGACGGAGACTCGTCTCTGGCTGCGTTGATGAACTGCGATCGCCAGGGGGACCACAAACGTTCCATGAATTCAATCTTGATATGATATTTCAGATCCCGGTCAGGCCGAAGCGGGAACGAAGAACCGCCGCGCGCTCCCTCTCGTCGATCCGCCTGCGGTCGCTCCCCCGGGGGGTCTGTTCGATCAGATACTCTCCGTTGATCGTCACCCATCCGTCGGCGGATCTGATCTGCACGCAGAGGGCGCGCGTGAAGATCGCATCGGGACGGGATTCGTATTCCTCCCAGAGCTTCTCGATATCCCCCACGGCGGCGGGCCTCGGCGGGAAATCGACGATCCGGCGCCACGAGTCGCCGACATGGCGTTCCACTCCCACCCATCCCTCCTCCGACCCGACCAGACGGTACCTGCCGTTCGAATCGTCGACAAGGCTCTCCGGGTGAAACGGGATCGGCCTGACGAAGTAGCAGCCGTACCCGACATCGCAGAGAAGGACGCTCCCCTCGATATCCTCCACCAGCAGCATCAGATGCCGGGTGTCGATCGACCGCATCTCCCCGACCACGAACGTCGCCGAATAGCCGAGCGAGCGGAGAAGCGCGGCGAAGAGGATGTTCAGCTCGTAGCAGATCCCGCCGCGCCCGCGTAGGACGATGTTCGTGTAGAGGGAATCGACGTCGAACCTGAGCTTCTCCTTCCTCCAGGCGCGCGAATTGTCGAACGGGACGGCGCGGAGATGATGCTCGTGCAATTCCCGCAGCAGATCCGCGTCGGGACGACCGACGGCGTTTCGGGAGACCCCGATCCGTTCCAGGTAGTCCGCGATCCGGCCGGGAGCCAGCGTCTCACCGTCGCGGGTTCCCCCCTGTTCCGGCCGTACAGATCTTCCCGTCGAGCTCATGAAGCGCCAGGGAGCGTTGATCGATAGCGTATCGACGGTCGCGGCGCGGCGGATCGTCTCCGGCAATGCGGACGGACCGTCTCAAACGGCCCAAGATACGAGGGGCGGGGACAATGTCGCTGCTGTAAAGTGATACAGTCCGATGCCGTTGCCGCGGCCCCACGTTCATGTAATTTCCCTAAGTTTATCGGTCGGAGAGGAGCGGCGACCGAACCCGATCGCTTCCTCTCCCCGCCTGCGGGTTCCTTCGCGGACCACACGGAATTTTCCGTCGGACGGCCGAACCGTCCCGGACAACATTGCCTTGAAGATCATGTCGAACATCCTCGATCAGAAATTCCCCAAGCTCGTTCTCCCGGACATCCCGAACCTTGCCCGGCTCGACGTCTACCGCGCCAACGGAGGCTACGAGATGTATCGCAAGGCGATTGGCATGGGTCCGGCCGACGTCATCGAAGAAGTGAAGAAGTCCGGCCTTCGCGGCCGAGGCGGCGCCTGCTTCCCCACCGGACTCAAATGGAGCTTCATGCCGAAGGGGAAGGATAAACCGAAGTATCTGGCGGTCAACGGCGACGAGTCGGAGCCCGGTTCGTTCAAGGATCGGCAGATCTTCGAGTACAACCCGCACCAGCTCATCGAGGGGGTTCTGATCGCGGGATATGCCATGGGGATCGACAAGGCGTTCATCTACATCCGCGGCGAATACCACAAGTGGGTGAAGCTGATGGAGGATGCGGTCGAGGAGGCGTACGCGGCGGGGCTGATCGGCCCGCGCATGAAGGAGACGTTCGGAGGATCGTATTCGGTCGATATCGTCGTTCACAAGGGAGCCGGCGCGTATATCTGCGGCGAGGAGTCGTCGCTGATGAACTCGCTCGAAGGGGACCGTCCCTATCCCCGCGTGAAGCCTCCCTTCCCCGCCCAGGTCGGGCTCTGGGGGATGCCGACCACCATCAACAACGTCGAGACGATCGCGTGCGTCCCGGCGATTCTGAGGATCGGCGCCGAGGCGTTCTCGCAGATCGGCGCGCCGAAGCATCCCGGCACGCTTCTCTTCGGAATATCGGGTCACGTCAACAAGCCGGGCGTCTACGAGCTCCCGACCGGTATGCCGCTGCTCGACCTGATCAACGAGGTAGCCGGCGGCGTTCCCGGCGGGAAGAAGATCAAGGCGGTGATCCCCGGCGGAAGCTCGATGCCGATCCTTCGCGGCGACCAGCTCGACGGCGTGCTGATGGACGCCGAGAGCCTGAAGGCCGTCGGTTCGGCGATCGGCACCGGCGGCGTGATCGTGATGGACGAGGATACCGATCTTCCCCACATGCTCCGCAGACTGATCCATTTCTACCATCATGAATCGTGCGGACAGTGCACCCCCTGCCGCGAGGGTTGCGGCTGGCTGGAGAAGGTGCTGATCCGGGTCGACGAGGGCTCCGGCGTCCCCGAGGATCTCGATCTGCTGGTCGATATCGCCAACAACATCGAGGGGAACACCATCTGTGCTCTCGGGGATGCGGCGGCATGGCCGACCCGCCACACGATCACACGGTTCCGCGACGAGTTCGAGTCGCGCGTCTCGCAGAGCGTGCGGCTTCCGGTGCTCAACGTGGTCCACTCGCTCCGCCCCGCCTCTGCGCAGGGGACGAACGGGAACGGCTCGCGCGGACATTGAGCCGGCGCGGCTGAACATCACATTCGGATAAAAAAAATCAGGGCCCGGATCGTTATCTCGATCCGGGCCCGTTCGTTCATCGACCTATATCGGTCTGCGTCAATCGCCCATGAAGAGCGTTCCGACGTAGTAGGTCCCGAGCAGGTAGATGCCGTTGATCGCCAGCCAGGTCACGGAGAAAACGGTGATCGCCTTCTTGGTCGAGGTACGGGAGATGACGGCGATGCCGGTGCCGACGGCGATCATCCACCAGATCTCGGCGGGATCTATCAGTCCCAGCACGGCGGTCGTCATGATGCTCTTGGTGGGGATCGCGGCCCAGAGCGTCAGTCCGTAGTCGTAGTTGTTGAGGGCGACGGCCAGGAGCGTGTAGACGACATGGAGCACCACCGATATCATCAGCGCGATCATGTAGACCGAGAGCGAGGCGGAGAACGTCAATCGTTCATCCGGCTCCTTCTCCAGCGCCTTGGAGATGGCGAAGACGATCAGACCGCCGAAGATCCACCACACGGCGCGGAACAGGGTCGGCCAGATGGCGTTGGTCGACATATCGGCCTGTTGATCGAACTGCGACACGATCTGTTCGTACTGCTCCTTGGTGTACTTCCCCTCCTTGTACTGCTGTTCGAACTTCTCGCGATATTTATCCATCTCCGCCTTGATCCTCGGCGACATTTCGACCGACGAATTGAGGATGAGGGTGGAGGCCATCGTGATCAGAATCGCGAGGAGATAGCCCCACTGGATGATCGATCCCTTTTTCGGGCTGTCCAGCAGTCCTTCGAAGGCGCGGGAGGCGCCGGTGAAGACCTTGACGAATCTGTCGAACGGGGACATCGGGTCCTCGTACGGGTACTCGTCGATCTCCGACGGATCATCCCTTTCGGTACCGAGTTCGTGTTGTTCCATTTCCCGTGATTGAGAGTGATTGAGGAAGCGCTTGAAGCGTGCCGTTAAAGCTCGACGCGAGATGGAACGGAGAGGTCCGTTCCAGCAGCGCCGCAACATGAAAGCGCTCTACGAAACCGCCGCATGCAAGTTACCCAGCCCGCGAATTTCAAGCGAAGCATGATGAACAAAAATTTAGCGAACAGGAAGAAAGAAAGGGGATTCCGGCTCTTTTTTTCGTCTGTTCACCGGTATATCTTGAGCGCGTGGTACGATGTGTCGCACTGAGCTGACCGATGGCATTACAGTTTTGTGAGAAAGCTCTTTTGATTAGGCCGCGCCGCCGGTGCGGACCTATATTTGGCCGTTCGGTGCGTACATGGACGTAGCGGGGAGAGGCTTTCAGGCTTCGAACAGGTATGCGATTCGCGCACCGGTCCCACTGCTTCAGACGGAGGCGAGACGGTCGTGCAGATCCACCCCATCGGAGTCCGGCCGTTCCGGAGTTCTTCCTCCGCCCCATCATACCGAGCACGCCCGGCGATTCACTGGAACCGCCGAGCCGGGCTCATCCGACGTTCCGGACGCGCCCTTCGGTCCGGCTTATCCTGAGAAACCAGGTATACATCAATAAACCGAGAGGATACTGCTTATGCGTACAACCCTCGTTTTCCTACTCGCCGTTCTGATCGCGGGATGCTCGCAATCCTCGCAGTCGGTCAGGACGAGCGCGCGACAGAAACCTGCGCATGTCGACGAGTACGCCGTACTGGACGATCAGACGTCCGGCAAGCCGATCAACGACCAGGTTCTGAACCGGAAGCTCGAGGAGGTCCGCCGCCACTATCTCTTGGCGCTTCGTGCCTCGCACCAGCATAACGACGCGGCCGCTTCCCAGCACTTCGAGGCCGCCATCTCCACACTGAACGATCTGGTCACCTACCCGAACATTCAGTCCTACCCCGAGTTCGAGAAGCTTTCCGAAAGCGTCATCCAGGACTACGAAGCTCAGATCACATCGCTCGACAGTCTCGATCAGAACAGCAGCTTCTTTGTGCTTCGCGACAAGATATTCCAGGAGATCGAGTCGATCCCCGTGGAGCGCAAGCAGTATCCCAAGAACGACCCGGTGACCGGTCCCATAGACACGACGACCGATCTCCAGATCGCTCTGCCGGAGAACGAAGCGGTGCAGCAGTGCATCACGTTCTTTACATCGGAGAAAGGGCGCAGGATCTTCTCCGCATGGCTTGCCCGCACGGGACGCTACTTCCCGATGTACGAGCAGGTGATGCAGGAGGAAGGCGTTCCGATGGAGCTGAAACATCTCTCCATGATAGAGTCGGGGCTGAAGCCGACCGCGGTCTCCTGGGCCAAGGCGGTCGGGCTCTGGCAGTTCATCCCCTCCACCGGACAGGAGTACGGGATGGATATCAACTGGTGGATCGACGAACGTCGCGATCCGGAGATCTCCACCCATGCCGCCGCCCGCTACCTGCGCGATCTCAATCAGGATCTCGGGGACTGGCACCTTGCTCTCGCCTCCTACAACTGCGGCCCCGGCCGCGTGAAGTCGGCGATCGCCAAGGCCAACTCCAGAGACTACTGGGTGATCCGCAACTATCTCCCCAGAGAGACCCAGCAGTACGTCCCGCTCTATATCGCGGCCACCCTCATCACGATGAACCCGGAGAAGTACGGCTTCACCAATATCGTTCATGAGCGGCCCGAAGAGTTCGACACGGTGACGGTCAAGTCGAATTACGATCTTGCCACGATCGCCAGGGTCGGCGGCACCACGGTCGAGAGAATCCGCGAGCTGAACCCCTCCCTCCTCCGCGACGCGCTGCCGCAGGGAGTCTCGCATTTCCGACTCCGGATGCCGCGCGGCACCCCGGCCGAGTTCTCGGCGAACCTGGAGCAGATCCCGGTTCCGGAGCGCCCGCAGATCAAGTGGATGACGCACAAGGTGAAGCGCGGCGAATCGATTGCCGCGATCGCCAAGAAATACAAGACGCCGGTGGCCGATATCTACGCGGCCAACAAGATGACGCCGAAGAGCAAGCTCCGCAAAGGCGCCAAGCTCCGTATCCCGGTGAAGACCGAGACGGAACGCGACGAGACGATGATCGCCGCAAAGGAGCCCGCCGCGAAGACCCCGGCGGCGACGGAGACGACACCCGCCGCAACCGCGACCTCCACCGCTGCTCGGACTCCGGCATCATCGCCGGCGGTCGCCGCCGCGAAGACCCCGGCGGTCAAGCCGAACGTGACGGAGAAGACGCCGACGGCTGCTCCCGCCACCGTGGCTGAGAAGACCCCGGTCGCCAAGGCGCCGGTCACGGTTGCCGCGAAGACCCCGGCTCCTCCCACCCCCGCGGCCGAGAAGGCTCCGGTCGCCAAGTCGCCGGTGACGGTCGCGGAGAAGGCTCCGGTCGTCGCCGCGAAGCCCGCGCCGGCCAAGTCGCCGGTCACGGTTGCCGCCGCGACTCCGGCATCCCCGACAGCCGTCGAGCGGACGCCGATCGCGGCAAGCCCCGCGCAGACGACTTCCGGATCGATCGGTGATCGCGGCAACACGGTCAAGGCGCCGATCGACGAACCCGCGGCATCGGACGAGGGGGCGCTCTTCGCCGAGTACGACAATGATGAGGATGTGATCGCCGACGACGAGCCGATCGAGGAAGAGACGGTGACGGTAACCCCGTCGAAGAAGGGACGGCAGCTCGCCGACGCCTCGGCCGGCACGAAGGCCGAGACGGTGGTCGGTCGCCGGACCGTGCTCGATCCGACGGCCGTCGGTCCCCCCGCCCCCTCGACCCTTCTGGAGCATCGGACTCCGGTCGGGAAGTCGATCGCCTCCGCCGACAAGCCGGCGGCGAAGTCCGCCGAGAAGAAGGCTCCCCGCGTCACGACGCACACGGTGAAGCGGGGCGAGACCCTTACGGGGATCGCCGACAAATATCGGGTCACGATCGTCGATCTGGCCGAGTGGAACGGACTCGACCGCAAGGCGAACGTCAAGGTCGGCCAGAAGCTCTCGGTCCACGGTCCCGCCAAGGGGAGCATCGCCTCGGCCGGCGAGAAGAACTCCAGGAAGCGCTCGGTGACGACGACCTCCAGCGGCTACGAGATGCACAAGGTGCGTCCGGGCGAGTCGCTGACGGAGATCGCCGATCGCTACGGCGTCGCGGTGAACGACCTGAAGGCATGGAACCCGAAGGGAGTGAACGGCACCACGATCCAGGCGGGCGACAAGCTGAAGATCTACAACGAAACCCCGAGCAAGGGGGACGCCCGCAAGTCGAGCCGCGCCTCGAAGAGCGCCGCGAAGAAGTACACGGTCCGCAAGGGGGATACGCTTGCGGAGATCGCCGACAAGTTCGGCGTCTCGGTCTCGGAGCTTCGTCGCAACAACCCGAAGGTTTCGGAACGGAACCTGAAGGCGGGGCAGACGATCCGGATCAAGAAGTAGAGAAGAGAAAGCAGCCTCATACCCCATCCCCAAAACTGAAGGCCTCACGGGAAACCGCGAGGCCTTCGGCTTTTTACAGAATAACGGTCGATCCCGCCGCGCTCAGAGCACCGACTTCTCGATGATCGTGTCCCGCAGCCAGAGCGTGTCGTCGAGGTCGGGATAGTCGGTGGTGTAGTGCAACCCCCGGCTCTCCTTTCTCCTGATCGCCCCCTCCACGATCAGCAGGGCGCTCTCCGCGATATTCCTCAGCTCCAGCAGTTCCAGGGTGATCCTGGTCCGCCGGAAATACTCCTCGATCTCCTCGCGGATCAGCCGCAGCCGTCGCTGCGCGCGGAGGAGCCTGACGTTCGATCTGACGATCCCGACCAGATCCCACATGATCTGCTGGATCTCCCGCCTGTCGTGTTCGATCACGATCCATTCCTCGATGTTGAAGAGCCCGCGGTCGTTCCACGGCTGGATGGCGGGGACCGGCTCCAGGGCCGCGTCGATCCAGCTCTCCCGGATGTCGTCGAACGCGCGCCGGGCGAAGACGAGCGCCTCCAGCAGCGAGTTGCTCGCCAGCCGGTTGGCGCCGTGGACGCCGGTAGACGACGCCTCGCCGCAGACATAGAGCCGCCTGAGCGACGTCCGGCCGCAGGTGTCGGAGAGGATTCCGCCGCACTGGTAATGGGCCGCCGGAACGACGGGGATCCACTCCGTGGCGACGTCGATCCCCTCGGCCGCGCAGACCGCATCGATGTTCGGGAAATGCTCCCTGAACTCCTGGTGCGGGATATGTGTCACATCGAGATAGACGCACGGCTCGCCGCTCCTCTTCAGCTCGGCGTCGATGGCGCGGGCGACGATATCGCGAGGAGCAAGCTCCAGGCGCTCATCGTATCGCGACATGAACCGCTCCCCCTCCTTCGAACGAAGGATACCGCCGTGCCCGCGGACCGCCTCGGTGATCAGGAAGGTCTCCTCGCGTCCGGGAGCGTAGAGGCTTGTGGGATGGAACTGGACGAACTCCATGTCGGCCAGGATCACCCCGGCGCGATACGCCATCGCATAGCCGTCGCCGGTGGCGATATCGGGGTTCGTGGTGTGGAGATAGACCTGCCCGCACCCGCCGGTCGCCAGGAGCGTCCGGCGCGCCAGAAAGGTGTCGACCTCCCCGCTCCGCGTGTCGAGCGCGTAGACGCCGAAGCACTGCCTGTGCCGCACGCCGGGGCGCCCCGCGCCGGGAACGTGGTGCTCGGTGATCAGCTCCACGGCCGAGTAATGCTCCATGAGCCGGATGTTCGGGTTCGCGGCAACGGCGTCGAGGAGCGCGCGTTCGATCTCGCGTCCGGTCAGGTCGGCCGCGTGGACGATCCTGTGGCGGGAATGTCCCCCCTCCCTCCCGAGATCGAGCCTCCCCCCGGCGTTCATCGTAAATCGTGCCCCGATCTTTATCAGGTCTCTGATCCGATCCGGTCCCTCGGTCACGAGAATCGTGACGGCTTCCTCGTTGCATAGTCCCGCTCCGGCGACGAGCGTGTCGCGGATATGCTCCTGGAACGAGTCGTCGGCCTCGATCACCGCGGCGATTCCTCCCTGGGCGTAGTTCGTGTTGGAGGCGGCCCGCTCCTTCTTCGTGATGATCGTGACCTGCCCCAGCTCGGCTGCGTGCAGGGCGAAGAAGAGCCCGGCGATGCCGGAGCCGAGGATCAGAATATCGGATTGATGTGTGGTGGGCATGTCGGATGAGGCTTACTTCTTCGTTCCCCCCTGATACCTCTCGGGCCAGAGGATCCCCAGGCGGTCGTGGATCTTCTTCTCCCCCCCGTTCTCGGTCGGCCTGTAGTAGACGCGCCCCTTCAGCTCCTCCGGCAGATACTGCTGCCGCACGAAGTTTCCGGCGAAGTCGTGCGCATACTTGTATCCCCTGCCGTAGCCGAGCGACTTCATCAGTCCGGTCGGCGCGTTTCTGATAAGGAGGGGCGGGGCGATATGGGGATGATTCCGCGCATCCTCCAGCGCCGTTTCCAGCGCCATGTAGCTGGCGTTGCTCTTCTGGGCGGAGGCGAGATAGGTCACCCCCTGCGCCAGGATGATCCGTCCTTCCGGCATCCCCACCCGCTCCACCGCCATCATGACGTTGGTCGCAAGGGTGATGCCGTAGGGATCGGCGTTTCCCACATCCTCGCTGGCGAAGATGACCATCCGCCGGGCGATGAAGAGCGGGTCCTCCCCCGACTCGATCATCCGCGCCAGATAGAAGAGGGCCGCATCGGGATCGCTCCCGCGCATGCTCTTGATGAAGGCGGAGATCGTATCGTAATGCATGTCGCCCGCCTTGTCGTAGAACTGGCGACTGCTGAAGGCGGCGCGGATATGATCGCCGGAGATCTCGGTCGCGTCGGGGCCTGTCAGATCACGAGACATTTCGAGTCCCGTCAGGAGCTTCCTGCCGTCCCCTCCCGAGAGGAGCTTCAGCAGATCGCGGTCCCCGATCGTCATACCGTGCAGCCGTTCGTCGAAGCTCATGGCGCGATCTATCAGGACGTCGAGCGCCCCGGCGTCGAGCGACTGGAGTTTGAAGACGGCGGAGCGGGAAAGGAGCGGGGCGATCACCTCGAACGAGGGGTTCTCCGTGGTGGCGCCGATCAGCGTGATCCATCCCTCCTCGACCGCCGGAAGGAGCGCATCCTGCTGCGCCTTGTTGAAGCGATGGATCTCATCGAGAAAGAGGATGAGCTGCCGTCCCTCCGCATGAAACCTCCGCCCGACCTCCAGCACCTCGCGCACATCCTTCACGCCGCTGGAGACCGCCGAAAGCTGCCGGAACTCGGCCCCGACCGCATCGGCCAGAAGCTGCGCGATGGTGGTCTTCCCGACGCCGGGAGGCCCCCACAGGATCATCGACCGGAGCCGCCCGCTCTCCACCATCCGCCGGAGCGCGCGCCCCTTCCCCAGAAGGTGATCCTGCCCCACCACATCGTCGAGCGATGCGGGCCGCATCCTGACGGCGAGCGGCTTCAGTTCGGAGGCGGGGTTTGCGGGTCTCTTCTTCATGATCCGGAACTATCGTGCAACAATACATTTACCGGTGGCGCGGAACGAGCCGGCGCGCACCATGCAGAAGTAGGCGACCCTCCGGTGCCGGATCGGGAACGACGCCTGGTGCTCCCCCGCCTCCAGCCCGGTGAACCTGCGCTCATCCAGACGGCGGCCGATCGAGTCGACGATCGTCACCGAGGCCTCCGGCGACGGAGCCGCCAGCCTGAAGCGGACGACGACCGCCGCACCGGCGGCGTCGACCCTGAAGGAGAGGAGCTCACCGCTTCCGGCCGATCCCTTCAGGGGACCCTCCAGGGGAACATCGGAAAGCACCGGAGGAAGCGTCCCCTTCTCGATCATCATCGCCGTCAGCCGCTCATGCAGCGCCTCGCGCTGAGAGACCACGGCCGGATCGGTCGAACGGGCCAGGTTGTTCGTCTCCAGCGGATCGACCGAAAGATCGTACATCTCGTACTCGCTCTCCTCGGCCCCGGCCGGATCGAAATATATCGCATACTTCCAGCGGTCGTCGCGCAGGCAACGGATATGGTTCGGCTGCGGCACCGCCTCCCGAACCATGCCGCTCCCCGCCCGCTGGTCGTCGTAGGTGAAATGGATCGCATCCTGAACAGTCGCGGCGGGCGATGAAAGGATCGGAGAGAGATCATTTCCCTGGAACTCCCATCCGCTTTTGTCGACCTTCGCCATGGTCGCGATCGTCGGCATGAGATCGACGAGCGAGGCGAGCGAACCGGTGACGACGGGAGCGGGAAAGAGAACCGGGTTGGAGATCACCAGCGGGATGCGGATCGACTCCTCGTAGACGTTGAACGCCTTCTGGCGCATGCCGCCGTGCGAGAGTCCCATCTCGCCGTGGTCGGCGGTGCGGATCACGATCGTCCGGTCACGAAGCGACGGCTCCTTGCCGTTCAGGCCGCGCGGCGCCTCCAGGGCGTCGATGATCATGCCGATCCGGGCGTCCACGACCTTGTGGAGATAGGCGTAGAAGTTGACGTAGGTCCGTTTCTGCGCTTCGGTCGTCAGGGCGCCCAGCCGGAGCGGCGTCCGCTGCACGAAGGTCTTCTGGCAGGAAGGTTTGGTGGAAAGATCCTCGTCGACGGTGGGGGGAAGCTCTATCCCCTGCTCGAACTCCCCGCTCGAATAATCCTGACTCCACGAGCCGGGGTAGGCAAGGAGATCGTGCGGGTTGACGAGCGACACGATCAGCGCGAACGGCTTTGCGGGATCGACCTCCGCGAGGAAGTTCACGGCATCGCCGGCGAAGCGCCCGTCGTTGTCGGCGCGACCTCCGCCGAAATGCTCCACGTCGGTGTCTTCGCCGGCATCGGGCGGGTCCCAGCCGTCGAAGCCGTAGAGGGCCGCGTCCTCCGGGGTGAACTCGCTCCCGTGCAACGGCTTGCTCAGATGCCACTTCCCCTTGTAGACCACATTGTAGCCGGCGGACTTGAGCATCCGCGCCATGTTCTGGGTGTCGGTCGGGAGGACGGAATCGAGCGCCGAGTACTCCCCGCTGTCGACCAGGGTGTCGATCACGCCGTGCCGGGCGGGATAGAGGCCGGTCACCAGGGTGCTCCTGCTGGGGGAGCACATGCAGGTGTTGCAGAAGGCGTGGGTGAAGCTGATGCCGGTGTCGGCCAGACGTTTCCGGTTGGGAAGGTTCGCCTCCGACCAGCCGGAGGGCCAGTGCTGGGGATAGCGTTCCTGATCGGTGATGATGATCACGATATTGGGCTGATCCGCCGCCGCGCGAGCCCTCCCCTCCGCCCCACCGGGCCGGGCGGCGACCGACGTCAGAAGCGCCGGTCCGGCAGCGACCGCAACTCCGAGCCCCACAAGGAACTCTCTGCGGGAAAGCGAAGCGGCCGCTCCTTCGTTCCTCCCCGCACCATCATCGGGAGAGGATACATTGACGGTGAGATCGTTGTCGGGAATCGGGTCGTCGCTCATCACAGGGATTGATAATGATGCTTCCTTCAGTCGATCAACCTCTATTTCCGTAGCGCCGTAGGTGCGCACCATTCCTTCTTGCAATAACGGGAGAAGATGGTACGCCCCTTCAGGGCTTAAGAAATCATGAACGGTCCGTTGCTACACATCGGTGCTCCCTTCGGGAGCCGGCAATCGTGCAGACTGACCGAATCGGTTATCCATCGATGCAGGCGCTCCGTTCGGGAGCCGGCGACGGATCTGATCCGCATATCGACGGTCGTGATCCGGAATACGGCATCCATCTCCCTCAACACCTTCACCGAGGTGATGCCCGATCAGGATGGAATCACGTATCGCGGGCCAGACGCGATGTGGAGATCTCATCCTTCCAGCTTTTGCCGGACTTCATCCTTTCGACTTCGATGTCACGCCAGAGTTCCTGGCAGGGGAAGCGGTTCTCGTAGAACGCCCGTCCGATCACCACCGAATCGACCCCCAGCGGGCGCATCTCCTGGAGCATCCAGAGATGCTCGACCGAGGCGACGCCGCCGGCGGCGGTGATATGAAGGCTGGTCGCGGAGGCGAGGCGGCGCAGCTCGGCAAGGTTCGGTCCCCGGAGCTGACCGTCGTACTCACGGTCGGAGAAGAAAATACGGTTCATGCCGAGCGATTCCGCCAGCGATGCGAACTCGATCGTGGTCATCGGCCGCTCCTCGAAGCCGAGCATGAATCCCCCCTGCGTGAGGGCCCCCGCGCAGATCCTGGAGGGCCCGAACCCGGCGATCAGGGCGCGAACCCCCTCCGGGTCCTGCACCAGAAGATCATGCAGGATAATACGATAGATCCCCCCGTTCAGCAGCGACTCGCAGGCCGCCGCGGACTCCAGACGGGTAAGGAGCTGAAGAGGAATCTCCACGGCACGCGCCATCGCCTTCACCGATTCCATGTTCGTCATGTTCCTGTCGAACAGGGCGTCGTAGTCGGTGACATGGATCGACTTCGCGTTCTCCTTCCGCCACAGCAGCGCCATCTCGATCGGATCGTCCGAATAGACGTTGACCGCATCGCGCGCGCCGCTGGCGATCATCCGGATGCAGCGGCCGTTCTGGATCTCGATATTGGGTATGACGAGCACTGTATCCTGATACGACGGAATTTATCCGTCGATTGATCGTGGATCGAAGCCGCCGGGAAACGGATCGGTCAGACGAGATCGACCCGGCTCTGCTCCCCGAGGATGAAGCGATGCACGCGCGGCTTCCCCTCCGAACAGAGGATCTCCACGTCGTTGGCAAGCAGGCTCCCTTCAATCCTGATGTTGACGTTGCGGACGGTCACTCTCTCCATGAGGATCGAATATTCGACCTCGCATCCCTGCAGTCTGCAATCGGGCCCGATCGAACTGTAGGGCCCGATGTAGGAATCGACGACGCGCGCTCCGGCGCCGATGATGACCGGCCCTCTGACCCGGCTGGCGATCACCTCCGCCCCCGGCTCGATGATGACGTCGCCGGCGATGTCGCTCTCGGAGTCGACAAGGCCGTCACGCCGCTCCTCGATCTTGCTCAGGACCAGACGGTTCGCCTCCAGCAGATCGCTCGGCATCCCGGTATCCTTCCACCATCCGGTGATCTCGCCGTGCCCCACGCGGTACCCGTGCTTCAGCAGATAGTCGTGGGCGTCGCTGATCTCCAGCTCTCCCCTCTGACTCGGCGCGATCGCGTCGACCGCATCGAAGATCGCCGAACGATAGAAATAGATCCCGCTGACGGCGTAGGGGCTCCGGGGGGAGCGCGGTTTCTCCTCGACGCCGACGATCCTTCCGGCCGGATCGAACTCCGGCACGCCGAACCGTTCGGGATCGCGGACGCGGGCGAGCGTCAGGTAGCAGTCGAGATCGCTCTCCTCGAACGCCCGCGCGAACCTGTTGATCCCACCCACCACGATATTATCCCCGAGATAGAAGACGAAGGGATCATCCCCGATGAACTCCCGCGAGATCTTCACGACATGGGCAAGGCCGAGCGGCGCCTCCTGCCAGATATAGGTCAGCCGCAGACCGAGCGCCGACCCGTCGCCGAAGGCGGCCTCCACCTCCGCGCCGTTGTCGACGCCGACCACGATGCCGACGTCGACGATCCCCGCGTCGATGACCGCATCCAGCGCATAGCGGAGGATCGGCTTGTTGGCGATGGGGATGAGATGCTTGTTCTGCGTGTGCGTGATGGGCCGCAGCCGTGTTCCGCGGCCGCCGGCGGTAATAAGCGCTTTCATAGAGTGGCCCAAGTTAGGGATATACGCCCAATCGCGGATATGAAATGGAGATCCATATCCCCCGTTTCCTCCCCATCACGAGCACTTTATGGCGCGGCGGAGCGATTCCGGGAGTTTGACCCCCTTGCCGGCTCCGTAGTTCTACGGAGCAGTCGACTGCGGGATCTACGGATCCCGACGACCGACGGAACCATCGCTCCGTGATCCGCCTGTCACGAATATCCGCCGTTTTCGCTAGGAATCGCCGTTTTCCTCCTCCCCGCCTCTCATGCCGCATTACCGAATCGCAGCGCGAGACACCTGACCGGCACGCCGCGGATCTATTGCAGGGCGTAACGAACTCGGTAATTCCCGCAGGGGAAATCGGTGTTCCCCCCGGTGTTGCGCGGGCCTTTACATCACGATATTTGTACTGCCCGCGCGCCGATCGACGCCGGGCTCCTCAGGGGTTCTTTCCTAACACATTCCTCCTCCTCTACATGCACTACGGACGCTTGATTACCCTGGGTGTGCTGACGGTCGCTGCGATGCTCGCAGGCCGGACCGCGCATGCGCAAGCGAACGTGACCTGTTCCGCAACGGTCACAACCGCGATCACCGGCACTGCTACTGCGGCACTCTCATTCGGCTCGGTCACCAAGGGACAGGCAAACTCCGTCCCGGTTTCGACGGCGAATGCCGGCGCCTTCAATTTCAGCGGCGACGAATCGGACGACATTATCGTGACGGTGCCTGCCACCGCCACGATCACGACGACGGCCGGGAGCGGCGGAAGCATGACCGTGACTCTCTTCCGCCACGCCATGACCGCCAACAGCAGCTCGAACGCACAGGGAGGCGCCGTCACGGCCGACGCCTCGAACGGAAGCGTCACGGTCGCTCTGAGCGCCGACGCCGACGGCAACGGCACCGATGCCGACGGCATGGGACAGGTCTACCTCTGGATCGGCGGCAGCGTCTCGCCGTCGCAGACACAGCAGCAGGGGGCCTACAGCGGCACCTTCCAGGTGACCGCCATGTACCAGAACTGACGCAGCACGACAACACGGCGGGGGCGACGCGACGGCCTCCGCCAACGCGAAGGGGCGGATGATCATCCGCCCCTTCGTTCGTTCTACGATCTTCTGCTGCGATACTACGCGAGGGTCTCGCTCTGTCCCCCCTCCCCATGCTTCCCCTGCTGGGAGATCGACTCGCGCATCGACGTGTCGGCCTGGACGTTCCTGAGGTTGTAGTAATCGAGCGCCCCGATGCTCCCCTTGCGCAGCGCCTCCGACATGGCGAGCGGGACCTGCGCCTCCGCCTCCACGACCTTGGCGCGCATCTCGTGGACACGGGCTCTCATCTCCTGCTCCATCGCCACGGCCGCCGCGCGCCGTTCCTCCGCCTTTGCGCGCGCAACGCTCAGATCGGCCTGCGCCTGGTCGGAGGCGAGCTTCGCGCCGATGTTCTCTCCCACGTCGACGTCGGCGATGTCGATCGAGAGGATCTCGAACGCGGTTCCGGCGTCGAGCCCCTTCTCCAGCACCGTCTTGGAGATCCGGTCGGGATTCTCCAGCACCAGGCTGTGGGTGTTGCTGGAGCCGATCGTGGTCACGATACCTTCGCCGACACGGGCGATGATCGTCGCCTCGCCGGCGCCGCCGACGAGCCTGTCGAGATTGGCGCGGACGGTGACCTTGGCGACGGCGCGCACCTGGATGCCGTTACGGGCCATGGCCGCGACCGGCGGCGTTTCGATCACCTTCGGATTGACCGACAGCCGCACCGCCTCCAGAACGTCGCGTCCCGCCAGATCGATCGCCGTCGCCTTCTCGAAGCTGAGATGAATGCCCGCCTTATCGGCCGAGATAAGCGCGGCGATCACCTTCTGCACGTTTCCGCCCGCCAGAAAGTGGGATTCGAGCTGGTCGAGCACGACCGTGATCCCCGCCTTCTGCGCCGTGATCTTGGAGTTGACGATGACCGCCGGAGGCACCTTCCGGAATCGCATCCCCACCAGCGACCCGATCCCGATCCTGACGCCCGCGGCGCCCGCCGTGATCCAGAGTCCCACCGGAATGAAGTAGAAGAAGAGAATGAGACAGATGATGCCGACGACGATCAGTAACAACGGAATGAAGGATCCATCCATGGCTCAAGGTATATGTGAGTGTAGTGCGAGGCCCCCCGGCGCGACCCCGGGTCGCGGCGGAGGGACGACGATATGATCGCAAATATCGATACAGGATCTATCTGACGGGCGGCGGAGAGGTGGAGAGAGACGAGTCCCCGGATGAGAGATCCTCCCTACTTCGCCGCCATCTCCCGCTTCAGGAACGAGTACGCCTCGTTCAGCTCCTGCGTCATCCGCTTGGCCTCCTCCAGGGTATCCCGGCCGGCCCCGGCGAGCCTGTCCGGGTGGATCTTCACGATCCTCTCCCGATAGGCCCGTGTCACCTCGGCGAAGGTGGCGGTCCGGCCGACGCCGACGATCGCGACCGCCCGCTCGTAGGTCATCCCCCCGGACTCGGATCGCTCCGTCCGGGATGAGGAGGAGTCCCCCTCCTTCCTCGACCTCGGCGCGGGTTCCTCCCACTCCGGTTCGGAGCGGCGGCGGTGCTCCTCGATCAGTTCACGGGCGGCCCGCAGCTCATCCTCGCGGGAGGAGCGTCCGGTGTAGAGACCGGCGCGCGCGATGCTGTTGATGCGGTTGAAAATCTGACGGAACGACATGTGAAGCGTCTTCTCCGGCGCGTTTGCCTGTTGGTTCCTCGTGCCGGGTACAACGGAGGGCGCCGTCAAATGATTCGTCGACGGCGCCGCGGCGTCTCTTCCGTGCATATTCTCACAGAATCCCAGACCGGAACAGGGCGTTGTTACAGGATCACATCCTCGTTGAACTTCGAGCTCTGCCGTTCGGCGATCGTGCTGGCGCTCGGCTCGCGGACGGCGGGGAGAAATTCGTTCGGATCGTTCAGCAGGCCGAGTTCGGTCTGCTGGATGATGTAATCGACGACCGCCTTGGTGTCGTTGTTGCTCTCCTGGTAGACCTGAAGCTGGCGCGCGGCGCCGGTCCCGTTCTCCAGGATGTCGTTGATCCGTTCGATATGATCGCGCGACCCGAGATCATCGACCACGTCGTCGACGAAGACGAGGAGCTCGCGGATCAGATCGCGGGTATGCTTCTCCCGCTGCTTGCCGAAGTCGATCAGCTTGCCGTCGAGCCCGTAGCGCACGGCGCGCCACTTGTTCTCCATGACGAGCGCGCGGCTGTAGACACGGAAGGAGAGGTTGCGACGGTAGAGGGCGAAGAGCTTCGCGGCGATCGCCTGGATCAGCGCGGCGATCGAGACGGTTTCGTCGATCGTCATCGGCAGATCGCAGATCCGGACCTCCAGCGTGGGGAAGTTCGGATGCGGGCGGATATCCCACCAGATCCTCTTCGGATTGTCGATGCAGCCGGTCTTGATCAGCAGCTTGACGTACGCCTCGTACTCTCCCCAGCTCTGGAACGAGTCGGGGATGCCGGTGCGCGGGAAGCGCTCGAACACCTTCGTCCTGTAGCTCTTCAGCCCCGTCTCGTAGCCTGTCCAGAACGGGGAGTTGACGGTGAGCGCAAGGATATGCGGCAGGAAATACCGCATCTCGTTCATGATCTTGATCTGCGTCTCCCGGCTCTCGATCCCGATATGGATATGCATGCCGAAGATCAGGAGCGACCGCGCCAGGAGCTGCATATCCTCCACGATCATCCTGTATCGGTCGTCCGGATAGATCTCCTGCTGCGACCAGTGGGAGAAGGGATGGGTGCTGGCGGCGCCGATCTTGAGTCCGTTGCTGGCGGTCAGATGGCGGACGATGGAACGGACCTTCCGGAGCTGGGCGTAGAGATCGTTGGCGTCCTTGCAGACGGTGGTCCCGATCTCCAGCATGGAGCCGTGCATTTCCGGCTTCACCTGCTCCTCCAGCACTGCCTTGCCGCGGGAGAGGAGTTCGAACTGAAGGTGGGAACGAAGCTCTCTGGTGACCGGATCGATCACCATGTATTCCTCTTCGACCCCCATCGTGAAGCTCGGCTTCTGGTACGGATCGGCGTCGGTATAGGTATCGTTGCTGAGGGATTCCATGCTGCTCCTGTTGCCTGAAGGATAGCGCGTGATAGGATATCTCCGTCGGGATATATCCTGCCTTCAGGATATATCCCCGAAGGATGCGTCAGCGGGTCGATTTCTGTTTCGTGGATCTGCTCCCCCCCTTCCGATCGGCCGAACCGTTCTTCTCCGACGGACCGCGAAGGAACGTGCTCCAGCGGTACTCCTCCGGCACGACCCTTCCCTTCATCGCTTCCTCGATCGCGTAGGTCGCCACGGCCTCGATGAACCAGTGGAAGTTCTCCTCCCCCACCGACGAGAGTTCGGCGTCCGGCGCGGGGTTCATATAGTCGATCGCGTACGGAATGCCGTCGCGGACCGCGAACTCGACGGTGTTGATATCGTAGCCGAGCGCTTCGCAGATCGTGATGCAATCCTTCGTGATCCTCTCCCGCATCTCGTCCGACGGCGCGAACCCGGCCGCGTAGCGGAGGTGATGCGGATTGCGCGGCTCGTACGGCATGATATGGACGAAGCGGCGCCCGACCACGTAGCAGCGGTAATATTCCTCGAACTCGATCCCCTCCTGGAGCATCATGCAGATGTCGCCGGTCTCATTGTACCTGTCGAAGAACTCCTCGGCGGAATGGACCTTGTAGACATGCTTCCATCCCCCGCCGTCGTACGGCTTCAGCCATGCGGGAAACCCGACGTGACCGAAGATCTCGTCCCAGTTGAGGGGATAGATCAGATTGCGCATCGAGGTGCTGGTGGTTCCCGGAGGATGGGCCTTGGTGGGAAGGATGGCGGTCTTCGGGACGGCGATCCCGAGCTTCTGCGCCAGCGCGTAGTTGAAGAACTTGTCGTCCGCCGTCCACCAGAACGGGTTGTTGATGACGCGGGTGCCGTTGAGGACGGCGTTCTTCATGACGGCCCGGTAAAAGGGGATGTCCTGCGATATTCTATCGATGATCAGCGTATATCGCGATACATCGTCCAGCGTCACCCCGCCGACCTGCATGAACTCTGCACGGACATCCTCGCCGCGCCGGTTGATGGCCTCCACGAGCGCCGGCGGGAAGGTCTGTTCCATCCCGAAAACGATTGCAACGGTTTCCATACGATGAGGGATACTGGTAGTTTGAAGCACGGAAGGATCGCCGCCGCGGCAGCTCCGACAAGGGTTTGCGATCACTTGGTTGCGCGGCGGACAACCGGCGCAATGTGATGAATATCCCGCACATGAGCAACTGCTCCCCGGCCTTGCGTATATTTTGCGCCGGAGCCTCCCGCTCCGCTCCGTCCGCCGGTGAGGCGCGCCCGTCGCCGCCTCCGTTCAGTCCCCTCCGGCGCCTTACCCATACCTGTAATTCACGTCAACAATGGCAGATTCGTTCTCGTTCGATATCGTATCGGAAGTCGACATGCAGGAAGCCGACAACGCGGTCAACCAGGCGCTGAAGGAGATCCAGGCGCGCTATGACTTCAAGGGCTCCAACACCGTTATGGAGCTGGAGAAGAAGGAGAAGACGATCCTGGTGGAGTCGGACAGCGACTTCCGGCTGAAGCAGGTGGTCGATATCCTGGAATCGAAGTTCGTGAAGCGGGGGATCTCCCTGAAGGCGCTCAAGTACGGTGAGATAGAGCAGGGAACCAAGGGAATCGCCCGTCAGAAGATCTCGCTCCAGTCGGGGATCGACAAGGAGAACGCCAAGACGATCACGAAGATGATCAAGGATCTGCCGGTGAAGGTGCAGGCGCAGATCCAGGATGAGCAGGTGCGCGTCACCGGGAGATCGAAGGACGATCTGCAGGTCGTGATCCAGGAGCTCCGGAGCGCCGATCTGCCGGTGGCGGTGCAGTTCGTCAACTATCGATGACCTTTCGGTTCCTCATCCTCGTCTGGATGCTCCTCCCCGCCGCGCTGCGCGGTCAGGTCGAGCTGCGCGACATCACCGTCACCCCCCAGACCGACGGCGCCACCGTGGCGTTCCTGGTAAGCGGGCCGGTCAGGACGGTGGTCGTCGAGCCGCTTCCGGATGGACTCGCCCAGATCAGGATGAAACCGATCGCCGCCGGCCCCGCCGCCCTCGGCTCCCCCCTGGTGAAGCCGGGGGTCAGGTCGGTCTCCGCCCATATCGAACGGGTCGATGTCCTCGTCACCAACGTCGTCTTCCGACGCCTGGTGGAGAGCATGAGGGTCATCCAGCGCGACAGCGACCGGGTGGTGGTTCATGTGCTCCTTGCACCGACGGCAGCCCCCCTCCCCGCCGACTTGAAGGGAACGACCCCGCCGACCTCAAGCAGGGCTCGAACGCCCGACCGGAACTCCCCCACAACCGGAGGGAGCGGAAGCTCGGCACAGAAGGAGCGCGAGGCGGCGAGAAAACGGTGGTCGCTCACCACCATCGTCCTCGATCCGGGACATGGAGGGAAAGACCCCGGCGCCATCGGGATCGATGATCTCAAGGAGAAGGATATCACCCTCTCCGTCGCTCTCAAACTCCGCGCAGAGATCCGGAAGCAGCTCCCGGGAGTCAAGGTGGTGATGACCAGGGACGACGACACGTTCGTGGAGCTCTTCCGCCGGGGACAGATCGCCAACCAGGCTGAGGGAAAGCTCTTCCTATCGATCCACTGCAACTCGATGCCCGACAAGCCCCACCCCGCCAGCGGCTTCGAGTGCTATATCCTCCGTCCCGGCAAAAGCGCCGATGCGGCGCGCGTGGCCGCTGCCGAGAACGAGGCGATATCGTACGAGACGGACAGGGAACGATACGATGCGGCGGCGGTGGAGAACGCGATCATGGCCTCGATGGCGCAGAGCGCGTTCGCGCGCTACAGCGAGGTCCTGGCCGGGGCGATCAGACGTTCGGTCCGTTCGACCCTGACGCTCCCCGACCGGGGGGTCCATCAGGCGGGATTCTACGTGCTGGTGGGGGCGTCGATGCCGGCGGCGCTTCTGGAGATCGGCTACCTCAGCAACGAGGAGGACGCGAGCATCCTCGGCAGCGAGGCCGGACAGAACAGGATCGCGAAGACGATCTGCGCCGGCCTGAAAACCTACGCCCGCCACTACGCCGCATCGCTCAAACGCTAGAAGAGCTCAATCCCTCGGATCGATGCTCTGCTCCCGCGCCCACTCCGCATCCTCCGCGATCCGGGAGCTGTCGGGAGCCAGGCTCGCGGCGGCGAACCATCGCGACCGGACGGCGGTCATCGTCATATCGACCGGCGCGCTCTCGGGTCCGGGGACATGGCGGAGACGACGGAGCCTCTCCGGCATCGCCTGCTTCGGGATCTGCGAGCCCTTTCCCATCGGCATCCCCCAGCGGAGGCGCTGCCGGGCGATATGGACCACTCTCGGCATCGGGTCGACCCAGGCATCCCCCTTCATGATCGACCGGAGGCGATCGCGGCCGAGCGATCGGTTGTGGACCGAGGCGGAGTCGATCAGGCAGGCGTTCACGGTGTCGGCGGGGTCGCAGAAGGCGATCACCCGCGCCGGGTCGCCGTCATGCACGGCGATCAGCGCTCCGGAATGGACCAGCTTGTACATCTCGGCGATCTCCTCGCGCGACATCCTCACGCAGCCGTGCGACGACGGACGGACGCCGAGATAGCCGTAGTAGCCCGACCCGTCCAGCCCATGAAACCCGACTCCCCCCTGGATGCCGATCCAGTGGTGGAGCTTGGCGTCGTTGAACTGTTTGCTGATCGCCATCGGCACCTTGTTCTGCACGGTGAAGACGCCGGTCGGCGTCGCTATGCCGTCGCGGATGGAGGGGTTGCCGCTGGAGATCCTGAAGGTCCTGGAGGCCCCGTCGCGACGGTGGACCGCCACGTTCTGTTTCCTGAGATCGACTTCGAGATAGACCGAGTCGGTGGTATAGATCGTATCCAGATATCGGGTGCGGCTCATCACCACCCCCGAATAGGGGATGCCGTATCGCCTCAATCCCTTCTCGACCGGCTCCCCCACGGTGACCGCGGAGCTGTCGGTGACGTTGAAGAGAAAGATGAGGGCGGCGCCCCCCGCGAAGACGCCGCAGATCAGGGCAATGCCGATGCTGCGGAAGCGGTCGCGGCTTCTCTCCTCCGATTCCTCCTGCTCCGTTATCCCCTGCTCCTCGTTCCCGTCATAAGCGTCGGCGGCATAACGCCCGCCGGTGTCGTCACCATCGCTATGCATGCTGTTCATGTACTGACATAATTCATGGTATCCTGCCGATAGCAGCGCATTCACTCGGCGCCAAAACTACGAAGTTTCATATTTTCGCTCAAACTGTTCCACTGAACATATCTGAACGCAAATGCTCGCACATTCCTATCTGATCCTCTCCCCCGCCAGGCCGGACGATATCGCGTCGGCGGTCATGACGCAGCGGCAGTCGATCCCGTTCGTCTGGGCGCTGGCATCGGCATCGCCGAACACGCGGCTCGTTTCCGATGGACGGACGCACTATTTCGATACAACGGTAGGTGACGCGCTTGCGTTGCTCGACAGGGGCCTTGCCGCCTGGAACTACAACAGCTATTTCCGCGACACGCTCGCTCCGGTCGGCGTGTTCCGCAACTGGCTTGCCAATAATCCCTCCGATACGCATCTCTACCTGAACATCAGCGAGCTGATCCAGACCTCGCCGACACCGGAGCAGGATCTGGAGGAGCTTCGCAGGCTTCCGGAGAAGGCGCACACGGCGATCCTGGAGATCGAGGGGAAGGAGTTCTCCCGATTCCTCACCGAGCTTCGCCGTCTCTCCTACCCGCTGATCACGATCCCGATCACCGGCGACCGCGAGGTCGATCTCCGCATCCTCTCCTACGAGATCAGGAACACCTCCAGCGTGGAGGCGGAGATGGCGCTCCAGATGGTCGGCGTCGACCGTAACGGGAGCATGCTCCGCAACGCGACCGAGTCGATCAAGATCCGAAGCGGCGGCTCGACCCTGCCGGACGCCGCCGTCATCCACACCCCGGCCGCCGAGCCCGCGCCGGCAACCGAGGGACGCAAGGCGCCCACCCTCTTCACCTCCACGTTCGACGACGCCCGCCAGATCCTGGTGGAGAAGCTCGGCTGCCGCGTGATCCGCGACGGCCGCGAGCGGCTGATGCTGGATGCGAACGGCACCGAGTTCATGCTGGTGAAGCTCGGCGACGTCGGCGACGACCTGGAGCACAGGTTCGACCATCATAAGACGACGGAGGATCACCGCTACTCGTAGCGGGTATCGGCCGGGCACGGTCTCCCCTTGCCAAACATCGTGCATGGAGGCAATCATTCCCGGATCAAGGTCTCCCAGAAAGCAACATCCCCGCCGGGTTCGGTCCCGGCGGGGATGTTCATTTTTCGCGGTTGTTCAGAGCCGGTTTCCCGGCGGGGCTCAGCTTGCCCCCTGTTGCGGGCTCGTGTAGAGAATTCTGATCTTCTCGTCCACCCCTTCCAGGCTCCGCAGATGCCGCTCACGCTTCCGGGCGTCCTCCAGCTTGTCGCAGACCTCCACATAGACACACTCCCAGGGTCCCCCGGGACGGTAGGTTCTATCTGTCGACCGGTTGTAATGGGCAATACGATCGTTGAGATTGTTCGTCGATCCGATGTAGTGCTGCCCGGTCACCGCGCTGCGGAGAACATATACGTATGCTGGCATGGCCATATCCCCCATGAATTGAGATGCTTGAAAGCGTTCAGCTAATACCGGCAACGGGGAAGGAGTGCAGTGTCCCGTCGCCTCCGAGGTAGCCGGAATCGCGACCGTCCGTGGCCGGTCTCCGTGGATGCGGGATCTCACGAGGGAGTCCCTGGAGGGCCGGGGGGCGCGACCGTTTCGTGAATCGGCACGGCAGGCTAGTACCTACCATAACGCGCTCTGTTCCCGTAGAGTTCCCGAAACCGGGGAGGAGCGAAAAAAAGTCTACGGATGGCACGATACGCGCCGCGCCCTGCGCGGAACAATGCTGACTGACGCTTGAATGCCTGGGATAGGGGGGCTGGTATCCGCGATTCTAAGTCGAGTGTCCGTCTGTCTAGCCTCCATGAAGGAGGACCGTTTCTTCCATCGGTCGCTGCAACGACCGTTCCCGGAGCCGTCGCCTCCGGCTTCACGGCCGGTTCGGCATCAGCGACGACTCTCGATCCGCTCCGGCCGTATTACGGCCCCCCCTTCTACTGCCGCCACAGGCGGCCCGACTACTCATACACTGCCGCATGCGCGGCCTGAACATAACGCCGTATCGACGGCGAACTCCGACAATACCGCCCGAAGGTCGGGCTCGAAGCGGGCGAATCCGGAGGGCGCCGTATGGGTGAAAACGGGTCCCTGTCGATTCTGCCTGAGAACGTAGTGAAAACCCAAGGAGCGGGAGACGGGGATCGAACCCGCGACGTCAAGCTTGGGAAGCTTGCATTCTACCACTGAATTACTCCCGCTAAACCATTACATCCCCTGGGCGGGGATGCGGCCTTAATGTACTAAGGAATCCGGACCAGATGCAAACCTTCTCTCGAAAAAAAGTATGCTTCCCACCGGATTTTTCGGTTTTTTGCAATTACGCGCCCCCCTCTCTTCCATGACGGTCCGCCGGGGGGAACTTCATCAACGACCATTTTCATCCACGATCATGAACGTCGATTTTCTTGGCGCCGCGGGGACGGTCACCGGCTCCATGCATCTGATCACGACGGAAGCCGGCAGCCGCATCCTGCTCGACTGCGGGATGTACCAGGGACGCCGTTCCGAGGCGTACGAGATCAACAGCCGCCTCCCCTTCAATCCCGCCTCCCTGGACGCGGTGATCCTCTCCCATGCCCATATCGATCATTCG
The DNA here is from genome assembly GCA_966250335.1 of uncultured bacterium. Lineage (GTDB taxonomy): Bacteria > Bacteroidota > Ignavibacteria > OLB7 > OLB7 > OLB7. The sequence goes on along the minus strand of CBINGZ010000011.1, from coordinate 34,627 downwards.
GGCCTGCTGCCGATGCTGGTTTCCAAACCGTACAAGGGAGGCTTCGACGCCTACATCTGCTGCACCCACGCCACGCGCGACCTCTGCTCCATCATGCTCTCCGACTCCGCCCATATCCAGGAGTCGGATGCCGCCTACCTCCGCAAACGCCACAGGGAGGTCCGCGATCCCCTCTACACCATGACGGACGCCCTCAAGATCCTCGACTACTTCGCCGGCTACCCCTACCACAAGGAGTTCAAGGTGACCGACGACGTGACCTGCACCTTCTTCGATGCGGGGCATATCCTGGGGTCGGCGTCATGCCTTCTCAGCATCAGGGAAGCGGGAGGGACGATCCGCCTGGGGTTCACCGGGGATATCGGCAGGAACAACAGGCCGATCCTGAAGGACCCGGAGCCGATGGGAGATGTCGACTACCTTATCTCCGAATCGACCTACGGCGGGAAGCACTCCCCCCCCTACCCCGATATTCCGGTTCTGCTCAGAGAGGTGATCGAACGGACGACCTCGCGCGGCGGCAAGGTGATCATCCCCGCCTTCGCGCTCGGGAGAACACAGGATATCGTCTACATCCTCAACGGACTCTTCGAGAGCGGCGAGCTCGCCAGGGTGCCGATCTACGTCGATTCGCCGATGGCGACGAGCACCACGGCCGTCTACAGGCATCACCCCGAATGCTACGACGAGGAGACGGCGACCCTGCTCCTGACCGACCCCGATCCGTTCGGGTTCGACTCCCTCCGCTACCTGCGGACGACCTCGGAATCGATGACCCTCAATCACAGCCCGGAGCCGTGCGTCATTATCTCAGCCTCCGGCATGATGGAATCGGGACGGATCGTCCATCATCTGAAGAACCATATCGAGGATGAACGGAATACGATCCTCGTCGCCGGCTACCAGGCCGAGCATACGCTCGGTCGACGGATCATCGATCGTGAGGAAGTCGTGAACATCATGGGAAAACCATACTACCCGCGCGCCGAGGTGGTGGTGCTGAACGGACTCTCCGCCCATGCCGATCACAATGAACTTGTGGGATATATCGGCAGGTTCGACCGGGAGCGGCTCAAGAAGGTCTTCCTGGTCCACGGCGAACCGGACGCGGCCGTGGCGCTCAGGTCGGCGCTCCTCCACGAAACCGGGGTTGCGGAGGTCGAGATCCCGACCCGCGGAAGCCGATATACGCTGACGGCATGAGCGGCCCGGTGAACGTGGCCGTGGCGCTGCTGCGGCGTGGTGAGACGGTCCTGATCTGCCAGCGCCCCCCCGGCAAGAGCTATCCGCTCAAGTGGGAGTTCCCCGGCGGGAAGGTGGAGCCGGGGGAGACCTTCGAGGAGGCGCTGGTCCGGGAGCTGCGGGAGGAACTGGCGATCGAGGCGACGGTCGGCGGGCTCTTCCATGAGGAGACCACGAGATATTCCGACAACAACACCTATGCGGTCCGCTACTACGACGTGCTCGAATGGCGGGGAGAGCTTCTGAACAACGACTTCCATGCCCTTGACTGGGCCCCGACGTCGAAGCTCCCGGAATATGACATTCTTGAGGGAAATCGCCGGATATGCGCTCTTCTGGCGACAGGTAACGAGGCGAAGGGGTCGGCCGTGGAAGAGACGACGGAGGAGGATAGGGGATCATGATATCGTGAGCGGACCGTTCAACCACGGGCGATCGGCGATGTCATAGGAACGGATTCCCGGCCGTGCGCCCCCTGGGGCGGAACGATCCCGGCGAGCGCGATTGGTCTTGACTTCGATCGCGCGCGGTTCGTAATAATCGCCGAAATGGAACTTCACTCCCCATGTTCCGTTGTTTGGAATTGTATGTGAACAGTCCGGATGGAACCTATGAAACGAAGAAAGCGCCCCCCCTATGCAGCATGTCTCGCGGTCGCCGTCGTCACGGCGGTCATTGCGGCCGCGACGGTCACGGAGGATGCCGGGAAGTTCGTCACGGTGAACCCCTCGATCTCGCAGCGGTTCGTCTCGATCCCGAACGAGTCGACGCTGGCCGATTTCTGCTATCGCCTCAGCGAACTGAACGGCATCACCGGCGTCAGCTACAGGAACTACGACGCGCTCCGGCAGACCGCGATCGTGACCGTCTTCTACAACCCGAAGGCAACGACCCCCCGGAACATCAGGATCTACCTGGAACACAGCTATGTGCTCTGGACAAGGCCGATGAGCACCTGATGCCGGGGCCTGATGCCGGGGAGATGATATACCCGCTGAAACGACGAAGCGGACGGCCCTGATCGGACCGTCCGCTTTCTTTTTTGCACTGCTCCTCCCCGCTACCTCATCACCACCAGCTTCTGGATCGCCTCCTGCGTGCCGTCGGCCCCCTTCACCGTGACCCGGTAGTAGTAGACGCCGTTGGCAAGCCTGTCGCCATCCTCATCGAGACCATCCCAGAGGATTCTGTTGAACCCGATATGGAGATTGGAGGGATCGAGCTCGATCGTCTTGATCTTCCGCCCCGCCACCGTGAAGACCCCGATCTCTCCCGAGGTCGGCTGCTCGGCCCCGGTCACGACGAAGGTGAAGGTCGTCTTCGTCTGGAACGGGTTCGGGACGTTGAGCACCTGCTGGACGCCGAGGTTCCGCTCCACGTAGAACTCGTAGACCTCGCTCCGCGTCTCGTTCCCGGAGAAGTCTTCGATGTAGAAGATGGCCGTATGCAGACCGGCGTCGAGGTCTGCGGGCGGACGGAAGAGGAAGCTCGCGCGGTGTCCCTGGCGGTCCACCTCCCCCGATCCCTGAGGGATCATCTCCAGACGCGCCCCCCACGATGTCCAGAACGGCGACCCCGACTCGATATTCACCGTGTCGTCGATGTAGACCCGGACGGCACTGATCGAATCGAGCGCCAGGAACGAATCGTCGAAGATCCGGATCTCGAACTGCGGCTGCGGGCTCACGTAATCACCGGTGATCAGACGCGTGGCGTCGGCGTAGAAGGCATGCTTCGGCGGGGTCTGATCCTCCAGAACCTTCAGTCTCCCGCTGACCGTGTTGTTCTGCAGGTACGGCTCCATCGGCGCCGCCCACGGGTTGACCGTTGCCTGGAAGGTGTTGAATCCCTTCAGACGGTCGGTCGTGATCCGGAGCGACCTGCGGCTGGAGTCGTCGGGAGCAAGCCTCTCGATCCTGACGCTGTCGACGGGAACCTCCAGGCTCTCGCGGATCTCGGTAAGTCTGACCATGAAGTTCTCGGCCGTATACTTCCGCGAGAGGTTGATCACCGAGACGTCGAGCGACGCCGCGTCCCCCTGGAGCACCGAATCGGGGGTCATGTCGACGGTCGAGGGGACGATCGCAAGCTCCGGCGAGGGATCGAACGCCACATCGACCGACCCGATCCGCTGCGCCGGGTCCTGCGAGAAGGCGGTCGCAACGGTGATGCGGGGATAGATGAGGGGATTAATCGAATCGAGAGATATCGGCCCCGTCGTCGCCTTCTCGCGGATCACCGTGTCCCGCGTTCCATCTCTGCGGATTCCGATGACGAACGCATCGGCGGGAGCCCCCTCGTGGCTGAAGGAGAGGGTCTTCCAGTCGGTCGCCGGTCCCACGACCGGGAAGGCGATCCGGCCGCTCGGGACGGCGTCGATGGTGTCGTTCAGATAGGCGGGCCACGGAGCCTGTCCGTTCGGCTCGTTCTCGAACTGCCTGAGCGAGTCGCCGTTGACCCACACCTCGCGCGGGGGCACCCTCTTACCTCCCATCAGGATATATGAATCCTCCTTCCCCATGCTGTCGGCATATCGGCTTCCGAGGAGCTTCAATCCCTCCCTCAGACTCCCCATGCGGGAGCCGTCGACATCGACGCCCGGGTCGTAGATCTCCATGCTGAAGGCGACGAAGACCCGTTCTCCCTCGGCGATCGAGTCGCGCACGAAATCGCGGAACTGATGGAAGCGCTCCCCCACGTTCCCGTCGTAGTAGTAGTACACACGGTAGCGGGCCGGACGGATATCGTTCGGAGGAAGCACCAGGACGTTGACCCCGGCGTCGCGGCCCCCCGTGTAATCTCTCCCCGACCCTTCCGAGCCGATCCGCATCGTGACGGTCTTCTGGATCTTGATCTGCTGCTCGCCGATCGCCTTGGTCTGCCCTATCGACATGATATGGACCGGCACCTTCACCGCCCCGGGGCCGATCCCCTTCTCGTCGACGACCAGCTCGGCCGGCTCCAGTCCCTCGAACTGGGAACGTCCGCGTACGATATACTCGACGCCGCCGGTCGGATCGACCGTGAAGGTCTCGATCAGCGGGAAGAGATTTCCGACGGAGGTATCCCCCGCGGTCGAGACGGCGCGCCAGTAGAAGGTGCGGGCCGACCGAAGCTCCTGCGGGATCGAGAAGGTCCAGGTCGTGATCAGCTCCTCCAGCTTCATCGATCCGGTTCTCCGGCTGTCGACCCGGGCCGGGGAATCGAAGCGCGCGGTCGTGTCGACGAGGATCTCGGCGCCGGGACCGGCGGTCGGGTTGAGGAGCCGCACCACCACGTCGTCGTAGCCGGGGACCCGTCCGTTCGGGAGCGGCTCGATCGGGAGCGGCTGGTTTCCGCGCACCCGCAGCGTCAGCGTCAGGACGTTGTCCCCGAGATATGTTTCGCTGAACCGCCCCTCCGGGTCGATCTCGATCCTGACGGCATATTCCCCCGGCTCTCCGCCGAGCGGGAGCGTCATAATCGTATCGCGATAGTATCCGAGCCCGTTGAGGGTCAGCGTGTCGTAGCGGCTCACCCCCGTGCGGTCGGTGATCGAGGCACGGACGGTCACCGTCTCACCGGAGGGGACGGGGCGACCGAAATCCCACAGGCGAACCGGCACCAGCGCCACCGTGTCACGTACCGTCGGCGGCTCACCGGCGCTGTTCCTGATCGGCTGGGCTCCCTCCCTCACCGCCAGCTCCACCGTCCCGCGCAGCGGCAGATTGGTCGTCGGGTCGCCGAGCAGGTTGTACATCGTCAGAAGGTTCCTGGCGACAATGCCCCCCAGAGACCCGTGCCAGGTGTTGGGATCGGCATTCTGCAGGAACATCTTCATCTTCGCCTTCGAGATCAGCGCCCCCAGATTCCGTTCGAACTGCTCGGTCATATCGACCAGCAGATTGGACTTGATGGCGACATCCTGCTCGATGTAGGAATAGCTGGTCCCGCCGAACGCGGCGATCGCTCCCTTCCCCGGATAGAGAAGGAACCGCTCGTTCCTGTTGATCAGCGACGGCTCGGCGAACGCCCCCGTCTGACACGAATAGGTGCCGAGGACGAAGTAGCGGTCTCCGTTGTCCAGCTCCTCCGGGTAGCCGAAGTTCAGGTCGAAGATGTCGATGGCGCCGTGGCCGGTGAAGGTGGCCCAGAGAGTCCCCTTGTTGATCTCGGCGCGCGCCCATTCGGCGTCCTTCGTATCGGGATAGGTCAGATCGGCGCCGGTGCGGAAGACCACGGCCGTATCCCCGGCGAACTGGGGGAAGAGCGGGAACTCCGCAAGCGCTTCGCTCTGCATCCGGAACATATAGGCGTCGTCGTTCCCGCCGCCGGCCAGGAAGACGTAGCGCTTGTTCCAGAAATCGGGCTCCAGATCCTCGTACGTCACCAGCTTGTCGATCACGTTTCTGGCCTCCTGCTCGGTGGAGACCGGGAGACGCCCGATGTAGGTGTTCGACTGCATCGTGGTGTCACCGACGTGGACGGTCATCAGATAGTCGGAGACGTGATTCCCCATCGTCGGCACGTAGTCGACCATCTTGGAGGTGGGAATACGCATCTGCGCGTCCCACGACGCATCCCCCACGATCAGGATATAGAGCGGCTTCGGCTGCGCCCAGCTCTCGTCGGCGTACTGAAGGAACCGGCGGATCGCATACGCCGACTTGATGCCGTCGTTGAACTCGTCGTAGATCGTGTGGACATCCACCACCTTCACCTTCAGCCCTCTCCGCTCGGCGCGGAACGCCGCCAGTCGACGGCTTTCGGCCATGAACTTCGGGTGGGTGATGATGATCATGTCGGCCTGGTTCTCCGTCGACATCAGGCTGTCGGCGGGGTGCCAGCGAAGGATCGGGGATCGATATTGGGCGAGCCTGAATTCCTCCCCCGGCGCCCCTTCCACCCGCAGCGACGCCCTGTAGACGGCGAGAGGGTTGGAGGAGGAGGCGTCGATCGGCAGGAAGGCGTCGAGCGACACTCCGGGGGTGACACCAAGGTCGACGAACTGCTCGTACGCCTCGACCGCCGACGCCGGCTCCCCCTTGCGGGCGACGAACGCCCAGGAGGCGACGTAGACGCGATCGGGATCGAGATTACGGCTGCCGAGCGAGCGGAAGAGATCGATGAACTCCTTCGGGAGTTTCCCGTCGTACGGCCCCCCCAGATCGGAGCCCCCCGTGGAGAACCCGGCGATCACGTAGTTCCCGGTCGGGATCTCGTTCACGAAGGTCACGGCGTCGCGGAACCGGGCCTCGACGTCCGAGGCGGAGATGTTGTAGAGATTGAAGGCGCGCGACCGTCTGATCGAGCCGTCGGACCCGTTCACCTCCAGAATATTGATCCCGAACTCCCACGGCGTCGACCTGTAGCGGTTGTCGCCGATCTCGGCGGCGAACCCCGGATTGTGCCGCTCGCCCGGCGGAAACTGCCGCGACGTCACCCTGAACCGGAGTCCGCTCCGCACCGAATCGACCGTCACCCGCGACTTCCCGGAGAGAGCGATCCGGGGTTCGTCCGTAAGACCGGCGATATCGACACGGTAGGGACCGGAGGCATCGGGAGGAAGCCTGAACTCGGCGCCGGGGCCATCCGCCGACGGCTGCCATCTCCCCTCGACCTCGACCCAGTCGAGGTTCATCGTGTTCGGAACATGGCCGCCGGGATCGAGAGCGTCGATGCGGAGCTCGTTCCGTCCGTTGAGGAGATAGTATACCGGCACGATAAATTCCAGCACGGTGTCGGCATCGGAAGCGAGGAGCACCGTGTCGAGGATCGTCTCCTTGTTGAGAGAGAGCGCCATTACATGCGCGGTCTCGGTGACGCCGGTCAGCCGCACCCGGATCCTGGCCTTCCCGTTCGGTTCGTATCGCGGCGAGCAGTCGAAGGGGACGAAGACAGGGGTGGGGAATCGCTCGTCGTGCGAGATATCGGTCCAGTAGAAACGCTCGCTGGGAACGCGCTCGGCGAAATGGACCGTCCTGATGTCGGTGCCGTCCAGACGGCGCCCCCAGTAGTAGATGTTCTCCTCCTCGATATGGAGCGTGGAGTCGTAGCCCCGCAGAATCCGATCGGTTGCCGGCACCGCCCCCGCGCGGATCTCCGGTCCCGGTCCGCTCCCGCCGTTCCAGGTGAGGATGTAGGAGTTGGTATCGGTGGTCTCGTCGTAGTAGAGTCCTTCCGGGCTCTCGTTGCGGCGACCCCGGAACTCGATCACGTCGTTCCCGTCCAGCACGCCGTCACCCCCCGCGTCCCCCACATGAACCGGAATCGAAACGTTCCGCCGTCTGAGCCGCAGATCGGCGATCGGCCTGCCGATGATCTCCGAGCCCCCCGCCGCCGCGACAGCGGAGACGTCGAGACGATAGAGGCCATCCTCGGGGATGAGAAGCACCATCGCTCCCCCCATTCCTCCGGTGATCGCCGACATCGTGGCGGCGCCGCCCCGGCTCCCCGAGACGCGCCATTTCTTCGCGTCGTCGAAGTTGAGCACCAGCGATCGGAGGTTCGCCTCCAGCTCGGGAAGCTCGCGGATCGACTCCTTCGTGGAGATCCCCCCCGAGCGGTTCCAGGTCACCGAGAGAACCGCCGAGCGATCGACGACGAGCGAGCCGCCGACAAGCCGCAACGGCCTGTACTGCACCGAGACCATCCGAAGCCCCCGGAACTCGCGCGGCATCCCCACCGAGACGTCCGGCCGCTCCTTCGCGGCGGGAAGCGCTCCGAGGAGTGCCGGACTTCCGAGAGTGTCACGGCCGGAGACGGAGACCAGCTCCACACGGATATCGCGGGCGTCGTACGGCACGCCGAGGGTCACCGCGAGCGCCGGAAGCGCCGACGAATCCCCCGGCAGCAGGAAGCTCCCGGCGTTGTGCGTCACCACGGCGCCCCCCTTCCCGGCCGAAACGCCGGCCTTGATCCCCTCCACCCGCAGCGTGATCCCCCCTTCGGTGGTCACGGCCCGCACGGAGGCCTCTCCCCCGGCGTTGCGGGGGGACTGAGCGTTCAGCAGTCCCGGAATGAAAAGAAGCGCGATGAGAAGAACTGACAGCTTCATGCAGCCCCGGCTATGGTCGATTGGGATGTTCCGCAAAACGTTATCTCTGGAAAAACCTTCCACAGTTCGACGAATCGGCGGCCAAGATGTTGGTCCCCCCTTCTACGAGTCAAGCCCTTTCGAACGCCGGAACGAAGCGTCTGCGCGCGACCCAGGCCCCCGGCAGGAAGGATGCCATCACCATCAGGAAGGGATAGAAGACCTGAAGATGCTCCACGAAGACCGGCGTCGTGAACCCGGTGAAGATGATCAGCACCGTCCCCCCGGCCAGCCAGAGCGCCACGAATCGCTCGAACGGTCGTCCCGCCGCCCGGATCGTCCGGAGATGGAGAGAGCACATCGAACCGAGCATCCAGAGCCACGTCAGCAGCCCGAAGATCCCCGCCCGCAGGAGCGAGTAGAGATAGCTGTTATGGGGAATCCCCTGGCTCAGCACCTCGTAGTCGAGGATCGTGTAATTGATGATATCCTTCCCCATCGGCCACCCGGTCAGGGGTCGCTCCATGATCATCGTCGTGGTGTTGTAGAACTCCAGCACGCGATAGGCGGCCGATCCCTCCCTCTGCGGAGCGATGATGTTGGCGAAGCGCTGGAGGAAGTTGGAGATATCGACGATGAAGAGCCCGGCCGTCACCACGCCGATCACGACCGTCATGATCACCCGGAGCGAACGTCTCTCATCGCGATTCAACGCGAAGAGCAGCACCAGCACGCAGAGGACGAAGCCGATGATGAAGCTGCGGCGGAGACATCCGGCGAACGCCAGCCCGGTGATCGGAAGGGTCCAGAGGAGAAATTTCCTGATGCGGGCGTAGAAGGGATCGTCGCCGGGCTTCACCACATAGGCGAGGACGGAGCCGAGGATCATCATGGTGAGGATCATCGCATCGCGCCAGCCGGTCAGCAGTCCCCACATCAGCCCGACGGTGGCGTAGACGGAAAACGCCTCGATCGACTTGTAGAAGCCGGCGATCATGATCATCCAGACCATCAGATAGAGATCTTCGGGGCGGTAGGTGAAGAGCCAGATGAAGAAGGAGAGGACCATCAGCGGCAGCGCCACGATCTCCCAGGGGATCCTGATCGCCTGCTCCGTCATCGTCATGTGCAGGTAGGGGTAGACCACCAGGACGATCCCGACCCAGAGCATCGCCCGCGTGACCGAGGAGCGGTTCAGCCAGGGGTCGCCGACCGCGATCCGCCGGATCAGCTCCAGCACGGGGACGACCAGGATGGTGAACTCGACGATCCCGAAGCTTCCGACCAGCCGCTCGAGCGCGGAGGCTGTCAACGGAGAGGAGTTGTCGAGATGGGCGCCGTAGCCCAGGATGAACGTCGTGAGGAGGATCAGCGCCAGCTTGAAGGGATCGGCCAGATACCAGCGGACCGCATCGAGCGGCTGCAGGTACGACGTCGTCTGTCCGGCGATCCGTCTCATCGCTCGCGAACCGATTCGGGAACTCCTTTCCTCCCCTTGAGCGTGCTGAGCAGCAGAGCGGACCGACCCGTCGCCTCGTTGCGCCAGCCGCGCCGGATCGCATCGTAGACGAAGATGATGAAGAGGGTCCCGAGCGTGACGACCGGGAAGACGAGGAGAAGGAGCATGCTCCGGCGCGGCCAGGAGCGGCGGGCCGGGGGTTCGGCGGAGTCGAGCACGGAGACGGTCGGCATCTCACGCGCCTCCTGCACCTGCTCCTGATTGTACTGGGTCTCCAGGAAGGAGTACATCTTCGTGGAGAGCTCCATCTCGAGCTTCAGGTTGGCGTACTGGCGGCTCAGTTCAGGTATATCGCGGAACGGGATACCGAGCGCGTCGGGACCGGCCTCGCCGGTCTCCAGCCTGCGCCCACGTTCCCTGAGGGTGGCGAGCTGCGTCCGCAGCCCCTGCACCACCCGGGAATCGGGGCTCAGATCGTTCTGGGCGCGGAGCAGCTCCAGTTCGAGCTTCTGGATCTGCATCTCCGTCTCCACAAGCGCAGTGATCGCGGCATCGAGCTGTTTGTCGAGCGAGATCGCCTTGTGCCGCTGCTGGAAGCTCTGAAGCTCGCGCTGGACCGAATCGAGCTCCTGCCGCTTCAGATCCTTCCGCCGCCCCAGGAACTCGCGCGACCGACGGGCGCGGGTCACGCTCTTCTGCTGGTTGATCCTGTCGAGAACCTCGATGGAGCCGTTGAGGATCTTCGCCGAGAGCTCGGACGCCTCCTTCTGCTCCGCATCGTTCGGAAGGAACCCGGTCTTGACGGAATATTCCATCTTGATCAGCCCGTTCTTGTCGGTCTCGATCTCGAAATTTTCGATCACCTCGTCGATGGCGAACTGCCGCTTGGCGGAATCGAGCTTGAGGCGGCGGAGAAGATCGTAGCGCCTGATAAGGCTGTCGGCCATCGACCGGCTGGTGATGATCGCCGCGAAGATCTCGGCCGAACTGTTCTGGCTGAGCGCCTTCAGATCGAGGTTGGAGCCGGCGGTGCTGAGCGCCCCGAGCATGCTCATGCCGTCGCTCTTTTCAGGGGGAAGGAGCATCGCCCCCGCCGTGAAGGTGTTCGGCATCACCATGATGTAGGCGACGAAGAGCGCCATGACGCCGACGACGGTCATGACGATCGTCCTGCGATAGTTCGCCAGCACGATCAGGAAATCGAGGATATGAACGCGCGGCGTCGGATCGGATTTCCCCGGATCCGTGTGTCCGTTCATCGCCGGACCCGCCGTGCCTGAATGCTCTTCTCTACTGGACATGCCGTTGCGGCCTCGATTAATGCTCTCGGAGTTGTTGTCGACCTTCATTATTTCCCCACGCTGACGACCACCGCGAAGATCGTTGCCAGCTGCGCGGTCACGGCGATCACCGTTGCGAATCCCTCCCAGAAATCGCTCGGAGGTTCCTCCGGAACGAATATCGCGTCACCCGATTCCAGCACGTAATCGTCGGTATTTTCCGCCAGGAATTTCTCACCCGTTTTTCCCTTGATGATCTGTTCCTCGCCGTCGTCGGCGCGCCAGCCGTAGCCCCCCGCCAGATTGATATATGCCAGATAATCGGTCCCCGGCGTGAAGGTGACGTTGCCGGGATTCTTCACCTTGCCGCTCACTTTCACGAAACCGCGCACCTGCGGGACGTAGAGGGAATCCTTGTCTCGCAAAACGACATTCTCATTCTCATCGCCGCCGTTCAGGCGGTTGAAATCGATCGTGATGACCCCCATTCGCTCCCTGTTCTTGACGCGGAAATATTCGGTCTCCTCCTCGGTCCGCTGTTCGGGGTCGATCTGTTCGATACGGGCATATTCCAGGTCGCGCTCCACCATCTGGCGGCGGATCAGCACGGCGTCGTTGATCGCCGCCTCGGAGGTGAACCCGCCGGCGTTCCGGATGACGTCGAGCACTCTGGTCCGCCCCGGATCGATCGCGTAATATCCGGGATACTTGAACTCGCCGTCGACCACCACACGGTTCACCTGACGATATTTCTCGGCGCGGCGCACGAAGACCTGATCGCCGATCCGGAGCGGCCTGTCGCCGACCACGGAGCCGTCCGGAGAGGCCGTGTGGAACGTTCGCTGCATGATATTTCCCTCGTCGTCGACGCTCGTCACCTCGATCGAGTCGAGAATGGCGTCCACGGTGAAGCCGAACGAGAACCGGATCAGGGTGGAGATCGAATCCCCCCGATGAAAGGTGAACTCCCCCGGCCTGTGGACGGCGCCGCTGATGACGACGATATTCTTCGGATCCTGCACGCCGACCTTGATCACATCCCCCCCCTGCACGACCGGATCGGACTCGAGGGCGCCGTAGGCGTAGAAGGGAACGAGATCGACATTGAGCGTGTCGTTGTCGCGGAAGACTATAATATCTCTGCGCGATGCAAGAGGCGACGCCCCTCCCGCCATGTTGATCGCTTCCGACACCCGTGTGGTCGGGGTCGCCACCACCGTTCCGATACGCTTCACGGCGCCGATCACCGAGATCTTGAACTGCCGCATCTTCTTCAGCGTGACGCTGACCGAGGGGGACTGATAGTATTTCCCCGCGGCCGCGGTCACCGCCCGGCGGAGATCGGCAAGGCTCTGGTTCCGCACGTCGAAATCCCCCACGCGCGGAACGACGACCCGCGCATCGGGGGTGACGGCGATATCGTGCTGGGCCACCGTGCTGGTCATGATCATCACGCCGAGCATATCGCTCGGGCCCAGGATATACTTCTCGGGATCGATCGGACGTTCAAGGATGATCGACGCTTCGGTGGCCTGGGTCCGCATCTCGCGCGCCACCGTGGTATCGAACGGGAAGCTCTGACCGGTGGTGCCCGGATAGCGCGGCTCATCCCCACCCGTGGTGGGCTGGGCCGCCGCCCGCTCCGCTGCCAGGAACAGAATCAGAAGAAGAAGGGCACGCGAAGCGATTCGGAGAATCGGACGAAACATGGCTGAGTAATATGTGATCGGCGCGGATTGTTCGGCCGGCTGATGCAATGCTACGTCCGAACGACGAACGATGCAGTGCAATAGTTCCGGTATGATGCGGTTCGCGGAGGGCTCAGGGGGAGGGAACGGCCGGGAGAGAGGAACGCTCGCGACGTTCGATCTCCGCCATCACCAGCCCGGCGTGCGCCCTGCCGTTCTCGATGAAGATCTCCCAGGTCTTGCAGCCGCAGGCGATCGATCCCGCCAGAAAAAGGTTCGATACGTTCGATTCCAGGGTCTCCGGGTCGTACTGCGGGACGAGGGTCTCCGGATCGTAGAGGACGCCGCTTTCGCGGAAGAGGGTCACCTCCGGACGGTAGCCGATCATGGGAAAGAGGGCGTCGCACGGAACACGGGTCACCCCCCCGGTGACGTTGTCGCGGATTGCAACATCGGTCGGCGTGATCTCGGCCAGCTCGCTCCTCCAGTGGGCGGCGATCTCTCCTTTTGCGATCCTGTTGTCGATATCGGGACGCACCCAGTATTTCACCTTCGATCCGAACGTCTCGCCGCGATGGACCAGCGTCACCTTCGCGCCGTGCCTGAAGAGATCGAGCGCCACCTCGACCGCCGAGTTCCTTCCCCCCACCACCACGACATTGCTTCCGTGATAGTCGTACGGCTCGCGATAGTAGTGATGGACGTGGGGAAGATCCTCCCCCGGAATGTTCAACCGGTTGGTGGTGTCGAAATAGCCGGTGGCAAGAACCACGTACCGCGATATGTAGCTCCCCTTCTCCGACTCCGTATGGAAGAGGCCGTCGTCTCCCCTCCGCACCCCGCGCACGCCGTCATGGATCGAGATGTTCAGATCGCGCATCCGGGCGACCCCTCTGTAGTATTCGATCGCCTCCACTCTGGAGGGACGGAACGCGGGGGAGGTGAAGGGCATCTTCCCCAGTTCCAGAAGATCGGGGGTCGAGAAGAAGGTCATGTGGGTCGGGAAGCCGACGATCGTGTTGACGACGGTCCCCCGCTCCAGCACGATATAGCTCAACCCGATACGTTGAGCATCGAGCGCGCACGCCAGGCCGGAGGGACCGGCGCCGACGATCACAAGATCGTACCGTGCGGTCACGGCAGCTCGTCGGCGTAGCTGATGAGCGCATGGACCTCCGGAACCCCGGCCGCCGTCAGTCTCTCCCGGCCGGGGAGGAACGTCAGGTCGATCAGGAAGGAGGCTCCGACGATCTCCCCACCCCCCTTTCTGACGAGCTCTGCCGCGGCGGTCATGGTGCCGCCGGTCGCCAGAAGGTCGTCGTGCAGGAGAATCCGCTGCCCCGGCTCTATCGTTCCCTGATGCATTTCGATGCTGTCGGCGCCGTACTCCAGCGCGTAATCGACCGAGTGGGTGAGGTAGGGGAGTTTCCCCTTCTTGCGGATCAGGACCATGCCGGCGCCGAGCCGGTAGGCGACGATCCCCCCCAGCAGGAACCCGCGCGATTCCACGACGGCGACCTTGTCGATCCGGCGCCCCTCGAAATGCTTCACGATGCTGTCGGCGGCCGCCCTCAGCGCGTCGGAGCGCTCCAGAAGCGTCGTGATATCCCGGAACATGATGCCCGGCTTCGGGTAGTCCGGGATCGACCGGATCAACCCCTTCAGGTTCAGTGCTGCGGCCTCGGCCGCGATCTCTGCCGGCTGGTATGTCATGGTACGTTAACGAAAAACCCCCGCACGCCCGCGTGTGCGGACGTGCGGGGCGATTGAACTGCATGTCGGCGAGGTTTTCGCCGCTCAGGAACGGACGATCGCCCTGACGTAGTCGCGACGCATCCGGGCGATTCCCTGGATCGAGATCTCCTTGGGGCAGACCGCCTCGCACTCGCCGTGGTTGGAGCAGTCGCCGAATCCCTCCGCCTCCATCTGATCGACCATCCTCACCACGCGACGATCACGCTCCGGCTCACCCTGGGGAAGCAGGGAGAGATGGGCGATCTTGGCGGAGGTGAAGAGGGCCGCCGAGGCGTTCGGGCAGGCAGCCACGCAGGCGCCGCAGCCGATGCAGGCGGCATAGTCGAACGAGGTGTCGGAGAGATGCTTCTCGACCGGAAGCGTGTTGGCGTCGGGAGCGTTGCCGGTGTTGACCGAGACGTACCCGCCGGCCGCGATGATTCTGTCCAGGGCGCTTCTGTCGACCACCAGGTCGCGCACCACCGGGAACGCGCTGGCGCGCCACGGCTCCACGACGATCGAATCGCCGTCGTGATAATGCCGCATGTGAAGCTGGCAGACCGCCGTCCCCCGCTGGGGTCCGTGCGGCACGCCGTTGACCACCATGTTGCAGGAGCCGCAGATCCCCTCGCGGCAGTCGTTGTCGAACTCGATCGGGGATTCCCCCTTATGGATCAGCTGCTCGTTGAGCAGATCGAACATCTCAAGGAACGACATATGGGGATTGACCCCGTCGACGCTGTAGGGGACGAGCTTGCCCGGCTTGTCCGGTCCTTCCTGGCGCCAGACCTTGAGCTTGATCGTCATCAGTGTATCAGACATGGCACTCCATTATTTGTAGCTGCGCTGGGAAGGCTTCACGTACTCGAACTGGAGATCCTCCTTGTGCATGGCCGGGACCTGGCCGGAGCCGAGATGCTCCCACGCGGCGACGAACGAGAACGCCTCGTCGTTCCGCTTCGCCTCCCCTTCCTCGGTCTGGTACTCCTCGCGGAAGTGACCGCCGCACGACTCCTCGCGCTGGAGGGCGTCGCGGGCCATCAGCTCGCCCAGCTCCATGAAGTCGGCGACACGGCCGGCGAATTCCAGGTTCTTGTTGAGGGTGTTCGGGGCGCCCGGGACCTTCAGATTCTGCCAGAACTCCCCGCGCAGCTTCCCGATCTCGGTGATCGCATGTTCCAGTCCGGCGCGGTTGCGCGCCATTCCGACGTAATCCCACATGATCCGCCCCAGATCCCGGTGGAACTCGGTGACGGTCTTCTCTCCCTTGATCGAGAGGAGCTCCTCGGTCCGCTTCCGCGCGTCGTCGGCCGTCGCGGCCACCGCGTCGTGGTTCTCCTGAACCGGAGGAAGCGACGTGCCGGCGATATAATCCCCCAGCGTATGGCTGATGATGAAGTAGCCGTCGGCCAGCCCCTGCATCAGCGCGCTCGCCCCCAGACGGTTGGCGCCGTGGTCGGAGAAGTTCGCCTCGCCGAGGACGAAGAGACCGGGGATCGTGCTCTGGAGATTGTAGTCCACCCAGAGGCCCCCCATCGTGTAGTGGACGGCGGGATAGATCCGCATCGGCACCTTGTACGGGTTCTCACCGGTGATCCGCTCGTACATGTCGAAGAGGTTGCCGTACCGCTCGCCGATCGTGCTCGCACCCAGGCGATCGATCGAGTTCTGGAAGTCGAGATAGACGGCCATGCCGGTCTCCCCCACTCCCTTCCCCTGGTCGGCCATCTCCTTCGCGTTGCGGGAAGCGACATCTCGCGGAACGAGATTGCCGAAGCTCGGGTATTTCCGCTCCAGGTAGTAGTCGCGCTCCCCCTCCGGGATCTGTTCCGGCGACCTTCTATCCCCCGGATTCTTCGGCACCCAGACCCGGCCGTCGTTCCGGAGGCTCTCGCTCATCAGCGTCAGCTTCGACTGGTAGTCGCCGGAGACCGGAATGCAGGTGGGATGGATCTGCGTGAAGCAGGGATTGGCGAAGAACGCCCCCCGCTTGTGGCAGCGCCACGCGGCGGTCACATTGGAGTTCTTGGCGTTCGTGGAGAGATAGTAGACGTTGCCGTAGCCGCCGGTGCAGAGGAGCACGGCGTCGCCGACGTGACGCTCCAGGGCGCCGGTCACCAGATTGCGGACGATGATGCCGCGGGCGCGACCGTCGATCGTCACCAGATCGAGCATCTCCGAGCGCGGGAACATCTTCACCTTGCCGAGATCGACCTGGCGTTCCATCGCCTGATATGCCCCCAGAAGGAGCTGCTGCCCCGTCTGTCCGCGCGCGTAGAAGGTACGCGCCACCTGGGCGCCGCCGAACGAACGGTTGCTGAGAAGCCCGCCGTACTCGCGCGCGAAGGGAACCCCCTGCGCCACGCACTGGTCGATGATCCTGTTGCTGATGTTCGCAAGACGATAGACGTTCTCCTCGCGGGCGCGGTAGTCCCCTCCCTTGACGGTGTCGTAGAAGAGGCGCCAGATCGAGTCGCCGTCGTCGGAATAGTTCTTGGCGGCGTTGATCCCCCCCTGGGCGGCGATGCTGTGAGCCCGCCGGGCCGAGTCCTGGATGCAGAACGCCTTGACGTTGTAGCCGAGCTCGGCCAGCGACGCGGCGGCCGAGGCGCCGGCAAGTCCGGTGCCGACCACAAGGATGGTATGCTTCCGCTTGTTGTTCGGGTTGACGAGCTTGGCGGAGTTGAGATAGTTCGACCACTTGCTCTCAAGCTGGCCGGCCGGGACGCGGGCGTCGAGTTTCGGATGGGAGCTTGTGCTGCTCATGCGGCGCCTCCTTGCGAGATCACGTACATATAGATCGGAAGAATGAGGAAACCGACCGCCAGAAGCACTCCGAAAAGAAGAGCGAGCGAGAAGATCACCTTCGAGTAGCGGGGCTTCATCGCCCCGAGCGACTGCAGGGCGCTCCAGACGCCGTGCCGCAGGTGGAACCCGAGCAGGATCATGACGCCGACGTAGAAGATCACCCACCAGATGTTCCGGAAGGTCTCGTAGACGAGTCTGTAGAGATCGCGCGATTCCTCCCCCTTGATGTCGACGACGTAGCCGAGGTCGGTCGAGGGACCGAACCTGAACTGCACGATATGGATCACCAGGAAGACCATCAGGATGATACCGGTGTAGACCATCGTGCGCGAGGCAAGGGTCTGTCGGCTGGGCCCCCCCTTGCTCTTGTAGACCTCGTAGCCGTTCTTCCTGGCGCGCGCCTTCCGCATCGCGATCGCGATGCCGATGTAGGCGTGGAGCAGGATCACCGCCGCCAGCCCCACTTCGACGACATACACCAGGGTCCCGAAACTGTGCAGGAATCGGGCATAGGTGTTGAAGACGGAGGGGTCACGGCTGAGAAGTGTGAGATTGCCGGAGAGGTGGCCTATGACGAAGAGGACAAGGAGGACGCCCGTCACTCCCGTCAGAATCTTGCGTCCGACCTGGGAGGTCAAGGCTGCTAGCAGTTTCGGTTGGTTGTTCATGTCGAAGGCGCTTCGTGCGGCTGAATCGGCAGGACATCGAATGGACGATCGGCGCGTGTGCGCGCTGGCCTCTGCCGGACCGTACCCAATCGGGTAACGCCAAATTACGAGAGTCCCGAGTATCTACACTGTCTCAATTAGCAAACCCCGCAGATTTTCGCGGTTATGCGCCTACTCCAGGCGCATATCGGGCGAATGACGGAAGCCGCGCAGGAACTCCCCGGCCGACATCGCCCGCCGTCCCTCCTGCTGCAGCTCCTCGATCGCCAGCGCCTTCGTCCCGGTCCCGACCGTCAGCGCCTCCCCCGTTATCTCGAGCTCTCCCGGCGCAAGACCGGTCCGTTCGATGATATGGGAGCGGTAGAGCTTGAGGGTCGTCCCTTCAAGGGTCGTAAAGGCTCCGGGATAGGGAGAGAGGCCGCGGATGAGGTTGTGGACCCGCTCGGCCGGCCCCTTCCAGTCGATACGGCAGTCGTCACGGAAGATCTTTGGGGCGGGGGAAGCGAGCGTGTCGTCCTGGACGCGCGGAACGATCCCTCCCCGCTCGATCATGGCAAGGGTCTCGACGACGGCATCGGCGCCGACCAGCATCATGACGTCGTGAAGTTCTCCGGCGGTGGTCTCCGGTCCGATCGGTATCGTTTTCTGGAGGATGATATTCCCCGTGTCGACTTTTCTCTGGAGGAAGAAGGTCGTCACGCCGGTTTCGGTCTCCCCGTTCATGATCGCCCTGTTGATCGGCGCCGCCCCCCGATACGCCGGAAGAAGCGACCCGTGCAGGTTGAAGCTGCCGAGCGGCGGGATCGAGAAGACCGACTCGGGAAGGATGCGGAACGCGACGACGCAGATCAGATCGGGGCGATGCGACCGAAGGAGTTCAAGGAACGCTTCATCCTTCAACGATTCCGGCGTCGCCGTCTCAAGTCGATGTTCAAGCGCGAACCGCTTCACATCGGAAGGAACGAGCTTCAGCCCGCGCCCCTTCTGGCGGTCGGGGGTGCTGACCACCAGGGGGACCTCATGTCCCGCCTCGAGAATTCCCTTGAGCGAAGGGACCGCGAACTCCGGAGTCCCCATGAATATCACACGCACCGAACCACCTGTAGTGAATAAGCGTTCTTCATCCCCTTTCTCACATCACCCGTGCATCGTGGCATCGGACCCCAGCCCGAGCACGATCTCCGACTCCCGATCGGTCAGCTCGTCGAGCCGGGCCCTGACCTCCGCCTCCGGATAATATTCGCAGGCGATGTCGTAGAACGTCCGGTAGTGTCCCGCCTCGGAGGCGAGGAGAGAGCGATAGAACTCCTGGAGTTCCTCGTCGGGAACGTTCTTGCTGAGAATCGAGAACCGCTCGCACGAACGCGCCTCGATCAGGGCGCCGACCAGGAGCAGATCGAGCATCCGCCCCGGCTCATGGTGCCGCACCTCCTTGTGGAGCGCCTGCACGTAGGGGTCCCCCGGATCGCGCTGCAGCTCCCCTCCCTTCTTCACGATGAACTCGAAGACCTGGGAGAAATGCTCCATCTCCTCCTGCGCCAGCGCGATCATCTCCCGCACGAGCCTCTGCCGGGTCGGGTAGCGGCTGACGAGCGACATGGCGTTGACGGCGGCCTTCTTCTCGCAGTGGGCGTGATCGAGCAGGACCTTCTCGAGATCGGTCCGGGCGGCTTCTATCCAGTCGGGCTGCGATGGGACTTTGAGACAGAGCATCGTATCGGGGAGATTGTGTTGTTCCTGTTGACGGGGAGATCGGGTCCGCCCCCTTCGGCGGAGCTGCAAGATACGCACGGCGCGGGCCGCCGCTCCTGCTCGGGTTTGTATCGAACAGGTTACCCGGCCGTCAGGCGGATCGCGTGCAGGAGCATGAAATAGATCGCGAAGCTCATCATGAGGATACCGTAGATCCTCTCCAGCGTGGTGCTGTGGACCCTGGTGGCGACCCAGGCTCCGAGCGAGCTCATCGGCACCACCGTCAGGCAGAGGGTGCCGGCCACGCTCCAGTCGATATTGCCGATGACGGTATGGGTGATCGTCCCGGGGATCGCGAGCATCGCGATGCAGAAGAGAGAGGTCGCGACCGCCTGCTTGGTCTCCATCCGCACCACCCGCAGGAACGCCGGCACCAGCACCATCCCCCCTCCGATCGCCAGGAACCCCGAGACGAACCCGGCCAGGGCCCCCAGGAAGATCATCAGCGGCCTTGCCCGCTTCATATCGAACTGATGGGGATGGGTCTCCTTCCGCTTCTTCAGATTCCATCCGCGCTCGATGAAGACCCACGAGGTGTAGGCGAGAACGCCCCCCGTCAGGAGCATCAGCACCCCGCCCGGAGTCCGACGGGTCAGGAGCGCGCCGACCTGACTGAAGAGGAGCGCCGAGGGGAGAACCTGCCACGCCGCATCGAACCGGATCAGCTTCTTCCGGTAGTAGACGAACGATCCGGAGATCGCGGCCGGGATCGCCGCGGGGAGCGGCGTCGCCACGGCGATCACCTCCGGCAGCCCGAGGATCATTCGAAGCAGCGGGGTCGCCAGCAGCGCCCCGCCGATACCGAACATCCCGGCGGAGAAGCCGATGACGCACCCGATCCCGAGGGTAAGAATAATAGTCGTCACGCGATGTGTGTGTTGTTGAAGTCCTTTCCCGTAACGCTCGATCGGGAGCCGTCGTTCACTCGCGCCCGCGCGCACGCCCCCGGTAGGGACGGTAGACGAGCGCGAACCCGAACTGCGCATAATACGCAGCTCCGGTGAACCCGGCGTCGTAGTCACCGAGCGCCGCGGCGGAACGGCCCAGTTTCATCCGCAGATCGATGTGGGGCCCCAGGTCGAAGGGGATGCGATATCCGACAAGCAGACCCAGATCGTAGCCGTACCGGCTGCGCGTGCGGGGCGCCTCGGTCTCCGGCGCCTCCTCCGCCCCCCGCATCGACTGGACGGCAAGACCGGCAAGCGGGGTCAGCGCCAGCCGCCCCATCCTGAACTCGTAGCCGCCGTCGAGGGTGAAGTTGACGAAGGAGGCGTCACCGGCGCTCCAGAAGTCGGCGCCGGCCGCGAAGTCGCGCCGGGAGGCCGCCACGCAGAGCTGCAGCGTGAGCGCGAACGTCAGCCGCGTCGCATAGATCTCGCCCGAGAGCATCGCCCCGTGAAACTTGCCGAAGCGATCCCCCAGCTCCCCTCCGAACGCCCCCCCCGTGTACCCGGCGCTGAAGGCGACGCCGTAGTCGTGCTCCGAATACTCCTTGCGGATGTAGGAAGCGATCAGAGGATTGTATCGTGATGTGGGATATCCCGCCGTGAACCCGTCGGCGCTGCCGTTGAGGGCCGACTGGGCACGGTAGCCGGTGATGATGAGATGGTTGAGGAGGAGATTGAAGAAGCGGCGTTCCTCGTTCGTGGGGCCGCCCGCGTCGAACCGTTCGGCGACCTTCTCGACGTCGCGGCGAAGGATATCGCGTTCATTGCGGAAGAGACCGTCCCCGTACGGAGCCCCGGTCCCGAAGATATCGGCGGTCGCGAGGAGCGGGCCGAGCCGGCTCGTGTCGGCGATCAGGGAGCGGTCGGCGAGGATGACGTGGGCGTAGAGACGTTCGGCGGGGTCGAGCCAGGGGCGCGGGTCGGTCGAGAGGCGCCGATCCATGAAGCCGAGGAGCGCAAGCCCCCCGACGTCGTCGCCGGAGACCAGACGCCTCGCCAGAATCCGGCGGGCGTTCTCGTTGAAGGGACGCGCCCCGTCGGCGTCGGCGATCATCCGCTCGAAGGCGAGGGAATCGGCCCCTTCCTGTCCGCGCGCGGAAACGACGGTCGCGAGAAGAAGCAGAACGAGAAACGCCGGGAACGGGATCGATCTATCGGGAGGAGGACGATGAGTCATCGAGACGAAGAGATTCGACGGAGGCCATGAGAAGCTCGACAAGAGCGCTGTCGGTGCCGACGACGAAGGCGTGGAGAAGAGGCTCCGGGGCGCCGTTCCTCGGCTCGAAGAGCCCGTCGCGGCGCAGTTCCCGCTGGTGGACGCGCTCCCCCTCGTTCTCGGTGATCCCTTCCCTCCACTCCGAACGTCTGCCGTCGACACGAGCGGAGGAGTAGCGGATCACCGCGGAGTCGGCGAGGATCTGGAGAGGGGCGGGATGAACCTGAATGACCGCCATCGCCTTCTGCACCGTCCCCGTGTCCCTGCGGTCGAAGATGTAGAACATATCGTACTTCGCCTCGGAGGTCCCCTCGGCGTCGAACCCTCTGGGGATACGGATCTTCAGCCCGTTCACACCGGTGCGTGTCGGCTGCAGGGTCATCTCCACCGTCTCGGTGCCGGCCAGCAGCCTGCTTCTGTCGCTTGTGCTGCCGCACCCCCCCGCCAGCAACGGGAGAAGGAGTAACGCCGGGATCGCGCGATAGGTTAGCGTTCCGTTCATGGGCCCTTCAACAGGAAGTTGGGAGGGAACGTTCAGGGGACGAGGCCGATGCTCATGACCGAGCCGGCCAGCGCCTCGACGAGCGACGAATCGGTCCCCCCGGCATAGATATGCAGATGCAGAGGGGCGTTCTTCAGTTGAGGAGAGAAGGTAAGGAAGAGATCGCGACCGGCCGTGATCTCGCGCGCGTAGAACTTCCTCCCGTCGGCCAGCGGCTCCTCCCATCGCTTCCAGACGACCGGATAATCGAGCAGGGTCGTGGAGTCGGCGACGAACGGATCCCCCGTCACCAGCCCCGACTGGAAGCTGACGCCGATGTAGACCCGCAGGGTCGCGGGGGTGACCGTCGTGCTGTCGGTCAGGCTGGGATCGTCCGACCGGTAGATGTAGAACTCGTCGTTCGGAAGCCTCCCCACAGACTTGACCTCATACCCGGCCGGCAGCGTGATCCAGAGATCGGGGACCGGGGTGTGGAGGGTAGGAAGCTGGAACCGCCCGGCGGGGAGATCCTTCGAAACCTTCTCCCCTGACCCTTCGCCGGATTTGTCGTCGGGGGAGTCACCGCAGCCGTGCATGAAGAGGCCCGCGACGATCGCGAGCCCCGCAACGGCGGCGCGGAACGTTCCCCTGCTCCCTTCCGGCAGAGGGCTCATCGGAGGGCGCTCTCGAACGTGGCAAGGTGCTGGCGGAGCGTCTCCCCCAGCTCGGGCCTGGAGTCGATGATATCGTGGACCGAGAGAATCGAATGGACCTGAAGCCCCGTCTCCTCCTGGAACACCTCGCGCGCCGTCCGCCCCGACTCGTCGACCGGCTCGCAGCGGTCGAACGCGATGATGAACCCGAGCGGTTCACACCCCGCGCCCCGCAGCTTCTCGATCGCCTCCACCTTGGTCCCTCCGGTCGTGATCACGTCGTCGACGATCACGGCCCTGTCCCCCTGACGAATCACCCCCAGGAACGAGCTGGCGTCGCCGTGCGTCTTCGCCTCCTTCCTGTCGCTGACCGAACGGAGCTCGCCGCGCGGCCCGTCGTTCAGCACAACAGCCGCGGAGACGGCGATCGGGATCCCCTTGTAGGCGGAACCGAAGATCACGGTGGCGTCGTCGAACGCGCCGATCGTCTCGATCATCCCCGCATAGAGCCGCCCCATCGTCGCGAGCTGGCGTCCGGAGCAGAGCGAACCGGTGTTGAAGAAGTAGGGGGACTTCCTTCCGCTCTTCAGCGTGAAGTCGCCGAACGTGAGGACCCCTTCGTCGATGAAGAAGTCGAGCGCCTCGCGGCGGATCGTGTCGATATCGGTGTAGAGCATGATTCCTGTGTCGGGAGGGATATGCCCGGCGGCGACCGCCGGAGTGAACGGAGAGCATCGGCGTCGAGCGCCCGGTCAGACCTCGAGGTCGTCGGGGACCTCGATCTCCATCCTCAGCATCGCCGAGGAGAGGGTCTTCCCCTGTGCGTCGAGCTTGAGGGAGACGGTGCCGCCCCCCCCGAGCGTATTATGCAGCAGAAAGTTGAGCGCCCAGAGGTTGGGGAGCTCGAACCGTTCCACCGGACCGTGGCAGATGCCGGTAAAGTGTTCCTTTACCCGTTCCGCCGTCACAGCTTCAGCGATCAGGGGATACCATTCCTCCTTTCGCGCGATGACGCCGACGTTGCCGGCATCCCCCTTGTCGCCCGAGCGGGCGTGGGCAAGCTTGAGCAGTTGGACCTTCTTCATGGTTCCTGTGATTTCATGGAGCCCCGGCGCCGCTCCGCCCGTGGGCGGTCAGGCTCCCTGCGAGGCGTTCTCCATCAGATAAGCCTTGATGAACTGGTCGATCTCGCCATCCATCACCGCCTGCACGTCGCCGGTTTCGGCACCGGTGCGGACATCCTTGACGAGGGTGTAGGGCTGGAAGACGTAGTTCCGCACCTGGCTTCCCCACTCGATCCGCTTCTTGGCCCCCTCGATCGCCGCCTTCCTCTCCTCCTCCTCCCGCCTGATGATCTCGTAGACTTCGGACTTGAGCATCTTCATCGCCCGTTCCCTGTTCTGGAGCTGCGAGCGCTCCTCCTGGCAGCTGACGATGATCATATGCTTGTCGCCGCGGGGGCTTGTGTAGTCGTAGCGGAGCCGGACGGCGGTTTCCACCTTGTTGACGTTCTGTCCCCCCTTCCCTCCGGAGCGGAAGGTCTCCAGCGTGACGTCGGCCGGGTTGATCTCGATCGCCACATCATCCTCGACGACCGGATAGACGAAGACCGAGGAGAAGGAGGTATGCCGCCGCGCGTTCGCATCGTACGGCGAGATACGGACAAGTCTGTGGACGCCGTTCTCCGACTTGAGGTTGCCGAAGGCGAAGGGGCCGCTGATCTCGATCGAGGCCGACTTGATCCCGGCGCTGTCCCCCTCCTGCTCGTCGAGCAGTGCGATCTTGTACCCTTTCCGTTCGGCCCAGCGCATATACATCCGCAGGAGCATCTCCGCCCAGTCCTGCGCCTCGGTTCCTCCGGCGCCGGCCTGCACCTTGAGGATCGTGTCGCGGACGTCGTCCGGGTCGGAGAGCATATTCTTGAATTCGAGCGCCTCGACCTTGACGTCGAGCTTCTCCAGTTCGGCGCGGAGTTCATCCCCCATCGAGCTGTCGCCGGCTTCCTCGCCGAGCTCGAGCAGGGCGTTCACGTCGTCGGCGGCGCCGCTGGTCTCCCGCCACTGTTCCACCCACTCCTTCCGGACGTTGATCTCGCGCATCACCTTCTGGGCGGCGATGTTGTCGTTCCAGAAATCGGGGCCCTGTGATTTCGCCTCGTACTCCGCTATTTCCCGTTCCTTGCGGTCGAGGTCAAAGGCACCTCCGGAGCTCGGCGATCCGCTCACGATAGTCGTGAAGTCTCGATTTGATATCGTCGTACATCTGATCTATTCCTGGTTGATTGAATCGTTCGATGCGAATATTGCGGCGCGGGGAACAAGGGGGATCGCCCCCTCCCGCACAATCCGACAAAGGTACGGAGCGGTCGGTTCGTCCCAATGATGCAAGACGTAACGGGATCGTTCGATCCGCCCCGAGCATCGATTACGGGGTTGCAAACGGGCCGCGGAGAGATCATCTTCCGCGCGGACTCATCCCCTTCGCCCTACTTTCCGGGGTCACGTTCACGGCAGAGCTTCCATGCACATTCTTCGCCTCCTGCTTCCGATCCTTGGAGCGCTGATCGTCCTCATGTCAGCCTCGGCGCAGACGCCCGCCGGAGAGGTTCCCTCTACGCGTAGCTACACCCGCGTCATCCCCGGGCTTCCGACCGTGGGTGGGTATACGACCATCGGCTCGATCGTGGAATGTCGTCTCCGCTCGGACGAGTACCTCCCGAACACCGTCGTCATGAAGACGAAACGATATTTCGATATCGGGAAGGGGGCGACGGCGTTCCGGCAGAGTGAGATCGACGGCATCCTTGCGCCCCACGGGGTTCGCGGCATCCGGGCGCCGTTCCCGCAGTTCGGCCTCTCGGTGCTGGCCGCGGCCGACCGGTACGGGCTGGGACGAACCTATGTGGTTACGCTCGGCGCGCGGACCGATGTGATCGATCTCTGCGGGAAGCTGGCGCGCTCCCCCCAGGTGGAATATGCGGAGCCGATGTTCATCCGTCGCCCGACCGGATCGCCGAACGATCCGCGCTATGCGGAGCAGTATGCGCTCGCGGCGGTTCGTATCGAGGAGGCGTGGGAGCTCACGAAGGGGGACACGAACGTGACGATTGCGATCATCGACACCGGCGTCGACTGGGAGCATGAGGACCTGAAGGATAACCTCCGGATCAACCCCGGCGAGATCCCCGACAACGATATCGACGACGACCATAACGGCAAGGTCGACGACGTCCACGGATGGGATTTCGTCGGCGATATCACGATCGACGAGGCGGCGCGAGGGATCTTCCGAGCGGACGGAGACACGAAGATCGATTCGGTCGAGGAAACCGACGACACCCGCCACCACGGCACGCACGTTGCCGGAGTGGCGAGCGCCCGAACGGAGAACGGCGTCGGGATCGCCGGCGTCGGATATCAATGCCGTCTCTTCCCCGTGAAGGTCGCCTCCGATCTGGACGGCGAGGCGTTCTACAGGGCGTTCGAGGGGATACTCTACGCGGCGACCTCGGGGGCGACGATCATCAACTGCAGCTGGGGCGGCGAGGCGTATTCGCAGGCGGAACAGGATGTGATCGACCAGATCACGACGATGGGCGTTCTGGTGACGGCGTGCATGGGGAACGACGGGAGGAACACCGAGAAGGTCGGCTTCTACCCGGCCGGGTATCGGAACGTCCTCTCGGTGGGGGCCGTCGACCGTACCGATCGGGCCGCGTCGTATTCGAACTTCGGGATCGGAACGACGGTCTTCGCCCCCGGCTCGGAGATCCTGAGCACGATCTCCGGATCGAACCGTTATGCCGACGAGGGGTGGAGCGGCACATCGATGGCGACGCCGCTGGTATCGGGGATTGCGGCGCTCCTCCGATCGCTTCATCCGGAATGGTCCCCCGCGCAGCTCCGCCACCAGATCCGGAGCACGGCCGATAACGTCGTCACGACCGACCCGGCCGAGCGCCCGCGATTCTACGGCAGAGCCAACGCCGGGCGGGCGCTCGGGATGAACCGGGAATGGAACGGCCCCGCGTCGATCCCCGGCATCGGGACCGTGGAGCAGTCGATCGATGCTCCCGACGGGATCGTCGGCGCCCGGGGCTGGACGCGGCTCCGGCTGACGCTCCGGAACTTCCTCGGCGACGCGACCGGCGTACGGGTAAGCCTGCAACCGATCGACGACGAGATCCTCGTCGAACCTGCTTCACTTACGATCGATTCGCTCGCACATCTATCTCAAAAGGATATAGATATCACCGTCCGCATCAGGGACGACTCGCCGTGGTACACCGGAACCGCCTCGATCCTTGTGACCTATGAAAGCGGAACGTACCGGGACTACGAGAGCGTGGAGATCCCCTACCGGCTCCCCGCCCCCGGCGCCTATACCTTCCCCAGGATCGGGATCACCGTCGGCTCGCGCGTCACGGCCGCGCATGCCCCGCTGCCGGACGTCCTCTGGGGTACCGTCAACGTCTCCGACGCCGGCTACGGCTATCTGCTCTACGCCGACGGAGATTCCAGACTGGAGTTCTTCTCCGACAGCTCGTTGTCGGGCATCCACTCCTTCGACCGGAACCGGGCGTATATCGCATCGGGAACCGATATCCACAGAACGACCGACGGCGGCGGGAAGTGGTCGGCGGACAGCTCGCTGCGGTCGACGCTGCGCGACATACAGGCTCTCCGATTCTTCTCGGAGAGCGAAGGGATTGCCGTCGGAAATCCGCGCGGGACGAACCTGGGGGTGGCAAGGACCACGAACGCCGGTTCGACATGGACCCCGCTTGCCGCTCCACCGCAGGGGACCGAAAGCGACAGCTTCACGAACGAAACCGTCGGCCGGGCCGGAGACCATCTCTGGATCGCCACCGTCGAGGGGAGGCTCTACCACACCTCCGACCGCGGCAATACGTGGGAGCAGAGAGCCGCCCCCGTCGAACGAAGCACTCATATCGCCTTCGCCGACACCGCGCACGGCCTGCTCCTCTACTCAATGAACGGAAACGGCGGCACGCGCAACCTTGTCGCCTCCACGACCGACGGCGGGGTATCGTGGGATACCGCCATGTATGATCTGCGAGAATTGTCGATCGATCCCGTGTTTCTGGCGGCGGTGCCGGGCCGGACCGAATATATCGTTCTGGGAAGCGATTGCAGGATCGGGATCACGCGCGACAGCGGCAGGAGCTGGTCGTTCCTGCCGACCCGGAAGTTCCTCGATTCCGCATCGCTCGGCGCTCTGGCCCTCCTCTCCCCCGGATCGGTGCGGATCTGGAACATGGGGGCCTCGGTCGGATACCTCGACATCGATATCGACACGCCGGTAACATCGGTGGAGTCGGAGCCGGACGAGGGGCCGTTTCTCACCCTCTATCCGAACCGCTCCGGAACATCGGCAAGGGTCGAATACGATCTCTCTGAACCGTCGGCCGTCGTTGTGGAGCTTGTCGACCTTCTCGGAAACCGTGTGGCGCTGGTGGTGGACCGGGTGCAGGCGGCGGGACGTCATACGGCGCAGATCGACCTGAGCCCGTATCCGGCCGGCAGCTATTTCTGCCGTGTACGGACGGAGGAACGGAGCGCCGTTTCCAGACTGGAGGTAATCCGGTAGTTCCGGGTCGTCCCCCAGGGCCGCAACCGGCGATCACGGGATGTAGGGAGCGGGCGGGCTGGTCTCCAGCGTGCCGAAGATATCGAACGCGCGCTGCGTGCTGAGGATCACCTGGGTGAACCCCTTCTTGTCGAAGTTGTAGGCGAAATCGACCCGGAGCAGTCCGTTGCCGAGCGCCGCGCGAAGGTTGCTGATCCGGAGACCGAACCCGGCGCTGTTGTGGAACCGGGTCTCCCCGACCTTCTCCCCCTGATCCCAGACCGCCGCGACGTCGTGGAACGCGGCGGCGCCGAACTTGAAGAAGAAGAGCTTGATGTCGGGAAGAAAGGTATACTCGGTGTTCATGACGATCCTGTTGTCCCCGATCAGGCCGTAGATGTCGTAGGCGCGGAGTCCGTTCAGGTTGTCGATCCTCTGGAGGATATATCGCGGCCAGTTCCATACGGTCGATCCCTCGAACCGGGCGGTCAGAGCTCCCGGTCCCAGCCTCACGGCGCCGCTGCCGATCACGCGGAGCAGCGTGAACTTCGCCTCCTTTCCCGCCACTCCCGTTCCCCCCTCCACCGACGCGTAGCCGTAGAGATTATCCTTCGCCACCGCCTGCCGCGCCTCGGCGCCGATGTAGAAGACGTTGTCGAGTCCCCCTCCGTGCGGCGAGATCTTGCCGAGAACGACTTCGCCGAGCCCCCCCACCGGGAGGAGCGACTCGCCGTGGAACTCGATATCGCGCATCCTCACGAACTTTCTTCTGAGCGAACTGAGCCCCACAAAGGCGCCGACGCTCCTCTCGAACGCCGAACGCGCATACGGGAGCGAGTCGCGGACGGTGCGGTTGTAGCTGAGGGAGAAGGAGGTGCGGAAGAGATCGCCCGTTCCCCCCTTCGATGTGGCGAACCATCCCCCCGCGTTCGTCGCGCTCACCGGGGTGCGCTCCACCGTGACCGGCTCCCCGTGGGAGAAGACGAACTGCGTCCCGTTCAGATGCGACCCGGAGGCGCCGAACGCATGCTTCACCAGATCGGAGTAGAAAGGGCGGGTGATGGAGAGTTCGCCCGATTTATCCAGCCGCGATATGCCGAACCCGGCGCCGATCCGCAGATGGGTTCCCAGGACGTTGGGGTCGACCAGAGTCGCACTGTAGCGCCACCCGCGGTCGTTGATGTCGGTGTATTCGGCCCCGACCGACGCCTGGTAGGCGTAGCCGAAGAGGTTCACCTCCTGCAGGGTCCCCCCGTACGACGCCGAGTTCCCCCCGGTGTTGACGCTGGCGGCGAGCTGGGTCGACCAGCTGTCGCGCGTTTCGATGAAGAGATTTCCCCTGGGATAGCGTCCATACTCCAGCGAGTCGATCGGCCGCATGGTGACGGAGATCTCGGAGAAGATGCCGAGCGAGCGGAGGTTCCGCTCCAGTTCGTCCAGCGCCTTCTGGTCGACGGTGTCGCCGGGGTGCACGAAGACCTCATGGCGGATCACCGACTCCTTCGTCACGATATGGAGGGAGTTGAGCAATCCTCCCACCCAGGGGATATCCTTCCCGGTGGTGTCGAAGACGTCGTGCCGCCTGATGCGGACCTCGGAAAGGATGAAGGGGTCGACGGTATCGCGCACGCTCTCCTCTCCGTTCTGCGCCGATACGGCGGAGGGAGTGAGAACCGAGAGGATCAGGAGGAGTCCGAATGCCGTGAAGGACATCGAACGGGTTGGAGGAGGCATCATACACGCAAAAATCGATCCGAGCACACGGCTGGGCGCATGCTCGGATCGTTACCGGTTGGGGGCTGATGTTCTGAACTGTTTCCGTCGAACTCCCGGTCAGGCCGGGACCGCCCGATTGACCGGGCCCTCCTCCTGCGGCTGGCGTCGCACCACGATCTTGCGCCCCTCCACCCGCACCACGCGGATCTGTTCTCCCGCATTGATGAACTCGCCGTCGGTGATCACATCGAACCTGTCGACGCCGATCAGCGCCGTGCCGGCCGGTCGGAGCGTCGTCATCGCCTCCCCCACTTCATTGACCAGCCGCAGATAATCGGCCGCCAGCATATGCCCGGAGGTGGGGTCGATGCTCTCCAGCGCGAACCTGCGGAAGACGCTGGAGGAGGGGAGATACTTGATGATCAGCGCCACCAGAACCGCAAGCCCGACCATCGAGGCGGCCAGGGTGTAGAGCGGTACCGTCAGCGAATCGGACTCGACGAGATCGAAATTACCGATCAGCGCCATGAACAGACTTGCAAACATCATCACGATGCCGAGAATTCCGACCACGCCGAACCCCGGTATCACGAACACCTCCACAAGGAGCAGCACGACCCCCGCCACGAACATCAGCACCTCGATCGCGTTGGCGAGATCGACCAGATACTGCGCCCCGAAGAAGAGAGTCATCGCCCCGATGCCGATCGCCGCCACCGTCCCCATATGCCCCGTCTTCACGCCGTAGAACAACCCTCCCAGACCGAGCATGATCAGGATGGAGCTCATCACCGGACTTGTGAAGAAGCGGACCAGATCCTCTCCCCAGGAGAGATCGGACTGCACGATCCGCGCCCCCCGGTAGCCGAGACTGTCGAGCGCGGCCTCCAGGGTCGCGGCTTCGGCGTCGCAGTAGCCGACCTTTTTCGCCTCGGCCGTGGTCAGCGTCAGCAGGGTCCCGGCGCCGCCGTCGATCGAATCCCCCAGATCGACCTTCTCGTCGACCATCGCCTCGGCGATTCTGGGATCGCGCCCGTGCTTCTCGGCGGTGGCGCGCATCTCGCTCCGCATGTAGCTGACGACCTTCTCGGACGCCTTCTCCCCCGTCTCGTAGACCGGCGTCGCCGCGCCGATGGTGCCGCCGGGGGTCATCACGATCTTCTGCGAGGAGAGGGCGATCAGCGCCCCGGCCGATATCGCCCGCTTGTCGATGAAGGCGATGGTGGGGATACGGGAGTTGAGCACGGCGTCCTTGATCTCGGTCGCCACATCGACCCTGCCGCCGAATGTGTTGATCCGGAGCACCACGGCCGCCGCCTTATGCTCGGCCGCCTCCTCGAAGACGCGCCGCACGTACGGGGGAAGCCCCAGATCGACCTCATGGGTGATCTCGATCACGTAGACGTCGCCGGAGCGGGGAGTCTCCGACTGAGCATGCAGCGTCCACGGCGCAAGAAGAAGAGCCGGAAGAAGCGCAAGAATATACCGCTGAAGCTGAACACGATTCATGGCTGAACACCCCCGTTGGAATGTATCACTGATGGAATGTATCACGATCGGACCGGACTACGTGCCGGAACTCCAAAAGGATGCGTTCCCCTCGTTTTCCCCCTTACACGTACGGCTCCCGCAACCGGGTTTCGATCGCCGCCGTCTCGGTGCGCCATCCCTCGATCCGCTCGCGGAGCGCCGCGATCTCGCCGGCGGCGTTCTCCGTCTCCACGGAAAGGGAATGATACTCCGTCTCCCGCTCGCGAAGCCGTTCCTCGGCGGAGGCGACATCCTCACGAAGATCCTTCATCTCCTTCTTCCTGCTCTTCATGTAGAGGATCCTCCCCAGCATCAGCGCGAAGACGAAGAGGAAGAGGAGACTGAGCGCCAGGGCCGCCGTTCTGACAAGGGAGCGGACACTCTCGTCGGCCGGGATCAGGTCGCTGAAGAAGACGAAAAGTAAACAGAAGACCAGAAAGAAGAAGCTCGTGCGCGCCACCAGCGAATCGCGCATCGTCAGCCCCTGACGTCTGCGGCGGCGGGCCGTCTGAAGATCGACCTCCAGGGTGCTCATCGCCCCCCTGGCCGACTGGCGGAGATTCGACTTCAGCGTCCGCTGCGACTCGATCTGCCTGATGCGCGACTCGGCGTCCAGGATCTTCCCCCGAAGGGCCTCCCGCGCTTCTTCCAGCTCCCCCTTCCGTCTCTCCCAGAGAAGTTCCAGCTCGCGCATCGTTCCCTGGTACGTATCGCGTCGCGAGCTCCTGTTGTAGCGCCGGAGCACCTTCGCGCGCGCCGGTTCCATCGACCACCCGGAGCCGTTCACGGGGAAGAGATCGGGATGCTCGGCGACGATCGATCTGACCAGATGCGCCTCCCCCCCGAACCATGCGCCGATCGCATGCTCGTCGAACCGGGCGAAGCCGGCGAGGTTTCCGACGATCTCACGCTCCTCGGTCGGGAAGGCGGAGAGGATGCGATCGGCATCGTAGAACGCCTCGGCCGATTCCTTCAGCTCCTCGGCGAGGATGCCGCTCTCCTGGAAGGTCGCTTCCCGCAGAGCGGCCCTGATGATGCCGTGCAGCTCGAACTTCCCCGGATGCGTTGCGCTCGCCCCGGCCACCTCGCTCGTCCCCCGCAGATACTCGAACGCCTGGGGCGCCCGCGAACCGATGGCGGAGAAGCAGCGGAGGGCGTCGGCATCGAACCAGTCGAGGAAGGCGGCGGCCCTGATCCACTCCTTCTGTTCGTCGGTCTTGTACCAGAAGATCCTCTGCTCCGCCAGCGAGGTAACGAACGCGCGGTGCGCTCCGTTGGCGCCGGCCCGCGCCGCATCCACCCAGAGAGCGACCAGATACGGGAGCGAATGGGTCGTCTCCACGACCTGCTCCAGATGGACGTTCGGATCGAACCCGTTGGCGCGGAGATATTCCGCCAGTTCGTCGCGCGTGAAGGGGCCGACGTAGAGCTCGATCATCTGCTCCCGGTAGCGGTCCCACCGTCGCTCCAGATCGGTCAGCGAGAGCCGTTCACGTCCGGCGATCACGATCCGCACATCGAAGAACTCGCGGACGAACGTTCCCGCCGGCAGGTAGGGGGTCCTGTAGCTGTGGAAGTCGCCGAAACGCTTCTGGTAGATGTATGGAAGAAACGATTCTATCAGCCAGGGATTGAGAAGCTGGGTGATTTTCTCGTAGGTATCGATCAGGATCACGATCTTTTTCGGCGCGATCCCCCGCTCGATATACTCCGTCAGCGTCTCCACCCGGTCGTTCAGCGGGAAGAACGTGTTCATCATGTCGACGATCAGCGACTCGGCCAGAACGTTGCCGTTGTCCAGCATCAGGCGCTGGTCGTCGGGGTTGTTGAACTGGTTCTTGATGGCGAGTTCCAGCGAGAGGATCTCCCCCTCCAGGTCCCTCCCTCCCGTCCCCCCCGGATGTCCCGGCGAATGGAGCTCGGCGCGGAGGTGGTTCAGCAGCGGCATGGTGTCCGACCCGATCCGTCCGACGATCTGAAGGTAGCGGCGGCGGCGGGCCTCGGTCTCGTCGAGGAAGAAGCGTGTGATCGAGGGGTCGAGGGAGACGAAACTGCCGGCCAGATGGTAGACGAACTCCGGAAGCGAGGCGGTGGAGACATCCTCATTGACGATGAAGAGGGCATCGGCCAGCCCCTCCCCTTCGACGATGGAGCGGACGCGGCGAAGCAGCGTGGTCTTGCCGGCGCCGAAGAGGCCGTGGATCGCAATGATCGACGCCGTATCGGGGGCGCTGCGATCGGCTGCGAGACGGGCTCGGATCAGTTCCGTCTCATCATATCTGCCAACGAACATCGGCGATCGGTCAGGTCGGTTGCGCGGTTTCGACGCTCCCCTCCGGGGGCGCGTCGCGTACGGATGCAGGGATTACGGCCGCCTCCCTGGGAAACGAACGGCGGCCCGGCAATATACGTCAAAGCCCCGCACCGGCGTGCGGGGCTTTGACGTATATGGCAACACAGCCGGGGGCACGCCCCGGATGGAACAGGGCCCGATCGGGTCGTTGTCTCCGCGCACCGGTGATGCGGAGATGCCGCTCCCGGACGGTATATTCTACTCGGATATGATCGCTCCGGATCGATCCTCTCACGATCCTCGATCGTCAGGATCTGATCGTGCCTTGGGAGAGCGTTCGCAGTGCGATGTGTCCATCGACCGTATCCCAATCGAACAGGTGAACAGATGAGTGCTCGACGAGGCTTCTTCATACCTGTGATTCTGATCCTCCTGGCGGCGACTTGCTGCTCCGTTGCGGCACAGCCTGTAGGCAAGATCGTGCCGAATCCCAAGGCCGTTAGGCTGCGGGAGCTGTGGAGGCTGGAAGGGGGCAACGGCCTGCGATACGTCGGTG
>CBINGZ010000010.1:0-145586 GCA_966250335.1 uncultured bacterium | reverse complement strand
TCAACATCGGGCAGAGCGCCCGTCGGGTCGTCACGTTGCGGAACAGCGGCGCGGGAGATCGCACCATATCCGCCTCCGATGTGTCATCAGGTGAGGTGAGGGTGATCCGTCCGGCGCAGTGGCCGGTGACGATCCTCTCGGGGGAATCGGTCGAGATCGAGCTGGAGTACACACCAAAACAGAAAGGGGAGATGACCGGAAAACTGACCCTCACCGTCAACGATCCCTGCGGCCGGAGACATGAAGCGTTGATCGCCGGTACCGCCGTCGGTGACGAGGTGATCCTCGCCGGACTGGTTGTCGGGACACCGACCGGCCTCACCGGGAACGTCGGAGAGCGCGCGTCGATCCCGGTGATGATCCTCAACTCGACGAACCTGGAGGCGGCGTCGGTGACGGGGATGACGATTCGTCTGCATCATCGCTACACGATGTTCCTGCCGCAGCAGGTCAGAGGGGCCGACGGCCTCGCCGCAACCTTCAGTTCACGGATCGAGGGAGACGACCGTGTGATCGAGCTGGTGATCGAAGGGAACGCGTTCCCTGCCGTCGGCACGATCGCGACGATCGAGGGTCTGGTGCTGCTCGGTGATACGACATGCACCGCCGTGATCATCGACTCGGTCGGAGTGCGTACGCCGCCGAACCGCGTGGTGACCGCATCCGCGGAGCACGGAACGTTCTGCTCCGACGGCTATTGCGAGATCGGGGGGGATCGCCTTGTCACTCTTGATGGAGGGGTTCGTTTGAAGCCGGTGGCGCCGAATCCGGTTCGTGAGCGGGCGATGATCGAGTTCTCGGTGATCGAGAGCGGGGCGGTGGAGCTTGTCATCGTTGATATGCTTGGTCGGCCCGTGCAGCGGCTGGTGGGAGAGGTGCTCGGGGCGGGGACGCATCAGGTGGAATTCGACGGTCGGACACTCCCCTCGGGGTTGTACTTCTGTGAGCTTCGGCGGGGGGAGAGAGTGGTGCGGCGTGCTGTGCTGGTGTCGCTCGGAGGAGAGGAGAGAAGAGGAGAGAAGAGAAAGAACAGGGAGACACAGAGGGCACAGAGGTAAGAGAAGAGAGAAAGAGAGAACGGCGCATCCCGATTGTAGGGGTGCGCCGTTCGTTGGTGCCTCTATGGTAGGACGGGGGTTAGCCGACCATGACGGGGGAGCGTTCTATCAGGGCTCCCTTGGAGTGCTTGATCTTGTCCTGGATCGCCATCAGGCCCTTGATGAGGTTCTCGGGACGGGGAGGGCAGCCGGCGACGAAGACATCGACGGGGACGAACTGGTCGATCCCCTGTACCACCGAGTAGGAGCGGAACATGCCGCCGGAACTGGCGCAGGCCCCCATCGAGAGGACCCATTTCGGGTCGGGCATCTGGTCGTAGATCTTCCGTACCACCCACGACATCTTGTACGTCACCGTGCCGGCGACGATCAGAAGGTCGGACTGGCGGGGGGAGAAGCTGAACCGCTCCGAACCGAATCGGGCGACGTCGAACCGGGGGCCGGCGAACGCCATCATCTCGATGGCGCAACAGCTGATGCCGAGCGGCATCGGCCATACCGAGTTCTTGCGTGCCCAGTTGATCGCTGCTTCTATAGTTGTCGTGATGAATCCATCACGCTCGAGTTGTTCTGTCAATCCCATTTCAGTGCTCCCTTTTTCACAATGTAGACATAGCCGACGAACAGAGTCACGATGAAGAGAAGCATCGCTCCAAGAGCGAAGTCTCCGAGCTCGCGGAAGCTCACGGCCCACGGATACATGAACACGACTTCGATGTCGAACAGAATGAACAACATCGCCACCAGATAGAACTTCACCGAGAACCGCTCACGCGCGGTCGAGACCGGCGGCATGCCCGATTCGTAGGTCGAGACTTTCTCTCTGGTAGGTCGGCGAGGCCCGAGGAACTCGTGCGCCTTCACCGAAACCGCTCCAAAACCGACTCCCAGCAGGATCATGGCGATCACCGGGATATACTGTTCAATCATCGTTGCGCTCGTGCGTTGCGATTGTTGGGACGCCCTGCAATGACGGGCAAACATACGAAAACGTCTTCCCTGTTGCGTATTGCATAGAGTAACGCGGGGATGCCAATGCCCTGATCCCTGAAGAAATTTCCGCGTAGTTACTACCAGCGCATCATCATCCCCACTCCGTTGCGGAAGGGATCGTAATAGAGGCGTGAGGAGATCGAATCGTCCACGTTGAAATCGAAGAGGTGTGCTCCCACGTACGCGTCGATCATGTTCAGGACCTCCACGCCGAGGAAGTAGGCGATGTTCAGATCACGCTGATCGCGGTAGAATTCCCGCAGCGCCCTGCTCCGGGTCAGCGTGGGATCGGCAGGATCGGCGGCGTCGACCAGATCAGCCTGCCTGTTGTACTGCAGGTGGTAATCGATCGCCTGGTAGGCGAAGAACCCCGCCACACCGAAAAACATCGGCGCCTTCCAGTACTGCTCGTTGTAGATCTGGCCGAGTCCCGGTACGATGGAATAGAGGACCGCCGTGGTCGGGCTCTTCGTCATCACATACCCGGTCGGCGCCGCCGAATCGAGTGCCGGACCGGGAGCCGTGAGCGTGTCGGTCGGCGTCACGAGCGTTCGCGACGTGTCGGCCTGCGCCGCGGCCGTCAGGACGCCGAGAAGCAGAAGGAACGGAAGAAGCCCCAGAATCGGTCTCATGGCGATAGGATATCCCTAGTCCTTCTCGACCACCGAGGCGATCGCCTCGATCTCGACCAGAGCGTCCTTCGGAAGCCGCGCCACCTCCACCGTGGAGCGCGCCGGCGCGGAGCCGCCGAAATATTCCCCGTAGACGGCATTGACGGCCGCGAAGTCGTTCATATCCTTCAGAAAGATCGTCGTCTTGATCACTCCCTCCAGATCCGCTCCCCCCGCCTCCAGCACCGCCCGCAGATTCGCGATCGCCTTCCGGGTCTGCGCCGACACATCCCCTGCCACGGTTCCGTCCGGCTCCATCCCGATCTGCCCCGCCGTAAAGAGAAACCCTCCAACCTTCTTCCCCTGCGAATAAGGACCGATCGGAGCCGGAGCATGCTCCGTATAAATCGTCTGTACTTCCATTTGCTCTCTATCTTTTTACTCTCTTCTCTTACCTCTGTGCCCTCTGTGACTCCCTGTTCATGTTCTTCTTCTCCCAAAGGACACCCCCCCAACATAACGAACGACCCACGACCGACAATCGATCCCCAACAAACTCTCCCCCCCTCCCCCGATTTCCGCTTGACATCCCCAACGATTGACCGTATGTTTGCTCCCCTTGCTCACACGGGCCCGTAGCTCAGTTTGGGAGAGCGCTAGAATCGCACTCTAGAGGTCGTCGGTTCGATCCCGATCGGGTCCACATTTGAATCTATCTGTTTCGGCAGATCTTCGTGCTTGCGCACGACAGCATCTCTTCCCTATGTTTGTCGGCTCGATTCCTGATTACTGCCCTGTGGTGTAACTGGCAACACGTCTGACTCTGGATCAGAAGAGTCCAGGTTCGAGCCCTGGCGGGGCAGCCCAGAACAACTTAGCACCAGGCTTCCGGACGTATCGTCCTGAAGCCGAGTATCGCGCCGCGTTCGTCTAGTGGTTAGGACGCTGGCCTCTCACGCCGGTAACACGAGTTCGAATCTCGTACGCGGTACACAGTCAAACGGGTGGTCCGATTCGGGCCGCTCGTTTTGCGTTTCGGCCCCGTCGTCGAGGAAGTATCTCCGCTGTAGGAACGGGGCTTCGCCCCGGGGACTACCACTCCACCGAGGCAAGCACGATCCGATGAACTTCATCCAGCACCTCCGCGCTCGGCAGTTCATTCTCGCTGAACGGCAGGTGGGTGATGGCGCATTCGTACAGATGTGTGTTGGTGAAGAAGACCGCCACGCGGGTCATGCTCCCCGTGGAATCGGTGGTGTAGTTGTAGAGACCGAACTTCCGGGAGTTGACCGTGACCTCCTCTATCCCCCTCGCCTTCTGAAGCCGACCGCCGCTGTTCCGCTGGCGGCGCATGAAGCTGGCGTCGATCAGACCGGTCATTCCCTCCAGCTCGAAGCTGTTCCTGATCGAGTTGTCGACCGGGACCTCGCAGAAGATCAACGACATGGTATACTCCGGATCGCACGCCACGGAGAAGACTCTCGGAGCTTCCAGCCGCTCCACCTCCATCGTCACCCATCCCTGCGGAATCCGCGCCGTCATATCTCCCCCCGGGGAGTGGACCATATCCTGACCGAGCACCGCGGCAGGGAATTTCAGAGCGAAGTCATCGACCGGCTTCTGGGTCTGCTGCGGCGCGGCGCATCCCGCAATCAGAAGCGGGAGGAGCGCGGCGACCGTGAGAGGGCGTGCGGATGACTGACGATATATGACTGTCATGAGTTGAGTATCGGAAACCGGGATTCGGGGGCCTCTGCCGGAAACGGGACGCCGCAGGAGGAGAACGTCCTCCCCTGCCTGTCGGTTAGCGGCGCCGATCGGGTCGGGCGGATCAGTGTCCCTTGGAGGGAGGCGTCTTCTCGCCGGCACGGATCGCCACCCGGAGGACATTCTCCGCCGGGACAAGAGGGCAGGAGTAATCCTCGTTGTATGCGCAGTAGGGGTTATAGGCCAGATTGAAGTCGAGGATGTAGGGACCATCCCCATCATGTTCGTCCAGATCGAGGTATCGACCGGCGCCGTAGGTCTCGTTACCGCTGGTGGAATCCCTGAACGGCACGAAGAGATGGGTCGGTCCGGCGGCCGACTTGTAGGCGGTCAGACGGCACGGGGTCCCGTTCACCGTGAACGAGAAAGTCCCGTAGCGGATCATGGGACGGGGTTTGCCGGTGGAGGTCATCATCTCGAACTCTTCCGGGGAGGGGAGCCGCTCCAGTCTGACGGGGATGCTGAGGGAGGAATCGGCCGGGTAGTAGGCGAGTCCCGTGAACTCCCCACGTACCGCATCGGGGATCGGCGAATCGACTCCACCGAACCCTTTGTCCTTGGAGGCGCGGAACGCCGCGAGCCCCTCGAAGTCGTATGAACCCATGTCTCTTCTCTTCTCCGTGCCGGCGCTTCCGTGAGACTCCGTATCGGCTCCCCCTCGGACCCCCTCTTCCGCCTCCCCGCCGCAACCGACGGCGAGAAGCGCCGTCAGAAGCAGAGTCGGCAGCGCGGAGCGGAGCGCATGGGGAGGCCGCCGTGGAATAATGAGGGGACGGAGCGCCCCAAGGCACTCATGGACGATCGTGGACGTCATTCCGACAGCACCCGTGGTATTAACTGAAGACGGCGGACCGACCGAACCCGGTCGTGTCGTGAAGGGCGAACATACGAAATCCGACGCTACCGAACCTGTTCGGAAGGCGCCGGAGAGAGCCCCCGACAGAGCCTTCACAGGCTCCTCGGTTGGGGAAATATTGCTTGCAAGAGGAAGCCGTCGAACGTAATATTGGCCGCGGGTGCCGATCCGGGATCGATCGCGTTCCCGGTCTCAGCAACCTGATTCAGCAACAACTGTA
The DNA here is from genome assembly GCA_966250335.1 of uncultured bacterium. Taxonomy (GTDB): domain Bacteria; phylum Bacteroidota; class Ignavibacteria; order OLB7; family OLB7; genus OLB7. The sequence continues at coordinate 140,081 of CBINGZ010000010.1, read as the reverse complement.
CTATGGATATCTTCGGTTTTGATGATGACGATCCCACTGCGGGTTCCGATCACGAACATCCGAACCAGGACGCCATCCGACGCTTTCGGCAGCGCCTCAACGGTGATTCCGGTGACGATGCGACAATCCCGAACCCCGAGGTCCTTGAAGAGATCGTGGAGATGTGTCTGGAGGAGGAGAACTTCGAGGAGGCCCTGCGCATGTGCGAACACTGGCTCCGTTTCTCTCCGTACAGCCATGCGGCCTACCTCCGCAAGGGAATAGCGCTGACCGGACTGGGACGACTGGAGGAGGCGATCGAATGCTACGACCACGCCGACAAGCTCAACCCGCACGACGTCGACACGCTGATCAACCGGGGGATCGCCCTCGATACCATCGGCGACAGCGCTCTTGCGGTCCAGGCGTTTCAGGAGGCTCTCAAGCGTGAGCCGGGGAACGACGAGGCGCTCTTCAACATGGGGATCGCCCTGCAGAAACTCGACCGTTACGAAAAGGCGGCCGCGATCTTCCGTTCCCTCCTCGGCAGCGAACAGTTTCACAAGGAGTGCCTCTACGAACTGGGGTACTGCTACGACTTTCTCAACAGGCTCGACGATTCGCTCGACTCCTACGCCAAATACATAGAGCTCGACCCGTACAACTACAACGCCTGGTACAACAAGGGGATCGTCCTCAGCAGGAAGGGACAGTTCCAGCGCGCCATCGACAGCTACGATATGGCGCTCGCCATCCGCGAGGATTTCCCGGCCGCCTGGTACAACCGCGGAAACAACCTCGCCAACCTCGGCGCCCTTCTGGAAGCGGTGGAGAGCTACCGCCAGACCCTCAGGTACGAGCCGCGCGACCTGATGACCTGGTACAACCTGGGGAACGCCTACGAGGAGATGGAACGGTTCGACGAGGCGATCGAATGCTTCGATACGGCGATCGAGATCGACCCGACCTACTACGAGGCGTACTTCGGCCGCGGAAGCTGCTTCGACGCGCTGAAGCAGTTCGAGAAGGCTCTGGAGGATTACGACACCGCGATCAGACTGAACGACCGCGACGCCGACCTCTGGTTCGCACGGGCCGATCTCCTCTACAACCTCCGCAGGATCAAGGAGTCGCTCGAATGCTATCAGCAGGCGGTGGAGATCGACCCGCTCGATGTGGAGTGCTGGTACGAGTACGGCGAGACCCTCTACGAGGAGGGACGCTTCAACGATTCGCTGACCGCCTTCGACAACGCCGTCAGACTTGCCCCCGAATGGGGTGAATCGCACTACGGCCGCGCCAAGAACCTTCTGGCGATGAAGCGCCTGCCGGAGATGGCGACGGCGCTGATGACCGCCATCTCGCTCGACCCCAGAATCGGCGACGACTTCGCCGTGCAGTTCCCGGATGTCGCGCAGACGACGAACGTGGCAGAGCCTCCGCACAACGAGGAGTGAGCGGCCGACATACGAGAGATGACGAAGCCCCGTTCGGACCCGCTCCGGACGGGGCTTTACGCTTCTCCGTGCCCCCCCCTTTACGGTTCCCCCGATCCGGCGTATCTTGCTCCGCCTTCAACCCGGCTCTCCCGGAGCCGAACGGCATATTACCCGATCTTCCGGATGCCACTCTCGACGATTCGCATCATAGGCGCCGAAATCTATGCCCGCCACGGCGTGGGCGAGGCGGAGCGTACCATCGGCGGTCGCTACAGCTTCGACATCGACATGCAGGCCGATATCACGGACGCCGCGCGCACCGACCACGTCGCCGACACCGTCAACTACCAGGAGGTCTACGAGATGACCCGCGACATCCTCACCGGCACCAACCGGCGCCTGCTGGAGTCGCTGGTGGTCGAGATCGCCGAGACGATCCTGGCGCGGTTTCCCCGGACCGAGAGCGTCGCCGTCAGACTGCGGAAGCTCTCCGTTCCGATCGACGGCGTCATCAGGGCGGTGGAAGTAGAGCATCGCATTGCGAGAGAGACGGAGCAGGGAGCGAGGATCTGATCATCGAGCGATCGAATTTCACGTACGAACGCTGACCGATATGCAGGAAGGGGAGCGTCATCGCGCCTATCTCTCGCTCGGCTCCAACCTTGGGGACCGCGCCGGGGCCATCGGAAACGCGCTCGGCATGATCGCCCGGCTCGAAGGGACCGAGGTGACCGCCGTCTCCTCCATCTACGAAACCGAACCGGTCGGCTTCACCGAGCAGCCGGAGTTCCTGAACTGCGCCGCCGCGATCGACACGACCATGACGCCGACCGCTCTGCTCGCATCGCTGAACGATATAGAGCGGACTCTGGGACGAACCCGCAGGGAGAAATGGCATGAGCGGGAGATCGATATCGACATCGTCTTCTACGATGATCTGACGATCGCGACCCCGACGCTCACGATCCCCCACCCCGAGATGCATCGACGCGGCTTCGTTCTGGCGCCGCTGGCCGAGATCGCTCCCGACCTGCCGCACCCGCTCCTCGGCCGGAGCGTCGCCGGGCTTCTGGCGGATTCCGCGGAGGGCCCGCGCGTCCGCAGGCTTCAGACTACCCCCCCTCTCTACTCCACCGGACATGATCGCACGACGTAGCACGCAGCCTCCCGGTCCGCGCCACATCGCCGTCGAAGGGGTGATCGGCGCGGGAAAGACGACACTTGCGACGCTGCTGGCCGAACGGCTGAACGGCAGACTCATCCTGGAACGGTTCGAGGATAATCCCTTCCTCCCCGATTTCTATCGTGAACCGGGACGCTACGCGTTCCAGACCCAGATCTACTTCCTCCTGAGCCGGTTCCACCAGCAGCAGGAGTTCCGCCAGCTCGATCTCTTCTATCCCCATCTCATCTCCGACTACATCTTCGACAAGGATCGCATCTTCGCCTCGCTGACGCTGAGGGAGCATGAGCTGGCCCTCTATGAGTCGGTGGTGAAGGCGCTCGAGACGTCGGTCCCGACTCCCGATCTGGTGATCTATCTGCAGAGCAGCCTGAACCGCCTGATCGCCAACATCAGGGGACGGGGACGCGCCATGGAGGAGGCGATCACCATCGGATACCTGCGCGATCTCTCCGACGCCTACACCCGTTACTTCTTCCACTACACGGCCGCCCCCATTCTGATCGTCAACACGAACGGGGTCGATTTCGTCAACGACTCCACGGCGCTCGACATGCTGCTGGAGGAGATCTTCCGTCCCAGCGACGCCCGGCTCCGCTTCTTCCATCTCTCATAACGCCCCGTGCGGCAGCGACTCTACCGATGTTCAGAACGCTCATCTGGATCGTCATCTTCTATCTCGTCTATCGTATGGCGCGGCGATATATGGAAGCGCGCTCATCCGGCGCTCCCCGGGGAAACGGCCGGAGTCGGTTCGAGGATCGACCCACTTACTCACGCGCGGAAGAGAACCGGCGGATGCCGATGCGGGACGAATGGATCGACCGGACCAGGGCCCGGGACGCGACCTTCCGTGACCTGGAGTAGCCGCTCCCCCGGAGAGGCTCATGTAACGTGATGATAATGCGGGAGAACGGGATGGGAGCGCGTAGTTTCGGCCCATGCCTGCGGATCACGCCCCGACCAGAGAGAACCCTTCGCATCCGCGAGGGGCCGAGCCGTTGCCTGAACCACCCGACACCACGTATCTTTCCCCCGCCGATCTGCGGAAAGGAACCGGACCCTCAATGGCCCGCGTTACCTACAATGCCCTGCACGGGATCGGCGGAGGACGTTCGGAGAGGGGATCACAATCGACCACGGCACACTCACTGGTGAAGGATATGGCACAACTTCCTGAAACGCTGGCGGCAGTCGACGTCGGAACCAACAGCTTCCATCTGATCGTGGTGAAGCTGATTCAGGGGCGGAAGTTCTCCGTGATTACCAAGGAGAAGGTCGTGGTCCGTCTGGGGGAGAGCGCCTCGCAGATCAAGCGCCTCTCGGAACCGGCCATGCAGCGCGGGATCGAGGCGATGCGGCTCTTCGAGACGATCGCGGCGCGCACCGGTTCGCCGATCAGGGCGGTCGCCACCAGCGCGGTGCGGGAGGCCTCCAACGGTGAGGAGTTCATCGAGCGGGTCCGCGAGGCGACCGGGATCGAGATCGAGGTGGTCTCCGGGTTCGAGGAGGCTCGTCTCATCTACCTGGGGGTGCTTCAGGCGCTCCCGGTCTACAACGAGCGGCTGGCGCTCTTCGACATCGGCGGAGGGAGCACGGAGTTCCTGGTGGGGGAACAGGGGCGGACCCTCTACGCGAACAGCTTCAAGATCGGCGCCATCCGGATGACGCAGCGCTTCTTCCCGAACGAGAAGGTCACGAACGAGCAGATTGAGTCGTGCAGGCTCTACCTTCGCGGCGAGATCTATCATGCGGCGCAGGAGATCCGTACGCGTGAATGCAAATGCGCCGTCGCCAGCAGCGGCACCGCCCAGACGATCGCCGCCATGATCCTCCAGACGCGCGGCGAAGCGCTCCCGGAGTCGCTGAACGGGGTAAAGATATCGCGAAACGAGGTGCAGCGGATCACCGAGCGGGTGCTGAAGGTCCCCACGTTCGCCGACCGGGCGTCGATCCCCGGCGTCGATCCCCGCCGCGCCGACATCCTCGCGGCCGGATGCATCACCTTCCTGACGATCATGGAGGAATGCGGGTTCCAGGAGATCGTGATCAGCAGCTACGCCCTGCGGGAAGGGATCGTGCTCGATACGATCCATAAGCTGGAGGATGAGGATGGGATGGCGCATCTCTCCGATCTGCGGTTCGAGACCGTGATGAAGATCGGGCGGATGTACAGCTTCGACGAGGCGCACGGCCGCCAGGTGGCGCATCTGGCCCTGGAGATCTACGACGCCCTGAAACCGCTCCACCGCCTTGAGGACGACTCCCGCGAGCATCTGGAGGCCGCCGCCCTGCTGCACGACATCGGTTACTACATCTCGCACTCCGATCATCACAAGCACTCGCAGTATCTGATCCGCAACAGCGAGGCGTTCGGTTTCACGAACGACGAGACGGAGATCATCGCGAACGTCGCCCGCTACCACCGCAAATCGCACCCCAAGGGACGCCACCCGGAGTTCGCCGCGCTCAGCCGCGCAGATCAGCAGGTGGTCCGCTATCTCTCCGCCATCCTCCGCGTCGCCGACGGCCTGGACCGCACACACAAGGGGAACGTCAGATCGGTGGAGACGATCACCAGCGGGAACAGCATCACCTTCAACATCACCTGCCGCCCCGATTGCTCCCCCATGTTCGAACTCTGGAGCGTGGAGAGGAAGAAGGGGTTGATGGAAGAGGTCTTCGGGAAACGGGTGGCGGTCGCCACCACGCAGGAATATCCCGTCGAGACGACGGTGCTCGAAGACCGGTAGTCGTCGGCCGGAGCAGAACCTCCCGGCACGATACGAACATCCCCCTGAGAACCTTGTTCGATTCCCAGGGGGACAGAAGATTTACATCACAACGCGAGAGAACTTACTCTCCCTTCGCCATATCCTTCCCCAGACTGCTCCTGATCGCCGTCAGAAGTTCCTCCGTGGATGAGGCGTCCATGCCGTCCGCCTTCGCGTGCTCGATCGCCTTCTGGGCATAGGTCAGCGCGGCCTCGTCCTTGCCGAGCTTATGGAGGATCGCGGCGTAGGTGTCGGTGTTGAAGAAGGTGCTCTTCAGCTCCACCGAACGGGCGGCCCATCCCTCGGCCACCGCAAGCATCTCGCGGTCCTGGACGTTCTCGAAGAAGCTCCAGGCGATCTCGTTCAGCTCGCTCCAGTCATCCTTCGGTCCCGACTCCACATACTGCACGGCGAAATCGGCGTAGCGCTGCCACTGCTCGGTCACACGGTAGAAGGAGAGATAGGTGTTGTAGAGCTGCTTCCGCTGCTCGGGGGTCGCCGTCTCCTCAAGGACCGGCGCGAGCTTGTCGAACGCCTTGTCGCCGAAGTCGTACTGATACTTCGCGTTCGCCGTGGTCTGAAGCACCACGTTCAGGATCGCGGAGTTGACCTCGAAGCTGCCGTACCGCTTGATGAACTCATCCTTGTTCCTGTAGAGGAAGTTGAACTCCTTGAACTCGTAGTCCTTGGCGAGCGACTTGATCGCCTTCCAGTTCTTCTCGTTGTAGAGATCATCCTCCTTCTGCGTGGCGAAGTAGGCGCGCGCGACCGACTTCACGTCGGGGTCGCTCGCTTCCTCGGCGGCGAGCGCGTAGTTGTAGAGGAAGTCGGTTGAACGCTCGCCGGCGTCGTAGCGCTTCTTGAGCGTGTAGTACTGCGTCTCCGGGTTGAGAGCCTGCTCCGCCCAGTTCAGGAAGATCTTCTTGAACTCCTCGCTCTCTCCTCCACCCATCGTGCGATGGACAACCTCGCCGTTCGGGTTGAAGTAGAGATGGGTGGGGAAGCCCTGCACCGCGTACTTCTTCGCGATCTCGATTCCCTCTCCCTTCTCCATGTCGAGTGAAAAGGAGATGTAGTTCGCGTTGAAGTAGGCTCCGACCTTCTCATCGGGGAAGGTCCCCTTCTTCAGCATCTGGCAGGGACCGCACCAGGTCGTGTAGCAGTCCAGATATATCGGTTTGTTTTGTTGTTTCGCCTCGGCGAGAGCCTGGGCCCAGGTTCCCTCGAAGAAACGGACCCCCGACTTCTGCGCGTGCGTCGGCAGCGCGAGGAGCAGGAAGAGAGCGGTTGATCCTATAGTGATCTTTTTCATCGATTCTCCCGTTCGGATGGATAATGGGAATGAATGCCTTCTCGTCAACAGTGTGCCGGCGCGACGGGCCCGGTGCGGGGAGGGCCTTCCGGGGGATTGAGCGTGGGAAGATAGGGAATGAGGGGATGCGATGAAATGTGTCGTTGGGGGAAGAGAAATAAACAGGCTGGGGGAAGAGAGATGAACAGGCTGGGGGAAGAGAAATAAACAGGGAGTCACAGAGGGCACAGAGTTTAAGAAAAGAGAGTTAAGAAAAGAGAGAGGCGCCGGATAACCTCGGGCGCCTCTCGTGATGGGTGCGATATCTTTTTAGCCGTCCCGCCTGTTGGTTGGGCCGGGGTTGGGGCGGTTTCGACGGGCGCCGGAGTGGGAGCCGAGTTCGCCGCGACCGCGGCCGTGCTGCTTCGCTCCGTGTGAGCCTGCGTCGCTGATCCGCGCGCTGGAACCGAAATGTCCCTGTCCCTGCTGCGGGCCGAACCCGTGCTGTCCCTGGTAGCTCCCCTCGCTCGTCAACCCGTGACCGCCACCTCTGATCATATTATGAATATCGCCGTTCTCTTTTCCCGTGTTCCCCGGGGTGCCCGGCTTTCCTGTGTTTCGCATGATTCACCTCTTCAATGGATAGTGAGGCGCGCATCCGAACCTGACGGTTCGATACGCGTTCGTTGTATCCGCCGGCATCGACGATAGTCGATGCGCAGCCAGTGGGCCGGCACATGTCTCACTGCCGACCCATTCTTTTCAACACCGATGGGCCGGTCGAAGTGCCGGGCGATACGATTGGAAAAATCGTGGAGCGAAATGAAACGGGGCCGATACGGGAGATCTCCCCGTACCGGCCCCGTGGCCTGCCGCGCGCCCCGGCGGCGCGATCTCTGAATCCGTGGCGGAGGAGGTTCCTCCGAATCTATCTGAAGAACATCGGATACGTTGCCGGGTCGACCTCGTGCATCATCTCGTAGATCGTCTCGAAGATCGCTTCCGCGCTCGGCTTGCTCCAGTAGTTGCCGTCCGAACCGTACGGCGGACGGTGGGGGGCTGCCGTCAGCGTGCGGGGCTCGGAGTCGAGCCAGAAATATCCCTTCTGGACCTCCAGCACCTGCTGCATCATGAAGGCGGAGGCGCCCCCCGGCACATCTTCGTCCAGGAAGAGGACGCGGTTCGTCTTCTTCAGCGACTCGACGATATTCCCCGGAAGATCGAACGGCAGCAGCGACTGCACGTCGACCAGCTCCATCGAGATCCCGACCATCGCAAGGAGATCGGCCGCCTCCTGCGCCACCCGGCAGCTTGCGCCGTAGGTGACGACCGTCACGTCGGTTCCCTGACGGAGCACCTCCGGCACGCCGAGCGGGACCGTGAATTCCCCCACGTTGTCCGGCAGACGTTCCTTCAGACGGTAGCCGTTGAGCACCTCGATCACCAGTCCCGGCTCATCCGAGGCGAGCAGCGTGTTGTAGAAGCCGGCGGCCTGGGTCATGTTGCGCGGGACCAGCACATGCATCCCCCGCACCAGATTGATGATCCCGGCCATCGGCGAACCGGAATGCCAGATTCCCTCCAGCCTGTGGCCGCGCGTCCTGATGATGGCCGGAGCCTTCTGTCCCCCCTTCGTCCTGTACTGCACGGTGGCGAGATCATCGGACATGATCTGGAGCGCATAGAGGAGATAGTCGAGATACTGGATCTCGGCGATCGGGCGGAGACCGCGCATGGAGAGTCCGATCGCCTGGCCGACGATCGTACACTCGCGGATGCCGGTATCGCCGACCCGGAGTGAACCGTACTTCGACTGCAGACCGGCAAATCCCTGGTTCACGTCGCCGAGCTGTCCCAGATCCTCGCCGAAGGCGAGAACCCTCGGATCGCGCGCGAGAGCCGCGTCGAAACAGGCGTTGACGATCTCCGAACCGTTCTTCACGGGAGAATCATCGCTGTAGATCGGATCGATGACCTTGACACGCAGCGCCGACTCTCCCGACTCGCTGTGGAGATGGCTGCCGTAGCGGTCGCGGTTGATCTTCTCCTGCTCGTTCTTCCATGCGGTCAGCGTCCGGCGTGCCGGAGTATCCTCGTCGCGCGCGACGATCAGGGCGCGGTTGATCGCCACCATCATATCCATCCGGAACGGTTCGCGGGTCGCGAGAAGGCCGTTCTTCAGGTGCTCCAGCGCCTGTACGTGGGCGGAGCCGTTCGCCATCTCGCCGATCATCCCGGCGACGATCTTCACCTCCTCCAGAATCGGCTCGGTGTAGGCCTTCCAGGCGCGCTCCTTCATCTCGACGACGTAGGTCTTGTCCTCTTCCTCCAGGCGGTCGAGCTCCTCGACGGTGGAGAGTCCCCGTTCGATGATCCATTCCCGCATTCTGGTAAGGCAGTCGAACTCCTTCTCCCAGTTCAGGCGATCGGGTCCCTTGTAACGTTCATGGCTGCCGGAGGTGGAGTGTCCCTGCGGCTGGGTCACCTCGATCACATGGATCAGCGCCGGAACGTGTTCGCGGCGGGTGATCTCGGCGGCCTTCAGGTAGGTCTCCACCAGGGCGGGATAGTCCCATCCCGGAACGACATAGATATCGTAGCCGTCGGTGGTCCCCGGCTTCCGGCGGAAGCCCTCCAGCACCTCGGAGATGCTCGATTTGGTGACCTGGAACTCGTTGGGAACGGAGATGCCGTAGCCGTCGTCCCACACCGAGACGATCATCGGGACCTTCAGCACTCCGGCGGCGTTGATCGTCTCCCAGAACATCCCCTCGGCGCAGCTTGCGTTGCCGATGGTGCCGAACGCGATCTCGTCGCCGTTGCTGGAGAACTGCGTCAGCGACTTCAGTTCCTCCAGTTCCCGGTAGAGTCGCGACGCCTGGGCCAGGCCGAGCAGGCGGGGCATCTGGGAACCGGTCGGGGAGACATCGGCCGAGGAGTTCTTCATCGACGCGAGCGCTTTCCAGCTTCCGTCCGGGTTCAGGGTACGGGTGGAGAAATGTCCGTTCATGGAGCGTCCGGCGCTGGAGGGTTCCGCCTCCACATCGGGGTTCGCGTAGAGCTGCGCGAAGAACTCCTGGACGCTCGACATGCCGGCGGCGAACATGAACGTCTGATCGCGATAGTAGCCCGAGCGGAAGTCTCCGTTGCGGAACGCCTTCGCCATGGCGATCTGGGCGATCTCCTTGCCGTCACCGAAGATGCCGAACTTGGCTTTCCCTGTCAGCACCTCCTTGCGTCCCAGCAGGCTCGCCTGGCGGCTGCGGCAGGCGAGGCGGTAGTCGTTGAGGATTTCCTCACGAGTCAATGTCCAGCTCACGTTCTGGTCTGTATGGGTTGTCGTCGTGTCCAATTCGATGGTCGATTAACGGAGAACGTTCAAGAGAGTAGGAATACGGGAACCTCACGGCCGATCGGTGGAGGACCGGCACAAGCGCGGGCGCGGCGCCGCCGAATCGAAAGGGAGGAATCGTGCGGTCAGGCGGGATATACGCCGAACGGAATCTACATAGAGGATGCCAAATATCGAAAGGATCGGACCGTTCAACGGGTTACGAAACGTATTCCCCCGAACAACGAAGCCCGTCCCGGCGGTACGGCCGGAACGGGCTTTGTGTTGGCGGACACGACAGTCCGAGGAGGTATTCAGGTCACACAGGTGTACATCTTCCATCCGCATCCCTACAATACGAATGGTCGCTCAGTCCTTGTTCTGATGGTACAACGGGGGGAGGTGGGGAAAGGTTAGCGGGGGGATGTCAAGAGCGCTACGGCCCGCAGATCGCGGCAATTCTCGACTCCAGTTCCTTCAGTTCCGGGCATCTGTCGAGCAGGCCGCTGTAGTTCAGGAGCGTTTCCTCCATCAGCCTCTTCCGGCCGCCATCTACGGCACGCACGTCACCGTGCGACTGGAGGAAGCGGAAGAAATGGTTCTCCTTGACCGATGTATCGGCGCGAATAACGGACCACGGGTTGTTGAGCTTGCCGAGATGTCCCGCCAGCAGCCACGCTTCAACTTCCTCCACGGCCGCACAGCAGAGCAATCGAACATTGCGGAGGGCGGCTTCCGATTCGAGATGACGGAACTCGTCGGCACGATCCCTGCCGTCCGCGTCAGGCATGAAGAGAAGAAGGTTGTAATACTTATGTGTCGGCAGCACGTACTCGACCAGCACCTTCTTTGCGTCGGAGTATCCCTGTACCCGCTGTTTTCGGAGCACATTGACCGTTGCCCTCGGTCGACCGCACGCGGCCATCAGCTTCCTCACAAGCGGCAGCAGGATGTACTGGTCGAGTGTGTGGTCCTCGGGAACCACCAGAACGGTAAAGCTCAATCTATCCCCTCCATCCATCCGTCCGCGAACAGATCGCCGATCGGAGCATGCCGGATGACCTCATGCAGATGAGGCAGCTCGCTGAGTGGGGTCACTGTGGATTCCCCTGTCTCCTCATTCCTCCTGAAGAGGAAGGTCGTTGCATACTCCTCCGGATCGAGCCAGGAGAGCACATGAGGCGAGTGTGTCGTCGCGATGATCTGAGTACCGACGACAACCTGGGTCCTCAGAAGCTGCATAAGCAGTTGGAGACGCGTTGGATGAATGCCGTTTTCGACTTCTTCGAGAAGAAGGAGAGCCGGCATATCCGACTGGAACAGTGCAGCCGCCAAAGCTGCAAATCGAAGTGTACCGTCGGAAAGGACGCGAGCCGAATAGTCAATCCCCCCTTCGCTCAATGCAAACAGGGGTTCTTGGTCCGCACCTCTAAGAATCTTAACGGACTCTACTTCGCTCGGCGTCAGTTCCTGAAGCCACGAGACATAGGCGGCAGAGGCTTTCTCGTCCGCAAGAATAGAGCTAACGAGCGCGGCGAAGTTTTCCCCTCGCTCTCCCATGCGAGTGACCGAACGCGACTGCGAGTACTCTCTAAGCAATTGTGGCGAGGGGTCTAGATGCTGCACGTTCCTTAGCAACTGAAGGCAACGACCGAGCAATTGCAGACTGTCCTTGGACAACAGGCTGAATAGAACGGGATCGGGTAGATAGGAACGGACCCTATCATAACTAGTGCCCGTAAACAGGAACTCCTCGAACTCTCCCCCTTTGGTACCGCCTCTTATCGTTTCGCTGAAGTCGTCGACATCATCACCGGGACGCTCAAGAATACTCCCTTTCGCATCGGCTAACCGCTCCTGAAGAATCACGCCATGCTCGCAGTCAATCTCAATCGAATAAGTTATCGTGACACTACCCTGCTTCTCCACATCGAACTGCATCTCTACGTCGAATCCGATGACCGACTGGGCAGACATATTCGGCTCCGACACAGATCTGTCGATAAACCCTGCCTTCCCCATCCCCCCTCGTATCGGCTCCCACACGTCATTTATCGCCCCCCTCGGCTTCCCGTTGAAGATCTCATCCACTGTCAACCCATACCCGATCCCCTGCAACACCCGCAACGCATCGAAGAAGTTCGACTTCCCGCTCGCGTTCGTTCCCACCAGCAGGTTGAGCCCGCCGAGCTTCAGCGTAACATCCCTGAAGCTCTTGAATCCTCGTATTCTGATACTCTTGATCATATCTCGTTCTTCGACTTCCTGCGGAGGCATCTCCTTGTCCCGAGCACGGCCCGGCACCGGCCCGACGAACTTACAGAACTTCTCACCCCCGTTCCACCCTGCGGATGTATCTTCGTACACCCAACCAATAATTCGTAGAAGGAGACAGCATGGCCGACGAAACAGCGACCAACCGTACTGCGGTGATCAGCACCAACAAGGGGACCATCCGCTTCGAACTGCTGGAGCAGGACGCCCCGAAGACCACCGAGAACTTCATCACCCTTGCGGAACGCGGTTACTACGACGGCGTGATCTTCCATCGCGTCATCAAAGGCTTCATGATCCAGGGGGGAGACCCCACCGGCACCGGCCGCGGGGGCGAAAGCGCATGGGGGGGACGCTTCAACGATGAGATCGATCGCGGCTCGGAGGTCTACAAGCGCGGCTACCGCGCCGGCACCGTCGCCATGGCGAACGCCGGTCCCAACACCAACGGCTCGCAGTTCTTCATCATGCATGTCGATTATCCCCTCCCCCCGAACTATGCGATCTTCGGCCGCGTGACCGAGGGACAGGATATCGTCGACGCCATCGCCACGACCCGCACCGGCCCCGGCGACAGGCCGGTCGAAGAGGTCGTCATGGAGAAGGTGACGATCGAGTGAGCACACCGGCTCGCATCCTGATAACGTGCCCGAAGCGGCTGACCTCCTTCCTTGCGCAGGAGGTCGCCGCTCTCGGCTACCCGGTCCTCGCGGAACTGACCACCGGCGTGGAGACCGAAGGCTCGATGCGCGATGCGATGCGCCTGAACCTTCATATCCGCACCGGACACCGGGTCCTGATTCTGCTGCGCGAGTTCACCGCGTTCGATCCGCGCGACATGTATCGCGAGGCGTCGATGATCCCGTGGGAACGGCATATCGACGAGGAGGGGTACATCAGCGTCGTCTCCTCCGTCGACACCCCCTCCATCACCGACTCCCGCTTCGCCAACCAGAAGCTGAAGGATGCCGTGGTCGACAGGCTGGCCCGCGTGACCGGCCGCCGTCCCGACTCCGGTCCCGACACAGGCCGGCAGGTGATCTTTCTCTACTGGAAGGATGATCTCTGCGGCGTCTACCTCGATACGTCGGGCGAGCCCCTCTCGCGCCGGGGATACCGGAAGATCCCCTGGAAGGCCCCGATGCAGGAGACCCTGGCGGCCGCCGTGGTGATGGCGACCGGATGGAACGGCGAAGGAGCGTTCCTCAACCCGATGTGCGGCAGCGGCACCATCGCGATCGAAGCCGCGCTGATCGCGCTCGGCCGCGCGCCCGGACTGCTCCGCGGCAGCTTCGCGTTCATGTATCTGAAAGAGTTCGACGAATCGATCTGGAACGAACTCCGTCGCGAAGCAAGAAATGCGTCCCGGAAGAGCTTCCCCGGAAACATTATCGCATCCGATATCTCACCCGATGCGGTCGAGGCCGCCCGGAAGAACGCCACCACCGCGGGGGTCGATCAGCTGATGGAGTTCGTCGTGGGAGATTTCTCCGAAGCTCCCGTCCCGGAGGAGGGAGGAGTGATCGTCATGAACCCGGAGTACGGCGCCCGCATGGGAGAGATCGAACGGCTCGCCGACGTCTACAGAGAGATCGGCGACTTCTTCAAGCAGCGCTGCTCCGGCTACAAGGGCTATATCTTCACCGGCAGTCCCGAACTCGCAAAGAGCATCGGTCTGCGAACGAAGCGGAAAATCCCCCTTTACAACACCACCATCGACTGCCGCCTGCTGGAGTTCGAACTCTACGCCGGCAGCAGAAAAGCGCCGCGTTGAGCTTCATATCACGCCATCTTCCCCTCCCGATTCTTTCTTTTCAGCTATTCGATTATCTTCCCGTCGCCCAGACGACCGAAGAGAAGAGTATGTACGGAGATGAAGAGCCGTTCCGGTGATGCGAATCGCCGGTGAACCGGCACGCCGGGCCCCGACCGAGATAGTATTCAGGCTCCATCACGAGAGGTACATTGTGATGCGGGCATATTCTTCTACAAGCGCCCCCTTCCGGCTCAGGTGCACCGACCGGAAGACCGCACAACTCAAGGTGAGCCCACGATGATCCTTTATGAAGTCAATACCTGTGTTGAGAAAGGGATCGCAGCGGCATACGCCGAATGGCTCGGGCCCCACATCGAACAGATTCTGAAGATCGAGGGATTCGTCAGCGCCGCCTGGTTCGAAGTCGAGCACGACGACCCCGATCACGTCCACTGGACCATCCAGTACTACCTTGTCCGCCGTTCCGATCTGGACGCCTATTTCCGTGATCATGCCGCCGCACTCCGCGCCGACGGCGTGCAGAGGTTCGGAGAGAGGTTCACGGCGGAGCGGCGGATACTCCGTCAGAAGCGCCTCTTCGAGACGGACCTGCCGGCCGCTGAACGACTTTCGGACGACCTCTTCCCGCACGATACGACCGGTCTGTAACACGTCAAGACTGCTTCGATGAACGATCTACGTGAACGGCGGGCCCCGATGGCCGCCCGTCTCCAGGGCTACGGAACCACCATCTTCGCCGAGGTGAGCGCGCTGGCGCGCGAGCTGGGTGCGGTGAACCTGGGGCAGGGGTTTCCCGATTTCGACGGACCTGAGGAGGTGCGGGCGGCCGCGATGGAAGCGATCGCCGCCGGACACAACCAGTACGCGATCTCCCACGGCGAGCGGGAGCTTCGCCGGGCGATCGCCGACCACTCCGCCCGCTTCTACGGGATGGAGATCGATCCCGACACGGAGGTGACGGTGACCAGCGGCGCGACCGAAGCGCTCTGGTGCAGCGCGTTCGCGTTCCTGGAGCCGGGGGATGAAGTCATCGTCTTCGAGCCGTGCTACGACTCCTACATCCCCGCCATCGAAACCGCCGGCGGAATCCCGGTTCCCGTGACGCTCCGCCCCCCGGACTTCCGCCTCGACCCGGAGGAGCTGCGCCGCGCCGTCACCCCGCGGACACGGATGATCTACGTGAACACGCCGCACAACCCCACCGGAGTCGTCTTCACCCGCGACGAGCTTGGGCTGATCGCGGAACTCTGCTGCGAACACGATCTGCTGGCCGTCACCGACGAGGTCTACGAACATATCGTCTTCCCGGAATCGGAGCATTATCGACTCGCGATGTTTCCTGGGATGCGGGAACGGACCCTGACGATCTCCAGCGGCGGCAAGAGCTTCTCCCTCACCGGCTGGAAGATCGGCTGGGGGATTGGTCCCGCTTCGATGCAGACCGCTCTCCGGAGGGTCCATCAGTTCGCCGTCTTCGCCACGGCCACGCCGCTGCAGCACGCCGTCGCCCATGCCTTGCAGCTTCCCGACTCCTTCTTCGACGAACTGCGCGCCGACTATCTGGCGCGCCGCGATTATCTGACCGGCGTCCTGCGGGAAACGGGGCTGGAGGTCATCCCCCCGCAGGGGAGCTATTTCATTCTGGCCGACGTCTCGGCCTCCGGGGAACGGGACGCCGCGGCCTTCAGTCGTTCGCTCATACGGGAACACGGCGTCGCCGCGATCCCGATCGATTCGTTCTATCGGACAAGGGGGGTGGGGGAATCCCTTCTCCGATTCTGTTTCTGCAAACGATGGGAAACGCTTAAAGCTGCCGCCGATCGTCTCTCCCCTCTCCGGTTCTGATCCGGATTCTCTCCCTATTTTCGTCCGGACCGGCTCCCCGGCCCCGTTCGACGTGCGATATTCCTTCGTGGAGGACTCTGCTCATGTCCCGTCTCTCCTTTCTTGCGCTCTTCCTCGCGGCCGCCGGGACCGCCCTGGCCCAGCCCGCCCCATCATCCTTTTCGGGGCTCGCCGAGAACCAGGCGGTTCGGGGGTTCCGGACGATCGCCCTCTATCTGAACGACGCGGGGGAGGCGACCGGAGCACGGTTCCGCCATGAGAAGACGGGGTTCACGCTCGATCTGCTCGGCATACAGTCGGTGCCGCAGGCGTTCATCTGGGTGAACTCCGTGCCGACCTCCGACATGGGGGAACCGCACACCCAGGAACACCTGCTGCTGGGAAAGGGGAACGCCGGCAGACGCCACGCCAACCTGGAAGGGATGTCGGTCTCCTCCTCCTCCGCCTTCACCCAGCAGCTCCGGACATGCTACCACTTCCATACGGCCGCCGGGATCGACGTCTTCTTCAACCTCTTCGAAAGCCAGATGGACGCGCTCCTGCACCCGGACTACACCGACGAGGAGATCCGGCGCGAGGTCTGTAATATCGGAGTGAGTGAGAATCCGGGTGACGGGATGCTGCGGCTGGAGGAGAAGGGGACCGTCTACAACGAGATGGTCAGCGCCTTCGAGCGGGGCTGGTCGCGGATGGATCTGGAGCTGGGGAAAATGATGTACGGAAGCGGACATCCGCTGGTCTTCGTCTCGGGCGGGCTCCCCTCGGCCATCAGAGTCATGGAGCCGGAGGCGATCAGAACATTTCATGCGGCCAACTACCGGCTCTGGAACATGGGAATGATCGCCTCGTTCGCCGACGACGCGAAGCTCGACCCGACGCTCTCACGCCTCGACGCGGCCCTGATCCGTCTGCAGGGGGACGCCCCGACACGTCCCGCCGCTCCTCTTGTTCCGGAGCTTCCGGCGCCCCGCACGGCTCCCGCCGGATCTATCGCAATCGCAGAATATCCCGCCGACAACCCCTCCCAGCCGGGCCCGGTTCTCTTCAGCTGGCCCCCGACCCATCCGCTCGACGCCAGGGAACGCCTGCTGATGGAGATCTTCATGGATAATATCGCGGGGGACGCCTCCACCAATCTCTATACGATATTCGTGGACGGCCGCTCCCGCGCCGTCGATATCGGAGCGCAGAGCGTCTTCGGCTGGGTCAGCTCCGACCAGGGGAACCCCGTGTTCGTCGGTCTGGGGGATGTCGATCCGGAGGCGATGAACGAGGGGAAGCTCTCGCAGGTCCGGACGATGATCGTCGACGAGATACGCCGGATCGCATCGTTCAGGGATGGAAGCGACGAACTGAAGGATTTCAACAGGCGCGTCCTTGCCAGGATCATCGAGCGCCGCCGTTCCATGCGCGACTTCGTCAACGCCCCTCCCGGATTCGGATACAGACATGCAGGTTCGGGATGGATGAGCCATCTGGACAATCTCGCCCAGACGCCGGGGTTCAGGAAGTCGCTCACGATGAGGGATGAGCTGGCGACGGTGGAACGGCTCGTATCGGAGGGAACGAACATCTGGAAAAACCTGATCGCCCGGAGCGGTCTGACCGAATCGGCTCCCTACGCCGCCGCCGCCCGCGCCAACCCCGATCTGATACGGATCGAGGGAGAGGCGCGCCGGGAACGGGTGGCGGCGGCCCTGGCCGAGATGGGACGGCGCTACGGCGCCGACGACGAGCAGGAGACGATACGTCGCTATAAATCGGAATACGACAGGAACACCGCCGAGCTCGATTCGCTGGCGATGCTGGCCCCGCCGGCCCGTTTCGTCGATTCCCCGCCGTTCACGCTGGACGATCAGATCCAGTATTCGGTCGATACCCTCTGGAGCGGCGTGCCGATGGTCGCCTCCACGTTCGAGAACCTGACCGGGGCAACGGTGGGGCTGGCGCTGCGGGTGGAGGATCTCCCCGACAATTCGCTCCACTATCTCTCGCTTCTCCCCGACCTTCTCACCGAGGTCGGCGTGAGGCGCGGGGATGAAGTCATATCGCACAAGGAGATGCGCGAGCGGCTCCGGATGGAGATCCGCGAGCTTGCCGGCTACTTCAGCTCGAACGGCCGTACATGGCGCAGCGAGCTGGTGATACGCGCCGCCGGGGGAGACCTCGAGGAATCACGCCGCGCGATAGAATGGATGCGCCTTGCGCTTCAGAGCCCGGACTGGCGGCCGGAGAACCTCCCCAGGATCCGCGAGCTGATCGATCAGAACCTTGCCGGACTCCGGACCACGATGCAGGGCTCCGAGGAGTCGTGGGTCATGGACCCCGCCGGCGCATACCGCCGTCAGGCCGACCCGGTGATGCTGGCGACCGGATCGTTCCTGACACGGGAACACAACCTCCACAGGCTCCGCTGGCTCCTGAAGGATGCCGGAAACGAATCGGATCGCACGGCGATCTCTCTCTTCCTCGCCCGCCTCGCCGACGTCTCGGCGCTCGAGCGGAAGGATCTCCAGGATCTGCTCCGCGCCCTGAAGTCCGACTCGACCTCGACCCCCGATCTTCCGTCGGAAGCGGTCGCATCTCTGCGCCAGGCCCGATCGCTCCCGGCGGGAGCGGCGGCGCTTGCCCGCGAGGCGGCGGACGATCTCGATCAGATCCTGACCGGCATCCCGGACGGCTCGCTCGCCGACGACTGGCGCTACCTCTGCCGCCAGATCCGTCACGATCTTCTCGTCCCCCCGGAGCAGGCGCTCGACGAACTGAACGGGGTCCGCACGATGATCCTGCGGCGCGGCGGCGCGCGCATGTTCATGATCTCCTCCGGCGCCACCCGCGCCGCGCTCCGCGACGGCGTGGAACGGCTCGCCGGTGAACTCTCCGACGCTCCCCGGGAGAAGCGTCTGCGCCAGGGGGTGAACCGCATCGCGGCACGAGTCGCCGAGCGGAACGGCGGGAAGGCGCCGCTCTACGTGGGGCTGGTCAACCCGAACACCCAGGGGGGAGTCTTCATCCATTCGGCTCCCGGTCCGAGCTATCTGACGACCGATCGCGAGTCGCTCCTCCGGTTCCTCGCCTCCAAGCTCTTCAGCGGTCACGGGGCGCACAGCATGTTCATGAAGACCTGGAGCGCCGGGCTCGCCTACAGCAACGGACTCCGGATCTCCCCCACGATCGGCGAGGTGGGATACTACGCCGAGCGCTGCCCGGAGCTGCCGCAGACGCTCCGGTTCGTGATCGACGAGCTGAAGAGAGCGCCGCGCGATCCATCGTATGTCGATTATTCGATAGCGCAGGCGTTCGGCGATTTCAGGGCCGCCTCCCGCTACGAGGCCCGCGGCGAGGCGATCGCCGCCGATCTTGCCGACGGACTGACGCCGCAGGCGGTCGCCGCGTTCCGGAAGGGAATCCTCTCACTGCGGGACGATCCCTCGCTCGTCGGCGATGTGTTCGACAGAATGAAGGATGTCTACGACGATGTGCTGCCGGGCTACGGCGTCAGGTCGTCGGAGGTGATGAACGGCGTCTTCTTCACGATCGGGCCGGAGCGCCAGCTCTCGCTCTACGAGGATTACCTGAAGAGCATCGACGGCGACGACGCCGAACTGCAGCGGCTCTACCCGCGCGATTTCTGGATGCCGCTCCCCATGAACGAGTCGGCCCGCCGCGACTGAGCGCCGGGCGGCATGGGCCATATTCAACGAGGAGGCCGATAGGAATGCCGGTTCGATTTATCGATCCTCGATATTCAGACGATGAGGAGATCGTGGGGATCGGCAACGATTTCACCCACGGCACGCTCATGCTGGCGTATCGCAACGGGATTTTCCCCTGGCCCTCC
This sequence comes from uncultured bacterium, assembly GCA_966250335.1. Classification (GTDB taxonomy): domain Bacteria; phylum Bacteroidota; class Ignavibacteria; order OLB7; family OLB7; genus OLB7. The sequence goes on along the minus strand of CBINGZ010000010.1, from coordinate 120,347 downwards.
GACGACGACCTCGTCTTCTGGTTCTCTCCGCTGGAACGGGCGGTGATCGAGTTCTCCGGCCTTCACGTCCCGCGCAGCCTGCGGAAGGCGAGGGAGCGGACCTCCTTCACCTTTACCATCGACCGGGCCTTCCCCCGCGTCATGCTGAGCTGCGCCCGCGTGGAACGCGCCGGACAGCCGGGGACATGGATCATCGACGAGATGATCGAAGGCTACTGCGCCCTGCACGCCGCCGGCCGGGCCCACAGCGTGGAGGTATGGGAGGGAGAGGACCTGGTGGGAGGCCTGTACGGGGTCGATGTCGACGGCGTCTTCGCCGGAGAGAGCATGTTCCACCTCCGCCCGAACGCCTCCAAGATGGCGCTGCTCCATCTCATCGATCATATCGCAAGCCGAGGCGGTGAGTGGATCGACATCCAGACCATGACCCCGCACATGGAGACGCTGGGGGCCGTCACCATGCCGCGCCTGCAGTTTCTGGAGAAACTGGGGACCACCAGGGCGCGCGGGCTCACGATCTTCGACGAACGCGGAAGCGGCTGACCGGGGACGATCCCCGGGGCCGCCCGGTTCAACCCTTCAGGATTCAACATCATCCCCAGGTACGCACACAATGAGAATCGAATCACTCAATATCGGAATGAAGGTCAGACACCCGGCCTACGGGGTCGGGTCGGTGGCGGCGATCACGCAGCATACGATCGAAATCCTCTTCGAGGACGGCTCCCGCCGGACCGTCTCCCCGGAGGGAAGCGCCCTGCAGCCGGTGGAGCCGACGGCATCGATAGCGGGACTGGAGGTGCCGCTGGAGCAGTTCGTGCGCAGAACGGTGGAGGCGACGGTCGGCGCGCTCGGTCTGGAGAAACCGGCATCGGTCGTCAAGCAACTCGGAGTGCGATGGAACGGAGGGAAGCTGATGCTCCATCCCGCCGACTCCTCGCTCCAGGCGAAGGAGGTGCCGCTCGAAACGTTCTTCCATAAGATCGTAATGATGCGGAACCAGCTCCGTGTGCTGGAACAGAAGATCAACGGTCATGAGGGATTGAGCGACGGGGATAAGGTGGAATTCCAGCAGTATATCACCCGCTGCTACGGCTCCATGACCACCTTCAACATTCTGTTCAAGGAGAAGGAGGATCAGTTCTGATCGCATCCGGATACGATCAGAACGAACGGCCGGCAACGGACGCGTCGATCGACGCATGACCGTGCCGGCCGTTCCAGGGCCTTCGCGCACTCCTCCTCCGGACATCGAAACATCCGGAAGAGTCTCAGACCGAGATCCCTTCGGTCGTGAGTCCCTACGGCGTGAAGGTGATCGTCACCACGAACGTGTTGTTCGCCTCGTTCGATTCTCCCACGACATTATCGTCGTCCAGCGAGAGCTTGTACCGACATGATGTTGCTGCTGCCGATGTAGAACAGGTACCGTGTCGCCCGTCTCTCCCTTTCCTCTCTGTGGGTGAGCGTACGGGGCCGGGACGGAGGCTTTCCTCCGGCCCCGCTGCTCGGCCTCTCCGATTCGGACCGTATCGACGGTCACCGACGTCCGGTCGAAGCCCATCGGAGCTTCGCCGCTCTCTCCAATACTCTCCTTTCGCTGGTGGTGGGTCTGTCCCACATTTGGTGTTGTTCCGGATGCGGCCCGGCCCGTGGCGTTCAGGAGTCGCGCAATGCCTTCGGGCCGGGCGCATCGGTTATCTCCGCATCTGGTCGAAGAGCGGCGCACCGCATCGTGTGCAGTGAAACGCTATCGGCCGCAGCACCGGAGCTCCGCACCGCTGGCAGTCGTCGACCAGCGGTCCGCCGCAGATGGGGCAGGAATCCCCCCGGCGGTATCCTATCGTCATGCATGCGGGGCAGCGTGTCATCCCACGGGGCGGTGGTGGTCCCCCACGTTCGTTCGCTCTCTCCATATACTGTTCCGCATTCATGATCGGGCTCCGGTTTCGTCCTTCGTCTCTCTCTCGATTCCGGGCGGTCTCTCTCTGCCGCGCCGTCGTCAATGAACATGCACCAAGGTAACGGGGAGCGGTCACAGAAGGGGGCGGGGGCGGTTACAGGGGGGAAGGGGTGGATGTTTTTCCCGTATCTTCCCCCGGTTATTCATGGAGAAGAAGTCGCGATGCGAACGCTTATCGATCTGTTGAATCACGGCACGCTCCCGTTCGTGGGCCGCGGCGCCGAGATCGAGCGGATCGTCGCCTTCTGGCGTGGGACGTTCGACGCCTCCGAGCTTCGGGCCGCCCTCATGATCGGCGAGACCGGAATCGGCAAGAGCCGTCTGATCGAGGAGGCTATCCGGCCGATCCGCGCGGCGGGAGGGGCGGTCGTTCACATGAGGGTCTATCCTGAATCGACCACGTCGCTGGTCGCCATCGCCTCGCGCGCGCTCCGCTCCTCCGACACCGGCGGCAGACTGCTGAAGAAGGAGCCGGAAGCTCTCCCGGAGACCGTCGCCGCCGCGTTCCGTCGCCTTTCCCGGCTTCGTCCCACCCTGCTGGTGGTGGAGGATATCCACCTGCTGAGCGGAGAATCGCTCCGCGAGTTCACCCTCCTCCTCCATTCCCTTGCCGACGACACCCTTTCGGTCCTCTGCGCCGCCAGACCGGTGGAGATGGAGGGACGGGGGCCGCTGGAGAGATTTCTGGTGGAGGAGATCCGGCTGGAGGGGCTCGACGAGACCGAGCTGCAGAGACTCTGGCACGAGCTGTTCGAATCCCCCCCCGAACCTGATCTGCTCCGCGCGCTCGCAGGCTCCACGGCGGGAAATCCGCTGGCGCTCCGGTCGGCGCTGCGTGGCGCCGTGCGGTCGGAGGCGATCCGCTTCGACGAACGGAGCAACGGCTGGCGGACCGAACTTTCGGCGGCGTCGCTCGCCCGGTCGCTGAAACGGAGCGTCGATCTTCTGGCCGAGGGGATGGCGGCCCATCTCACCCCGCAGGAACGGCGCGCGGCCGAGGAGCTTGCATCGCTGGGGGAGGTGTTCGCCATGGAGACCGCCGACCGGATGATCGAGGGGGCGGAACGGATGATCGAGGTGCTGACCTTCAGGGGGATCGTCGCCGCCGCATCCACCGCCACCCCGCCGCTGGCGGGTCGCGGAAGCGATCACCCGCTGCTGGCGTTCACCCACTCCCTTCTCCACACCCATCTCCTCGATGCATCGCACCCCGATCCGGGACTGCTGGCGCGGGCGATCGCCGGGAACCTTCCACTCTATTCCATCCTTCCCTTCCGCCTTGTCGCCGCCGGAGCCGACGATCTGCCGCTGAGCGGAGAGGAACGTCGCGCCGCGATCGAACGCGCCCTCAACGCCACGTATCTGCTCGATATCGGTCCCGACTGGGAGCTCTCGCTCGACGCATGGAACGCCGCGCAACGGCTGATCGAATCGCCGGCCGCCCTCTGGACCGACGAGGAACGACTGGACCAGACGGCCCAGCTCCTGATCCGGAAGATCATCCACCTCCGCCGCAGGATCAACTCCCCGGAGCATGAGGAGCTTGTGGACCGTCTGCTGGAGCTTACCGAGGGACCGATCCCGGAGGAGCTCCGGCACCACAGATTGAGCGCACTGCGATATCTCTACTGGCGGGAGTTCCATCGCGACCAGAGCAGATGTCGCGAGATCTGGGAGAGGATGGAGGAACTGCTCCAGGGTCATCCGCCGCTCCGGTTCAGGATCGAGTATATCGGATATCTGGGGAACGTGGCGCAGGCCGCGCGGTCGATATCGGACAAGGAGACCCTCAGGCTTGTCGAAAAACGATATAATGATCTCCTTGCCTCGCACGAGGCCGGCGACGCGCTCCGCCTGCTGGCCCGCGAGAGCATCACCCCGCACCTTCTTTCCCTCTTCGACTCGCCGGAGGAACTCCAGGAACGGCTCCGCATGGCCGACGAACTGACGGCGTCGCCGACCGGCTCGCAGATCACCTTCCGGATGCTCCGGATCGGCCTGCTGGAAAGTATCGGAAGGCTTGATGAAACCCTCCAGGCGTGCGACGACGCGCTCCGGCAGTCGAAGGATCAGGGGCTCGATCGGAACGTCCTCCACTGCTCGCTCGTCAGGATCTGCTGCAAGGGGGCGTTCGGCGCCGATCTCGCGGAGTGCGAGCGGGAGGCCCGGGCGCTCCGCGAGGAGGCGCGCGCCAAGGGGATGGAAGCGTTCGGCCGCAACGCGGGGATCTATCTCTGCGAGGTTGGGGTCCTCCGAAACGATCCGGCCTGGACCGCGCGGATCGCCGAGGAGTTTCTGGGAGGCCACGAACGGCTCTGGCCGGAGAACCGGATCATGCTGGCGAGCGCCGCCGGGAACCTGGCCGGGATCGTCGACGATCTGCCGGACGAGGATGAGCTCGGCGCCCTGCTGAAACGGCTGGCGTCGGCCGCCGTCGGTCGCACCGAGATATCGACCCGCGATCTGATCGACGCGGCACTCCCCGCGCTCCGCCGTGCGCCGATGCGGAAGGATGATCTGGTGGCGCTCCACGCGATACTGACGCTGATCGATCTGGGGAGCGGCTTCAGACCGGAACTTGCCTCCGAGCTGGAGTCGGAACGGCGGACCGCCCTCGTGCGGGCGCTGGAATGGCTTGCCGCGCACGGGCTCGTCGCCTACATGCGTCCCTTCGTGGAACGATATGAAGGACTCCTCCCGAAAAAGGAGGCGACATCATGGCGCTCGCGGATGCAGTCGCTGACCCGCGAGCGAGCGCGCCGGCTGGGGAACCCGACCGGACGACGGGTGAAGGTGAGCATGCTCGGCACCATCACCGTGGAACGGCCCGACGGCGAAACGCGGAATCTCGGCTCACGGCTGCGAACCCTTCTGGGGCTGATGGTCGCCGACACGATGCTGGAGAACCCGCTGTCGCACCGGGAGTTCATCAGGATCGCCGCCGGCGAGGAGGCGGAACAGGAGCATGCCCGCAAGACGATGAACACCGGTGTCCTCCGGCTCCGGGAGGCGATGGGGCAGGATGCGATCCTGACCGACGGCGAAACCCCGCGTCTCAATCCGGAGGTCCTCACGGTCGACCTGCTGAAAGCCGACGAAGCATTGAAGGAAGCAGCCGCCGCGCTTCGCGATCGCACCCTTCTGCGCGCCTATCCCGCCGTGCTGCGGGCGCTCGAGATCACCGCGGGGGAGGTCCCCTTCCCCACACTCTATGATGAGCTGTTCGAGGCTGCGCGCGAGGAGTTCGAGATCAGGCTGCGCGATGCCGTCATCGACGTCTCCCGCGAACTTCTGCATGAAGGGGACGCCGAGAGCGCCCGCGAGATCCTCCGCCGAAGCTTCGATTCGATGCCGGACGACGAGGAGATCGCCGAGCTGCTCCGCGACACGCTTGCGGCGATGGGGCGACATGTCGAGGCCGAACGGGTGATCATGAAAAGCAGAGAGGCGGCGGAGATCGATTGAGAGGATCATGGCCCGGTCGGACACCCCGTAATTCCTTCAACTCCCCCCGTTGTAACCGGTCGCGCCCGCGATCGTGACCGTCCCCTGCTAGATTTATACCGGTACAGGCAGCACTACGCTGATCGACCAACATTATCGGAACCGGAGACATTATGACACTTCGCATCCTTATTGTCCTTCTGATCCTGACGGCGGCCCATGCGGTCGGGGTCGCTCAATCCCCCCCACGTGTTCCCCCGCGCCCCTGGAACGGCTACGAGTGGGCGCGCATCCCGAACAACTTCAGATCGATTATCGACAACGGAGGAACGCGGATCCCCGGAAGCGAATCGGCCACCGCCAGCGGGCCGGTCTTCCAGCTTCCGCTCGCCATCCCGGAGTTCAGATTCCTCGACGAGGAATTCACCACGGGAACGAACCTCGTCGTCAGCCCGAACGGATATATCGGATTCAATAGATCGACATCTCCCGCCACGCGCCGCATTCCGTATCTGGAATACGACGGCACAGGGTCGTCGACCTCCTATGCCAACAGAGTCCTGATGGCGTTCTGGGGAAACGTTCAGCCGGCGGGAGCCGACCGGGGAGGGATCTACTGGGCCACGACCGTCGAGGAGGGAATCCCGGTGATGATCATCGAGTGGAGAGTGCGTTCGATGGATCTCCCATCCGGCGGCGCGGGGAACTTCCAGGCGAAGCTCTTCAGATCGGGAAAGATCGAGATCCACTACGGCCCCGAGTCTCTCCAGCTCATCACGCCGGGGAGCAGCCCTTCGGTCACAGGCAACGGAGCGGTCGTCGGCATCAAGAACTACGGACAGTGGCTGCCGGGAAGCGGGCCGTGGTATGTGGAACCGGGAGACAGGCAGTCGTTCCTGCTGATGCTCAACCCCAGACTGGTGCGCGACACGGCCGCCATATCGTGGCTGAGAACACTCGATATCCCGAGCGCGCCCGGTTCGCCGGAGTTCAGGGCCGACCTTTCCAGCTATGTGACCCCGGTGGCGTACTACCGTCCCTCCCCCTACTTCCACTACAGGTTTCCCGATTCGGCAGGGAATCCGATCGGCTACAGAATAAAGCCGATGGATTACGATATGTCTCCCGAGACAAGCCACGTCGCCCTCCTTCCGGAGAAGCAGAATCGCTACGGCGTCTACGAGATGAACGATCTGCCGACGATCATCACGAAGCTGGTGAACCGCGGGGAGATCGGCGTGTCGCAGGTTCCGGTAGAGGCAACGATCTATCGCGGCACGAAGATCTATGATGTGCTTCGCGACACCGTCAAATATATCGGACCGTTCGACACGCTCCTCTACAGGTTCAAGCAGCCGATCAGCCCGAACCTCGTGAACAAACCCGATTACTATCGAATACGTGTCTCCACATCGATGAAGGAGGACCCCAACAGGGAGAACGACGCATCGGAGACGGCGTTCACGGTCAGGGGGGAACACGATATGATCGCACACCGCCTGATATCGCCGGTTCCCGCGCGACCGCCGGGGATCAAACGTTATCCGATCGGTTCCCCCGTGGAGATGGTGCTTTCGGTCGTCAATGGAGGGCGTTCCGAGGAGAAGGAGTTCACGGTGACAACCAAGGTCTTCGACGGCAAGTCGAAGGTAGCCTATACCGATGAATCCAGGATTACCGGCCGGATCGACACACTGGAACCTATCCCCGTGATTGTTCCGGGCTGGACACCGACCACACCCGGTCTCCACCTCATGAGAATGGCCGTCACCGTGGAGAAGGATGCGATCCAGGATAACGACACGATATGGTATGATTACTTCCCGATGGTCCCGATCGAGGTCGTCCACGATCATGAGTTCGCCGTCGGTACATTCCCCCTCTACGATCATCGGCCGCTGGAAAGGATGGAATACGATATGAAAGAGTCGATTCCGGTCAGCGCGGTCCTGATCAACAACGGCGTCGTTCATGACGCGGTCGTGACTGCGGAGATCAAGGACAAGGAAGGGACGGTGGTCTACAACCGGACGATCGAATTGAAGTCGGTGGCCCGGATAGAGGATCTGGTCTTCCCCGATTTCAAGCCGACGGCCGCGGGGAAGTATTGCATTACAGTATCCTGCAACGATCCTCTGGACCTCGAACCCTCCAACAACAGCACGGAGTGGTGCTTCAACGTCGCCGGCTCGACGGTCGGCGTGCCGGGCGTCGATGACGCGGCGGGCATCTCCCTTACCGTTCGCCCCGACCCGGCGCGGACCGAGATCTCGGTCGGGTACACGACCCCGACGCCGGACGATACCCGCATCACGATCCATGCCCTCGACGGGACGACGGTGATGACGGTTCCGCAGGAGAAGAGGAGATCGGGATCGATCCTCATCCCCCTGAACGACCTTCCCTCCGGCATCTACATCGTCCGGATGACGACGGCGGGCGGAGAGACGATAACGAAGCCGCTGCATGTGGTTCGATAATCGAATCGACGATCACTTCACAACACGATCCAAACGAAGAAGCCCCCCGCACGATACGTGCGGGGGGCTTCTTCATCATCGAACTCTATCGGCTCGCGATTACTTGTTCGGCGAGCTCGTCGTTGCCGTGTTCACGGCGCCGGTCGATCCCGAGGGGAGCGACATTGCCGGACCCATGTTGGCCTTCGAGACCGACGGAACGACCGCCGGAGCGGGCATCTCGGTCGTCTCCGACTGAAGCTGCACGCCGTTCATCGTCGAGCTGTTCAGGACCGGCTTCACTTCCTTCGAATCGACGCCGAAGGCATCCGGGTGCAGGTAGGTGCCGCGCTCCCCTTCCGGCTTCGCGACCTCGACCTGGATACGGTTCTTCTGAGCATACGCGTCGTGACGGACACCGGTCACCAGCCAGGAGACCTTCATTCCCGGCGTGCCGCCGGCGATGCGGAAACGGTTGCCGCTGATCTCCTCGGCGATGTAGAGGCCCGGGCCCGGAGCGCCGATCGCCGTGAGCTGGTAGCGGAAGTCGCCGTTCAGCGCCTCGAACCACTTCGGCAGGGTCACCGTCGCCTCACCCTTCTCGTCCAGACGAGTCACACCGTCATAGAGGTTCATCATCTGATCCGACTCGACGAACGAGTGGTAGAGGTACTGGTTCTTCGGATCGAGCGGGTGATCGATCTTGAACGAACCGCCACCCTTGGCGACCGTGCCGCTCACCGTCAGATCGCCGTTGACGACGACATCACCCGTGAAGCGCGCCGCGTTGCCGGAGCTGTTGGTCACGACCTGAAGCACGTCCGACGTGTTCGCCGCGTTGACGTTCTCGAAACGACCGCCGACGCCGGTGCCGCCGCTGATGCCGGCCTGACCGAGCACGCCGATACCGTTCTTCGTGTTGAAGCCGCGCACACCGTAACCGCTGGAGTCGTTACGACCGACGACCGCGCCGACGCCGTTGCCGCCGCGGTTGCGACCGACGACAGCCTCACCGAAGGTGTTGTCGCCGATGACGCCTGCCGCGCTGATCGAGCTGGTGATACCCCAGACCGCGTTGCCGCCGGCACTCGTCGCGAAGACGCCCGGGCCGACACCTGCCTGCATCACGTCGAGACCGCGAGCGCCGTTGCTGGCGTTCGTCAGCTGAACCGAGATGCCGCCGCCGATGCCGTTGGTCGCCACGTCCATCGTGGTCGACGTGTTTGCTGCGTTGACGTTCTCGAAACGACCCGCCGTACCGGTGCCGCCGCTGATGCCGGCCTGACCGAGCACGCCGATACCGTTCTTCGTGTTGAAGCCGCGCACACCGTAACCGCTGGAGTCGTTACGACCGACGACCGCGCCGACGCCGTTGCCGCCGCGGTTGCGACCGACGACAGCCTCACCGAAGGTGTTGTCGCCGATGACGCCTGCCGCGCTGATCGAGCTGGTGATACCCCAGACCGCGTTGCCCCCTGCGCTCGTCGCGAAGACGCCCGGGCCGACGCCCGACTGCGTCACGTCGAGACCGCGAGCGCCGTTGCTGGCGTTCGTCAGGTTGACATGGATGCCGCCGCCGATACCGGTGGTCGTGACGTCGACCGCCGTCTCGATGCTGGCCGGGTTGCTGATCTGGAAGAAGCCGGCGCCTCCCTGTCCGCTGTTCGTTGCATGGATCGCATGACCCGTTCCATCCGTGCTTGCGTTGACGGCATCGTTCGTGTTCGCGCTGTTCGCGATCTGGAACATGCCGGCATTCCCCGTTCCGATCGTGGTGGCCCTGAGAGCGTCGCTCGTGTTCGCGTTGTTCGTGATCTCGAACTGACCGGAGATGCCGTTGGTGCTGAGACCGTAGACGCCGACTCCGGTGGTGCTGATGCCGTACACACCGAAGCCGCCGCTGCTGTTGCCGTGGACGCCGATGCCGGACGCCGTGGTGCCGTAGACGCCCCATCCGCTTCCGGCCTGCGAGCCGTAGACGCCGATGCCGAGGCCGCCCGTTCCGTTGTTGATACCGCGAACAGCGGCGGAGAAGCCGCCCGGCGTCGTGGAGTTGATCTGGCCGAGCACGCCGGCGGCGTTGGCGTCGGTCGAGTTCGACTCGCCGCGCACACCGGCCGCCGTGCCGGTCGTGGCGCTATGCAGACCGAGCACGCCCACGCCCGTTCCGTTCGTGGTGCCGGTCAGCGCGGTGGAGGTGGAGGCTGCGTTGTTGACCGTGAAGCTTCCCACGCCGCCCGTTCCGAGCTGGGTCAGGGAGAAGAGGGTCGCGGCGTTCGTCGCCGTCTGGGCGTACGGAAGCACCAGGCTGGATGCCGTCGGGAATCCGAACACGATGCTCGTGCCGTCGTACATGATCGCCTGGCCCGCCGTCGCGCCGAGGGAGGTGATCTTCGGAAGCGTGACCTGACCGTTGCCGATGTCGGCCGTTGCGATCGTGCCGTCGAGAATCTTGTCGGTCGTCACCGCATTGGCGCCGAGCTTCGGGTTCGTCACCGAACCGTCGGCCAGATCGACCGTCGCGATCGTGCCGTCGAGGATCTTCGCGGTCGTCACCGAACCGTCACCGAGGTCGGCCGTGATGATCGTTCCGTCGAGGATCTTGTCGGTCGTCACTGCGTTGGCGCCGAGCTTCGGGTTCGTCACCGAACCGTCACCGAGGTCGGCCGTGATGATCGTCCCGTCAAGAATCTTGTCGGTCGTCACCGCGTTCGGCGCCAGCTTCGGGTTCGTCACCGAACCGTCGGCCAGATCCGCCGTGAGGATCGTTCCGTCGAGGATCTTATCGGTCGTCACCGCGTTGGCGGCGAGCTTCGGGTTCGTGACGGCGCCGTCGGCGATCTTCGCCGTGGTCACCGCGCCGTTGGCGATCTTCGAGGTCGAGACGGCGCTGTTGGCGATCGCGCGCTCTTCCACTGCCTGGTCGGCCAGCTTCAGAGGGGTGATGGAGCGGTCGATGATCTTGATGCTTCCGACCGAGTTCTCGGCGAGCTCACGCTCTCCGATCCCTCCGGGGCGGACATTGAGGGTGACGATCGGGCCGACGCTGTCGACCACGCTGATCGTGCCGTTGGTGTTCCTGACCCGGGTGACGCCGGTCGTGGTCTGCGAGGAGACCGTGATCTGGTTGCCGGAGCGCGAGATCGTGGTTCCGCCGGCGCCGGCGAACTGAAGGGCGCCCGACTGTCCGTTGACGCTGGTGACGACGCCGGACGCGCCCGGAGCCACCTCGTTGGCGATATCGGCCGTGGCCGCCGAACCCGCGCGGCGTGCGCTGTCGGCGAGGGTCGCCCGCGCTGCCGTGGCGGCGTTCAGGGCGTTGGCTGCGTTAAGAGCGTACGGCGCGGCGGTGAAGGCCGTGCGCGGAGCAAGCTCCTGTCCGCCGATGGTGATGGCCAGATAATACTGCTTGTCGAACGCGACCGAGGCGGCCAGCGGGGTGGTGGTCCCCAGAATCACGTTGAAGACTCCGCGGGTCACCTGCGTGGTCACCGTCTCGGTGTGGAGAGCGGTGCCGCCGGTCGCGGCGTCGTAGATGGAGATGGTCATCGTCTGCTGCCCGTCGGGAACGACGGCGCCGGCATTGGTGAGCACTCCCTGGTAACTGATCTGTCTGGGGATCTGCGCCGTTGCGACGAGCAACGGAAGCAGGAGCAGTATGGCTGACAGTAAGAAGCGATTTCTCATCGCGACGCACTCCTTAAAGAATATGAAGTTTGGTTGACGGATGTTCTTCTCTTGATGACCGGCCTGAATTGCATCGGAGATGGTTCCCCCCTCCGGCGTGCCCCGCCGCGGAGACGTTCTCCCGTCGGCCGTTCTCGATTCGGGTTCCTCTCTCAGCGGACAAGGATCATCGTGATCGCCTTCTGCTGCCCGTCGGCCGTCAGCTGCGCCGTGTAGCGCCCTGAAACGAGCCCTTCGGAATCGACACGGAGGACGATGCTCCCTGCCTCTCTCTCACCGTCGATCAGCGTCTGGACGAGACGTCCGAGCTGATCATACAACCGCACCGAGACATGTCCCGGCTTCGGCAGTCGCAGTGTGATCTCCGTCCAGTCGCTGAACGGGTTCGGAACATTTCCGAGCAGTTCCACCGCCCCGCTTGCGCGGTTGTCGGCGACCCGCTCCTCGACCCCCGATCCCTGCGGCCTCGGCAGGGTGTACCAGAAGCCCTGACTGATGTCGACGGCTCCGTCGATATGGCCGATCACAGGCTGGCCGATTGTGCCGGCGACCGCAAAGGTCCCGCCGGTCATCACTCCCCCACCCGTCCCTACCACGGACGACGAGACCGTCGGCTGCGCGACGGCGCTCGTGACCGCTGCCGTGCCGGCGAAGAGCGCAAGGAGTGCTGGTGAACATTTCATGATCTACCTCCCTCGGTAAATGAACATAGGATACTGGCTATGGTTCTTTTGAATGATCGATATCAATAAGGACTGCGCTCGGCAGACCCGCGGCTCCCCGTCACCAGAGGAGCGAGCCGTTGGCGTGGATCACCGCCTGACCGATGACTACCTCCTCGGTCTCATCCGCCAGAGACCCGCCGCACTGGGTGCAGTAGTGGGCCACCGGATGAAGGACCTGAGCGTTGCAATGAGGACAGCACCTGACAAGCTGTGAGCCGCAACAGGCGCAGTACCGATCGTCGCGGTACCCCAGCGATCCGCATGAGGCGCAGAAACGGAGTCCGTGCGCTTCGTTGCCGGAGCCCCTGTAGTCGGGGGGCGGGTCCGGCGGGGGAAAACCTGGTCTCAGGGACATGGGCCGATCGGAATCTATATGCGTCTATAGTGCTTGTCGGTCACGCAACCGAGCGGAAGACCGCTCGCGTGCTCACCTTGTAAACATCGACGCCGATCAAGGTATCGGAAGCCGGTTACACTTGCGGCCTGAGCGGGTTACAGTTGAGGAAGGAGGTGATTTTTCCCGGTCCACCTTGTATTTTCAGGGCCGGATTCCGGGTCGGCCGAACGGAATCCTCCATCCGGTGGTTTATCATGAACAGATGCTCCATACGCCGCGCCCGTATTATGCAATCGTGAACGCGGGCACGCTTCCGACTCGACTAACTTTCGCCCGTACCCCTCCGTTGTTGTACTACCTTTGGGAATTCCGTCTCGACGGGGAGGTCGGCATAGAACGTCGGAGTTCCAGCTGGGCTAATGCAATCGTGATCCGAGGGGAGCTTCCCCGCGTCGATCCCGGCAGTCCGGGAACGCGTGGAGTGCTGAATTAATGGTGTAGGTCGATGCAAACGCTGGCGGATTTCCTCAACCACGGCATCCTACCGTTCGTGGGACGCAACGCGGAGATCGATAGGATCGTCCGCTTCTGGCGAGCCACTACCCAGGCGCATAATCTCCGCGCTCTCTGTATCACCGGCGAAAGCGGCATCGGCAAGAGCCGCCTCGTCGAGGAGACGATGCACCGCGTCGTGATGGCGGGGGGGGCCTTCGTCCATGTCAAGATCTTCTCCGAATCGGCCAGCTCCATTGCTCCCCTTATCGCAAGCGCCATCTGGCGTTCAGGCGCCGGACGCCGTCTGCTGACCAAGGAGCCGGCCGGCCGCCTTCCCGATGTCGTCGCCGCCCTGGCCCATCTTGCCAGACTCCGCCCGACCATGCTCGCCCTGGAGGATATCCACCTGCTCAACGGCGAGAGCCTTCGCGACTTCGGCTCGCTCCTCGGAGCGCTCGAAGGGGAACTGATCTCCACCCTCTGCGTGACCCGCCCGATGGAAACAGGATCACGGGGGGTGCTTGAACGATATCTGGTCGACGAGATCGAACTGACGGGACTGAACAGCGGTGAGATCGGCGCGCTCTGGGAATCGGTCTTCGAGACACAGGCAGGCCAGGAGGTGCTCGACGCGCTCCTGCACGCCACGGCCGGCAACCCGCTGGCGCTCCGCTCCGCTCTGCGCGGCGCCATCTCCTCCGGCTCCCTGATTCTGGATTCCACCAGCCGAAGCTGGCGTCCCACGGTCACCCCCTCCGCCTTCTCCCGCCGCCTTCAGGCGAACGTCCGTCTGATCGCCGAGGGACTGGCCGCCCATCTGTCGCAGCGCGAACGCGAGGCCGCCGAACAGCTCGCGGCGCTCGGCGAGATCTTCTCCCGCGAGGCGGCCTGGGCGATGCTGGACGACGCCTCGCGCATGCTGGAGGCGCTGACCTTCAAGGGGATCGTGGTGACATCCTCCAGCTCCGTCCCCCCGATCCCCGGCGCGGCACGCGACTCCCCGCTCCTGACGTTCACGCCTTCACTCGTACATCGATAGTTTGCCCAGGGGGCCGACGTCTCGACCGGCAGGCTCCTCGGTGTCGTCATCAACGATCTCCCCCTCTACTCGACCCTGGCGTTCAATGTGCTGGCGGCCTCCGGCGCGCCGGAAACCGCATCGCTGACCGATATACGTCGCGCGTTCCAGCGCACCGTCGACGTGGCCCGGCTGCTCGACGTCACCCCGGACTGGGAGATGGGGAAGAAGATGCTCGATACCGCGCAGGTCCTGATCGACTCGCGCCGGGGAGAATGGCCCGAACGGGAGGAACGGGAGCTGCGCTCCGAGCTGCTCCATTTCCGTCTGGTGCTCAGCAAGCGGGAGATGCACTCCGCCGACTACGAGGCGCTGGTGCTCGAGTTCCTGACGATCACCGAGAACCCGACGACCGACACCCTGCTCCGCTGCCGCCTTGTCGCCCTCTCGCACCTCTACTGGCTCCGGACCATCCGGGGGAACGCCACCCACTGCGAGCCGCTGCGCCAGATGGACGAACTGCTGGAGCGATTCCCCGAGCTCCGCTCCGGCAACGCCTATGTCTACTTCCTCTATAAGGTCGCCTACAGCGCCGCCAGCCTGTCGGACAAGACGATGCTGCGGGAGATAGAGGAACGGCTGACCCGGTTTCAGGCACAGCACGATATACCTGAGGAGCGGCGCAACACGGCATGGAGGATGATCTCCCCCCTCCTTCTCACCCTCTTCGATTCGGAGGCCGAACTCCGCCGCCGCCTGGACGCGCTCGCGATCCTGGACGCCGGAGCCAACCGCCGCGACACGCTCATCAAGTACCGGAAGATCGCGCTCCTGCAGGAGCTCTGCCGCTACGACGACATGCTCGGCGCGGTGGAGGAAGGGCTCCCCTCGTTCAAGGAGTACGGGCTGATCCACGACGTCTTCCTGGCACAGTTATATCGCATTGCAGGTCAGGCGGCAATCGGCGCCGAGCTGAGCAGGGTGACCGAACAGGTCAGGAATCTTGTGGAGGAAGCGGAGAGCGTGGCTGGGGAATGCTCCGCCGAGCTCGTCCGGGTCGTGACGCAGATCGGAATTCTTCGCGGCGACCGCGAGTGGACGCTGGCGATGCTCGCCGGGTTCGGCGATGAGGAGCTCTCCCCCGACACGCACCTCCTGCTTACTCCTGCGGGAACTCTTCCGCATCGCCACGTCGGGCTGAACCTTCCCCCCGCCCTCCATCCCCTTCTGCTGCCGGATGGCCCGGAGGATCCGGAACGGACGGCCGGAGAGATCCGCGACCTGCTCGCCGCGCCGCTGCTGCGGACGGCGGATCTGATAGGAAGACTCGCCTGTATCGAGCTGGTCGGCCGCGCCGGAAACGAGTCGCTGACACAGCTTCTGACCCCCGATCTGAAACGCGCCCTTCTGGAGATGCTGGCGTGGCTGGAAGGAGTACGCCTCCCCGCCTACATGCGTCCGATCCACGAGGCATGCGGAAGCTATCTTTCGGCCGCGGAGATGAACGAGTGGAAGAAAAGGATCGCGGCGCTGGAGGGGACACGGAAATCCGAGGAACGGAACGAGGCGGGGGGAGAGAAGCTTCGGATCACGATGCTCGGAACGGTCCAGGTCCGGACGGAGTCGGGAGAGATCATCCGGATACGGGGGGCGCGGCTCCGCGTGCTGCTGGGGCTGATGGCGGCCGACCGGATGCTGGAGCGCCCCCTTGCCTACCGCGAGTTTCTCAGGATCGCCGCCGGCGACGACGACTCCGGGATCGACAACGGCACCGACGGCGCCCGCAACATCGTGAAGGTGAGCGTCCACAGGCTGCGCGAGATCCTGGGACACGACGCGATCCTCACCGACGCGGAGGCTCCCAGACTGAACCCGGATCGTATCGAGATCGATCTGGTCGACGCCCACCGCCTGCTGCGCGACGCGGCGACCGCCGCGCGACAGGAGGTGCTGGCGCGGGCGCTCGATTCGCTCCGCCGCGCGCTCGACCTGATCGGCGGCGAAGTCGCATTCCCATCGCTGTACGATAACTTCTTCGAAGCGGCGCGGGTCGATTTCGAGATAGAGCTGCGGACGGCGGTCCTGGCCGTCGGCAACGGGCTTCTGCGCGAGGGGGACGCGGCGGGAGCCCAGGAGATCCTGGAACGAGGTTTCCGGATCATGCCGGAAGATGAGGAGCTTGCCGACCTGCTCCGCGCCGCTCTCTCCGCCGCCGGAAAGAACACGGACGCCCTGCTGGTCGGTCTGAAGGTCGCCGAGGAGGTGTAGTCCCCTCGGCGATACGGAGAGGCAGGGAAACGCCCTTCCCGGCGGCCGACCCGGTTCCGTAGTATTCCCTATCGTTTATCAACACCATCGCTGCTATCTTCGTCGGAATCCATACGAATCACGCCGGCGGGATCTTCCTTGGCCTGGTGAACCATGCGCGTCCGGAGGCCGATGCTCCGGACTCCCGACATCGATTATGAGACTATTCGAACCGGCCCATTCGTCGCCGAAAAGAGGATCCGGCAGATGAAAGCCGCACAGCTTCCACCGAACGAGTCGGACCGCCTGGCGGCTCTTCGGCACTACGATATTCTCGACACGCGATCCGAACAGGTGTTCGACGATCTCGTCCGCCTTGCCTCGTCGATCTGCGGAACACCGATCGCCCTTGTCAGTCTGCTCGACGCCCATCGCCAGTGGTTCAAGGCGAAGGTCGGCATGAAGGCGACGGAAACCGAGAGAGACATATCGTTCTGCGGCCATGCGATCCTGGAGCCCGAACTCTTCGTGGTCCAGGATGCGCTGAACGACGACCGCTTCCACGACAATCCCCTGGTCCTCGACGACCCCAACATCCGGTTCTACGCCGGC
Organism: uncultured bacterium; assembly: GCA_966250335.1. GTDB lineage: Bacteria > Bacteroidota > Ignavibacteria > OLB7 > OLB7 > OLB7. Next base: position 103,360 of record CBINGZ010000010.1, on the reverse strand, counting down.
TCCCCCCTCATCACCTCCGACGGCCATGCGCTCGGCACCCTCTGCGTCATCGATACGGTCCCGCGCACGCTGACCGAGGAACAGGCCGAGGCGCTCCGGATTCTGGGAGAGCAGGTCGTATCGCAGATCGAGCTTCGGCGGACCATCGTAGCGCTGCAGGAGAGCGAGGAGCGATACAGATCGGTGATCGCGGTCATGGAGGAAGGGGTGCTGGTCTACGATGCGGAGGGAGAGATCATTACCTCCAACCCGGCGGCCGCGACGATCATCGGCATCCCCGCCGACGAGATGAAGGGGATGCGCCCCTTCGACCTTCCCAGCAAGGCCTTCCACGAGAACGGCATGCCGTTCCGCCCCGACGAGTATCCCACCCTTGTCACGTTGCGCACCGGGCGTCCCTGCCACAACGTCGTCATGGGGGGCCAGCGCCGCAACGGCACCCCCGCATGGGTCTGCATCAGCACGCAGCCGATCATCCGCGAGAGGGAAGACCTTCCCCACCGTGTCGTCACAACGTTCTCCGATATAACCGACAGAAAGCGCGCGGAAGACGAACTGCGTGAGAGCGAACGGCGCTACAGACATCTGGTGCTCCACGCCAACGACATCATCTATCGCGCCGATGAAGAGGGCCGGTTCATCTTTGTGAACCCGACGGTGGAGACCCTTCTGGGCTACAGACCCGAGGAGGTCCTGGGGTGGTATTATCTCGACCTGATCCCGCAGGAACAGCGCGACTCGGTGCGGCGGTTCTATCGCGTCCAGTTCCATCGCGGAGCTTCCAGCGCCTACCTGGAATTCCCCGCGATACGGAAGGATGGAGAGAGGATCTGGCTTGCCCAGAACGTCCAGTTCGTGCGGGAGAACGGCAGGCTCCTCGGATTCCAGGCCGTCGTCCGCGACGTGACGGAACGGAAACGGGTGGAGGAGGCGCTGCGCGAAAGCGAGGAGCTCTTCCATACGGCCTTCGACTCCGCCCCCATCGGCATGGCTCTGGTTTCGCCGGAGGGACAGTGGCTTCAGGCAAATCTGGCGCTCTGCGATATTGTCGGCTACAGCGAGGATGAACTGCTCCGCACCACCTTCCAGGGAATCACCTACGCCGGGGATGTGGAGAACGAAAGCGATCTGAAATATCGCTGTCTGACAGGCGAGTTCGACTCCTACCATCTCCAGACACGATATGTTCACAAGGAGGGGCATCCCGTCTGGGTCCAGCTCAACGTGACACTGGTCCGCAACGCCAACAGGAAGCCGCGCTACTTCATCGCCCAGGTACAGAACATCACGGAGCAGAACAGGATCGCGGCGGCGCTCCTCGACAGCGAGAAGCGATTCCGCAGCGCCTTCGACTCGGCCCCGATCGGCATGGCCCTGGTCTCCGTCGAAGGACGATGGCTGATGGTCAACCGGGCGATCTGCGATATCGTCGGCTACTCGGAGCAGGAGCTGCTGGAATCGACCTTCCAGGAGATCACCCACCCGGACGACCTTGAAAGCGATCTCTTCCAGGTCCGGAGAATGCTGGAGGGGGAGATCGCCACGTATCAGATGGAGAAACGATATATCCACAAGCAGGGGCATATCGTCTGGATTCTTCTCTCCGCCTCCATGGTCAAGGGGAGCGACGGCGTGCCCCTCTACTTCGTCGCCCAGATCCAGGATATCACCGAGAGGAAACGGATCGTGGGGGAACTGGCCGAGGCGCGCGACGCGGCGCTGGAGGCGACCAGACTCAAGTCCGAGTTCCTGGCGAACATGAGCCACGAGATCCGGACGCCGATGAACGGCATCCTGGGAATGGCCGACCTGCTGCTCGATACATCGCTCGACAACGATCAGCAGAAGCTCGCGGGAACCATTCAGACATGCGCCGTCGATCTCCTCACGATCATCAACGACATCCTCGACTTCTCCAAGATCGAGGCGGGAAAAGTCTCGCTGGAACGGGTGGCGTTCAACCTGCGCGACTCGGTCGACAGCATCACCGAACTCTTCGCGGAGCGGGCCCGGACGAAGGGACTGCAGTTCGCCTCGCTCATCTACAAGGATCTTCCCGAACTCTACTACGGCGATCCGATACGTCTGCGCCAGGTGCTCACGAACCTTGTGGGGAACGCGATCAAGTTCACGCCGCGCGGCGAGGTGGTGATCCGCATCCGGAAGGTGAAGGAGTCGAGCATGAGCACGCGGCTCCGGTTCGAGGTGACCGATACCGGCATCGGCATCGCTCCCGATATTCTTCCCACGCTCTTCGAGGCGTTCAACCAGGCCGACCCGTCGATGACCCGCCGATACGGCGGCACCGGGCTGGGACTCGCCATCAGCCGACAGCTCATGGAGATCATGAACGGTGAACTCGGCGTCGAGAGCGAGGTGGGGAGAGGGTCGACCTTCTGGTTCGAACTCTGGCTCGACAACGCGGTGGAACCGCAGGGGGAGCCCGCCTCCGGTCTCTCCGATCAGGGGCATCGCACGTATCGCGATACGCACGACCAGCTTCGCATCCTGGTCGCCGAGGACAATCTCATCAACCAGAAGGTCACGCTCGGCCAGCTCGGAAAACTCGGCTACCACGCCGACGTCGCCTCCAACGGAGTCGAGGTGCTCGACGCGATCAGCAGATCCGATTACGATATTATCCTGATGGACTGCCAGATGCCGGAGATGGACGGCTATCAGGCCACACGGGAGATCAGGAACCGGGAGACGGAGAACTCCCGAACGATCATCATCGCTCTCACCGCCAGCGCCATGCGTGGGGTGCGGGAGGAATGTCTGGCTGCCGGCATGGACGACTACATCACCAAGCCGGTTCAGATCAGCACGCTCGCCGGGGTGCTCGCGCAGTGGAGCACCACGCTGAACGAACGCGCCGCCGAGCAGGCCGAGGCCGTTCGGAGGGTCGAAGAGTTCTCCGAGCCGATGACCGAGATTCTCGACCGCTCGGTCATCGAACAGCTCCGCAAACTGAACACCGAGGGGGTCCCGAGCCTTCTGGACGACCTGATCGATATCTTCCTTCGCGATGCTCCCCTCCGTCTCCATGAGCTTCAGGAGGCTTACACCCACGGCGACGCGCAGACCGCTCGAACGGTGATCCACAAGCTCAAGGGAAGCTCGTCGATTCTGGGAGCGACACGTCTCAACAATCTCTGCTCGGAGCTGGAGGATCTTGGACATGAGGGAGCGCTCGATGCGATGCTGAACGGCACACCGGCAGTGGCGCATGAAGTGACGCTCGTCGTCGAGGCGCTCAGGGGGGAACGGGGAGCATGACCCGCATCGAGCGCCCCACCGACTCCGTGCTCGGGGACGGGAGGGGATTATGGCTGGCGGTCTTCGGGCTCGTGATGCTCGCGCTCACCGCGGCCTTCCTCCTCTTCAACCCGTTCGACGCGGGGGAACACTCCACCGGCGTCGACACGCGCCCTCCGGCCCCGGCCGATACGACCGCGGGCGGAGACACGAATCGCAATGCGATCGACTCCGCCCGCTGATTTCGTCAATGATCCCGATCCGCCGCGACTTCTCTCACGGCACGAGCTTGTCTATCGCACTACGTGGAGAGCGCCTGTGAGGGTCTCCTCTCCGGCCCGTATCTCGACGTAGTAGGCCCCACCCGGAAGACCGGCCACATCGATCCGCAACCGATGTGTCCCGGCCGCCAGTTCTCCGAACTCCACGCTTTCGACCTCCTCTCCGTTCATTCTGACGACTCTGATTGCGATACGTTCATCGCGCGCAAGGCGGAGATCGAGGGTCGCGTCGTTCGAGGCGGGGTTCGGGTAGATCCCCGCGATGCGGGAGGAGCGGACCGCGTCTCCCGTCGCCGGAGCGGCGCTCGTCGTCGATCCCGTCGTGAAGCTCCGGACCTCCGACCACGGCCCCGTTCCGATCGAGTTCGTGGCGCTTACCCGCCAGTAATACACGGTCTCGTCGGCAAGCCCGACGAACTGGTACGACGTGGAGGTCAGCCCGCTCTCGTCGACGACGGTCGTGGCGAAATCGCCGGCCGTCGACAACTGAACACGATATGCTTCACCGTTGACCGCCTGGTTCCACTGAAGCGTCGATGTCGTCGGAACATCCACAGCTTCATCGGCCGGAGAGACCAGCGCCGGGGCCTCCGGCAGCGGGGGCACCTCCTGGACCGTGGTGAAGCTCCAGACCTCCGACCACGGGCCGTTCCCGCCGGAGTTCACGCCGCGAACCCTCCAGTAATGCTTCGTTCCCGGCGCCAGGATGCCGTAGGGGTTGTTGTTGCTCATCACGTCCGGCTTGTCGATGATCATCGAGGAGAAGTCGGGCGACGTGGAGAGCTGCAGATGATAATCGTCGGCGTTGGCCCCATCCAGCCAGAGCAATGTGCCCGAGAATGAAACGGAGGTCGCGTTGTTCGCCGGCGAGAAGAGGGTGATTGCGCCGGGAAGCTCTTTCGACGGTGTGGTCCCGGTCCGGCGCATCCCGTTGCCGAAGCTGGTGACCCAGATGTCGTCCGCCGCGTGCGGGTTGTAGAAGACCCGCTCCGGCTGCCGGAACGGATAGCCCGCGACCTGGGTAAATGTCGGATTGGGACTCGTCAGATTCTTCGTGTACCAGAGGCCGTCGGTCTCCGTGGTGACATACATCTCGGCAGGATCGGTCGGGCTCACCGCGCATGAAGTCACGCGGTTCGTGTTCTCCTCCTTCGAGGGGAGATCGAGCAGAATGCTCCAGGAGACCCCGCGATTCGTGGTCTTGTAGAGACCGCCGAGCCCGTTCGGCGCCCCGCCGTATCCGCTCCACACCCCGGCATACCAGGTGTTCTGCGCCGGGTCGTGCGGGTCGACGACCACATCCTTGGTCCAGTAGAGCATCTGCGGAGAGGATCTGTCGACCCAGCTCGTCCCGCCGTTCGTGCTGACGAAGACGCCGGAGCTGGCGGTGAACGCCTGCGGAGCGGCGGAGCGCCGTCCGGAGTAGGTTGCCAGGAGCGTTCCATCCTTCAGCACATGGATATTGAGAGGATGCCCCTCAGTGCGCGGGGGCGTCGCCAGCCGGGTCCAGGTCGAGTTCCGGCCGGCGTCCAGGTTCCTGGTGACGAAGATCCCCCCCTGTGTGCTGTGGACCACGCTCGCATACATCGTGTTCGGACTATTCGGATCGATCGCGGTCCAGATCACGGGGTGGGCGAAATCGTGGAGCAGATACCAGGTCGCTCCCTTGTCCTGCGAGACGATGATCTCCCCCTTCCCCCCGTCGATCCTTGCGTCGGTCAGATAGGTGCTCTGGTAGAGATCATGAACGCTGGAGGTCGCGGCATAGAGATGCCCCGTCGTCGGATGCTTCGAGACATGATATGTCGCGTTGAAGGTGAATCCGCCGAACGGATGGAGCCAGCTCCTGCCGCCGTCGCTGCTCCGGATGCCCCGGATGTCGGCGAAGCATCCCACGATATTGTGCATATCAGCCCACGCCACCCACCACGATGTGGTGTTCTCCAGTCCGATCCCGCCGTAGGGTTTCATCTTCGGGGTCTTCGCCCCCTGCGGGTTCTCGGCCGACGCCGCCAGATACGCCTGCTTCCACTGCGCCCCGCCGTCGGTCGTGAGATGCGCGAAGCCGAGATCGGTGAGGATGACCCGGTTCGGATTCACCGGAGAAACGGAGAGCCCGAGCGCGTACTCGCCGTAGGACCACCCGCGATCCCCGCCGTCTCCCGACCAGCCGGTCCGGATGTTCCCGTTGTTCGTCGTGGTGAACACGCTCTGCCAGGCGCCGCCGCCGTTCGTCGTCCTGTAGACAACCGGGACGCCGTCGTCGCTTCCTCCCGCCACATAGGCGACGTCGATGTCGTTGCGCGCCATGACGACGAAGAAGGGATAGGAGCCGCCGGGAATGCCGGCCTTGACCGAGGTCCAGGTCGTCCCCCCCTGGTCGAGACGATAGATGTTGGTGTAGCCGTAGTAGTCGGCGCCGGTGATGCCCGCATAGACGTCGACGTCGTTCAGCGTGACGCAGAGAAGGCGGTAGCTGTTCCCCTGCTTTGCCCCGGCGAAGGAGACGATCGCCTCTCCCGGCGCCATGCCGTTGACGGTCGCCTCGGCGAAGGAGGTCCCGCCGTCGGTGCTCTGGAAGAGGCCGAGGTTGGTTCCTACCATGATCCGGGTTCCGTCGAAGAAGGCGCCCGCCACATGGATTCCGTTCGGCTCATCGGTGGTGTAGATCGTCTCGAACGAGGCGCCGCCGTTGGCGGAGAAGTAGAGATTGTAGTAGTCGGAGAGGATCACCCTGGTCGTGCCGGTCGGATCGGCGTGGAGCGTGAGCGATACCCCTCCCGTCGGATCATCGGCCAGGACCGCCCAGGTTGCTCCTCCATCCGTGCTCTTGACGGGCCATCCGCCGTCATTGCGGCCGTCGATAGTGTAGAGGATCTTGGGATCGCTCGTGAACTGAACGGAGCCCGCCGTGGTCCCCCCTTGCAGTTTCCGGAAGTCGAGCGTCTCCCACGAGGCGCCGAAATCCGCCGTGCGGAAGATCTCGCTCATATCGCAGGAGAGATAGATCACGTTCGGATCGTACGGGCTCTGGCTGGAGGCGAAGAGCGCTCCTCCTCCCCCTATGCCGGTCGATCTCCACTGCGCCGGCTGCGCGGCGGCGGGAACGGAAACGAGCAGGAGCATCAATGAGAGAAGAGCGGGCAGGATGTTCGCAGACTTCATGAGAGATTCTCCGGATGACGTGAGACGGAATCGCCCGCAACGGAGCGGGAGTACATTCTCACATTCGAGACGTTGGTTTATTCGGCGGGGTGTGGGAGATTCCGTTCCGCCGGATCGGTCGACACATCCCAATATAGGCCGTGTGATTTCGGGAACGATCCGATCCGTTTGCGAAAGGTCACGATTCCAATTTCCGCCGAGGAAGGAACATAGCGATGGCGATTGAGATACATGCATTTGAAACCGGCCCGGTGGCGACGTTCGGGTATCTCCTCATCGACGAGGAGACGAAGTCGGCGCTGATCGTCGACGCTCCGCCCGATTCCGCCGACGTGATGACGGACGCCCTGGCGAAAGGGGACGTCGAGCCGACGGCGCTGATCCTGACGCACACCCACTGGGATCACACCGCCGATGTCGCCGAACTGAAGCGCCGGTTTCCGGAGATGCTCGTCTACGTCCATCCGGCCGACGAGTACCGCCTGATCGACCCGATGAGCCATACGGTCTGGCGGCTTCCGTTCCTCATCGAGGGGCTCTCCGCCGATCGCCACCTGACCGACGGCGATACGTTCACGCTCGGCCCGTTCACCTTTGCGGTGCTCCACACACCGGGACATACGGAGGGGAGCATCTGTCTCTACGACGAATCCCGCAACCTCCTCTTCGCCGGCGACACGCTCTTCGAAGGCTCGGTGGGACGAACCGATCTCCCCGGCGGATCGTGGGATACCTTGCTCGACTCGATCACACGACGCCTGCTTCCGCTCCCCGACGACGTACGCCTCTACCCCGGTCACGGACCCGCAACGACCATAGGTCGCGAGCGGGAGGCGAACCCGTTCCTTCACTAGCGGAGAGCGGAAGCAGCGTCGGCTGCGTCACTCGTGGATGGCGTTCAGGATATCTTCAAGGTTCTCGGCGGTGAGAGCCAGCTTGAAGATCTCCCGCAGGCGAGCGATCTTGTAGACCGATTCAAGCCGTTCGGTGGCCTCCGTGGAGGCCCGTTGAAAACGGCTGTCGATGGTGGCCACGATTGATTCCTTAAGGGTATTTCTGATCCCTACTCGTTCGGGCGTCGAGATAAACCTCATGTCTCTACCTCTTTCCAGGATTTGTATATCGTTCAAGAACACGTTATCGATCTCTTCAGGCAGCCCCATGATCCAATCGATAAACTTCAAGAGATCAAGGATCCGCCCTTTGTCGTGTCCCGCCCGGTAGAGACTCTTCACAAGTTCCGTCTTCCATGTAAGCCGAAGGTCGGCGTCGCCGCGCGACCCAAGCGCCCGCAGATGCGCGAGCGTCACGATCGCGAAGACGTTCCCCCGGTCGAGCAGTGATTCAGCCGCTGCTCGGTAGTCCAGCAGCTTCACCGCGGCGAACACGAGCAGGACCCGTGTTCCCCACAACTCATACTCGAACGGCGGAGGCCGCCATCTCTCCGACTCGTCGGCGAGCAGCGCAAAGCTCGCCACATTCCGTCGATACCGATCGTAGATCCTGTTGTTGTAGATGTACATCCGTTCGCCGAAATCCTCTTCCGGCCATCCCTGTACCTCCACATGCACCAGCACCCACGCCTCTGTTCCGCCTGCCCGCCATACCTTGACGAGCCTGTCGACATAGCGGCGGCCCAGCTTCGCATCGCGTGTTATCCGTCGCAGTTCGTTGTCGAGAAATTCATGATCCCGACTCCAGTCTATATCTCCGGCGGCCGACGGGAAGAAGAACTCCATGAAGTCGCGAAAATATCGCTCCATGATCTCCTTCCACGGACCGTCGAAGTCCGATGGTGGTGTGTTCATACGGACACCTGTTGGTGGTGAAACCCGGCGCTCGGCCGGTGTGTCCTGTCGGCCGTCAATATACGATATCGCCACCGAGGCAACCATTCGATCGCTTGGATGAGCGATCCCCCCGCTCAGGCCGGATACGACAGTCCCTCCGGATCGGCCGATCCGGAGGGACCTCCAGGGGATGATCCTGCTCATCCTGTCCTCATCCGATCACCATTTCATCGAACATCCCGCATCATCCCCCTGCGTGCGGGACAGGCCAGTTCAATCCGTTCTCTTCCTGCCGGCCTCTCGATCCGTCGCCGTAAGGCTCCGAACCGCCGAAGCTGGGAGAAGGCCTATCCCATCCGTTGGCGATATATATCGCACCCACCTTTCGCAGTATTCATCCGAGCACCGTCACTCTATATCGCACCCGCTCGTTACAGTCGTCATCCGATCACCATCGACCGGGGACGCAGGGGAGCCGTTGCCGGACGGAGAGTCCTGCGCTCGGCCGGGATGAAGGGATACAATCCGATCACCGCGATCAGAATGCAGACAACCAGGGCGCCCGCGACGTGGAGCACTCCTCGAATCATATAATAGGTGTTCATAAGTTCACCGATAATCTCTGTTCATCATATCCCGCGATCTCCCGCTGCATGGCGCCCCGGTCGATCGTACGGACATCATCATACGCGATCCGCTTAAAGAGGACTTAACGTGGGGTGAAAAAAAGAGAGCGGCGTATCGTCATCGATACGCCGCTCTCGGATACTGTCCCTATATGAAGAAGTCGTCGACGTGAGGTGATCCCTGCGAAGCGCGAGGCGCATCATCGGGGAGACGATCAGAACTCGTCCTCGTCCTCACCGTAGATATTGTCGATATCGTCATCGATATCTTCCTCATCGAACTCCTCGAAGTCTATGGCATCGGGATCTTCGACTTCCTCCATCTCAAATTCCTCTTCTTCTTCCTCTTCCTTGAGATCCTCATCGTCCTTGATGTCATCATCATCGTCGACCGGCCGGGTGATGGACGCGAACGCCATTGCTGAATTCATAACGGTTGATGCCTCCTCTACTTCTGCTACGGTATTGTTGTTGAGACCGGAGATTGCCTCATTCACCTTGTCGGCAGCCTCCTGCAGGGTAGTTGCTACAGAGAAGTTGAGCGGAGAGTTCAGGAGAATCTGTCGAGCCTCTTCCGCGTTGGTTCCGTCCAGACGGACGATAACGGGAACGTCGACCTGTACCGTCTGCATCGCCTGAATGATGCCGTTGGCCACACGGTCGCAGCGCACGATCCCGCCGAAGATATTGATCAGCACGGCTTTGACGTTCGGGTCGCTCATCATCACCCGGAACGCGTTCGCCACACGGTCGACGCTGGCGCCGCCCCCCACGTCGAGGAAGTTGGCCGGGTCGCCGCCGGCAAGCTTGATGATATCCATCGTCGCCATCGCGAGCCCGGCGCCGTTGACCATGCAGCCGACGTTCCCGTCCAGCTTGATATAGTTCAGGTCGTGCTTGCCGGCCTCGACCTCCAGGGGGTCCTCCTCCGACTCGTCACGCATCGCCTGGATGTTCTTGTGACGGTAGAGGGCGTTGTCGTCGATGCTCACCTTGGCGTCGACCGCGAGCATCTCCCCGGCCGGGGTCAGCACCAGCGGGTTCACCTCCACCATCGAGGCGTCGATCGCCAGATACGCCCCGTAGAGCGCCGTCACGAACTTGATAAAATTCTTCTGAGCGGCGCCGCTCAGTCCCAGCCCGAAGGCGAGGCGACGCGCCTGGAATCCGAGCAGTCCCTGCCCCGGCTCCACATATTCGCGGAGGATCTTCTCCGGCATCTCCTCGGCCACCTTTTCGATCTCCATCCCACCTTCGGTGGAGACCATGATGATGTTCTTGCCGCTGGCGCGATCCAGGAGGATCGAGCAGTAATACTCCTTCTCGATATCGACGCCGTTGGCGATCAGCAGGCGGTTGATGATCTTCCCCTGCGCCCCGGTCTGGATCGTCACGAGCTTGTGACCCAGCATCCGGCTGGCGATCTCGTAGACCTCGTGAAGCGGGTTGCCGTCGGCCGCAGGGATCACTTTCACCCCACGCAGTTCCTTCTCGTTATAGATGAACGGCTGGTCCGTTCCAACGTTGTGAACGATACCTTTGCCGCGCCCGCCAGCATGGATCTGTGCCTTCAGGATGATGAGCTCCGCCCCGTCCTGAATCGCGTAATGGGCGCATTCGACCGCCTGTTCCGGCGTATACGCGACACGCCCAGCCTGGACCGGGACGCCATGATTGCCGAGCAGCTCTTTGGCCTGGTGCTCGTGGATGTTCATGATTCCTGAGTTCGTTTTCGATTGGACAACTACTGTAATGCTTAGCCGTTGCGGCAAAGTTCCCATTGGTCCGAGGAGGTCCGGGGAGGGCAAAGATAGTAAAAGTTCATCCGCAGTCGAACTGCGATACGTAATGGTAGCGTGAGAAAGTATTGCGTTCTCCAACCCCGTGCCCGCGAACGCGTCGATCACCCGACCCCGGAGCGTACGACTCAGTTTGGGGACACTTCTATCGCAACCAAGACCGTATCTTGCATCATGATTCGACTGAACTACAGAAAGATGTCGGGCTCCGGCAACACGTTCGTCATGTTCGACGGCCGGCGGCTCCCTGCCGCCATCGACCTGGCAAGGCTCGCTCCCGTCGCCTGCGACGAGGCCCGCGGCCACGGCGGCGCGGATGGACTTATAGCGATATATCCCTGGGGCCTGGGGGATTTCGAGATGAAGTACTACAACCGCGACGGCTCCACCGGCATGATGTGCGGCAACGGCGGACGCTGCGCCGTCCGTTTCGCGGTGGATGAAGGGTTCGTGGCCCGGCCCGAAACCGTCCGCTTCACCAACGCCGGGGTCGTCTACGACGCCTCGGTGACGGCCCGCGGCGTCCGCCTGCAGTTCCCCACCCCCCGCCGGATCGTCCCGGAAATGGAGATCGATCTGCTGGGACGCAAACGGCAGTGCCACTTCGCCGATGTGGGAACGCCCCACGCCATCATGTTCCTGGACGATCTGAACGACTCCACCATCGGAGCAATATCGGATCTCGATATCGATGTCTGGGGAAGCTCGCTCCGCCATCACCAGAGCTTCGCGACCTCCGGCGCCAACGCCAACTTCGTGGAGCCCCTGGCCGACGGATCGGGGATCAACCTCCGAACCTACGAGCGGGGAGTGGAACGGGAGACAGGCGCCTGCGGCACCGGAGCCCTCTCCTCGGCGATCGTCGCCTCCCTCATGCGCGGTATCTCCGCCCCGGTGCGTGTCGTCACCACCAGCGGCGCCACCCTCTGGGTCGACTTCAGGATGAAGAACGGCGTCTTCAGCAACCTCTCGCTGGAAGGGGATGCCGAGGTCGTGCGCGACGGTGAGATGTCGGTCGACATCTGACCCCCGCGGATGACCCGCTGAACGACGAACGGGCGATCGGATACCCTCCGATCGCCCGTTCGCATTTTATCAGGACGGCTGCTCTCAGCGCACGACCGTCACCGGCCGGCGGAGCAATGCTCCCGGCGCGCTCACTACGATGTAATAAGCGCCGCTCGCCAGATCCTCGGCGTCCAGCGACACCGTGAAGTCGCCGGAGGGACGCTCCCCCTGGAAGAGCTTCCTCACCCTGGTCCCCGTCGGATCGTACAGCGATATCTCAACCGCTCCCGGAGTCGCAAGACGCACCCCCACGTTCCCCCGGCTCGTCACCGGGTTGGGAGCCACGTTCAGAGCAAGGATGCTCCCCGCTCCCGCATCCGCCTCCACCCCGGTCGGCGTCATCGCGAACGGGAAGTTCCAGAAGCCGAGGTATGCGGTGATCCCGCCGCCGGAGAGGACGCCGACGACCGGCTGCCCCACCGTGTAGTGTATCGTCGTCGTGCCGTTCGTCGCCATCCCTCCCCCGTTTGCGATCACCGCCCGCTCCAGCATGATCTGCTGTGCGTCGGCGCCCGCCGTGGAGAGAAGCCCCGCCAGGAACGCCGTCGCGAACAAGAGTTTCGTTCTCATGGTCATTCTCCGGATGGGCTTACTGGTTGATGATGAGATAGTTGAAGCCCACGTTGCCGGTCAGCGTCCCCAGGGCGCCGGGAATGGCCGACACCGTGAACGAACCGCCGTTCTGCGACGACACGCGGAGCGGAACGATGTTCGTCAGGTTCGTGCCGCTCGTGACGGTCAGCATGATGATCGAGTTGGCCTTCACCAGAGGGTTGCTGACGGTGACGTTGCCGTTGCTCAGATCGACGGTCCCGGTCCCTACCGCGCCGTTCAGCGTCAATCCTCCCGTCACCTTCAGCGCCGACTCTCCGGCAGCCGTCGTGGTCACCTCCAGCGCGTTGCCGACCGTGGAGTTGATCTTCGTCTGTCCGTTCGCCGCCACGTCGAGCACGGTGGTCCCACCCGAGTTGACGGCGGTGATGAGACGTGCCGTCCCGCCGGCCGCGCTGTTCTGCAGCCGAAGCGCCGCGTCCGCTGCCGCGTTCGTCGTCACCGAGAGCCCCGTCCCGGCCGTCGCCGCGATCGAGGTCTGTCCGTTCGCCGCCACGTCGAGCACGGTGGCTCCCGATGCGTCGAGACCGGTGATCAGGTTCGCGGAGGCCTCGGTCGAGGCGTTGCGGAGAGTAAGGGCCGTGGAGGCCGCGGCGTTCGCGGAGACGTCGAGCGCCGTCGAGGCGGAGGAGTTGATCTTCGTCTGACCGTTGGTCATGACGTCGAACACCCCGTTCCCCGTCGCCCCAAGGCCGGAGATCAGACGACCGTTCACGCCGTTGGAGGTGTTCTGCAGACGCAGGACCGCATCGGCCGAGCTCGTCCCGGTGGCGTTGATCGCCGTCCCTCCCATGTTGGCGATATCGATCGTCGCGGCGCCCCCGGCGTTGCCGGCGGAGTTGAGGCGCAGCGCCGAGCCGGCGCCGGTGTTCGTGAAGCCGGCGACCGATCCTTCACCCATGCCGCTGATCCGGAAGCCGGTCGAGCCGGAACCGATCGTGTTCGCATCGCCGGAGAAGGGGAGCGAGAACGACCCGCCGCCGCCGCCCGTGATGTTCAGCCGCAGACGTCCCCCCGTGGTATCGAGCGAGACCCCCTGGCCGGTGACGTCGAAGTTGACGTTCCCCCGCATGCCGTTGATGCTGGTGACCGTGCTGTTCCCCAGCAGCGACGCGCTCAGGCGGCCGCTTGCATCGAGCGGCACGAGCGTTCCCGGCATCGGGTTGGCGGCGGTGGAGACGCCGATCCCTCCCACCATCTCGGCGTTGGCGGCGACATCGGCGCTCATCGCGCTGACCGCATCGCCGATCTGGAGGCGCGTCCCGAACTCGCTCTGGCCGTCGACGCCCAGGCCGAGCTCATAGCGGGTGTCGGCGTCGACCATCAGCGCGCCGTTCGTCCCGTTATCCCCCACCATCGTCGAGAAAACCCCGTCGATCGTGGTCACCATATCCGTCTCGGTGTGCATCGCCGATCCGTTCCCGGCGGCGTAGACATTGATGGTCAACGAATGGGTTCCATCCGCGACCGGTTCACCGGAGGAGGTCGTAAGACGCCCCTGCAGCGAGAACATTCCGCTTCCCGATACATCCTGTGCCTGTGCCGTTGCCGCCGTCAGGGCAATAACCGTTGTAGCCAATCCCAGTAGCTTGTTCATACCTGTACCTTGTTGTATGGTTATAGAATCGTAAAAGGATATGCACGACTCCCTCCGCTCTCCCGTTTCCTCCTTGTGGAGCGAGTCGACTCCCCCGCCGCAGCGGGGCGCGTGTCGATACCGATGTCGCAATGCGGTCCCCTGGACCGGGTCTCGTTGCGAGACGCCCGGGGCCGGGTTCCTTCCGCCTGTCGATCATCGGGGTGCAAACTTTTTGAATGGCACTGTGAAGAACATTGGGCGGAGGAACCGGAGTTCCCGCCGGGCGGGGGCGCCGACATTATGGCGGACACCTTCACGGTTTCCCCGGTTCTTTTATTTTCGCCTTTCTACGTCGATCGGCGCGGAACAAGGGGACGGAACATCGGACGGGCGGATGCACCCCAAGCAACCAAGGAACAGATCATGAGCATGCTTATCAAGCGCGAGGAAGCGCTCGAGTATCATAAGAGCGGACGGAAGGGAAAGATCGAGGTCATATCGACCAAACCGGTTTCCACGCAACGCGATCTGTCGCTGGCCTACACCCCCGGTGTGGCCGAGCCGTGCAGGGAGATCGCTGCCGACGAGGAGAAGGTCTACGACTACACGGCCAAGGGAAACCTGGTCGCCGTCATCACCAACGGAACCGCCGTGCTCGGCCTTGGGAACATCGGCCCGGCGGCCGGGAAGCCGGTGATGGAGGGGAAGGGAATCCTCTTCAAGAAATTCGCCGATATCGATGTGTTCGACATCGAGATCGATGCCGGCGACCCGGAGAAGGTGATCGACATCATCGCCTCGATGGAGCCGACGTTCGGAGGGATCAACCTGGAGGATATCCGCTCCCCCGAATGCTTCCAGATCGAGGAGACGCTGAAGGAGCGGATGAGCATCCCGGTCTTTCACGACGACCAGCACGGCACCGCGATCATCTCCGGCGCCGCTCTCATCAACGCCACGGAGCTCCAGGGGAAGCGGATCGAGGATGTGAAGATCGTCGTCTCCGGCGCGGGAGCCGCCGCCATCAGCTGCGCCCGTTTCTACGTGCTGCTCGGCGCCCGGCACGAGAACATCTTCATGTGCGATTCGAAGGGACTGATACATCGTAAACGGGACGATCTGAACATCTACAAGGCGGAGTTCGCCAACGGCGAATCCCCCGCCACCCTCGGCGACGTGATGCGCGGGGCCGACGTCTTCATCGGTCTCTCGCAGGCAGGGGTCGTCACCCAGGAGATGATCACCTCGATGGCCGACCGCCCGATCGTCTTCGCCATGGCGAACCCCGACCCCGAGATCGGCTACGACGAGGCGACCGCCGTCCGTTCCGACATCATCATGGCGACCGGACGGAGCGACTATCCCAACCAGGTGAACAACGTCCTCGGCTTCCCCTTCATCTTCCGCGGAGCGCTGGACGTGCGCGCCCGCGCCATCAACGACGAGATGAAGCTGGCGGCCGCGCGCGCCCTTTCCGATCTGGCCCGGCAGGATGTGGCCGACTCGGTCATCCGGAGCTACGGCGACAAACCGATCCGCTTCGGCCCCGAATACATCATCCCGAAACCGTTCGACAAGCGTGTCCTTCTCTGGGTCGCCCCCGCCGTGGCGCGGGCTGCGATGGAGACGGGGGTGGCGCGGATGCCGATCGAGAACTGGGAAGAGTACAAGGATCAGCTCGAGGCGCGGCTCGGGAAATCACGCGGGTTCATGGTGCCGATCATCAACGAGGCGCAGTCGCTGAAGCCGCTGAAGAAGATCGTCTTCCCGGAAGGTGAGGAGGCTCCGATCCTGCGGGCCGCGCAGCGTCTGGTGGAGGAGGGGATCTGCGTTCCGATCCTTCTGGGGCGCGAGCCGATCATCAGGGAACTCGCCCGGAGCTATCATATCGACCTGACCGGCGTGGAGATCGTCAACCCGCTTGAGGACCCGCGCGGGCTGGAATATCGCGGTGAGTTCCATCAGGTCCGTTCGCGCAAGGGGGTCACCGAGGCCACGGCCGGCAGATTGATGGTCAGAACGATATATTTCGGGATGATGATGGTCAGGCGCGGCGACGCCGACGGTCTGGTGGCGGGCGTATCGATATCGTATCCCGATGTCATCCGTCCTGCGCTGCAGGCGGTGGGACGCGATCCCCGCTACTCCCGTGTGGCGGGGGTCTATATTCTGATGCCGAAGTCGGGGGGAACGTACTTTCTTGCCGACACGACCGTCAACATCGAACCGACGGCCGAGGATCTTGCCGAGATCGCGCGGATGGCGGCCGAGACCGCTCGCCGCTTCGGGGTCGTTCCTCGCGTCGCGATGCTCTCCTTCTCCAACTTCGGGGACTCCAAGCATCCCGCCGCCGAGAAGATGCGCCGCGCCACGGAGCTCGTGAAGGCGCATGATCCCTCCCTGATCATCGACGGCGAGATGCAGGCCGATACGGCCGTCTCCAGCGATATCCTCAACACCTTCTTCCCCTTCAACTCGATGGAGGGACAGCCGGCCAACGTGCTGATCTTCCCGAACATCGACGCCGGCAACATCGCCTACAAGCTCCTGATGCGGATCGGCGAGTGCGAGGCGATAGGACCGCTCCTGATGGGAATGAATCGACCCGTGCATGTCCTGCAGAGGTCGAGCGAGGTGGAGGATATCGTCAACGTCGCGGCGCTTACCGTGGTGGAGGCGTGGGCGCGTGAGGGGCAGCGATCATCGAATGAGCCCGTCTAACCTTTTTCCTCGTCGGCACGTTCTCCCGGATGTGAGCCTGCATGGGGTTACCGGAATGCCGGATCGACCCTGCCGGAAGCTCGGATCACGGGAGCTCTCAACTTCCATACAGAGCCCGGTGGTGACATCTTGATAGGCAAGAAGAATCGGCAGACGGCGGCATCCGACGACGAGCTGCTGCAGATGGTGGCTGATGGGGACAAGCGGGCGTTCGTGCTGCTGTACGACCGCTATCGCCAGCGCCTCTTCACCTACTGCTGCCGTATGATAGGTGACAGGGAGCGCGCCAAGGATGCGCTCCAGGAGGCGTTGTTGAAGGCATTTCAGAACGCCCGCATGTACCAGAAGGGGACGAACGTCGCCGCCTGGCTCTTCCGTCTTACGCGCAACGTCTGTATAGACATGCTGCGAACGACCAAGGAGCACGACCAGATCGACGAACTTCAGCTTCCGGTGCTGGAACAAAGCTCGGATGTGATGCTCCAGGAAGTGCTCACGACGGAGATCGAATCACTCCCCGAGATCTACCGCGAGGCGGTGATTCTGCGCGATGTACAGGGACACTCGTACGATGAGATAGCGCAGATCACCGGCACACCGGTGTCGACGGTGAAATTCAGGATTTTCAAAGGTCGCGATACATTACGCCAGCGACTCTCCGTGTACCTGGAAAGCACGCGGTAGGCCTGCCGGTGCCCCTAACTATTGATGAAGAAGTACGGCCATGAATGAGGAACTGTACCATCTGATCGACGGCGAGCTCCCCGACGCAGAGTCGGCGAAGCTCTTCGGCGATCTGGCGAACGATCCCGCGCAGCGGGTCCTCTTTCGCCAGCAGATGAAGCTGCAAAGCGCGCTTCATAGAAACGAACAATATCAGTCGCTGACATCCGGTGAGGATCTCGATATCCTCTCACGCCTCGGCCCGGAGGTGGGGCTCGAGCCCGCCGACTCGCCCAGCTCCCCCCCGACACCGGCGGCTCGCGGCGGCATGATCGCAGCAGCCGTCGCGGGAGCGATCATCGTCGGTTCGGTTGCCGGGTTCTTCGGCGCCGATCTTGTCAAGACCAACGACGACTTCTGGCCGCAGGAGGTGGTCCGCACAGCCGCCGAGCGCCCGATGCTCAAGGCCCCGACGCCGGCCCCCTTCAACCGTGACTCCGTCGTGGCGTCGATCCGCGATTCGCTGACCCAGGCGGCGGCCGTCGCCCAGCAGGAACAGCAGGGACGAAATGTTCGGAAATCCCGCAAAAATCCGAAGGACCCCGGCCCGGTCACCGGCCCCGGCAGATAGCAAGAACGCTAAGACGGAAAATACAAACTGTTACAGGTAGGGGGCGCAATACGTGAGAGGGTGATCAGTCACTTTATGTGCATACGACCGAATCGTTTGTAATAGCTCCCCCGATCTACTTGGTTCTCTACAAGCCTCTCTAGATCGTTCCAGGAGTGCCCGGCCGAATACCGAGATCGGCCGGGCTTTTTTTTGTCCCGTTCCATCGTGTCAGGTCGGTGCATCTTCGTACGTCGTTTCACGGTGCCATTCCGTTCACTCAATCGAAATTCACCTCATGAAACGATTCATACGGACCTGCCTGCGCTCCGCAGGAACTCCCACTCTGATCGCGACGCTCGCCATGCTCGCGCCTGCCGGCCTTCATGCGCAGAGCAGAGATGACGAGCGTACGCCCGACCCGGGAACCGAAATCGTCGGCCGCGACTGGCTGAAGGGGATCGACTCCGACGAAAGCCTCCTCTTCACTCCTCTCCTGAACCCTCCCGCGCTCCGCGGCGCGCCCGACTCCATCGTCTCACGATCGGTCGTGGCCGATGTCCATACCAGAACCGACAATCCCTACATCTTCGATCTCTCACGCGATTCGCTTCTCTCGTTCCACAAGGCTCATGCCCCGACATCGGGCCTCGTCGGCGTCGATCTCTCGGCCGTCTTCGCGGCAGAGACCGGGTCCGACCCCTTCGACCCGCCGCGATACCTCACGTGGGAGGCGATCGGCCTGGATCACCTCTACGAGACCTACGGCGACACGACGCGCCGCCTCATCAGCAACACGGCGCACGACAACCTGGCCCGGCTGATCGTGGAGGAGGCGCGGAAGCATGGAGATTTTCTCCTCATCTCCGACCTCCCCGATCTCTGGACGGTCTCGGCCGCGGTCTGGTCGATCCTGCTGGAGAAGATCAAGAAGGAGAGCGACGCGGTCGGCTTCCCGGTCGTCGTCCGCTTTACGGTCCCCCGCCTGGAAATGCGGCAGACGACCTTCATGGACGACCTGGACGGAGTCTTCATGGCGGAGGCGGCCAACCCGTTCAACAGGATGGTCGACACCGACACCCTCCTCATCCGGAACGAACTGGACGAGTACCGCCGCCTGCTCGACAGCGGAAGACTGGTGCTCCTCACCCCCGGCCTGGGAGGCTCCGACGAGTATACGTTCAGGCAGACGAGGATCGTCGCCGCCGCCGCGATGATGATCCGGGAGAAGGGGGACGCGATCTTCGTCGGGGCAGACTGGAACATCCTGGCAGGCCGCGACAACGCCTGGTCGACATGGCCCGCGCGGTTCGGCGATCCGATCGCCCCGGCGGTCAGGGAGGGATGGATCTGGAGACGAGAGTTCGCCGGGGGAACCATGACCGTCGACTTCCAGCAGGAGACGATCACCGAGACGGTCAAGACTCTCGGAGTCGGATATGAGGGAGATGCATCGCAATCAATGGTATCGGTGGAGCCGAACCCGTTTTCGGGATCGACGACCCTCCGCTTCACGCTCGACTCACCGTGCAACGTGCGGCTGACGATCCACGACGCTCTGGGGGCCGTGAGAACGATCCCGGTCGACGATCGCCTTGAGGCGGGGGAACACCATATCTCCCTTGATGCAGGAACGCTCCCCGCCGGCACGTATCACTATCGGCTCACGGCCGGCGCGTTCGAGAAGTCCGGAGTGCTGGTGCATGTGAAGTGATGCCGGAGACCCGGGCGGATCGGGATCACGATCTTACTGCTTCAACGATCCGCCGACGGGCTGCCGAACCGTGATCAGGGCTCCGCCCCCCCTCTCCCCGGAGCCTGTGGCCCGCAGCTCCCGGATCGCGATCGAGGAGGCCGAGAGTTCCTCAAGAAGCATCGCGGCGACATGCGATACGAACCCCGTCGGAAGACGATCTTCCGACGGGGTTCCCTCAGCCGGAGGAAGGGGAGCGATCGTGATGACGGCGCCGCTCCTGAGCGCGGAGGCCGTCGCCGCAACCTCCTCCCGCATCCGTTCGGGCGTCGGACCGGGAAGAATAATCGTTGAGAGATATTCCTGTTCGACGACCGGGGAGCCCTGACGCCCGGTGACGGAGAGGGGGAGTTCGTCCCGCGCGGTATCGATCGAACCGTCGGGATTCCGCACGGTGAGCTCGGCGATCAGGGGAAAGGTGGAGCCCTCGTCGAGTCCGAACGATCCCTCCGGCCTGCTTCCGCTCTTCTCATCCTCGCGGGAGAAGGAGCCGACCGTCTCTCCGTTCTGCAGGAACGTAACGGTCCACGGTCGATCGTCGGAGGCGTCGACCGATTTCACCAGGGAGATGGGGGAAGTTTCGAGTCGGTTCACGATCCATTCCACGACGGCGGGACGGAGCAGTCCGGGGGATGAGCTTCGGAGCCCGACCCCCGCCCTGCGCTTCCCGGCCGCCTCGATCACTACCTCGACCCGTGCCGGCTGAATTCCCCAGACGTCCGTCAGATAGCCCCTGACCGCCTCGGCGCGACGGCGCGTGACCGTCTCCCCATCTCCTTCCGACCATCCCGCCGTTCCCGTTACCGTCAGCTTCCCCTTCGGTTCGTCGCGTAGTCGTGATGCGATAATGTTCAGCGAGTGCCTGCGGATCTCGGTCGGCTCGAGTCTGGCAAGCGATATCATCGAGAAACCGGCTGTCTCGCCCGCTTCGATCATCTCGACATACGATGGAAGTGTCGCCGATCCCTGATCGAACCCGATGAACTCCGCCACCGGCGCCTGCACACGGTGCCGATAGCCCGCCGACCGGATATGAAGAGCCGGCAGACGCCCCCCCGCGCTGTCGAGCGCGTGAAGCCTGATGGAAAGCCGTTCGGATGGAAGATCCTGCCGCGATGTGTCGAGTTCGGCCGCCGGAATCGGCGCCGGAACCTCCGGCGACGGATCGAGCAGAAGAGCCAGCCCGATTCCCCCGCTGGTCGCGCGGCGCAGCCCGGTCCCCTCGATCAGCGCCTGCACGTCGAGCCTGATGGTGGCGAAGGGGGTGATGAAGGCGGAGGGGGTCGAGGTTATCCTTCGGTCGATCGCGGCCGTGACGCCCCATCGGAACCGCGCGGCCCCGAGCTCCTCCCCGGCCAGCACCGTGCGCGACGTCGTCCCATCCGGAAAGGCGATCCCCGCGGGACCTCTCAGTCGCTCGGTCTCGATGAACCCGGAGTTGAGCCTGTAGCTCCCCCATGCGCCCACGCCGATATCGAAGAGACCGCCGACCTCGAACGCCATCGGCATCAGATCGAGACGAAGCATGCTGAGGGTGGTGTAGACTCCGAACTCCCGTTCCGTCTCCCGAAGAACGGCGGAGGTATCGATGGCCTCGCTTACGGTGTAGGGGTTCGAGGTGAAGCTGCCGGTGGAGAGGGCGAGTGTAAGAGCCGCCGAGGAGCGGATCGATCCGCCGAGAAATCCTGTCGCATCCAGACGGATCCCCGCCGCGCCGGTCAGGTTGTACGACCTCCCCAGCCCGGAGACGCCGAAGCTGTTGACCAGCCCCGGCTCGCGATCGACGGTCAGGGGGACGCCGTACTCGACTTCAGCCGTGGGACCGATCAGCATCCGCTGCTGGGCGGAGAGGGGCCGGACCGCGGCAAGGAGCATGGCTGCTGCGATGCCGAGAAGAGATCCGCCGGTATGTCCGAAGTTCGCCGTCCTGCTCATTCATCCTGGGGTTGCGTGACCGGTCGGGCACTAACATCAGCAGGCCTGCATTTCCATGCAAGCCTGCGCGCGAGCGTCGGGAGGGAGACGCGATAGATCCCCCGACGCCACTCTTCCCCGTGACCCGGTTATCTGATCCAGAACCCCTTGTACGCTTCCTCCGCGATCGTCGTCTCCCGCCGCGTATCGAGATCGACGGTGATCAGACGACCGGGGATCGGATCGGAGGTCTGGGCCGCCTTCGTGAAGCCGACCAGCATGATCTTCCCGCCGTCCGGCGACCACTGCGGATAGAGCTCCTCGACATATTTCGGCGCCACGATATAGTCCTTCCCCCCCGTGCCGTCCGCTCGTATCCGGCAGACGCGGTTTCCGCCGGTCAGCGCCAGCCACGCGCCGTCCGGCGACCAGGTCGGCCACATATCCCCCTCCTCGTCCCCGGTGAGATTGATCGGGGTGCTCCCGTCCAGCGGGGCGAGAAAGATGTCGGTTGCGAAATACCCCACGGTCCCGATGTAAGCGATCCTGGAGCCGTCGGGCGACCACTCCAGACGCTCGTAGCCGTGGAGGTATCCCCGCACCCCTATGGCGTTCGCCGCGACGGCGATCGGCGGGGTGTTCCCCTCCACATCCGCCACAAGGATCCGCGCGTCGTGGCTGTGGAAGGCCACCAGGCGCCCGTCGGGAGAGAAGGCGGGGATCGCGCCGCGCATCATCTCGGAACTGATCGTCCTGAGATTTCCGCCGTCGGCATCGGAGACCATCAGCGCCTGCTGCGGAGTATTGCCGGCATCGACTCCGAACGCGATCTTTCCTCCGCTGGGAGAGATCGCCGCGGTTCCGGGAACCGGCTCCGGCACGGCTGCATAGACGACCTCGGGACCGATCCCCTCTATCTTGGAGATGAAGACCGCCAGCCGTCCCCCCTGGTCGTTTCCCGTATAGGCGATCTTTCCCCGCATGGGAGGATGCGCCAGAAGGGCCCCCGCCGCCACCGTCCCGCGCGGCTCGCCGTCGTCCGTGGCCGTCTCCAGAACGTAGGGGGAGGGCGCCGTACCGGGCGTTATCGCGCTGTTGAAGATGATCCTCGTCCGCTTCGGCGTAGGGATCTTCACGAAGTCGAGGACATTCCCCCCCTCATAGTAGAGATGGAGCGTGGTCTGATCGGCGGTATAGCTATGGACCTTCTCGAGCGCTTCGAAATATCGTCCCTCGAGCCGATCGTACTGCTCACAGTTTACGAAGGTAGAGAAGACCACGTCGATCGACATGGTGTCGTCACCGGCCGTATAGCGGGCGCCGTACCGATTGCATCCGCCGATACCTCCCGCCAGCGAATCCTCGAACGTGATCGTCACATTCGCCTCCGGCGCCACCTTCTCGATTCTGTTCTCAGCACTGGATCGTATCGCCTCAAGTCGCCACATCACCCCTTCGAAGGGGCCCCCATCCCCGTCGGTCGCCAGGGGCTGGAACTCGTCGCCGCATCCGGCCAGGAGAAGAAGCGGAAGCAGGAGCAGGGAACGGAGAGAGATCTTCGTGTTCATGGTCGTCGTTATGATCAGCGGACCCGGAAGCTTTGTATCGGCCTGATGCCTGATGAGAGAACGTAACGTCCTGGTCGATCCCAGGTATCCGCCGGGCGCATATAAGGGACGGATGGAGGAACCGCGACCTGACAGATGAGGCCGGACAGCACGAAATTCCGGCGGAAACCCGGACAAAAAAAATTCCGGGGGATAAGGGGAGCGGGCGCGTCAGGTTTGCGACATCACGTACGTCATCTACATTGTGCAAGCAGCGGCACGCGACGCGGGAGCCATTCCGCGGAAGGGAACGGCCCGCAGAGGTCACGATTCAACATCAATAGAGACGACAGCCGTATCGGCATGAGATTCCTGCGCAACAGAAACAACGAGGACGATGCATCGCTCTTCTCCCGCTTCATGAAGGGGGATGACGAGGCGTTCCTGCATCTGTTCCGCCGGCACAACGAGCGGCTTCATCTTTACTGTCTGAAGATCGTGGGGGATCGCGACCAGGCTGAAGATCTGACGCAGGAGATGTGGGAGCGGGTGATCGAGCTTCGACGGTCGCCGTCGGAGGTACGCAATCCGGTGGGACTGCTGCTGAGGATCGCCCGCAACCTCTGTATCGACCATCTGCGGAAAGCCCGGCGGCTCCTGAGCCTTACCGAACTGGAGGAGACCGATCTGCCGACCTACTCGATCCGCGAGCCGTCGGAGATGGAGGAGATCGCGCTTGCGTCGCTGGAGAAGCTGCCGTTCGAGTATCGCGAAGTGCTGGTGCTCAATCTCTACTGCGGCTATCGCTTCGATGAAATAGCGTCGATGCTGGATAAATCGTCGGAGGCGGTCTGGGCCACCGCATCGCGCGCACGACGGAAACTGAGGACGATGGTGCTCACTGCACAGGAAGCCGACGTCAAGGGGGAACAGAACGAGGTCCGCAGATCAAGGAACGGAAACGCATGAAAACGACCCGAACGGAACGAGAACATCTGCTCGACGAACTGACCCGCGGCGCCGGACGCCGGAGGGAACGTGCGATCCGTGCGCAGGCTGAAACCGACCCCGAGCTGGGGATGCTGCTGGAGGCCGACGCCGCCATCACACGAGCCGTGGAGCGCGACCGTCTCTCGCTGACCGGTGACCGCACCCGCCCCGGAAGCCGCATCCTGGCGAAGCTCGCCGACACCCCCGTCCCCGGCCCGACCGCCTCGGTAACAACGGTCGGCACGCTCCGCCCTCGCGACATCATCACCGCCGGAGCGATCCTGGCCGCCCTTATCGTGGGAATGCTCTTCACGATAAATATCGAATCAGGAGATGTAGCGCCTCCCGTGCCCGCCGCCGCGCCGAAGAGCGGCAACGGAGACGCCGCATCAACCCCTGAAGAGAAATCAGCCGACAAACGGAGGGGACCAACGCAGGAGCCGACAGGAAACGGAAACACCTCGATCCCCGCTCGCACGGAACGCGCAACCACGCCTTCCGCAAGCCGCCCCGCAGCGACGCCCCCTGCTGCTGCAACCCGACCCCTTGGCAGGGAAACCCCCTCCGCCATAAAGCCCGAGGCCTCCCACGCCAGGCGAGACTCCGCGGCCGCGGCCGCTCCCCCTCCCGTCTTCAACGACGACAAGGTAAACTTCGAAGTCAGAGTAGAGAAGTGATCCATTCTTCTCTACTCTCTCTTTTCTTACCTCTGTGCCCTCTGTGACTCCCTGTTCATGTTCTTCTCCTTCTCCCCACCACCCTCACCCCCCCACGAGGCCGCAACGTAATGGAAGGCCACAACTCCACCTTCTGCCCCCGCACCAGTTCGAACCGAAACTCCCGGGCAATCGCCGCCAGCAGCAACACCCCCTCCATCATCGCGAACATATCCCCGATACACCGCCTCGGCCCTCCTCCAAACGGAAAGTAGGCGAACTTCGGCAGCCGGTTCTTCAGATCCCCCTCCCACCGTTCCGGCCTGAACTCCAGCGGATCATCGAAATAGCGCGCATCGCGATGCATCACCCACTGACTGGCGATCACCTGCGCCCCTTTCGGAATATCGTACCCACCGATGGTACAGTCGACAAGCGCCTCCCGTCCGACGCGCCAGGCCGGAGGATAGAGCCTCATCGACTCCCTCATCACCATATCGGTGTAGAGAAGCCGGGGAAGATCATCGAGCTCCGGCATCCGATCGCCGAGGACCTCGTCGAGCTCCTCGAACAGACGATCGGCGACCCCGGGATTGAGCGCCAGCAGATACCAGGTCCAGGTCAGTGAGATCGCCGTGGTCTCATGTCCCGCCAGGAAGAGGGTGACGACCTCATCGCGGAGCTGCAGATCGTTCATGCGGCTGCCGTCCAGATCCTGCGCCTGGAGGAGCATGGAGAGAAGATCTCCCGCATCGACCCCGCTTCGTCTGCGCGACTCGATAATCTCGTAGATGATCGCATCGAGCTCTCCCTTCTTCCTTCTGAACCTGACGTTGCGCGGCAGCGGCAGTCTGTCGAAGATCCGCATCAGGGAGAGTCTGTCGACGAACCGCTCGAGAGCGACCTCCAGCGCCTCCCCCACCTGTGCGGCCTTCCCCGATACATCGGCGCCGAAGAGCGCCTTGGCGACGATGTTCAGGGTCAGCGCCATCATCTCTTCATGGATATCGAAGGGTTTCCCATCCTCCCACGTATCAAGGGTCTCGCGGGTGAAGGAGACCATCAGATCGGCATAGGCGGCGATTCTATCGCGATGGAACGCGGGCTGGGCAAGGCGGCGCTGACGGAGCCAGAAATCGCCGTCGGAGGTAAGCAGGCCGTTGCCGAGGACGGCGCCTGCATCCTTCAGGAGCTGTGGTTTGATGAAGTTTCTGTTGCCGGTGACGAGCAGTTCCTCGATCATATCGGGATCGGCCAGAAGGTAGACATGTCGATCCGCGATCTTCATGTAGGTCACGTCGCCGAACTGCCGCACGCAGTCGGTCATGAACTCCAGCGGCCTGTTGCGCAGGTCGGGAAGGCTCCCCACGATCGGGCGCCCTTTCGGTCCGGGGGGTACCGTCATTGTTCCCATCATACCTCCTGATGCTCCGGATCGGTCTTGTTCTCACGTCCACGGATCGTCGACTCCGACGCCCGTTCGAAGAATACTTCCTTCACGGCGGCTTCCCGCCTCCGGTTCTGTTGCAATATGTGACCTCTTCGTCACGATCTTTGCGGCGTTCACGGAGCGTGCGGAAATTATGGGTCGCCCGGCTCCGGGAAGGGTCCGGCATCGAAACGCTTCAACAGTCATTCAGCGATATGAAATCGATCTTCTCCTCTCTCCTTCTCCCCATCGCCGGCCTCCTCTGCCTGGCCTCGATGACCGGCTGCAAACGCGATCGGACGGCACAGGAAGCGCCCGCCCACGACACCGCCGCAGCCCCCCCCGGCGTCGTGGAGCAGCCGCCCCGGACGCCGGCGCCGGTCGTCGACTCGGCCGTCGTGCGTCCCGAGACGAAGGCCGGGAAGATCATGGTGGAGGGAAAGGAACAGAGCATGCAGTTGAAACTGGCGGGGAAGGGATTGCCGTTCACCACCTATGTCCCGGAGGATATGGTGGCGGTGGAGAAGGTCACGGGGGAGGCGATGACGCTGCGAGTCCATGCGGCGTTCGGAGGGAAGGAGACGAAGAATGCGTACATGGAGATTCTGGTTCCGACGGGGACGACCTCATCGCTTGAAGTCTCGGGGCTGGTGCTCGGGTCGGGAGGGGTGGTGGAGAAGAACAAGTGGCAGGTGTCGAATGCGGCGGAGTCGACGACGAGGTGTCCGTGGGCGGTGAATACCTTCTCCATCGAGAAGAAGGGGTTCACCGGGTATATCTGCGTGGGGTCGCATGAGGGGCAGGGGTATTATGTGCTGGTCTATTATCCCTCGGAGTTTGCGGATGGGTTCGGGCCCCGGGCCGATCTCGTTATGTCGGAGATGGTGTGGGAGAAGAAGAGGTAAGAAAAATAACAGGGAGCCACAGAGAGCACAGAGTTAGGAAAGAAAGAGAGACTCTCTTCTCTTACCTCTGTGTCCTCTGTGGCTCCCTGTTTATTTCTCTTCTCTCTCTTACGCCCCCAAGAGCCTAAGCCCCACGATCTTCAAGATATCATCCGTCGTCGGCGAAGGAGCCTCATCCATCAACGACGCAGCCTTGGTCGTCTTCGGATACGCTATCACATCCCGCACATTGTCGGTATCCGCCAGAATCATGATGAGCCTGTCGAGACCGAGCGCCATCCCGCCATGCGGCGGAGCGCCGAAGCGGAACGCCTCCAGAAGAAACCCGAACTTCGCCCGCGCCTCGTCATCGGAGAGCCCGATCAGCTCGAAGACCTTCGCCTGCGTCTCCCTGTCGTGGATACGGATGCTGCCGGAGGAGAGTTCGTACCCGTTGATGACGAGATCGTAGGCATTGGATCGTACAGCGAGGGGATCGCTCTCCAGCAGATGCTCGTCCTCTCTCTTGTGCGAGGTGAAGGGATGATGCGCCGGCACCGGCTTCCCCGTCTCCGGATCGATCGATTCGAACATCGGGAAATCGACCACGTAGAGGAGGTGATCGATATCCTTCGGGATCAGGTTCTCACGCCGTGCGATCTCCAGGCGAAGGGCTCCGAGCGCATTATGTGCCACGTGCCACGTATCCGCCACGACCAGGATCATATCCCCCTCGGCCGACGCCATACGCTCTCGCAATGCGATCTTTTCCTGCGGTGAGAGGAATTTTGCCGATCCCCCCTCCATATCCTCGGCCGTGACCTTCAGCCAGACGAGTCCCTTCGCTTCATATCGCTTTACGAACTCGGTCAGTTCGTCGATCTGCTTCCGCGAGTAGCGGGCGCCGCCGATGAAGTTGATGCCGGTGATCGACCCGCCCGACTCCAGGGCTCCCCTGAACACGCTGAACTCGGTCTCCGGGAAGATCTCGTTGAGATCCTTCAGTTCAAGCTCGAACCGGGTGTCGGGTTTGTCGGAGCCGAACCGGCTCATCGCCTCGCGATGTGTCATGCGGGGGATCGGGAGCTGAAGCTCGACCCCTCTGATCTCCTTCCAGACGCGGACCAGAAATCCCTCCACCATCTGGAGCACATCTTCCTGTTCCACGAACGACATCTCCAGATCGATCTGCGTGAACTCCGGCTGACGGTCGGCGCGCAGATCCTCGTCACGAAGGCACTTGGCGATCTGGACGTAGCGATCGAAGCCGGCGACCATCAGGAGCTGCTTGTAGATCTGCGGCGACTGCGGCAGGGCATAGAAGCTTCCCGGATGAACACGGCTCGGCACCAGATAATCGCGCGCCCCTTCCGGGGTGGAACGAACCAGCAGCGGCGTCTCGATCTCCACGAACCCATGTTCGGCGAAATATTCGTGGACGATCTGATAGACCCGGCTGCGGATACGGAGGTTCCGCTGGAGCTCGTCGTCGCGGAGATCGAGATAACGATATTTCAGGCGCAGTTCCTCGTTCACCTGATCACGCTTGCCGATCTCGAACGGCGTGGTGTCGGCGCGGTTCAGGATGACCAGTTCGCGGCAGTAGATCTCGATCTCGCCGGTCGGCAGCAACGGGTTCGGGCTCTCACGCCGGTGGACGTCGCCGGAAACGGCGATGACGTATTCGGTCCGGAGCTCCCCCGCAAGCTCCATCAGATCGGCCATATGCTGAGGGGAGAAGATGATCTGGGCGATACCGGTATGGTCTCGGACGTCCACGAAGATCAGCCCGCCCAGGTCGCGTCGTGACGCAACCCAGCCGTTGAGAGCGACGGTCATGCCGATATGCGAGGCGGAGAGCTTCCCCGCGTAATGAGTACGAGCCGGATAAGAGCGCATGGAGCTGAGGATTGCCGATTGACTGTTGCCCGGCCCGCGCCCCTGAAACAGAGCGCGACCCGATTCATATCGATTCCGAATGAACGGCGAAGGTACGAAACGGGGAAGAAACCGCCCGCGACGGCTCGATCGACGATCGGCAGGAAACACGGCCGGGCCGCCCTCTTTATCGCGCCACGATCAAAGGTTTCGATACGGCCCTGTCGCCGAGGAGAGAGCCAATCTCGATCGAGCCCTCTCCGCGCAGCGGAGGGAACGAGACGAGGGCGTTCGTCGACGAGGGATTGGGGGTGATCGAAAGCTGACGGAGGGAGGATGCGGACTCATCGACCGCGCTGACGGCCCCCAGCGGGTATGCGGTACCGAAGACATCGGCCGCCATATACGGACGCCCCTGCACGACCGTCTCCCAGCTCTCCTCCCGGACGGCAAAGAGGGTGTCGTTGCGATAGACGGCTGAAATAGCGGGCGCCCTGGCATTGAGCGGTCTGGGAGCGACATTCGCGATCAGCAGATCCTTCCCGGCCGGCTCCAGAAACCGGGTTGTGAGCGATGCATGCAGTCCTCCCTCTTCTTCCCAGAGGAACGCGAGATTTCCGTTCGCGGGATTCTGAACGGGGGTCAGATCGGCGGCGACGAACGTGGTCCCTGAATTCGGATCGAACGTGACCCCGAGATCTCTGCTGCCGGCAAGTATCAGGGAGTCGGAGAGGAGCTCCCATCCCGATGCGGTCAGAAGGTACGCCTGCCCGATCTTCTGAGGGTGGTTGATCACCGCACCGCCGGCCCCTCGTTCATAGCGAAGAGTCCGCGATCCGTGGACCGTTGCCACCGCACTGTTGAACGACCTGTGCAACGAGACCAACGTCTGCGGACCCATGATCGACCCATTGTAGCTGTACCGCACCGATGAGGAGCCCTCCTCGACATCCATATAGGCGAGGATGAGAAGGCCATTGGGGCTCGACCAGCCGCGAGGCGGCTTCCGGCAGCCTGCCGCTCCTCCCGTCCCACGGAGTCATGGCGATGAAGGCGACATCGGCCTCGACCCACGCCGTCAGAAGCTGTCCGTCCCGCTCGACGACCACCGCCCCCCTTCTGAAAACAGGGGCTCTGTCGGTAGGCCCGACTCCCTCGTTCGAGGGGTTCGGATCGGCTCCGAATATCACGCTGCGACCGTTCTGCGCCGCAACGGAGGAAATGAACGGTCCGGAGAAGATCAGAAGGATGAGAAGTAGTGTTCGCATGGATGTTGGAATACTGGTTTCCCGACACGGCGGCACCGGTTCTCAAAGGCCGCGTTGACTATGGTTCTAAGTTATATCCGCCGCGGTTTGTTCGTCAGGGCATTCCTTATTACCCTCTCTCACAACCCGTGATTGTACAACACGGCCCCCTTCCGTACCTTTGCATGCTTTGTCGGCTTCCCCCTCTTCAGGGGGCGTTCATCAGGCTTCTCCGGGCATGCGCACGCGAATTCATCAGATATATCAACTTCAGAAGGCCTACCATAATGAATGAAGGAAAGATCGTTCAGATCATCGGCGCGGTCGTCGACGTGGAGTTCTCCGGGTCGAAGCTTCCGTCGATCCTCAACGCCCTCCATATTCCCCGCACCACCTCGGAAGGGGAGGAGAACATCCTGGTGTGCGAGGTTCAGCAGCATCTCGGTGAGGACCGTGTCCGCGCCATCGCCATGGACTCCACCGACGGACTCAGCCGCGGCACCCGGGTGATCGACACCGGCGGACCGATCAGCGTCCGTGTGGGACCGCAGACCCTGGGCCGCATGATGAACGTCACCGGCGACCCGATCGACAACAAGGGCCCGATCAACTCGGAGATGACCCTTCCGATCCACCGTCCCTCCCCCGCCTTCGAATCTCTTACCACGAACAAGGAGATGCTGGAAACCGGCATCAAGGTGATCGACCTGCTTGAGCCCTACACCAAGGGGGGCAAGACCGGTCTGTTCGGCGGCGCCGGCGTGGGAAAGACGGTCGTTATCCTGGAGCTGATCAACAATATCGCGAAGCAGCACGGCGGCTACTCCGTCTTCGGCGGCGTCGGCGAGCGCACCCGCGAGGGGAAGGATCTCTACATTGAAATGTCCGAGGCGGTTCTTGCCGACGGTTCCTCCGTTCTCGACAAGACCGTGCTCGTCTTCGGTCAGATGAACGAGCCCCCCGGCGCCCGCGCCCGCGTGGCTCTGACCGCTCTGACGATGGCCGAGTACTTCCGCGATGAGGAGGGACGCGACGTTCTTCTCTTCATCGACAACATCTTCCGCTTCACGCAGGCGGGTTCGGAGGTGTCGGCGCTTCTCGGTCGTATGCCGTCGGCCGTCGGTTACCAGCCGACCCTGGCGACGGAGATGGGCGCCCTGCAGGAGCGGATCGCCTCCACGACCAAGGGCTCGATCACCTCGGTGCAGGCCGTCTACGTTCCGGCGGACGATCTTACCGACCCGGCCCCGGCCAACACCTTCGCCCACCTTGACGCAACGACGGTGCTTTCCCGTCAGATCTCGGAGCTCGGCCTCTACCCGGCCGTCGATCCGCTCGCCTCGACCTCGACGATCCTCGACCCGAACATCCTCGGCGAGCGCCACTTCAGCGTGGCGACCCGGGTGAAGCAGATTCTGCAGGCGTACAAGGATCTCCAGGATATCATCAACATCCTCGGCATGGACGAACTGTCGGACGAGGACAAGGTCACGGTGCAGCGCGCCCGGAAGATCCAGCGCTTCTTCTCGCAGCCCTTCTTCGTCGCCGAGCAGTTCACAGGTCTGCCGGGCCGTTACGTGAAGCTGGAGGATACGATCGCCGGCTTCGAGGCGATCCTCAACGGTGAGGGAGACGACATGCCGGAGGAAGCCTTCCGCTACGTCGGCACGTTCGAGGAGGCCCGCGAGAAGGCAACCAAGATGATGGCAACCGCGTAAATTCGCCCCCGATCACGACGGACCGGCCTATCGGAGCCCCCACGGCCACCAGGCCGGTCCCGTCGGGTCATTCACGTTCGAACTTCGATTCGCGACTTACATGGCTGGAAAAACCTTTCATATCGAGGTGGTGACCCCCCGCCGGATCGTCTTTCAGGGCGAAGCGCTGGCCGTCACCCTCCCGGGGGTCGTCTCCCCGTTCCAGGTTCTCGTCAACCACGCCCCGCTCCTGACCGAGCTGGAGGTGGGGGATCTGAAGATCGTCGACGAGAAGGAGCATGAGCACCATTTCGCGACCTCCGGCGGGTTCGCCGAGGTCAAGAACAACGTCCTGACCGTGATCGCCGAGACCGTCGAGTCCGCCGAGGAGATCGACGTGCATCGGGCCGAACGCTCACGCTCACGCGCCGAGACACGGATCAAGGAGGCGCGCGCCACCCACGACCGGACCGTCGACATGGTCCGCGCCGAGGCCGCGCTTGCCCGCTCCATGAACCGGTTGAAGGTGGCGGGACGGTAGGAAGAGGGAGATCCCCTCGGAATCAAGCCGAAAGAAGAACGTCGGACGGGCCATCAGCCTGTCCGACGTTCTTGTTGTATGGGCGACGTTCACCGAGACGTCATTCCCCCGCTTACGGCAGAATGTTCAGCATCCTCACGAACCACCGTGAATGCCCGGCAAGAGTCGAGAGGGGAATCAGGCTCCGCCGCGGCATGATCTCTCCAAGCCGCGTGAACCCGAGCCGTGTGCCGCGAAGGACGGCGCGCGCCCCGTCGCCGTCCCGTCGCGAGAGCGCCCCCAGGAACCATCGGGTCGTATGAAGGAGGGTGACGAGAAGGGCAAGGGGGATGGGGAAATATTTGAAGTTGATCCTGACGTCGTTCCGGGCGAGCGACTCGCTCACCTGCGGACCGGTGAGGGCGCGCGGCGCCTGCCGGTGGATGATGGTGAAATCGGCATGGTGGGCGATCGAGATGCCGGCGCCGATGAAGCG
This sequence comes from uncultured bacterium, assembly GCA_966250335.1. Taxonomy (GTDB): domain Bacteria; phylum Bacteroidota; class Ignavibacteria; order OLB7; family OLB7; genus OLB7. The sequence goes on along the minus strand of CBINGZ010000010.1, from coordinate 70,177 downwards.
GAGCGTCAGATCGTGCTCCTCTCCCCCCCAGAAGATCAGCCTGTCGTAGCCGGTGGTCGACTGGATCGCCTCCCGCCTGTAGCACATTCCCGCCCCGACGATCCTCATCGCCTCGCAGACCCCGTCCGGCCGCCTCCGTCCCGCGATGACCCTGACGTCGCCGAATTCGAGCGCTCCGGTATGCGCGTTCCTGACGTGAAAGCAGAGGGCGCCGTAGCGCGGGTTCTCCCGCATGAAGGCGACGGCACGCCGTATCGTGTCGGGACGTTCCGGGGCGCTATCCTCGTCGAACATGAAGATGTACGCCTCCGGCGCCTTCAGCATCACCAGGTTCCGGGCGGAGACGCCGGAATTGGACTTCATGGCGACAATCTCCACCGCATCCCCGAACTCCCGGATAACGGCGTCGACCGTCCCGTCCGAACTGGCGTTGTCGACCAGAATCAGCCTGATCCTGTCGGCCGGATACTCCGTGGCACGAAGGAGGCGGAGCGTCGTCAGGGTCTCCTCCCGCCTGTTGAAGCTGAGGATGCCGACGGCGATCGGCGGGAGCGGGCCGTGATCCGGCCGGAGGGTCTGACTATGCATCTGGTCATTGTACGGCGGGTCGCCGCATTATTCCAACGGGAAGTTTCGTATCGATTCGATACGCGCTCCCTCTCCCCTTGTGTACCTTCCGCAAGGCTGGTATGTTAAGATTGAGTCTGAATAAGGATTGGCCCATCATCTCTTCGTAATGTATCAGACGGCCGAAAAGCGGGCAAAGGAGCACTTCACGGAATTTCTGCGGGACGGCAACTACCGGATCACGCAGGAACGGTTCGAGGTTCTTGCCGCCGTCCTCAGATACGATGAGCATTTCGACGCCGATTCCCTCTACCTGCGGCTGCGCGAAAGCGGCAGCAAGGTTTCCCGCGCTACCGTCTACAAGACCCTCGCCCTCCTTCACGAATGCGGCCTCGTCTCCCGCTACATGTTCTCTCCCGGAGAGTTCGCCCAGTACGAGAAGACGATCGACAGGCCCCGGCACGACCACATGGTCTGCACGAAATGCGGCAAGATCATCGAATTTCCCAACGGCAGCGTGATCCATCTCCAGCGTCAGCTCTGCAGACTGCATGATTTCGAGCCGAGCTATCACACGCTCCAGATCTTCGGGGTCTGCAGCGACTGCCGACGCGAACGGCGTGAATCGAGGTATGGAGAACTCTCCACGGAGAAGTACGATGACGCTCGTTGACATGCGTTCCGGAGGGAGCGCCATGATCCTCACACTGCCGGAGGACTCCGAACTCCGGTCGCAGTGTATCAGGCTGGGGCTCTGCGTCGGCGTCTCCGTCACCTGTATGCAGCGGCTTCCCGGCGGCACCATCGTCCTGGAGACGAACAGGCAGGAGATCGCGATCGGCAGATCCCTTGCCGTAAGAATCGGCATCTCGCACGGAGACACGGCGACCGCCGGCTCGTAACATCGACACATGATCGACAAGTTCAACATGAGCGATCTTCCCGACCCTTCCCGCGGCCTCACCCCCGACGAGGTCACCGACGTGCTCCCGCATGCCGGACATCATCATATCGATACCGTCGCGGCGGGCTTCCTCGACTCCGCGAAGACGAAGCTCGTCCTGGTCGGCAACCCGAACGTCGGGAAATCGGTCTTCTTCAACCACCTCACCGGCCTCTATGTGGATGTCTCGAACTTCCCCGGCACCACGGTCGAGGTGGCGCACGGGGAGCATGCGTCGTATGCCGTCTACGATACCCCCGGCATCTACGGAGTGAGCTCGTTCAACGACGAGGAGAGAGTCGCCAGGGATATCATTCTGGAAGCGGATATCGTCCTCAACGTCGTCGATGCGGTCCATCTGGAGCGGGATCTCTTCCTTACGCTTCAGCTCGTCGACATGGGGAAACGGATGGTGGTCTGCCTCAATATGATGGATGAGGCGAAGGACCGCGGCCTCACGATCGACGTCGAGGAGCTCTCCAACCGCCTCGGCGTCCCGGTGCTCCCCACCACCGCCATCAGGAAGAACGGCTTCGAGAAACTGGAGGGGCATATCGCCCAGGCGTGCAGGGGGACCTCCGATCCCTCGCTCCACCGCAGGCTCCATGAGCTGCTCGACCGGGTCGGTTCGGAAGCCGAGGCGCTCATGGTGATGGAAGGGGACAAGGTGATCGCCGAACGGCACGGGGTCGAACCTGGCTCCGACCGGGAGCAGATCTACGTGGAACGGCGCAACAGAGTCAACCGGCTCCTCGACCGCGTGGTCACCGCCGTGGAGCGGAAGCGCCCCGTCTCGGCATGGCTGGGACGGATAGCGATCTCCCCCTGGCTGGGGCTGCCGTTTCTTGCCGTCATCCTCTATGCGCTCTACATCTTCATCGGGGTCTTCGTGGCGGGGGATCTGGTCGGCTATACGGAGGGAACGCTCGGCAATCGCTATTTCGAGCCGGCGGTCAAGGATCTGGTGGGATCGGTGACGGGAGTGGTGATCACCGTGGAGAAGATCGGGTTCGATCAGGCCGGCGAGGAGATCGTCACCGGGACCCGGACATTCACCTTCCCCGACGGAACCGACGCTCTTCCCACGCTCGAGCAGGAGATGGAGAGATATCGCGAGGGGGGGATCAACGATCTTTCCTACACCTTCTCCCATCCCGTTGCCGTGATCTTCTTCGGGGAGTTCGGGGCGTTCTCGATGACGGTGACCTACCTCCTCTGTCTCCTTCTTCCGCTGGTGATCGGGTTCTACGCCTCGCTGGCGATTCTGGAGGATTCCGGTTATCTCCCACGACTGGCGACCCTGGTCGACCGTTCGCTGAACGGGATCGGTCTGAACGGCCGCGCGATCATCCCGCTGATTCTCGGCTTCGGCTGCGTGACGATGGCGACGATCACGACCAGGCTGCTCGGGAGCGACCGTGAGAAACGGATCGCCACGGCGATCCTCCAGTTCGCGATCCCCTGTTCCGCCCAGCTCGCCGTGATCGCCGCGCTCCTGGCGACGGCCGGTCCGACGGCGACCCTCATCTATGCGGTCGTCATCCTCTCAATCTTCATCGCGATCGGCACCGCGCTCGACAGGGTGCTTCCAGGGACCACATCCCCCCTCCTGCTCGACCTCCCGCCGATGCGGCTCCCCCGCCTCCGCAACGTGGCGCAGAAGACCTGGACCCGCACCTTCTCCTTCATGAAGGAGGCGACGCCGTGGTTCTTCATCGGAGCGCTGGCGGTCTCCGTGCTGCAGGTGACCGGTCTTCTGGCGGGGTGGGTGAAGCTGCTGGAGCCGATCACGACGGGATGGCTGAAGCTTCCGGCCGAGGCGTCGCAGGCGTTCGTGATGGGGCTGGTACGTCGCGATTTCGGCGCGGCCGGCCTTTATGAGATGACCCTCACCCCGATGCAGATCGTGGTGGCGCTCACGACGATCACCCTCTTCGTCCCCTGCATCGCCTCGCTGATGGTGATGCTGAAGGAGAGGGGAACGAAGGAGGGATTGATCATCTGGACGGGGAGCTGGGTGCTGGCGTTCGGGATGGGGGGAATCGTGGCGCTGATTCTGATCTGACGACGCTGAAGACTCCGCGGCCCGCGACGATGAACGGGAGAGGGCTTTACTGACCGATGATGAAGGAAGAGAGTGATGGCGATGTTCAAACGGAAGAACAAGAATCTGACGCTGCCGGTGCTGAACGGCGGTGAGCTTCCCCTTACGGAGAAGCTCAGGCTGGAAACACGCCGCTGCATCACCTGCGGATATACCATCGCGAACCCGATGAACGACCGCTGCCCGCGATGTTTCGCGGTTGTCCCGCTCAGCGAGCACACCAACTGCGGGGAGTGCTCGCATCAGGGGAACTGCACGTACGCAGGGCCGACCGGTCCCTCTTCCGTCACTTCGTGAACGTCGCGCGGATCGTTCTCAGCTTCGTCACCAGCGCATCGATCGGGGCGATCTTCGCGCCGTTCTCGAACGTCACCTTCCTCACCGTCCCCTTCGATTCGATCGACACCCATTCGGATCCGCCGTCGGCGCAGTCGGGACAGCCGATGATCGAATCGAGCGCGTTGAACGCGTTCATGTCGACCGCCGCAACAAGATCGTTCCATTCCTGAACCGTGATCTTCCCCGGCAGATTGACCTCGGGGTACTTGCTCGAATCGGGCATCCCGCGACCCATCTGCTTCTTCGTGAAGAGGGCATCGGTGGAATCGAGCCGGAGCTCGCTCCAGCAGTAGCCGGCGCACATACCGAACGAGGTGCCGCTCCGGATGATATACTGCGGCCCCGCGCCTCCCTTCGTCTCGATCTCCTCCTTGGGACCTGTGGAATCGCGCTGATTGCATGCCGACATCACCAGCAGAGCCAGCAGGGGGATGATAACTGAAATCCTTCTCATGTCGATGATTCTCCTGTATGTTCTCCTACCACACACCGCCGACATTGAAAACAGTCGGAACGTTGCATCGGTTCGACACATGGAGAGGGGAGCGGTTACAGGGGGATGCTACCGCCGCACAAAGACGGTCACGGCGCCGCTCGATTCTTCCTGGAAGAGATAGAGGGTGTCGCTCGTGACGATGGCGCCGTGTGGAGAACGGCCGTCGAGAAGTCTGAAGGTATAGGGGATTCCGTCGTCCGGAAGATCCCGTTTCTTCAGTTCGTACGCGAACGTCGTGCCGCGGACCCCATCCTCGACGTGGTAGGCTCCGGTCGATCCCACAACGATCGTGAGATAGTACGCGCAGCGATCCAGGTAGGGCTGAAACGTCGGTCCCGGACCGGAGCGTGCTCCCACTCTCTCCCACTTCCCCATGATCAGTTGCTCGGGGGTTCCGGGAGCGGGGCCCGTCATGTCGTCAATGCCGGAAGAGCAGCCGGCGACTGCGAGAGCGATCGGCAGGCTGTAGAGATGCGGTCGGATAGTGTTGAAGATCTTGGACATATCTATTCTTTACTTACGCACGTAGGTGTCGTTGGTGAAATACGAGACGATAAGCAGAGTATCCCTTCCGGTGATCCGATAATAATCCGTCAGCCAATCGTTTTCTATGATCAGCTTCACATCACCCTTCTCTCCGGGCGTCGCATCGATGATGGTGTAGGCGGCGGAGTCGATAGCCACGCCGTTCCGGAGGGTGATCATTTCCCCCTGCGTGACGACTATCTGGCGCGTGCAGCCGCACTTCTCCGGCGTGTTGGGAACAGGCGACTGGAACGACGTCGATTGCACCCATTCCCATTTCCCCTGGATAAGAAGCTCAGGAGGAAGCGTACCGGATGTGGGCTCCGACGAGCAGCCGCCGAGGAGCATCAGCAGCCCGGCCGCGGCGCAGAGCGAACAATATCGTGATAGAGCAATCATAGCCTGACCTCATCTCGTTTGAACAGATCCGGCTCATAACGAACCGGCGCGTGTTGTTCCCTCAGAAACACACACGCGCCGGCTTTGTCACATCGGGCGGAACGATCACCAATATCATTTCTCGATATTCTCAGTCAGATTCTCCGCCAGTCTGTCGAGGAGCTTGATCTCGTCGGCCAGGCCGCCGTCGCCGAGTCCCAGGTTCTCCAGCGAGGCGAGCCCCCGCGCCCTCCCGATCGCCTCCAGCGCCTCCTCTCCCTTTCCCTGGCTGTAGAGACGGCAGCCGTCGCGCAGACCGAAATAGACGTTGGTGAGCGCCACGGCCATACGCAGCCCGTCATGCGTGTAGAACTGCGTTCCCGGTCGCGACCCGGCGGCCGACGTGTGACGCAGCTCCCGCAGGTCGCGATAGATATGTCCGTCGGTATCCTCGTAGCTCAGCTCGCCGGTCGCCAGCAGCTCGCCATCCCCGATGGAGGAGGCGTCGCCGGACTCACGCTCGTATCGCAGGACGATAGCACCGCGATTGGAGGAGACGAAGACCGTGGGAACGGCCAGCTCCGCGTCGCGGCTGCCGGGGGTCCAGGTCGGCAGACCGTAGACCGCCTTCAGGCGAAGCCCCGGCGGCGTGGCGATCTTCACCTTGAGGTCGTAGACCAGCGGCGTCACCAGATAGTCGAACTCTCCGTCGAAGACCTTCGCGATCTTCTCCGGCGTCTCCAGGTAGAAGTAGTTCCCGCCGCGAAGCTTCGAGATACGATAGATCAGGTCGTGGCCGAAATCGAGTCCGACGCCGAAGGCGGTCAGGCCGATCCTCTCGCGGGCATAACGCTCGGCAAGGGAGGTGAAACTGGCCGTGTCGACCCGTCCGGAGTTCGGGAGCGCGTCGGTGAAGAGCATGAGACGCTTGGCGACGCCGGGACGGGAGGGGAGCGCGGCGAGCTCGCGGTAGCCGAGCGCGAGCGCGGATTCGATGTCGGTCCCGCCGTCCACCTCGATCGAGTCGATCGCCCGTTGAATCGCGGCACGACCATCTCGGATCTCGGTGATGCGCCCCTCGTAGGGCCCGCCGCGTCGCATCGGCAGTTCGACGTCGGAGAGGAGCGCCACGGAGGAAGCCGGCCGCGTTGCCGGCAGGACGATTCTGGGCGCGTCCGAGAAGGTGATGAGGATGATCTCATCCTCATCGTTCAGCTTCCCGAGAAGCGAGGTCAGCGCCTTCTTCACCGATGCGATATTCTCCCCCTCCATCGATCCGCTCCTGTCGACGACAACCGCAAGCTGCAGGGGGGTTCGTCTGAACTCTCCCGCCTTGAGGTTCGACGACATCCCGAGATGAACGAAGACGTCGTTCGACCGATCGTCGGCCGCGGGAGCGAAACCATATCCCAGTGAGAGACAAAGACGCGAATCGCATTCACCGGAGGGGGTGGGAATATCGTGCTCACTGTAGAGTCCTTCCGGGGAGAAATCGATCGCTCCCGGGATCTTCCCCTCCCCTATCGTCCTGCGGGCAAACCCGATATCCTTCGCCCCGCCGACCGTGGCCCCCAGTTTCCCGGTGAAGGAGCTGCTGCTCAGGGTCGATGTCGTGACGACATCCACGGGCGCCGCCGAGAGCGGCACGTCGTCGAACTCGAAGGAGCCTCCACCCCGGCCGTAGGAGGGAGAGAGGGGAGACGAACCGCCGTAATCCTCCGATCCGCCCGAGCGACGGACATTACGATTGAGGCAGCCGGCAAGGAGAACGAGGGCAAGCAGTGGAATGCAGATAAGAAATTTGAATCGCAACATGGCTGTTCCTCCACGGCGTGGCGCCGATGCTGGGTGTTGAGGGAAAAGAGGTGGGCCTGCGCCGACAGGATGCCGCCGGCGGCAGGCCGCGCCGACGGCATCACAGACATATCGTACTGTTACGGGGCTGTCGGAACTGCGCCGGAGGCGACGGTCACCGATCCGATATTCTCCTCCAGCTTCGTCAGCAGGGCGACCTTGGCGGTGATCGCGGAATCCGCCAGCACGCTGTTCTCCCCCTCGACGAACACCTTCGCGCGCCGGACGACCCTGACCGCCCCGGTCGGATCCCCTTCATGGTAGCGGGCGATGCCGTCGCGCAGACCGAAGTAGACGTTCATCAGCGCGATCGCCGTCCTGACCCCCTTGTGGGTGTAGAAGGGAGCATCGGATGTCAGCGGACCTCCATGATCGTTGACCGCCGTCATCTCCCTGAAGTACCCGCTTCCATCGGGGTTCGCGTACGCCACCGACCCGGAGAGGACCGTTGCCCCTTCGTCGATCGTGAACTTCCCGCCGCTTATCGGTTCATATCGCAGAAGAATCGCACTACGATTCCCCGAGAGGAAGACCGTGGGGATCTCCAGCTCCGCGTCGGCGCTCCCCGGTCTCCAGGTGGGGAGGCCGTAGACATCGACGAGCCTGAAACCGGGCGGGGTCGCGACCTTCACCTTCAGGTCGTATGCCAGCGGGGTGACCAGCCTGTCGAACTCCTTCTCGAAGACCTGGGCGATCTTCTCCGGCGTGTCCAGGTAGTAGGCGCTTCCGCCGCGCAACTGCGTGATGTTGTAGACAAGGTCATGGCCGAAGTTCACGCCGACGCCGAAGACGGTCAGGCCGATCCCCTCGCGCGCGTACCGCCGGGTCAGGCTCCCGAAGCTGCCGGAATCGGTGCCGCCGACGTTCGGCATGGCGTCGGTGAAGAGCATGAGACGCTTGGAGGTGTTCTCCCGCGTCGGCAGCGCCGCCAGTTCCCTGTACCCGATCTTCAGTCCCGCCTCGATGTTCGTCCCCCCATCGGCCGTCAGCCGTTCTATCGCCCCGCTGATCGACCTGACGTCGGTCGTCTTCGTGGGAGAAAGGATGAGGCGCGCCTCGTTGTTGAACTCCACCAGCGTCAGCTCGTCCTCGGGGCCGAGCCGCTTCAGAAGGGAGCGGAGCGCGCTCTTCATGGCGTCCATGCTCTCCCCATCCATCGACCCGCTCTTGTCCACCACGATCGCCAGCTGCAGGTTCCCCCGCTTGAAATCCTCCGGATCGATGCCGGAGTCGACACCGACATGGGCGATAAGGGAAGGGGTCTTCTCATCCTGAGCGATGCCGTACCCCAGCGAGAGGCAGACGCGCGCGTCGCATGCGGCCGAGGGGGGCTGGATGTCATGTTCCCTGAAGAGCCCCTCCAGCGAGAAGTCGGGGACCGCGGGGATACCTCCCGATGCGATCCTCTGTCTTGCATAGCCGATATCCTGCGCTCCGCCGATCCCCTGCTGCGCGTCGGCCGCGCCCGGCATCGCCAGCATGAGGGCGACCGCCGTCGGCAGCATCGCCCGTATGAAGAGTCGCTGATCTCTCATCGCAGTCTTCGCTCCTTGACGCCGCGTCGGCGTCCGTTTGTGAGTGTCGGGATATCGATCGGGCACGATCCCTCCGTACGGCGCGGGCATGCGCCGCCGGCGCGTCACCAATATCGGGACGCGATTCTCCGCCGGATCGATGGGAAAGAAGATGTGTGGCGTGGATGGGACCGCGCGGTGCGGGCGCGGCCCCTCTACAGGTTCGCGGCGGCCTTCCCTATCTGGGGACCGCCGATCTCTTCGCGTCGCGATCGACAGTGCGGTGCGCCGCGCTCTGCTGTTCGATATTCTTCGTCAGCCGGTCGAGCAGAGCGATCTCGTTCGCCAGTCCGCCGTTCATCAGTCCGAGATTCTCCAGCGAGGCCAGCCCGCGCGCGCGCGCCACGGCGTTCAGCGCCTCGCTCTCTCTCCCCTCGCTGTAGAGCCTGCATCCGTCCCGCAGTCCGAAGTAGACGTTCGTGAGCGCCACGGCCATGCGGAGCCCCTCGTGCGAGTAGTACTGGGCGCCGGGGCGGAGCGTCACACCCGAACCGTTCCGCAGCTCGCGGGTGTCGCGGTGGACCCTGCCGTCGGTATCGGTGAAGCTCAGTTCGCCGCTGGCGAGCAGATCCCCTCTGTCGATCGACATGGCGACCCCATCCTCGCGCTCGTATCGCAGAACGATAGCACCGCGGTTGGAGGAGAGGAAGACGGTCGGCACGGAGAGTTCGGCGTCGCGGCTTCCGGGGGTCCAGGTCGGCAGACCGTAGACCGCCTTCAGGCGGAGTCCCGGCGGCGTGGCGATCTTCACCTTCAGGTCGTAGACCAGCGGCGTCACCAGATAGTCGAACTCCCCGTCGAAGACCTTCGCGATCTTCTCCGGCGTCTCCAGGTAGAAATAGTTCGCACCGCGAAGCTTCGAGATATGGTAGACGATCTCGTTGCCGAAGTCGAGCCCGACGCCGAACGCCGTCAGTCCGATCCCCTTTCCGGCATATCGTTCGGTCAGTGCGCGGAAGCTGGCGGTGTCGGTGCGTCCCACGTTCGGGAGCGCGTCGGTGAAGAGCATGAGGCGTCGGGAGACTCCCTTCCGCTCCTGAAGCGCCGCCAGCTGCTCGAACCCGAGCGTCAGTCCCGATTCGATATTCGTCCCGCCGTCGGCCAGGATCGTCTCGATCCGCCTGATAATCGCGACACGATCCTTCACGCGCGTCGCCGGCAGGATGACCCGCGCCGAATCGGAAAACTCGATCAGCACCAGCTCATCCTCCGCCGTCAGCCGTCCCACCAGCGAGACCAGAGCGGTTTTCACCGAGGTCATGCTCTCCCCCTCCATCGAGCCGCTCTTATCGACCACGACCGCGAGCTGAAGCGGCATCCGTCTGAACTCGTCGGCCTTGATGTTGGAGTTCATCCCCAGATGGACGAAGAGGGCGTTGGAGGAGTCGTCGGCGGCCGGACCGAACCCGTATCCCAGCGAGAGGCAGAGCCTGGCGTCGCATTTATCGGAAGGGGTCGGTATATCATGCTCGCTGTAGAGTCCCTCGGCCGAGAAGTCGATGAACCCCGGCACCTGTCCCCCTTCTATCGTTCTGCGGGCAAAGCCGATATCCTGGGCGCCGCCGACAGTGGCTCCGAGCGTGGAGGAGGAGAAGGTGGAGACTCCCATCTTCATACTCGGCATCGCCGCCGCGCCGCCGCTGAAGCCCCCGTTGCCCGTCCACCCCGCTCTGGTCCGAACACCCGCCGGCGCCGGGGGGGCGGCGGGAGCGGACATATCGAGGGTCCGCACGGAGCCGGCGGCCTCGACGGCGTCCGTCCTCACCTCCTTCTCCTCCCTGGTGCTGTCGACGTTGGAGCGGTTCCTCTCCACCTGGGCAAGGAGAGCGCCGGAGGGGATCGCCAGCAGGGCGAGAAGGGGAAGAAGCGTCGCAAGGCGGCGCGGGAAGCGGGTGCGGTTGTCGTCGTGTATCATGCGTATCTCCTGGCCACGGTAGATTCATCAGATCGGTCCGTCCGGTGAAACCGGCTCCGGAAACGGGAGTATGTGAATCGGATCGTGAGAACGAGTCGTGAATATCGAACCAAGACGATCGAACGGCAAGGGGGATTAAACCGGACGGGCCCGAAATCCTCTCTCCGTTGCGAGGCCGAAGAAGAGACGTAGGTTCGGTAACTCTGTAACACAGCGGATGAAAAGCATTGCCGGTATCTACCGACAGGAGTAGTTTTACCCGCTTCAGGCATGTTCCCATCAATTCGATCATGATGCGGTCTCTACTCCTCTGTCTCCTTCTGGCCCTGTGCGCCGCCCCGCTCATCGCTCAGACGGCGACGGTCTATCCGCCGGTCTTCTATCCGTCGGAGAACGTCATGACGATCTCCTCGCCGCGAGGAATCAGGGAGATCACGGCGGTCCATTCGCCGAATGTGGAGGTGGAGGGGGAGGGGGTACTGGAGGGCTGCCCGAAATCCCATGAAATCCGGGTGAGCGCCGACGGCGCCGGACGGGAGACGAGGCTGAACCTCGACGTGACCGACTGCGACGGACGACGGACGACGATCTCCCCGACGTTCAGAGGGTGGGATCTCGACACGATACGATTCCGCGTCGAGCTCGGGACCGAGGACTGTCAGCTCTTCCGGATCCGCAACGGCGCCGGCGGGATCGCCGGGCTCGGCTCCGGATCGATCATTCTCGATTCGGTCACCTCTCCGGACGAACGGGTCCATATCAATATCCCGACCCGTCTTCCGCTGACGATCCCGCAGGGGGTCGAGTTCCGCTACGAGGTCTGCTACGACGCCCAGGATCTGGGGCTCTATCAGTTCCCGGTGATCACATGGATGAGGCGCGAGGTTCCGGTCGGCGAGCTGACCACCTACCCGGTGGCCGACACGGGGGTCGTCCGCGTCATGCCGCCGAACAAGCCGCCGGAGGATCAGGACTGGATTCCCGATCCCCCCTCGCACGACCCGACGACCTTCCGCTCGGTGGCGGTGCCGAACGCGATCACTCCTCCCAAGGGGAAATTTATCGTCGGCTCATACGATCTGCTCGGGATCATCGTCGGTTATGCGCCGACCGACAATCTGATGATCCTCGGCGGCGGAGCCCTCCCGACGCCCGACGACTGGGGGGGATTCAAGGGGGAAGGGTTCGGGGCGTATTCGCTGGGGTTGAAATGGGGGACGGAGATCGGGCAGGCGGCGCCGAACCGTCCGCGGTTGAACGCGGCGCTGGGATATCAGATCGGTCGAAGTATGTTTGACAAGGAACTGACCCCGGAAACGGAGTCGCAGATCACGTTCCACGCCCCATACGCCGCCCTCAGCTACGGCACGGACAGCGCCCGGATCTCGGCCACGTTCGGATATATCTTCAAGAACCATAAGACGTTTATTGAAGACCCGGCCGGCAATTTCATCGACGATTACGACAGAAAAGCTCCGATGCTGGCGATCGGAGGGGACTACCAGTTCGCGAACCACTGGAAGGTGGCGGCGGAGGTGGCAACCATGAAAACGCTGGGGGTGATACCTATTGTAGCTACTGCCCGCTACTTCTCGGACAATTACGCCATCGACTTCGGCGTCGGATACGTGGGTCTGGGAACCGACGAGGAGAGCGCTCCCGCGATTCCCCTCCTCCCGGTCCTCTCGGGCGTTTTCCGATTCTAACCTCTTCAGGGGAAACTTTTAGGGCCGTTTCAGGTTCCTGATGACGCCCCTTTCCCCACTTCCGTCGCCCCCGGTCCGCGCAAGTCGATCGACGTCGACGATGTTCTTCCAACGTGGCAATTCAGCGTATCCGCATACAGGAGCATAGCATGTACAGACTACCGTACCGTCTGGCGATGTCGTTCGCCTGCCTTCTTCCACTCCTCTTCTCCCCCGCGTCGGCGCAGGTCGGCGGCAAGCTGGAGGATCTGAAGGAGACCGAGATCTTCACCAAGTACGAGATGGAGGAGGCTCCCGAGGCGGCGATGGACATGATGGAGATGATGAAGGAGCTCACCGTCTACAGGCCGAAGTCGGGGGAGCACCGTGAGCAGATCACGATGGTCCTGCATGTCGACTCCCTGAAGACCGTCCGCTCGATCAACCTCTCGATCGATCGCAATCTGATCAACAAGAAGCAGACCGCGAAGTTCGCCGCCGAGGTGACCGTGACGTTCCTGCGGAGCGTGGTTCCGGAGGAGGACCTGGAGAAGTTCAGCGACCTGATCAACCAGATCCTCTGGCCGCGCGGCGTGGTCTACCCCCCGGATGTCGAGCGCCCGATGCTCCCCGACTACCCGACCGCCGACTATATCACATATCTCGGCAAGAACAAGATCTATGTGAAGAGCTACCCTCACACCGCCGTCCACCTGGAGAACATGGCGACGGAGGAGATGGCGTTCCTGTCGATTTCGCTGATGCCGCTGTAGGCGGGAAGATCGATCTCCGAACGATCGGTTCACGCGACCGGAGAGGATGAATATGAGAACGCCCTGATCGAGTGATCGGGGCGTTTGTCGTTCTACGAGACTCTGCTGTCGTGATAAGAGGCGAGCAGGTCAATCATGTCGACCGGGTGTGCCGGAACGGTCCTCCGCTTCGGGTCGTTCCAGCGCCTTCCTCTGATCGACCTGACGCTTCACATCACGCCAGAACTGAGCGTCTGCCTGGACATCACCCTCCAGCTCGATATCCTCGACAATCTCACCTGCTTTAATATCGGTACGATTTTGGCTCATAGTACGATATCCTCACAACTCCCGCTTCCCCACCACCCGCAACACCCCATCCTCCTCCGGCTCTATTTCGTAGACGAGCGGAATTCCCGTCGGAATATTCAGCTCCATGATCGTCTCCGGCGTGTATTTGTCGAGGCCGTACATGAGCGAGCGGAGCGAATTGCCGTGGGCGACGACGAGGACGTTCAGGCCGTCGCGGAGATCGCGGACGATGTTCTTCTCGTAGAACGGCACCACGCGGGCCATGCAGCTCTTCAGGCTTTCTCCCTTCTCCCCCGGCGGGCAGGTGTCGAAGCTCCTGCGCCAGATATGGACCTGCTCGTCGCCGTACTTGAGGGCGGTTTCAGCCTTGTTCAGCCCCTGAAGGTCGCCGTAATGGCGCTCGTTCAGCGCGACGTCGCGGATCGTGGGGAGATCCTTCTTTCCGGCCGCCTCCAGCGCGATATCGGCCGTGTCGACGGCACGCTTCAGGATCGACGTGTAGACCTTGTCGATCTTCATGTCACGCAGCTTCTCTCCGGCGGCCCGGGCCTCTTCGCGACCCAGATCGGAGAGGTCGACATCCTCCCAGCCGGTGAAACGGTTCTCGAGATTCCATTGCGACTGCCCGTGACGAAGAAGAATGAGGTTCGGCATGATGCGATTTCGTGAAGGTTGGGTTCGTGTTCTATGAGATCGTGACTTGATGATCGTACCGATGTTCCCGGCTACCGCCGTTCATATCGCGGCGCGTTCGGAATACGATATCTCCCGACCGCGGCCGGCGCTCTTCTATCCCGCGCTCCCGGCCCCCTCGGACGGGGGAGTCTGCGCGGGAGCGTCCCCGGCCGGAGCGCCGTCGGGAAGATGGCGGAGCGCCGGGATATCGGTGATCAGGCCGTAGTAGAAGAGGTAGCGGTAGCAGGCGTCGAGCGCCGAAAGATCGGGCGCGCCGAGCGAGTAACGGATCTCCCCCCGGAGATAGCGCTGGTAGAAGGCCTCGCCGCCGGGGCTCCCGGAGCGGAGCGCAAGGTCGGGGAGCATCAGCACCGCCTCGTCGCGCGCCGCGATAAGATCATCCAGCGCCTCCTGCGGCACCTTGTCGATCCCCCCCCAGAAGAGCCTGTAGGGAAGCGGCGTCTCGTTCACATCCCCCCACTCGTCGGTCAGATCGAGGAGCGGGCGTCCGCCGGCGGAGCCGAAGACCGCGTCGTCGCCGACCAGAAGCGCCATGTCGGCGACGGCAAGCATATCCTCCAGCGATGCGTCGGGAGCCGCCTGCACGATCGTCGGCTCGATGTCGTGCTTCTCCGAGAGGATCACCCTGGCGATCGCCGCCTCGTACGCGTCGCGCCCCTTCACCGACATGGTGTGAAGATCGACAAGTCCCTTGTTGAAGACGAGGGTCACCAGCCCGGCGAACCCTTCGGTGGAGATTCCGATTCCCGGCGCCATCGCCAGATCGAGCACGCCGAGCGAACGGGCGTACTCCAGCGGCGAGGTGAGCACGATATCGGCGCGCCCCTCGACGATCAGTTCGCCGGGGCTTTCGTGCGGCGTCACATCCCAGCCGCGCCGGCTCAGCGCCTCGGCCACCGCCGTGGCCGCGAATTCAGGCAGATAGGCGAATCTCACGGTTCTCTCCGGACTCCTTGTACGGTGTTGCACATCGCATCATCATGCGACATTCATATCCCCTCGAATTCTTCTTCCCGCAGTCGGTCCCGCGGGGAGATCGTCGACCGGCGTTTGTCACCACCTCGGCACGTCGATCCGCTCGATCAGCCGGACGGTATCGCGGGCTATCAGAAGTTCTTCGTCGGTCGGTATAACGTATGCCTTCAGCCGGGAGTTCGCGGCGGAGATCTCCCCCTCCTTCCCCCCGGTCATCTCCATGTTGACGGCCGGGTCGAGCTCCAGCCCGCACCACTCCATGCCGGCCGCGACCCGGGCCCGGATCTCGTGCGAGTTCTCGCCGATTCCCCCGGCGAAGACGATCGCGTCGGCTCCGTTCATCTCGGCAAGGTATGCTCCGATATATTTTCTGATGCGCCTGACGAAGATCTCCACCGCCAGCCGCGCCCTTCGGTCGCCGTGCTCCCGCTCCTCGGCAAGGAGCTCCCGCATGTCGTTGGTGAGCCCGCTGATCCCGAGGAGACCGGACTGGCGGTTGAGGATGGTGTCGATCTGGCTGCTGGTGAACCCCTCCTTCTCGATCAGGTACTGGAGCACCGCCGGATCGACATCTCCCGACCTGGTCCCCATCACCAGCCCCTCCAGCGGCGTCAGTCCCATCGAGGTATCGATCGACGCCCCCGCGCGGATCGCCGCGGCCGAGCAGCCGTTCCCGAGATGGAGGGTGATGATGTTCACCGCATCCTTCGGAACGTTCAGCAGTCTGCGATATCGATAGGCGATATAACGATGCGATGTGCCGTGGAAGCCGTAGCGCCGCACCCGGTGGCGGCGGTAGTACTGGTAGGGGATGGCGTAGAGATACGCCTGCTCCGGCATCGAGTGGTGGAACGCCGTGTCGAAGACGGCGGCCTGCGGAATCCCCGCCCCCATGATCTCGGTGATCGCCGCGATCCCCTTCAGGTTGTCGGGGTTGTGAAGCGGCGCAAGATCGATGCACTCCTCGATGCCGTCGATCACCTCCGGCGTGATCAGCGTGGAGGCGGTGAACTTCTCACCGCCGTGGACGACGCGATGGCCGACGGCATGTATATCGGCAAGCGAGGAGACTCCCCCTATCGCGGCCTCGCCGGAGATGAGCCAGCGGACGGCAATATCGATCGCGGCGCGATGATCGCGGACCGGCTGGGCGTTCCGGTAGATCCGCCCCTTGTCGTTCTCGAACCGGAGCAGCCCCTGCGATCCGATCCTCTCGATCGTCCCGCGCGCGAGCCGTCTGTCCGTGTCGTTCGCGATCTTCCCCGGATCGGTATCGATCAGCTGGAATTTCAGCGAACTGGAGCCGGTATTGAGAACGAGGATGTTCATGGTCAGCCGATCGGGGAGGGAGCCCGCGCAAACGAGAAACCCCGAGCTGATCGGGGTTTCCGGTCGATGTCCTGCGGGGCGCCGTCAGTTCTTGTAGAGCCTGAGAAACTCGAGACGCTCCTGAAGCTGGGAGACGGGAACAAGGAGCCGATCCTTCCCGAAGATCGCGTCCTCCGGATGCTCGAACACCAGCTCGTAATCCTTGGACATCACGATCGCCTCCTCCGGGCAGACCTCCTCGCAGTAGCCGCAGAAGATACAGCGGAGCATGTTGATCTCGAACTTCACCGGGTAGCGTTCCTTCTCCATCGACGTCTCCGCCGCCTGCACCTCGATCGCAAGCGCCGGGCAGACGCGGGAACAGAGGCCGCACGCCACGCACCGCTCGCCGTAATCCTCCTGCACCAGCACGGGACGACCGCGATAGCTTCCCGCCGGGATATACTTCTCCTCGGGATACTGACGCGTGAACTTCTCCCCGAACATCATCTGCTTCAGGGTCAGCGTCATGCCGCGGGCGATCTCCGGCAGATAGAGCTTCTCCCAGAAGCTCATCCGCTCCACCTGCTTGGTCTGAACGTTCTTCGTTGCCATGATCTATCTATATCGTAGTATGAAATTCGTATCGCGGGAAGCGCCCCGTCGTCACTTCTTCATGAAGTTGAGCACGATCGCCGTGACCACCGTGTTGACCAGCGCCAGCGGGAACATGACCCGCCAGCCGAGGTTCATCAGCTGGTCGTAGCGGAAGCGCGGAATCGACCAGCGGACCCAGATGAAGAAGAAGATGAAGAAGAGCGTCTTGCCGAAGAGCGCCGTGAACTGGAGCAGCGCGCACAGAATGTCGTGCTCCCGGAAGAACGCCAGATCCTGAACCCACGGGAAGTTGTACCCTCCGAAGAAGAGTGTCGACATCAGCGCCGACATCAGGATCACGTTGCCGTACTCCGCAAGGAAGAAGAGCCCGAACTTCAGCCCCGTGTACTCCGTGTGGAATCCGCCCACCAGCTCCGGCTCGGCTTCCGCCAGATCGAACGGCGCGCGGTTGGTCTCCGCGAACGCCGCCACCAGGAATATCAGAAAACCGACCGGCTGCACGAAAATGTTCCAGGCCGGCAGAAAGCCGAACCAGTATCCTCCCTGCTGCGTCACGATCTCGGTGACGTTGAGCGAGCCCATCACCAGCATCATGCCGATCAGCGAGAGCCCCATCGAGAGCTCGTAGCTGATCATCTGCGCCGAGGAGCGGAGACCGCCCAGCAGCGAGTACTTGTTGTTGGAGGCCCAGCCGGCGAGCGTGATGCCGTAGACGCCGAGCGAGGAGAGGGCGAGCAGAATGAGAATGCCCACATCGAGCCCCGGCGCCACCGTCGGGTCGACCACGGTCTCGCCGACGCTGAAGGGGGCGGCGAAAGGGATCATCGCCCAGACGGAGATGGCGATGGCGATCGAGATCACCGGCGCCAGCGTATGGAAGCCGTAGCTGGCCGCCTCGGGGACGATATCCTCCTTCAGCACCAGCTTCAGCACGTCGGCGAACGACTGGAGCGATCCTCTCCATCCGGTCCTGTTCGGACCGACACGGTTCTGGATCCATGCCGAGACCTTCCGCTCCAGGAGCACGACGTACGCCGCGCCGATCAGGAAGATATGGAGCACCACCAGCAGCTTGACGACCAGTATGATAACTTCAGTCAGATTCATATCGATGAGAAAGGAGAAGCCTGTTCAAGGGACTGAGAGAAGGGAGCAGGATCACATCTTCTCGTTCGGTATCGTCTGCGGCCTGTAGGCGTGCGGGACGTACTCGATACCGTGCGGCGTCGGCCGGTCGCCGCGACCGAGCTCGATCCCATGATAGGTGTCGAGCAGATCGTAGGTCATCGAACGGAACGCCGGCACCTTGGCGGCGATCTCCTCGAAGATATCCTCCGCCCAGCCGTAATCCCAGCGGGTGCCGAGCAGACGGGCAAGATCGCGCATCGTCTGCCATGCCGGACGGCAGTCGCGCCGCGATCCGTGGGTCCAGCGGTCGTTGAACGCGCCGAACTTATCGAGCCGCGACATCTTCATCCCCATGATCCTCTCGTTCTCCTGCGTCACCACGGCGGGGGTGAAGTGCTGCACCATCTCCTTCACGTTCACGAAGGTCCCTTCCTTCTCGGCGTAGGTCGAGGTCGGGAAGACGACGTCGGCGAGCTGGGCGAGCTGCGTGCCGTTCCAGGCGTGGACCACCAGCATCTCGAGCCTGGAGAGCGCGCTCTTCAGGTCGTCGTCGACCGGGATCGCCTGATCGAGGACGTAAAGGAGCTTGATCCTGCCGTGACGGATCTCTTCGATGATCTTCCGGTAGTCCATCCCCGCCTTGCCGGGGGCGACCCCGACGGCGGCGGCCCCCTTCGAGTTCGGGGTGCGGTCGGCAACGCGGAGGAAGTCGTCGGCGAAGTCGGGGTCGACGTGCGGCACCATGTCGATGTTATGCGTCCCCACCACCTCGCGGGCCAGCTTCCCGAGCAGATAGTTCTCCTCGCAGGTGGCGGAGCCGGAGCCGATGAAGGCGATCTCCGTCGGCTTCAGCGAGCGGATCTTCTCGGCGACGGCGCTCTGGGCGGTGGTCCAGTCGACCTCCACCTGGCGTCCCCCCTGCTTCACGATCGGCCGCTCCACGCGGCTCGTGTTGACGTAGTGATACTCCCCGAGGCGGCCCGCGTCGCACATCCAGTACTCGTTGACCTTCATGTTGGTCCGGGGCTCCAGCCGCAGGATCTCGTTGTTCCGGACCCCCGCGTAGATATCGCAGCCGCGGGCGCAGCCCGGGCAGATCGACTCGTTGAACGACATATCCCAGACGCGCGCCCGGAACCGGAAGTCGCGCGAGGTGAGCGCCCCCACCGGGCAGATGTCGATCACGTTCATCGAATAGGGATTGTCGAGCTGCGTCCCGGGGAAGGTCTCGATGGTGACATGGTCGCCGCGCTGCACGAACGTGAGCGCCGGCTGATGGGCGATCTCATCGCTGAAGCGGATGCAGCGGGAGCAGCTGATGCAGCGCTCCGCGTCGAACATCACCTCCGGACCGAGCGGAACGCGCTTGTCCTTATGGACCTTCTCCTCGGAGAAGCGGCTCTCGCCTCGTCCGTGGGAGAAGGCGTAGTCCTGAAGCTTGCACTGGCCGGCCTCGTCGCAGATCGGGCAGTCGAGCGGGTGGTTGATCAGGAGGAACTCCATGATCACCTCGCGCGCCTTCGTGGCCCGTTCGTTGTTGGTGTGCACCACCTGTCCGTCGGCCACCAGGGTCGAGCAGGCGATCTGAAGCTTCGGAAGCTTCTCGATCTCCACCAGGCACATCCGGCAGTTGCCGGAAACGGAGAGCGCCGGGTGCCAGCAGAAATGCGGGATGTCGATCCCGTTCTCCAGCGCCGCCTCGATCACCGTCTTGCCGGGGGCGCACTCGATAAGTTTTCCATCTATCGTTATAGTAGGCATGATCGTCGGAAATCGGAATGATAACGATACGGAGGGAGCCGAAGACCGTCCGCCGCCGTTCGTCGGCCGGACGCCCACGACCGGGGAGGACGCCACGACCCGCAAAAGTACGACGAAGGAGACGATTGAAGAAGCGGGGACGGAGGGCGGGGGGTGTGTCAGTTCGTATTAGGGGGAAGGGGAAGCGCCGTTCGTGAGGATCGCCGCGCGGCGGAGAAGAGGCCGCTCATCCCCCCGTTTTCTTGTAGAGCCACCAGTTCCCCGCCACCGGCCTCACCATGATGAACTCGTCGACCGAGGTCAAGGGGAGCGCCGAAGGAGTGGGGGAATAGATATATCCGTAGGTGTCGTCCCCGATGCTCCCCCCCACCATGAAGAGAAGGTCGGGGAAACGGTCGTCGCGCTCGATCCAGACGATGCCGGTTCCGACGCGGAGCCGTTCGACCGCCTCCCTGTTGAGCTTGTAGAAGATGAGCTGGTCGGCCGGGATGTCGTCATCCAGCTCGCGGTATTCGTCGGCGTCGGCCACGCGGGTCTCGCGCAGCAGAAACCGGCGCCAGAGCTTCCCCTGCAGAAGAGGCTCCACCAGCTTCCGGGCATGATCCAGCTCCCCGGCCAGACGCGCGCCGAGGCTGTCGTCCGGGAGGAGAAGCCGCTCCAGATCGGCACGAAGCGTCCGCTGGTAGGGGGTGACGGTGTCGAGCTCGGAGAGCGATTCAAGGATCTGTTTCCGCTGCCCGGCGCTCGGGAACCGGCGGACCCCTTCAAGCCGCCAGATCGAATCGCAGACGAAAAAGAGATAGAGGTTCTGGCTCTCCCCGTCGATCAGGGCCGTGACGTATGCGGCCGTCCGAAGCTCCCCCTCCGCCGCGCGGGCGGGGAGGAGCGTGTCGATACGGATATCGCCGATCCCCTGAAGCATCCCTCTGAACTGCAGGGGGCTGATGCCCGAGAGAGCGCCGGCAAGCCGTGACGCGAAGGCGGGCCTGTTCACGTTCTCGGCCGACGACGCGGTCTGCGTCATGAAGGCCACGGCGAGTTCCTCCAGCGTCGCGTCGTTCGGCAGGGCCTGCGCGTTCAGACGCGCGGCGAGCAGAAGGCCGAGGAAACTGCAACGTACTGCGAGATGAAGGAGACGCACCGTACTCTGTCCTGCTGAGATATTCAAACTCGGGGATGTAAAAAGATCGTACCGGGACTATCAGGCATACAGATCGCCGCTTTCCACGATGCCGCTCCCGACGTTCCGGAGACGGGCGGCGATCGACCCGCCCGGCTCGGAGGCGAGGCCGAGAGGGAGCGAGACATCATCCACCAGAATCCCGTCGAAGCCGACGTCGGCCGCGTCGATCACCGTCCGGTAGGCGCCGTATTCGGCTGCCAGGCCCGCGACGAAGATCCGTTCAATCCCCTTCACAGTCAAGGCAGAGGCGAGTCCGTTCTGTCGCCCGTCGTCGTCGCCGAAGGCGCTGGAGGAGTCGGCGGCGGCCCGGACGCCGCGACGGATGATCATGGTCGCCCGCGACATATACTCCCCCGGCACGGGGTCGGCCCCCTCGGAGCCGATCACGCAATGGTCGGGCCAGAGAAGCTGGATGCCGCCGGGGGCGTCGGCAAGATAGGCGCGGAGCTCGGTCGGCGTGAAGGCGGCGCGGTCGGAGAGGGTCAGCTCCCCCCGCTCGAACGCCCCCAGATCGACCGAATCGAACGGCGCCCGCTCAGCATACGACGTGGCGAAGGAGATATGCCCGCGCGGATGGAGATCCTGCACGACGATCACCTCCGTGAAGAGGGAGGCGAGACGGTCGAGCCGCTCCGGCAGGGAATGGATGTCGTGGGTCAGGACGGCGCCGGCCGGCATGAAATCACGCTGGAAATCGATCACAAGCAAGGCATCCCGGTCGCGTTGAATCTGCATAAAGATCTGTACTGTAAGATATCCCCGGCGGAGATCGCTCCCCCGTTTCGCGGTCGCGGGACCGGGATGGGGAGGCAATTCGTAACTTCACCCGGACGATGCGGCGCGGACTCCGGGGTGTACCGGCGCGAGCGACCCGCAAGTTACATTCTGCCCGATGAATCACAGCCAACCAACCTACAGCGGCCCCAAAAGGTTTCTCCTGGCGCTGGTCGCCGCCGTCGTCGCGGCGCAGATCGTCTTCATGGTCGTCTGGTACCTCAGAAATCCGCCGACCGATTTCAGCGATATCATCAGCCTGCTCCCCTTCTCCCTCCTGATGATCAGCGCCGCCGCCGTGCCGGTGGTCCTCTTCGTCATGCTGATGGGAAGAGTTCTTCCGCGGCTCCTGCCGTGGCTCAGGATCTACAGGCTCCTGAAGACCTTCGTCCTCGCCCTGGCGGGGATCGGCGTCGCCCTCTGCGTCGTGCTGCTGATGCTGGCGCAGATCGGGCTGGAGAGCGAGTTCTCCGGTGTCGTGCTCCTCAGCGGCGCGGTGGCCGGGGCGGTGGCGGGACTGACGATCGACAGGATGACCTCATGACGACCTTCTCGGTGATCATCCCGGCGGCCGGGGGCGGTTCCCGCGCCGGAGGCTCCGCGCCGAAGCAGTATGTGGAACTTCTGGGACGGCCGGTCCTGGCGCACACGCTGGCGGCGTTCTCCGGCCTTCCCGGTCTGCTGCGGATCGTCGTGGCGGTCGACCCCGCGCGGCTTGCGACGGCGCGCCTCTGCGCCGAGGGGCTGAGCGATGTCGAGTTCGTTCAGGGGGGCTCCGAACGGCAGCATTCGATAGCGAACGCGCTGGAGCTGATCGGCGACGAGCCCGAGCTGGTTCTGGTCCACGACGCGGCGCGCCCCTGCGCGAGCGCTTCCCTGATAGAACGGGTGGTCGAGGCGGCAGCACGCCACGGCGCCGCGATACCGGCGCTCCCGATCGCCGAGACGGTGAAGCGGATCGACGCCGCGGGAAGGGTGATCGAGACGGTGCCGAGAGAATCGCTCCGCGCCGCCCAGACGCCGCAGGGCTTCCGGCGCGAACTGCTGGCCGACGCCTACCGACATGCCGCCGCCCACAGGCTGCTCGGCACCGACGACGCATCGCTGGTGGAGGCATACGGCGCGAGCGTGGCGGTCGTGGAGGGGGAGTTGACGAACCTCAAGATCACCTACGCCGACGACTTCGGAAGAGCTGAGGAGATCCTGCGGAACAGGTCGATGCGGTAGATGGCCCGACCGGAAGAGAGGCGCGATTGAAATATCGCACTACGCTCTATAGAACGGCGCGGTCTCCGACCGGAGGTACTCTCCCAGCCCGTCGTTCGCCAGCCGCGTGAAGAGGACCGAGCCGAACCCGAGACGCGCGGCGGCAGCGGAGGCTTCATCGGTCAGCCCCTTCAGCTTCTCCCCCTCCATCGCCGTATCGAACGCGATGACGACGGTCGGCTCACCGAGCGATCCCTCCTCGGCGACCTGCGCGATATATGCGGCCCGCACCTCGCGCCGCGCCGGCAGGGTCCCCCGCAGATGATCCATCAGCGCCACCGGATAGTGCTTCGGCTGGCCGAGGATGATCGATCTGTACTCCCCCGTGCTGCACGACTGCGCGAAGATCGACCCGTCGAGGATCGCCTCCATCTCCGACCGCGTGAACTCCTTCGCATGAGGAGCCCTGTAGTTCAGGATCGCCGCGTCGAACGTCAGCGCGGCGCGCAGGAGCGTGCGGGAGGGGAGCGTCACGGAGGGAGGGTTATCGGGGAGCGCGCGGCGCAGCTTCAGCGGCGTCGAGAAGAGAAGAAGTGTCCGTTTGCGATTGATATCGTAGGGACGGACGAAGAGCTCTCCGTCGGCCGCCTCCCCCGGCACCGTCAGTTCCCCCTCCAGCAGCTCACGGTAGAACGTATCGCGTCCCTCCGTATTTCCGACGGCCCCGGCCAGCAGCGCGTCGATCAGGTCGTCGGGCTCGGCAGAGGGGGAAGCGGGGGGAGTCGTCTTCGACCGCGAGAAGAGAGAGAGGAGGGATTTCATATCGCACTGGAGAAGAAGGATACGAGCGACCGATCCCGGCGGATCGGGAGCGTCTGAAATGCACAAGGGGCAATCGACCGATTGCCCCTTGTGAAAACGGATTCCAGCGGAGTCGTGAACCGGCATGCGGGCCGGGCGGGCGATCCCCGATCAGGGAACCGCGAAGAAGTCCGCGAGCTCCTGGTCGATCGTCTTGCCGCTTGTCGCGGCCTTGATGATCTGTCCCTTGACGGCCTTGTTCCGCTCGATGATGTACGTGGGAGCCGCCTTGATGCCGAACTTCGCCTTGACCGAGTCGATGCCGTTCAGCCGGGTATCGGTGGTGAAGATGTTCATCTTCTCGCGCGGGACGCCGGCGGCATCGAGGGTCTTGATCACCTGGGGAAGAGTGTTCTGGGTCTCCGAGCAGCCGCAGTTCAGTTTCACCACCATGGTGACGTCGTGCTGCGCCGGATCGTAGCTCGCCTTGATCCGATCGACATTCGCCTCGAAGCGGGCGATATCCGCCGCGTTCGGACCGGGGAAGGCGCTGTATCCCGTCTCGAACCAGACGTTCGCGGTGTTCTGCTGAATCGCCTCGATGCTCGTCTTACCGAGCGTATCGGAGGTCGGCGCCGTCGATTCGGTGCATGCCGCAAAACCGATCGCGCAGAGAGAGAGGGCAAGGAAGGAAAGGGAGATGCGCATGTTCATCACTCCGTGGATTGATTGCCATTCGTGGAATACCGCTGGACGCTGAGCACCGGCTCCTGCCCCCACAGAAGCTTGGCGCGAAGGACGTCAAAATATGTTGTCGACATGCTTTTCACAAGGCATGCCGAATATTCATGTCTGGTGATAGAGACCCGGACCGGCATCGGAACGTTACGCTCCACCTGGCCGTCGGCGATGATATGCGCCGACTCCCCATCCTGATGCGAGAAGGGGTAGACGTCGATCACCGCCGTCTCCGGCACCACCACCGGGCGCGCCGTCAGCATGTGGGGGGCGATCGGCGCTATCACGGTCACCCGCGCGTCGGGCGTCACCACCGGCCCGCCGACCGCCAGCGCGTAGGCGGTCGATCCGGTCGGGGTGGCGAAGATCAGGCCGTCGGCGTTGTAGGTCCCCAGGTAGTCTCCGTCGATATAGGTCTCCAGTCGGATCATCAGCCCGGCCCCCCGCTTGTCGAAGACGATATCGTTCAGACCGACGAGCGGAGCCACCTCCGGATTGTCGGGAAACGTCGCCCGCAGCAACGATCGTTCCACGATACGGTAATTCCCCTGCAGATACCGGTCCACCGTCAGCTCCAGCGACTCCACGGAGAACTCCGCCAGGAAGCCGAGCTTCCCCAGATTGACCCCGAGCAGGGGGATCCCCGATCCCGCCAGCAGCCTGCCCGCCGCCAGCATCGTTCCATCGCCGCCGAAGGCGATCACCAGGGTCGCCTGCCGCTTCAGCTCCTCCTCGGTGACGTACTCCCCGTCGATCCCCTCCACGGCATCGCGGATCTGCTCGTGAAGGAGAGAGGGGACCGATCGCCTGTCGAGGATATCGAGCAGGTGACGAACCGCGGAGGGGAGCTGCGGCTTGGTGGGATTTCCTATGATTCCGATACGCATGCTGGTCGTGCTGGAATACGTGACGGCGCGTGAGCCGGGGTCTTCATCCGATCTCCTTCTTCTTCGACGCCTCCCAATACCTCCCGAATCCGACGATTTTCGTCATGAGATCGAACGTCGCCGCCAGGATTCCCGGCACGCCGTCCCTGTATCCCCGCTTCAGGATCAGGCGTTCGATCCATCGCCGCAACGGTCTGGTGATCATGTGATGCCGTATCGTCGCCGGAGTGATCGGCACCCCCCGGAGGGCGAACTCCGCCGCCTCCGACCGGGTATAGTAGTCGAACTTGCCGAACCAGAGGTCGAGCGTCGGATAGGGATGATGATCGAACGGAGAGGTGAGCAGACCGACCTCTCCCTCCATGATCATCGACTCGTGGATCCCCACCCCCGGATACCGTCCCTTCCCCCGACGAAGGAGCCGCAACTGCCGATCGGGATAGTTGCCGCCGTGCATCAGGGGAACACCAAAATAGAAGTTCCGTCGCGGCATCCTGAACCCGTTCTCGGCCGGGTTCCGGGCGATGGTCGCGGCGATCTCATCCTTCAGTTCCTCGGTCGCCGTTTCGTCGGCGTCGAGAATGAAGATCCACTCCAGCCGCGCCAGATCCATGCAGCGGTTCTTGTTCGCTTCCGGAACGTTGTTGGGACCGCGATGTACCTCGGCCCCTTCACGCCGTGCGATCTCGGCCGTGTCGTCGCGGCTGTCGCAGTCGAGCACCATGATCTCTCCTCCCCAGCCGGCCACCGAACGTATCGCACGCGCGATGTTGGCGGCCTCGTTGTGCGCCACGATACATACCGTCAGGGAGTTTGCCGGGGAAATCTGCTTCATATCTGCGCCGCTCCTGTGCGGAACGCAAGATCCGCAAAATCCGCGAACTCCATCATCTCTTCTCAGGAGGGTTCGGCGCGCGGAGGGACGAAGTCGGTCTCGGGAGCGCGACAGGTGAAGTTCTCGCAGAGATAGACGGCGGCCCTGCCGTCGACCGGCTTCATGCCGGCCAGGACCTCGATGCGCCCCGCGAGCCGTTCGTCGGGTCCTTCAGGTCCGACGTAGAGAAGCGAGGTATCGGGGAGATAGGCGGAGCGGACCCGGGCGACCAGCCGTTCCGTCTCGTCGCGATCGCCCGAGCCGGCCACCACGATCTGACGGGGAGCCCGCTCCAGTTGCAGCGCGGCGGCGACCATCTGCGGCATCATCACCGGTGCGTCGGCTATTCTGGCGAGGAAGAGACGGAGCGCGCGCTCCCCCCGTTCCAGCAGTCCGGCGTCGTCGAAGAGACGGCCGATCCGGAGGAGGTTCATCACCATCACGGAATTGCCGGCAGGCTCCGCTCCGTCGTGATCGCTCTTGAAGCGGACGAGGACGCTCGGGTCCTCTCCTCCCGTCATGAAGTAGCCGCCGTTCTCCTCATCGACGAAGAGCCTGTCGGCCTCGCGGACGAGGCGTTCGGCCTCGATCAGATATCGGACCTCGAACGTCGCTTCGTAGAGGTCGATCAGGCCCTGGGCGAGGAACGCGTAATCCTCCAGGTAGCCGTCGAACTTCACCTCGCCGTCCTTCAGCCTGTGCATCAATCGTCCGTCGATATTCATGACGGCGGTCAGGGCATCGGCGGCGCGGCGCGCCAGAGCGGCGAACTCAGGCTCCCCGAGGGCGGAGGCGGCGCGCGCCAGGCCGGAGATCATCAGGCCGTTCCACGACGTCAGGATCTTCTCATCCCTGTGCGGCCGTGTCCTGAAGGAGCGGACGGCGAAGAGCTTCCTCCGGGCGGACTCCAGGATCTCCATGAGGCGCGCCACGGAGACGCCCAGATCGAGGGCGACCGAGGCCGGCGCCGCGCTGGTGTGGAGGACGTTCTTGCCGTGTTCGAAATTCCCCGCCTCGGTCACGCCGTAATATCGCATGACGCCGTTCAGTTCCTCGTCGTCCAGATGCCGGCGCAGTTCCTCGACGGTCCAGACGTAGAAGGTTCCCTCCTCCCCCTCGCTGTCGGCATCCTCGGCGGAATAGAAGGCCCCGCTTTCGTGCATCAGGTCGCGGACGAGATACTCCACGCTCTGCCGGATGATCGTCTCAAGGAACGGATCGTTCGTAATCCGATAGAGATCGGCGCAGATCCCCACAAGCTGTCCCTGGTCGTAGAGCATCTTCTCGAAGTGGGGGACGCGCCATTCACTGTCGGTGGAATAGCGGGCGAAGCCGCCGCCGAGCTGGTCGTACATCCCGCCGGAGGCCATCCGCCGGATCGTATGTTCGGTCATCCTGAGCGCCTTCTCCTCCCCGCGCTCGCGATAATATCGCAGCAGGAATTCAAAGATCGCGGGACGTGGGAATTTCGGGGCCGGACTGAACCCGCCGTGACGTGTGTCGTAGGCCCGCTCGAGCTGGCGGTAGCAGAGATCGGCGGCATCGGCAACCGTCGGTCCGGTCTCCTCCGGCTCCTGCGCCACGATCGACCCCTGACGGACGGCCGACATGATCGCCTTCGCCGACCGATCAACCTTCTCGCGCTGGTTGCTCCATGCATCGTGAAGCGAGAAGAGGACATCGCGGAACCCGGGACGACCGTAGGCGGAACGCGGCGGGAAGTAGGTGCCGGCGTAGTACGGTTCCAGCTCCGGGGTAAGCCACGCGGAGAGGGGCCATCCGCCGGAGCCGGTGAGGGCCTGCACCGCCGTCATGTAGACGTGATCGACATCGGGACGTTCCTCGCGGTCGACCTTGATGTTGACGAAGAGATCGTTCATGATCCGGGCGGTCTCCGGGTCCTCGAACGATTCCCGTTCCATCACATGGCACCAGTGGCAGGTGGAATATCCGATCGAGAGGAATATCGGTTTCCCCTCCTCACGCGCCTTCGCGAACGCCTCCTCTCCCCAGGGGTACCACTCCACAGGGTTGTAGGCATGCTGCTGAAGGTAGGGGGATTTCTCGCCGATCAGTCTGTTCGGCTTCAGTTCGGTATCCCCATGTTCCCGGCCGCTCTTGTTCTCTGTCATGGATCGGATATGTCGATGTTCGATATGCAGCCCGGGTCGCCCCGAAGCCGTTTCCGCGCCGCCGATAATAACCCCGGACTCACGTTCCGTACAAACGCCCCGGTCGATATTTCAGTTCGTTAATCTCCCGCCGCCTCACATAAACGAACGAATGCAATCCCTGGCCCCACGAAACGACCGCGCCGAAGGTATATCCATTCTCTCGAAGCAACCCTCGTTCATTCTCCTCCAGCCCCGAAGGGGCGAACCGTTTGTAGCTGCGGACGCTCCCATATTCTTTCTTCAGCGCCGAAGGTGCGCGCCATTCTTCCTCATCGATGACGGGAAGAATGGGACGCCCCTTCAGGGCTCAGGAATGTATGAATGGCCCGTGGCTACAGATCGGTGCTCCCTTCGGGAGCCGGAGGAGCCGGAGGAGCCGGAGGATAGAAGAGAATATGGCGGCATACGACGCGGGAGGCATCCACCTCGTTCAAGGGTTCAAGGCTTCGGCACAGGCGAAAAAAACGACGGGGCCTTCATCATCGATGAAGGCCCCGTATATCGCAGTCGCAGGGATCGCCCCGCGATGTGTCGTGATTACTTCACGACGTTGAGCTTCGTGCTGTAGACGTCGTTGCCGGCGACCATGCGGACGAGGTAGGTGCCGTTGGTGAGATCGTTGACCGGGACGACCACGGAGTAGTTACCCTCCACGTAGTTCGACTCGGCGAGATGCTTCACAAGGCGGCCCTGGCCGTCGAAGAGCTCCAGCTTGACATGCGAGTTCCTGCCGAGCGAGAAGGGGACGCGAACGTCGCTCGAGACCGGGTTCGGGAAGACCTCGCCGAGACCCTGGTCGCGGGTATCCTTGCCGAAGTGGTAGCTGACGCCCGAGACCAGATCGACGCGGCCGAAGAAGTTCATGTCCATGTTGAGGCGCGAGCGGATCGTATCCACACCGCCGCCCGCGTTCTGACGCAGGAAGACGAGGCCTGCCCAGGCGCTGATGATCACTTCCTGTCCCGACTGGTTGAAGAGAACGACGCCCCACGTCTTGTGGCTGTCGAGCGGGTTCACGCGCATATCCTTGCCGACGTTCGGGTTGGCCGGATCGGGGACGATATCCCCACCGAACCACTCGTCGTAGGCGATCATGCGCTGGTACTCGCGGGTCTCCGTCTCATCGCTGCCGACCGGCTGGATGATCGGGGTGCCGATGTCGTTGGCGATCAGAACGAGCGCTGCCTCGTTGGCGGCGAACTGGATCGGCTCCTCCGAGAAATCGAGGGCCGTACGGTTGATCACGTAGCCGGTGCCGCTCTCACGGACCGTGGTGTCCAGACCGATATCGTCGATCGCGATCTCCCTCACCATCAGGTTGCGCTTCTTCAGCGTGTCACGATCCGCCTGGAAGCCGCGCTCCTTGTAGACCGAGCCGTTCACGTCGGCCGTGGTGTTGTAGTTCGTCGGCACGCGATAGATCTCCGCCGCGAGCACCGAGGTCACTTCAGCATACGGGTTCTTGAAGAACTGCATCTCGATCCCTTCGATCGAGTACTCCTTCGCTCCCTTGAACTGGTCGACGTAGGTCTGATCACCGAACTGAGCGGTGTCGTCCGAGCGGAGGTTCGTCTCAGTGCTGTAGACGCTGCCGCTGAAGTACTTGTGGATCGCATACGGGGCGAAGTACTGTCCGCCCCCCTTGAAGATCGTGCCGCCGTCGAAACGGACCGGGAACGTGATGTCGCTCCGGTTCGTGTCGCCGCCCGGTCCGCGCCTCGGGATGATCTGGCTTCCCCATCCGAAGCTCTGCACTTCCTGGGGAGTAGCTCCATGCTTGGAGGATTCTGTATTCGGAGCCGCGCTCGGCTGCCCGACTGCGGAGCCGCGCAGAGGGATGGCGATCGGTTCGATCCTCCCCATCTGCTCCACCTGCTGTGCGGAAGCTGCGGTCCCCGCAGCAACGAAGACTGCAGCAAGCGTTAGTAGTTTCTTCATACTGTTAACCCATGTTTGATGAAAAGGTTGTATCGAGATGCGGACATTCCTGTTCGTGCGCCTAGCGTTGGCTGAGGGGAAGGAAAATCGTTTTGCACGAAACAACGCGCAAGATAAACTTTTACGGGATCGCGTAACGAATCATTCCTGTTCGGCCTCCGGGCTCCCGTCACCGGGTATGCAGCACGGGACGGGTCACCGTCGCGCCGCCGGAGCCGACAACAACAAGCCGGCAGAGATAAATTCCCGAGGGAAGTCCATCGGCATCGAAGACCGCCGTATGAACCCCTCCCTCCCTGACATCATCGACAAGCGTCGCCACGTGGTTGCCGAGCGGGTCGAGAACCTCAAGCCGTACGGCGGCCCGTACGCCCGGCACCGTATATCGCAGCACGGTAGATCCGGAGAAGGGGTTCGGCGACGCCGAGGAGATCTCCACTCCTCCGGAGGAGGCCCCACTTTCCGGAGCGGCGCTTACGCCCCCCATGCCGTAGAACTTTATCCTGAAGGTCGTCGGCTCACCGGTCGTGTAGACCGTCAGGGTCGACGAATCGATCTCCGATACGCTCGGCGTGTACTCGACCGCCGCCAGCCATTCCCCCTGCGGGGGGATCGTATCCTTCGTCGTCGCCAGCGGACTTACCGCGAACCGCGATCCGTCGGAAGGCGACATAAGCGTTCTGCGGACCACCAGCGTATCGGTCATCGATAGATTGCGGAGCGTCACCGTGTCGATCACGACCTTCGACTTCGCCGGCGTTGTATATCGCAATGTGTCGGGATATGTGAACCTGACCCGCAGTCCGGTTCCGTTCAGGTCGGCGCCGATCCGGGTCACGTTCGTCTTCCCCGGACGGCTGTACCTGACGCTCACCTGGGCGTCCCTGTTGCCGAAATCGGTGGCGCTGAACGACACGTCGACTCCGATCGAATCCCCGGCCGCCAGGGTCAGCGGAAAACCGCCCCCCCCGATCTTCGCCGTGGAGTAGTCGCGCGCTCCGGTCCCGATCACATCCACCCCGGCGATCTGCAGCGGCTCCCCGTAGGCGTTGCGGAACCAGATCGTGTCGCGCCCCATGTCGTAGCGCTCCCGCGAGCCGAAATCGAGCCAGTCGCTCTGCGCTTCCAGCGGAAGCCTGGGGCGCATCTTCGGGTCACCGATCACCACCTGCCGCCACGCTATCAGCGGCGACGCCGACCAGTAGCTCTCCGCCATGTTGTAGCCGGAGGTATATCGGTCGAAGAGGATGTTCGGCCGGGCCATCACCACCAGATAGGGCTCGTCGGTATAGCCCTTGACGGCGGAGACCCCTTCGGCGATCCAGTCCGCCACCAGCGACTGACCGTAGCCCGCGCCCGGCGTGAACGACCGTCCCCCCGTGGAGACGTAGGTCTCGGCGATCGAGCCGTTCAGCCAGGTGTTCCCCGGCTTCGCCGCCTCCCCTCCCCCCGAGTGGTTGTCGTTGCTCCCCCAGGAGGAGTATCCCACGACCTCCTTCGAGCCGTGGAGATAGACGGTGTCGGTGTTCAGCAGCACGTTCAGATCACGCTCGCGGAGGATCGAGTCGGCGCCGAGCATCCAGTCGTTCCCCATCTTGTAGCCGCCCCCCCGGGTCGGGTCCACATCGAGCACCCAGAGGCCGTCGGTGATCATCACGGGGTCCTCGGCCTTCATGATGTAACTCTTCACCTGATCGACCGTGTAGGCGTCGAGCCGGGTGACCAGATACATCGGCAGCTTCTGCGGGTCGCGCCGGAAATGCCGGTTGGAGCCGTAGTATCGCGACGTGGGGAATCCGGTCTTGATGCTCAGGATCAGCGTCGAGTCGGCGCCGTTCATCAGCATCAGGCAGTCCTCGAAGGAGGCCTGTCCTCCCAGATGCACCAGGCGGCCGGCGGTGTCGGTCCTGTCCCAGACGGCCGTTGCCACGCGAAGCGGGCACCCTTTTGTGGTCACGATATAGTTGACCCGGTCGACCAGCCCTTTCTCCTTCATGCTCCCCTGGATCTTCCATCGCAGCCCGACAAAGGTTGCGGAGTCGATCGTCTCCGCCGTATCGGCGTCGATATGGAGGATGTTCCCCTCGGGGACCTTCCGGCGTTCCGCGAAGAACCGGCTGATCTCGACCGAGCTCCAGCTTCGATCGTTGACGATCAGCATGACGTCGTCGTAGGAAGCCGACGGGGACTGCGCCACGGCAACCCCGCAGGCCGCCGCGAATATCGACAGCGTAAGGAGGAGAAAAGCTTTCATCCGGTGTGAACCTGCTAGTGATTTCGAGTATGACGTGAGTGTCGGCAGAGGAGACCACGGCCCGGAGGATGCTGTATTCCAATGAACGTTCATGTAGTCGACACCCGAGTAGTAGACACAGGAACGATGGAAAGTTCTCACCCGTACCGCGGAGGGACGTGCAAAAGGCCTGGAGGGGGCTATCAGGGAACGTTGCGCCGGCAAAAATATTGATTTCGGGGATATGACATCCCGGTCCGTCGGGATGTTTTCCCGCTCCGCGGAAGAGCCCCCGTACGGCCCGCGAGCGCGCCGTACATGAAAAAGCCCCCCGTCCGGAAGATCCGGCGGGGGGCTTTTCGCTGGTTCGATCAGCGGATCAGCGTCATCGTTCCGGTGCGGACGGAGGTTCCGTTCTGCACGCGGTAGTAGTAGAGGCCGGGGCCTGCGTTCCGTCCGCTCGCGTCGGTGCCGTTCCACGATACGTCGTGGGGGCCCGCGCTCAGGTCACCGTCGGCGACGGTCGCCACGGCCTGGCCGCGCGTGTCGAACACCGTCACGTTGACATGCATCGGCTCGGCAAGCGAGAACGAGATGCGGGTGGAACCGTTGAACGGGTTCGGATGGTTGCCGCTCAGGTTGATCCCGGTACCGTACTCCGGCTCATCCTCGACTCCGGAGGTCCCCTTCGAGAGAACGAAGTTCAGCTCCTGTCCACCCTTGTTGACCGGCATCGGCTGAGCGCTTTCCAGCGAGGAGGAGTTGCTGTTGTAGACGGTCTCGTAGCCCTTGCTGGTGGCGAAGGCGCGGTAGTTGCCGGATGGCGGGATGTTGGCGATCTCGTAGTTGCCGTCGGCTCCGGCGCGAACCGAAGCGATCGTCGTTCCGGCGCCGTCGACCAGATAGACCGTGGAGCCGCTCAGCCCCTGGCCCGAGATATCCGACACGCGTCCGTAGACGATGCCGCCGCTGCCGTCACCGTTGAAGCAGCCGCTCCGATCAAGCTCGAAGTCGATGCCGCCGGTCAGTCCGTCGTTGACGGTCACCATCGTCGCCGTCATCGGATCGTAGGCGTCAAGGTAGAGCTCGGAGATATATCCGTCCGCGAAGCACATGATCTGATACTCTCCCTTGGCCAGTCCCCTGATCGTGTAGGTTCCGTCGGGATCGGTGAGCGCCGTGGCGAAGCTGGGGCGATCGCTCGTGGGATCATAGGCGATCACCACCGCCATATCGACGGGAACGCCGCCGCCCGTGACACGGCCGGAGATGGAGCCGCCGCCGACCGAGAGCGTCATACCGAAGTCCGCCGTGGCCGAGCCGCCCCCCGTCACCTGCACCGGCTTCCCTTCGTCGAAGGTAGCTGCGTTCTCGTACACCTCGAACGCGCCGTCGGCGAAGACGGAGACGAGGTACTCACCTTCCGGAAGCATCTCGAACTCATACTTCCCCTTCGCGTCGGTCACCGTCTGGAACTGGCTGTAGCTGTAGGTGATGCCGTTGTAGCCTTCCTTCCCCGTGAAGATCGGCGAGACCTCCACCAGAGCGCGATCGATCGGGAGCCCCGTGGCGTCGTCGGTGACCGTGCCGGAAAGGTTGCCGTAGTAGGAGCGGAGGTTCAGGATGAAGTTCACACCGCTCCGCGATCCGCCGTCGGCGATATCGATCGTCGTCGCCGTCTCCGGGCTCGTTGCGTTCTCGAACCACTGCTCGCCGACCTTCTCCTCCTTGCCGTAGATCGCCATGACCTTGTAGGAACCGGCCGGGACACCGGGCACCGTGTACGCGCCGTCGGCGTCGGTCAGCGTCGCGGCGCCGTAGAGGAACGAGCCGGTGGCGGGATCGATCGAGAAGACCTGGATCCAGGCGCTCTCGGCGGGCGTTCCGTCGCCGAGCTTCACGACGCCGGAGATGCTCCCGGTGCCGACCTCGATCGGAAGAACGAAATCGACCGAAGCGGGGTCGCTGGCGCCGCCGGTCACCTTGACCGGGCCGGCATTATCCGGGCTCAGAGCGTTCGGCCACCAGATCTGCGAGTAGTTCCAGCCGTTCTGCGCATAGACCGAGACGAAATATTCGCCGTCCTGGACGGCGGTGATCGCGTAGTCGCCGTTGGCGTCGGTCTCCGCGTACATCCAGACCCAGGGGCCGTTCCCCTGTGTCGAGGTCGAGGGCTCGAGGTAGATGAACGCGCCCACGACCGGCTTGCCGTTCGCGTCGGCCACATGGCCGGTGACCACTCCATCGGGGATCTGGAAATCGACCACGAAATCGATTCCCGGGGTGGTCTGATCGTTGCCGACCACGACCGGCGTGGCGTCGTATGGGTTCGTCGCGTTGTCGTACCACTCCTCGACGGTCATCCAGTTGGCCGAAGCAATGACGGCGACGAGATACTCGCCGCTCGGCAGACCGGTGACCAGATAATCGCCGTTGTCGTCGGTGAAGGCCCATCCGCCGAACGATCTGCCGTTCGGATCGGAACCCGAGAGATCACTGCTCATGACCTGCACCGAGGCGCCGACCACCGGGTTGCCGTTGTCGTCGGTGACACGGCCGGAGATACCGGATCCCTGCGAGAGGGCGAAGTCGATCCCGGGCGTTGCGTTCGGCTCCACGACCTGGACCGGACGCGCGTCGTTCGGATCCATCGTATTGTCGTAGAGTTCAGGGAAATACCCCATCGCGTAGACCTGCACCAGATAGGAACCGCCCACCAGCTTGGGGATCTCGTAGGTCCCGTCGGGACCGGAAACACCCCAGCCCGTGAGGTTCGGATCATCGAGCGACATGGCGTAGACCGATACACCCTCGATCGGCCTGCCGTTCGACTCATCGACGATCGTTCCGGTGATGCTTCCGTCCCCCGTCGGGATCGCCTGCATCGTGAAATCGACATCTCCGTGGTCGGCGCCGTCGGCCACCGTCACGAGAGTGGCCCTGTCGAGATCCTGCACGCCGTCATAGAGCTGCTGTACGTAACCGTAGACATCGGCCAGCACCCAGTAGTCGCCGGGCAGAAGGCCGACGATCCGATAGCTGCCGTCGGCCTCGATCGCCGCGCCGGCCGACATATAGTACGTTCCTCCGGTGGGATCCTGTACAAGAGTGGAGGAGTCGGTGGAGAACGCCCAGATCTGTCCCTTCAGATGATCGTCCGCAGCAAGGCCGGTGAGATGACCGGAGATGGAACCTCCCTGACCGCCCTGGATGCGTCCGCCCGATTTGCGGATCGCGCTGGTCGCCAGGTTGACACGACCCGTCGACGTCGTCGTTCCCTGGCGGGTCATCGATTCGAACCGCGGGCCGAACTTCTGCCGCAACTGCTGCTGCAACGGTGTGGTTGGAGCCGACCGCTGCGCCCACGCGGTGTCGCCGAGGGCGAACACCCCGAGAACGAGGAGCAGGATCCATGTACAATGAAATCGCATTACGATACCTCCTGATTCATTCGATATAATAAGATCTGTTCGTGTGAGTGCGCTGCCGGCCGTCTTCGGCAGCGCCGCCGCCGGGGGGTGAGCCCGGCGACGCCATCTGTTCCGTGCCTGCGTCTTCATCGTGGATCCTTCCCGCCCCGCGGAAGGATCGTCTCCGTCGAGCCTCTGTTCGCAGTGGTGGACACAGGCGCTCCACGGTTCGGACACGGCATGGCCGTTGCCGTGCGAACCGGTTCGCACCTTGCATCACAGATAGTTCGTATTACGACTCACCGAAGTGAGGTCCCGCCACGAACCATCTGCTCCGCCGTCCCCGTGCGGAGGGAACGTCTGTGCCTATGATATCGGGGTCACTGCGATTGTATGGCGTCTCGGCGCTATCGCCGTGCCGGCGGCGCCGGCTTCGGATCCCCCCCATTGTCCGGACCGGGGACGTCTTCTCCGGTCCGGATCGGTCATGAAGGGAACCGCTTCTCTCTCTGCTCTCTCGTCTCTCCTTTCTCCTCCTGAGTCCTACTTCTTGCCGGGAAGGCTGATCTTCAGTTTCGTATGGACCGTGTTGCTCTTCACTCTCTTCCCGGGCGCTGCCGCCGTGGCGGGCGGGTTGATCCGATCGCTCGGATCGATCACGGACGCCTCGCGTGAAGCAGGGGCGTCAAGCTCCGGCTTCACCGTCGTCCCCTGGGAACTCTGCCGCATCTCGTTCGTGGAGGTTCCCATCGGCTTCGACGTCTCGGCGTTCGAGATATCGCTATTCGATACGGATGCGGCGGGCTCCGCCGTATATCCGTTCGAGACATGTTTCATCCCCCGGTCTGCGTCGGCCGGGCTGCGCCCGACCTGAAGGTCGGACGATCCGCCGTCGCCGGACCGGGTCGAGGCCGGCGACGACCCCGTGGTCATCCCCCCGGCCGGGGGTTCCGCGCCTGGCGTTGCGACGGCGGGGAGGCCCTTCGAAGCGGGCGCTTCCATTCGTACTTCGATACGATTCGTCGTTCCGCCCTCTTCCGTCCGGTCTGCGTCTCCGGCCGGCACTGCAAGGTATGTTCCAATTGCGAGGCCGGCCGCGCCGATCACCGCAACCATTGTTTTCATCAGAGCGCTTCCGGCGATCGTCGCCGTGAGCGATCCCTTTGCTCCCGCCGTGAGGCCCGCCGCCGACTTGCCGGCCGAGCCCCCGGCCGCGATCCCGCCGCCGGCCGGCGCCGTCGCCGCCAGCAGTCCAAGGAAATGGGTGTAGACCTTCGGGCTCTCCTCCGGCAGGGCCTCGGCATCCTTCCGGACCCCGTCGCGGAGCACCGCATCCGCCTGCATCAGCGTCCGCAGTTCCGGGTCGAGGTCGAGAAGCATCCTGAACTCCTGTTCCTCGGAGGGCTTCATCTCGCCGTTCAGAAATTTATCTATGATCCTATCGTGCATATCGCCGTTCATCTGGCTTCCCTGGAGGGTTGTTGTATCATCGTTATCCGATCCGTTGTTCCGTCACGCTTTCTTCATGGCTCCCGCCACGATCTTCCTGAGCTGTGCTCTGGCGCGGGAGGCGCGCATCCATATCGAGTCCGGAGATTTTTCCAGCATCACCGCTATCTCGTCGAATCTGTATCCGCAGTAGAGGTTGAGGATCAACACCTCGCGGTAGTCGAACGAAAGCTTGTCGAGCGACGAGACGGCCAGATCCTCCAGATCGCTCGTCTCGCCGTGCATCGTGTACGACGGGTGAGCGGCCTCCTCCAGATTGGCGACATCGACCGTAAGACGGCGCGCCTTGATATGGTTCAGGCAGAGGTTCCGCGCGATCCGGAGCAGGAAGCCCATCGGGCTGTGCACCTCGATCGGCTTCTGCCGCAGACGCACCGTCCGCTCCCATACCTCCTGGGTCACATCCTGGGCCTGCTCCTCGTTGCCGAGAAACTTCAGGCAGTAGACGAAGAGCGGCCGGTTGTACCGCTTGAACACCTTGATGGCGGCTATATCGTCACCCGAGATGAACTTCTCGAACAGGATCGCCTCCTCGCTGGGAGGGGCCGGTACCGCAACAGTCCGCTGTTCCTGTTCGGCGGCACGGGGGAGAGATGCCGATAATGATATTGAGTTCATATGCTCTGGTTCCACAGACTCTTCACCAGGAAGACACGAGGCCTTCTCCCTACCTAACAGCCCGGTTCCGACTTTTTTTCGAAGCATTGTGTTAGGTTTGGCTTTGTGGAACAGGTCTCAATTATGAAGTCGTCACGGTGAAGTCGTCGAGAGCGACGATCGAGCGCCGCCGCATACGATCCGACTGCAAACAGCATGACACGAATTCCTCAGGGCCGCTCCGTGCGATTTCCCGCATCGGAAGACGCTCCCGTTTCCGAACGAACGACGCGCCGTCGACCGGCAACACCCCGGCTTGCCCTGTTGTTTCTTGCAGCATTCCTCGGCGCCTGCGACGACCAGCTGCTCCCTCCCGCCATCGACGGACCGGACGGGGAGACGG
The DNA here is from genome assembly GCA_966250335.1 of uncultured bacterium. GTDB lineage: Bacteria > Bacteroidota > Ignavibacteria > OLB7 > OLB7 > OLB7. The sequence goes on along the minus strand of CBINGZ010000010.1, from coordinate 31,520 downwards.
TCTACTACGCCACGGCAATCCCCCGCGGGAACGGAACATACAACGCCGGAAGCACATTTACCGTCCCTTCCTCGGGGACGGCCCCCGCTACCCCGTTCCATAACGACATGATGGTCTGCAGGCCGCGCAACGGCCGCGCCCTCTTTCTGAGGCCCGATCCCCTGCAGGGAGGATTGGTCCTCTGCCTTCGCAATCTGTCGGATCAGACACAGCTCTGGGAACATCTGATCAGGCCCGAGGAGGTCTTCTATTCCGCCGATCTCTCGGAGGACGGCAGGATGATCGTCTATTCGTTCCTCTACCTCCTCTTTCCGAATCCCGAACCCTACATTGCCCTCTTCGACACCCAGGGAAGCGGTCAATGTCTGAAATTGAGCGTGGGAACGGTCCCCGTGGATGAACAGGGGAACTACCAGGGACCGACCTTCGCCCCGGACGACAGCAGAGTGGCAGTTGTCGCCGCCGATCAGTACGGCAAATGCAGCGTCCTGATCCTCAATATGAAGCCTCCCAACGTCAGCATGACGGCGCTGACCCCCGGCAATGTTTCCTATATCGTCGGGACCGCGGTGAGCTGGTCGCCGGGCGGAGACAGCATCGCCTTTGTCGGCCAGCACTACTCCGGCCAGAGAAATATCTATGTGATGGAGGTAGGTCCATCGATCCAGGCCCAGGATGCCGTTCCGCTTCTGGACGACAACTCGACCCTGACCCCCGCCTGCCCGGTCTGGTCGCCCAACGGCGGCGCCATCGCGTTCGTGGCCTCCTCCAGGACGGGGCAGAGCGATATCTGGACGGTCGGTTCAACGGGATCGGGCCTTCGGCGGATCACCTCCACACCCGACATCTCGGAGGCCTCCGTGCAATGGTCCCCGGGTGGGACGAAGCTCCTCTCGCTCGTGATCCCGGCGGGGATTGCACAGATCTACAACGCCAACGGCATCCTGGAGGTCCTCAATCCCGACGGATCGAACGTGGTGCCGATCGGCTATGACGTCAACCGCGGATTCTGGGGGAACTAGGAGAAGGCTCATGCCGATATCTTCCCCCCGTCATATCATCCCCTCACTCTCCGCGGCCCTGCTGATCTCCGCAACGGCCCCGGCCGCCTGGTCGCAGCCTCTGGTGCTGGGCCCCACGGCCGGCTACGAATACGGCATCCCCCTCTCGATCAACCGTGTTCCGGGCGCCGTCAACCCTTATCCGAACTTCGACGGCACGGGAGAATCGCGCAACCACTCCCTCTGGCTCGGTATGAGAACGGCAATGCCCGACCTCTTCGCGCCGGAACTGGGGATCTCCTCGCTGGTAGGGATCGTCATGTCGAAAGGGACCTTCCACTCCCACACGTTCTTCGGCGATCCCGTCCTGAACTCCACCGACTGGACCATCAACGCCCCGCTCAAGGAGTTCGAACTCGATGTGACCACCGCCTCCCTCCGCTTCGAACTCGGCCTGATCTACTCGCTGGGACGGGTCTCGCTCGGGGTCGCTCCGTCGCTCGCCTACAGGTTCTCGGACGAGTATATCTACTCCGAACGGATCGTCGACGATTCGACCGGAGTCGCGGGACCTCAGACGAACTTCTCCCGGAGTGAATCGATGGGGAACAGCAGGTTGTCGGGGGGGATGGCATTGCACGGATCGGTACGGATTCCGATAGGGGAACGGCTTGCGCTGCAGCCGGAGGCGCGACTTACGATCGACGGCAACGCTCTCAACGATGAACTGGGGGGAAGATCGTTCGGCGGCGGGTTCGGGGTGACGCTCCTCTTCGGGGCCGGTCCCTCGGCCGATCCTCTGGTCGGAACCGCTTCCGCCCCGATCATCGTCGATGCGGTCATCCCCCCGCCCCCCTCGGGCCCCGGGCGGCCGGAGGCGTTCATCGATCTCTACAGCACCGACCCGTACGGCAGACGGATGGAACGGGCGACGGTCGGCACGCGCGAGGTGCTCCACCGCACCAGCACCGCGCTGATCCCCCGCATCTTCTTCGAGCCCGATTCGGCGGCGCTCCCCGCCCCCTACAGGAGCATGTCGAGGAACCAGACAACCGCGTTCCACACCGACTCGCTCGCCGGGCTGGACCTCCCGACCGTGCAGCGGCATCTGCTCGATGTGATCGGGCTCCGGATGCAGGGGAACCCCACCGTCGGGATCTCCGTCCTCGGCACGGCCACGGGGGAGGAACCGGAGATGCTGGCAGGGGCGCGCGCGGAGAGCGTCAGGAAATATCTGAAGGAGGTGTGGGGAATCGACGAACGGAGAATCCGAACCGGCGCCGCCGGAGGGCGCAACGGTATCGCGCCGCAGGGAGCGGGAAGGTCGGCGCTCATCCGGCCCGATCGACCGGAGATCACGGCGCCGCTCGAAAACCGCTGGCTGGTCGAGGATCTCGCGGTCCCCACCATCGGCGTCGATCCCAGGATCACCACGCCGGCCGGGTTGAACCAGTGGACGATCATGATCCGCCAGGGGGAGCATGAGATCGCCCGCTACTCCAGCCTGGATGAGGAGGAGCCGGAGGCGATCGACCTGGCGTTCCTGCTGAGCGACGAACGGACCGATTCGGTCCTCACCCCTCTGGTCGCCGAACTCGCCGTGGAGGATTCCGCCGGCGTGATCGTCTCGGCACGCGATACGCTTCAGTTGAGATGGGAGGAGCCCTCCCCCCCGGCCTCTCTCGGAGACGGCGGCGACGGGGGTGACGAGACGTCGCACCGTCTGGAGAAGATCAGCTACTTCCTGCTCGATTCCCCCGCCGGAGAAGATCCGCACGCCGTCCCCCCCGACCGGATCGCCGAAACCGTCCGCAACGGAGCCCATGTAACGCTCACGACTCCCCCGGAAACCGGGCTCCAGGGAACCGATGTCCGGAGCGCGGCACAGCTTGCCGAACGCCTGCTGGGAGCGATCCGCGAGCGGGGGACGACCCTGGGAGAATTTCACATCCTCACCACCGGCGAAACCGCCGATCCGCTGGAATCGCAGATCAGGGATTCGGGGATCGTCGTCGAGATCGAACAGAACCTGCCGGACGGAAAACCGCAGTAAGCCACGACGTTCCGCTTCCCTTCGAACAGACAAAGAGATCCGTGGGAGCAGAGGCGTCCACGGATCTCGATACGATGCGATTGCGATACTTACGCGGCCGCGTTCACCTTCTGTCCGGCCTCCCTGCCGTGCAGGGCCAGGAACGCCGCGGCGTTCTCCTTCCCCATGTAGCGGGCCAGGGTCGTTCTGTCGGTGCAGGTCAGATCGACCATGATGAGCCCGTCCACCACATCCCCGAACGCGCTGTCGACGTTGAAGCCGAGGATACGGGCTCCGAGCCTGAGGTACTGACGGAGGAGCACCGGGATCTCCCGTTCGTTCCCCTCGATATCGGAGACCGACCAGGCGAGATCGTCCATGGTGCCGGCGATGGTGGCGGCGGTCCTGTCGTCGAGCCCGATCCGGAAGGGGGATCTCGGCCGGACATGCCTGCCGACGCCCGGCACCGAAACGTTCATCTGCAGGAACTTCACCATGAGCTGGCGCGAGACCGAATTGTACTCGCTGCTGATGCTGATCGGGCCGAAGAGAACCCTGTACTCGGGATTGCGCGCCACATACTCCCCGATCCCCTTCCAGAGGAGGAGGAGCGGCGTGTAGCTCCGCTGGTACTCGTGCCGCACGAAGGCGCGTCCCATCTCCAGCGCCTTCCCAAGCCCCTCCAGGAACGATGTGCTGAACTTGAAGAGGGTGGCGGTATAGAGCCCGCGCTTGCCGAAACGCTCCAGGATATCATCCACCCGGCCGAGCCTGTAGGCCCCCACCACCTCATGCCGTACCCTGTTCCAGACGAAGAGATGGAAGTAGTCGGCATCGAATCTGTCGAGATCGATCGCCCCTCCCGTCCCTTCTCCCACCGCTCTGAAGGTCACTTCCCGCAGGCGGCCGATCTCCCGCAGGATCGACGGGATCTGGCGCGCATCGGCGTACCACACCTCGTAGTCGCCGGTTCCGGAGAGACGCTGGTCGGGGGGAAGAGTGTCGAGCTCCCTGGTCATCCTGACCGCCGGAACGGGGGGGACGACAGGGGCGGGATAGATCTCCCCGCGGATCGTCGCCGGCTCCGGACGCTCGGTTTCCGCCCTCCTGTGCGAGAGCGTGTAGGTGCGCAGGCGGAGATAGGAGACGACATCCTCGTCGGAGGGGAAGGAGTTCAGTCTGCCGGCGGGGACCGGCTTCCCGACCGCGATCTCCAGGCGGGCGCCCCGCTTGTTCATAAGCTCGCGCGGAAGAAGCATGGTGCGGAGCCTGGGATGGATCATGCCGAGAAGCTGGAAGGCGAAGCGGTTCGCTCCCTTGAAATAGACGGGAACGACGGTCGCCCCGGTCACGGCGATCAGCCGGGCCAGGGTCGGGTACCAGTCGCGATCGGTGACCGATCCGGCGCGGAGGTTGAAGCTGGAGACCTCCCCGGCCGGGAACATCGCCAGCATGCCGCCGTCACGCACCCAGCGGATCGTCTCCTTCAGAGGACGGAAGTTCGCCTGGGCCGCCCTGTCGCCGCCGAACGGATCGACCGGGATCATCTGCTCGCGCAGCTCCGGAATCCCTCCCAGCAGGTAGTTCGCCATCAGTTTCACGTCGGGACGGACCTTGCGGAGCATCTCGCCGAGGACGATCCCCTCGATTGCGCCGAACGGATGGTTGGCGACCACGATCACCGGTCCGGTGCGGGGAATCCGCGAAAGATCGACGTCCGACACATCGTACTTCACCTCCAGTTCCTCGAGAATCCTGGTGAAGAAGGAGGCCCCGTCGGCCGCCGTGCGGGCTCTCTCGTAGAGATCACGCAGCGGTCGCAGCCCCAGCGCCCGTTCACCCGCTTCCGTAAGCAGGGTCTGAAGGCTGTTCGGCAGCGATGCGGGGAGAATTCCATCCAGTGACGGCACGCGCGGGAGACTCTCGGCGCGAATCATTCAGTTGATCCTCATGGTTATATGAGATGAACCGGAAGAAATGCCCGGCGAATGCCGTGCGGAGAGGGCTCGATCCGGTAGCTGCAAACTTCGACAGCCGACGTTACCGGACTATAACAGGTCGAGTTACCTCTGCATAACCTGGCAGGAACTCCCCCCCGACGGGGTTCAGACGACAAGGCTCCGCCCGGACCGCATCTCCGAAGCCGATACGATGTAATAATCGATTGCCCCAGAACTCCCCCCCGACGCCGATTGTTGTGTTTCCCGGATTACGATGTTTTCATGAACAAGGCGCTAACCGCCGAACCCCACTTCACGTTATGATATGTGTGGATGGCAGTGAGCGCCTGGTATCGGAGATTATCATGAACGGACAGGCGGGAAAAAGCTGGCGGATAGAGCGCGCAAGCGTTTCGCACCGCGATAAATCGAGACCTCGGTCCAACAAATTCAGCGGATCGGACACCACCAGAAGACCGGAGAGAGGGGAACGAGAGAGAGTCTGGGTCGGGGGGTACGACAGATCGAACGGAACCCACGTGGACGGTTACTATCGTGCCACGCCGGGACACCGGATCTGATCCCGAAACCGCGGAATGCTTGCACCGAAGTATGATGTCATGAACAGCCATAGGAGATTATTGTCATGCCACGCGGAGATAAAGGGAAGTATACCGACAAACAGAAGCGACAGGCCGAGCATATCGCCGAGGGCTACACGGAGCACGGCGTATCGAAGGACGAGGCGAAAAGCCGCGCCTGGGCCACCGTCAACGCGATGACCCACGGCGGCAAGAAATCGGGAAGCGGCAGAGGAAAACCGGTCGACAAGAGCCCGGCACGGCGGGGGGGAAGGAAGGCGAGCGAAAGCATGTCGCATGAAGAGAGAAGCAGAGCAGCGAAAAAGGGTTGGGAAACCCGTAGGAATAAAGCGCGTACGTCGTGATTCCCCCGTTCGGGGGAGGCTCGACGGGAAGAGATGTTCGACGGAAGCAGAGTTTGGCGGAGGGAACGAGAGAGGCGCGTTCCGACATTCAGTCTGAATTGACGTAACGGGAGGCGGCAGGCATATCACGCGAATATTGCGTGATCCGCCTGCCGCTTTCGCTTTGTGGAGCCGGCCGCGGGCCCGCCCCTACCGGAAGGTCCCGAGCAGCTCTTCCATCGGATCGTTCTTCAACCGGGCGAGACGGCGGAATATCGTCTTGAGGCTATATCGATCCCTGTCGAGTTCCGGCGTCAGTTCATCCCAGCGCAGAGGGGTGGAGACGGTCGCGGCGGGGACGGCCCTGACCACGTAGGGGGGGACGACATGATGACCGCGCACATTCTGCAGGACATCCAGATAGAGCCGCCCGCCCCGTTCGGCCTTTTTCCGCTCGGTCGTCGCAAGATCGGGAAGGCGCGCGGCGGTCTGTTCGGCGATCTCCATCGCCCAGGCTCTGGCCGTGTCGTCGTCACCGGAGCGGGTCCAGGGGACGAGCACGTGAACCCCGGTCTTGCCGGAGGTTTTCGGATACGAGGGGACCTCCGCTTCACGGAGAACGTCGCGGAGAACATGGGCCACCCTCACGGCGTCGGCGAAGGTCCGGCTCCCCGGATCGAGATCGAACAGGACGAAATCGGGGCGGTCGAGGCTTCCGATCCGGGAGAGCCACGGATGGAACGTGACGGTCCCCTGGTTGACCAGATAGAGAAGCGTCTCCCGGTCGTTCACCAGCACGTAGTCGACCTCCTCCCCATCCCTGCTCTCCAGCCGGGCCCTTGGAATCCAGTCGGGATAGCGTTCGGGGGTGTTCTTCTGCCAGAAATGGGGGGCATCCTCGGTCAGCCCGTCCGGCAGCCGCTCGAGCGTCATCGGACGGTCCCTCAGGAACGGCAGGAGGCGGTCGGCGATCCTGTCGTAGTAGTCGAGCAGATCCCCCTTGGTGATCCCGGCCCCGGGGAACATGATCTTCTCCTCGCTGGTCCGCTCGATCTTCTCCGGCGGGCGTCCCACGCTCTTCTTCACGCTTCCCTCACCCGATCTCATCTTCTTCGTGCGGCCGCTCCCTTTCGCCGAATCGCCGGAACCCGCGCGGGCGTCTTCATCCTTCATTTTCAGCAGGAGCCAGTTTTTGTCCCCCCTCCCTTCCATCCTGATCATCGCGAAGGCTCCGTTCAGCCGGTCGCCGTGGAGTTCGATCTCCAGGCGGCCGGAGGCGATCCCATCGGAAAGCGAAGGAAGATCGTCTGCCAGATTACGATATGTTCCCCTGTCCCAGATCTCCACATGTCCGGCGCCGTACTGACCTTCCGGTATATCTCCGGAGAAGGAGGCGTACTCCAGGGGATGATCCTCCACCTGGACGGCGAGCCGCCTGACCGACGGATCGAGCGACGGCTCCTTCGGAACCGCCCAGCTCTTCAGCACGCCGTCGGCCTCCAGCCTGAAATCGTAGTGATGGGTGGAGGCATGATGTTCCTGCACCACGAATATCGGCCTGCGATGCGGATTCTCCTTCCCGCCCCTTGGTTCGGGCGTTCGCCTGAAGTCCCGTTTTCCGGTATATCCCTTGAGCGACATAGATGACGTCTCCTGAAGGCCTGGTGATTCCGTCGACGGTTACGGCACGGGAACGCCTCGACGAACCGCGTTCCGTCGCCCACAACATCCCCCCCCTCGTCCCCCGTTCCGTTCGCCGTGCGGCCCCGCCCGAACGCTCCGGATCGCACGCTCCGGCCCCCGGAAGAGGTCGTTGTTTCACCCGCCGATCCGGCGGCAACGGAGCTCAACAAATTGTCTCCGATAATGATGAATATTTGTGGGAAAGCATGTACTTTTAGCCTGTCGAACATCGGACACATCACATAGTTCGGAACGTACAGGTACAGGTCACCGGCATAGGAATAGGGCCGGCGTGATAGAAGGACTGAGGAGAAGTAGGGATCATCGCCTGTCGCTCCACCTCTTCGCTTGCTCGCGTTTCCATTCTCCATAGAACCGCCCCGTTTCATGACGGCAACAGGACGTCCCGCAACGGCATGTGCCGTCACCGCGCGGAAGGGCGGTATCGGGGATCCGGCGGTCTTCTCCACGATAAGCGGAACGGTTCCGATCCGGAGCCGTCCCTCCAAGTCATCTGTATCGGGATGAGCTCTTATTCTACAACGTGTTCTAACACAGTCATTCGGCATCTGTTCGAATTATCCGGCGACGGGTTTCTCCTCTTTTCCCGTGACGGGCGGCTGCTGGATGTCAACAGGCAGGTCTGCGCCGATCTCGGCTACGATCGCGAGGAACTCCTCGTCATGGGGCCGGAGGAGATCGAGCCGGGGTACGATGCCGACCTCCTTCGGGAGATCCGCGATTCCGTGTCGGTCGGCGCCCCGATCGTCCACCGTACCAGATACCGCCGCAAGGAGGGGAGCGAATTCCCGGCGGATGTGAAGTTCTCGCTGATTCCCGGCGACGACGACCAGGAGGATCTGATCCTGGCGATCGCCAGAGATGTCTCCGATCGCGAGCAGATGGAAACACGGCTCGGCGAGACGGTCTCCATGCTCCGCTCCACCATCGAGGCGACCGTCGACGGCATCATGGTGACCGATCTCGAGGGGAACCGGGTGATCAACAACCGGAACCTGCTGGAGATGTGGCACGCTCCGCAGGCCCTGGCCGACCTCAACGACCGCTACACCGACCGCGAGCATGTCCTCTCCCAGGTCAAGAACCCGGAGAAATACCTCGAACGCTCAACCCAGATCTACAGCTCCCCCGAAGAGAACAGCTACGACCTGCTGGAATGCACCGACGGCCGGATCATCGAACGGTGGTCGTTCCCTCATTATATGGAGGGAAAGAGCGTCGGACGGGTCTGGAGCTTTCGCGACGTCACCGACAGAATGAAGTCGGAGAAAGCGCATGTCGAGATGAACAACCTGCTGCTGGCGATCGTCGAGGGGACGAGCGACGCAATATCGGCCCGCGATCTGCACGGCAACTACCTGATGGTCAACACCGCCAGCGCCAGGTTCGCCGACATGCTTCCGGAGGATATGATCGGCAGAAACGTCGAGGAACTGATCGGGAACTCCAACATCCCCAGAACCTATCTGGGATACGACCAGGAAGTGATCCGCACCGGCAAGACCGTCACCTACGAACAGGTCGGACGCCTCTCCGGAGAAACACGTACTCTTCTGATCACCAAGGGTCCCCTGCGCGACGCGGCGGGCGATCTGATGGGGGTCGTCGGGATCGCGCGCGATATCACCGAACGGAAACAGCGCGAGGATGAGATCGTGCATGCCCTTTCGCTCCTCACCGCCACGTTCGACGCCACCGCCGACGGCCTGCTGGTGACCGATCGGGTCGGCACCCCTCTGCGATACAACCGCCGATTCCCCGAGATGTGGCAGATCCCGGTGGAAGTGCTCGACAAGCTGAGCGTTCCGGAGATCATCGATCTGGTGATGGAACAGATCGCCGAGACCGACGGGTTCGCGGGACGGATCCATGAGCTCTTCAACGACCCGGAGAGCGAAGGATTCGACGTGATCCGATTCAAGGACGGCCGGGTCTTCGAACGCTACAGCCACCCGCAGTTCATCCAGAACGAGTATGTGGGACGGGTCTGGTCGTTCCGCGACGTCACCCAGAAGGTGAGGGCGGAGGAAGCGCTTCAGGAATCGAACTCCCTGCTGGCGGCGATCGTCGAATCCTCGCACGGATCGATCTTCGCGCACGACCTTCAGAGACGGTATCTGATGATCAACGCGGCCGGCGCCCATCTCTTCCATCTTACCCCCGAAGAGCTCATCGGGCATCGGCTGACCGATCTGACCCACGAGGCCGAGGCGCGGACGCATATGGAACGAGCCTCCCACGTCACCGGAACCGGCAACACGATCACCTTCGAGCAGACCGTGATCATCGGGGCCGAACTCCGGACCCACCTCATCACCAAGAGTCCGCTCCGGAACCGGGATGGGGAGATCGTGGGGGTGGTCGGCATCGGACACGACATCACCGAACGGAAGATCTCCGAGGAACGCCTCCGCAACACCCTCTCCACCCTTGCCGCCACGCTCGACTCCACGGCCGACGGCATCATGGTGACCGATCTGGAGGGGAAAATGCTGACCTTCAACAGAAGACTGATCGATATGTGGAGGATTCCGCCGGAGGTGATCGAACCCGCCGACGGCACCCTGCTCCGGGGCTTCCTGGCCGCGCAGACCAGGTATCCGAAGCTCTACGCGGCCCGCATCGAGGAACTCTCCAGCCGCCCCGACGACTCGAGCTACGAGGTGATCGAATGTCTCGACGGTCGCATCTTTGAACGATATTCCCAGCCCCAGAGAGTCGACGGGGTCTGCGTGGGAAGGGTCTGGAGCTTCCGCGACGTGAGCGAGCGGGTCCGCGCCGACGCCGCGCTCCGCGACAGCCACAACCTGCTCAACGCGGTGATCGAGGGGACGACCGACGCGATCTTCGCGCGCGATCTGCAGGGGCGCTACCTGCTTGCCAACACCGCCTGCGGCGAACTGCTCGGCGTGCCGCACGATCACCTTCTGGGAAAGAGCAACCGCGAAGTGATGAAGGAGTCGACGGCCCGGACTCTGCTCGAGGATGATATGCGGGTGATAACGACCGGAGAGATCCTGACCTACGAGCAGGATCTCGACCTCTTCAGCGGGATCCACACGCTCCATATCACCAAGGGACCGCTCCGCGATTACGCCGGAGAGATCGTCGGCATCGTCGGGATCGCCCGCGACATCTCGTCGCGGAAGGAGTCGGAGGCGCAGCTTCACGTCCTCTCGCGACATCTCGTGGAGGCTCACGAGGTGGAACGGAGAAGGCTGGCGCTGGAGCTTCACGACGGCGTCAACCAGCTTCTCTCGGCCGCGAAGTTCAAGGTGCAGGCGGCCGAGCACAAGCTGACGATCGGCGACCAGCGGGCACAGGACGACATGGGCCGCGCGCGCAATCTGCTGAACCAGGCGATCGCGGAGATCAGAGCGATCTCCGCGAACCTGCGCCCGAGCGTGCTGGACGATCTGGGGCTCACGACGGCGCTGGAGGCGTTCGCCAGGGAGTTTGAGGAGCGGACCGGCATCATGATCCAGACCGAACTGGCCGAGCTGCCGCGCCGGTTCCTGCCGGAACTGGAGGTGAACATCTACAGGATGGTGCAGGAGGCGCTCCATAACGTGGAGAAGCATTCGTGCGCCAGACGGGCCACGATCTCCCTTGCGATCGTGGGAGACTCCCTGGTCGTGAGGGTTGCCGACGACGGCATCGGGTTCGACTGGTCGACCGTGAACCAGAAGATCAAGCGCGAGCCGCACTTCGGGCTTGTCGGGATGAGGGAGCGCGCGACGTTTTCCGACGGATCATGTCTTGTTGAATCGGATCCCGGCGCCGGTACCAGGATCACGGTCACGATACCCGTTCCGGAAACTCATCCGTAGAAGAGCCGGCAGTGTTCAGATTCAACTATTCAATCCGATCTGTCCCCATGGTACGGCGGGCAGAGGACGGAACCAAGGACGCAGCAGCATGCATACAGAGCCCGACTCCGTCAGAATTCTTCTGGTCGACGATCATCCGATCGTCCGCGCAGGGATCGCCACCTGCCTCCAGGAACAGCCGTCCTACGAGATCGTGGGGGAGGCATCCTCCGGCAAGGAGGCGCTGGAGAAGATCGCCGCCATCAACCCGGAAATCGTCCTCATGGATCTCAGTCTCCCCGATATGAGCGGACTGGAGACCACGCGGCTGATCCGCAAGTCGATGCCCGACGTCGCCGTGATCGTCCTCACCATGCACGACACCAAGGAATATATCCTGGAACTGATGCGCCTTGGGGCGCGCGGATTTCTGCTGAAGGATTCCCCGCCCACCATGCTGACCGAGGCGATCGACCGCGTTCACGCCGGAGGGACCTATTTCCATTCATCCCACACCCAGATGCTTCTGGACGACATGTTCAGAAAATCGCGGAATGTGGACGATAAATCGGAGGAACTCACCGAACGGGAACGTGAGGTGCTGGTGCTGATCGCCGAGGGAAAAAGCAACAAGGAGATCGCCGCCGCCCTCTTTCTCAGCGTCCGCACCATCGAAAGCCACCGCGAGAACATCATGCGGAAACTCGATATTCACAGCGTTGCGGGGCTGACGCGATATGCTCTTTCGGTCGGTCTGATACGATTATCATAACATGATATAGAGGGTCCGTAATTCTACGTAACTCTCCCCCTTCCCACTTTCCGTAATCCGTCTGATAGCGACAGGGGGTCCCGGAGAATTATTTTTGTATCGCCTTTAATGATCGACACGAAGTCTTGCCGCTCCTCCTCCTTAACTACCGGCAACGACTCCCACGGAAGAGCATTAGCTGTCACATGACTCTTCGACTTCAGTGCGATATACAAGGCATCCTCTAAACACATACTGTACTTCCTCCTCAAGAGTGGAGGACTCGAACCCACGAGTCCTCCACGATTTATATACCACAGGGGTACACCATCGCATGTTTACAACACTAAAACACACGGAGTATCGCGAAACCAGGGGGAGCACCATGGGCAGCAGCACCGGTACCGGCCAGAAGCCGATTTCCATTCTACTCGTCGACGATCATCCGATGATCCGCGCGGGGATCCGCCTCTGCCTGATGGAACAGGAGGATATGCGCTGCGTCGGGGAGGCTTCGAACGGAGAGGAGGGGATCGCCAAGACGATCGAGCTTTCGCCCGATATCGTTCTGATGGATATCAGCATGCCGGTCATGAACGGACTGGAGGCGACCGGCATCCTGCAGCGGGTCGCCCCGAAGACGAAAGTCATCGCGCTGACCATGCACGACAGCAAGCACTACCTGACCGAGATGACCCGTGTGGGCGCCCGGGGCTATGTGCTCAAGGACGCCGATCCGGAGGAGCTGATGAAGGTCATCAGAGCGGTTCACCGGAGCGATTCCGGTTTCAGCCACCCGTACATAAGTCCCGGCGTCGGCGTCAAGTAGCTCGTTCCCGCTCCCCTCTTTTCGATTCCGCCGTGACCGATACCGGTCCGGCTTTTGTCGTTTCCGTTCCTCTTCCCCCGATACGGAAGCGGCGGGCTCGTCCGAACCCGCCGCGTTCTCGATCATTGTTCCCATCCTCTCTCTTTTACTTCACCAGAAGCATGCTCCCGGTTCCGCTCCACTCCCCCGAGACCAGACGATAGTAGTAGAGTCCCGACGGATAGCCGGAGGCGTCCCATGTGACCGAATAGGCTCCCGGCTCCAGACGCTGGTCCACCAGCACGGCGACTTCGCCCCCCTGGGGATCGTAGACCGTCAGCCGGGTGTCGCCGTCCAGGCCGACCGAGAAGCGGATCTCGGTGGCGGGATTGAACGGATTCGGCCTGTTCCCCTCCAGCGCATAGGTCGCATCCCCGATCTCGATCAGCCGCTGGTTGAGCCCGCAGATCGAGTCGACCCGGATATATCCCGGATCGACCACCATGAAGGCGCACGGGTTGCCGGCGAGCGATATCTCGAACGGCAGTTCGGTCCCCGCCACCTTCCCCACGAACATCCTGCACTGGACCGAGAGAAGGGTCCCCGTGTCGCGCAGCATGACACCGTCGGGAGCGGTGATCCTGGCAAGAAGAGAGCCCGGCTCGGCCTCCTCGACCTTGATGTTCCATCCCTCCAGCAGGGTCCCTCTCAGCATCGACGCGATCAGCGACGGAGTTCCGTTGATGAGCTGCATGATGCCGTTGTCGTAGGTGAGTTTGAACGTCAGCTCCCTGATCTCCTCCGGCTCGAACCTGTCGGTCAGCACCACCGGGAAGGTGTAGATCCATCCCGAGGAGGAGGTGTGGGTCTTCGCGATATGCGCGCGGATCGGTTTCGGTTCGCGTACCCGCACCGTCACCTTATCCTCGGCCGTGCAGCCGTCGGCGCTCGTCACGACCACGGTATACTCCGTCGTCTTCGACGGAGATGCGATCGGGTCGGGACAGTAGGTGCAGCTCAATCCCTCCGCGGGACTCCACGAGTACCAGGCCCCCCCCGAGGCGGTCAGCCGGGCGCTTCCCCCCGCGCAGTATTCCACATCCTCCCCGGCGCTGGCGGCGGGACGCGGGTTGACCGTGACGGTCACCGACCCGGTGTCGGGGCATCCGTTCGGACCGGACGCTATGACGCGATACGATGTGGTGACCGTGGGGTAGGCGAGCGGGGTCTCGCAGTCGGTACAGCTCAATCCCTCCGCCGGCTCCCAGCTGTAGAATGTCCCGCCGGAGGCCGAGATGGAGGTCGTATCTCCCACGCAGATCCACTGATCGGGGCTCACGGAGACCACGGTGTTCGGATGGACGACGACGGTGACCCACGCCGTATCCCAGCAGCCGCTTCCCGTGGTCAGATGCACTCTGTACTCGGTCGTCTTCTGCGGGGTGACGATCGGGTCGGGGCAGTCGAGGCAGCTCAGATCCTCGGAGGAATTCCACTGGAAGCGCCCGCTCCCCCTGGCATGAAGCTGAATACTCTCCCCTTCGCAGAGCTCCGGAATATCATCGATCGAGACATCGGGCTTCTCCGCGACCGTCACCGTCACGAACGCCGTATCGAGGCACCCGGCCGCCGATTCCGCCACGGCACGATATGTCGTGGTGACGGCGGGGCGGGCGAAAGGTTCGGCGCAGTCGTCGCAGCTCAATCCGGCGGAGGGGCTCCATCTGTGGAGGGCTCCGCCGGCGACCGAGAGGCGGACGCTGTCGCCGAGACAGATCATCGTATCACGACTGACGACGGCTTTCGGCTTGGGATGCACGAAGACGGTGACCGTGTCGCTGCCGCTGCATCCGGTCGCATTGCGGGCTATGACCGTGTAGAGGGTCGTCGAGTCGGGGCGCGCCGTCGGCGATGCGCAGTCGTCGCAACTGAGGCCGTACGAAGGGATCCATGTGTAGGATGTTCCCCCGGCGGCGCTCAGCCGCACGCTCCCCCCCGCGCAGATCGTCCGCGAGGCCCCGGCGTCGACGCCGGAGATGCTGGAGACGGTGACCTTCACCGAATCGACATCGATGCAGCCGAGCGCGTTCCGCACCGTCACCCTGTAGGTCGTGGTGACGACGGGAGCCGCCTTCGGCGTGGGACAGTTCGTGCAGCTCAGGCCGGCCTGGGGGCTCCAGGAGTAGGTTCCCTCCCCCGTGGCGGTCAGCTGCGCGCTATCCCCGACGCAGATCGTCGTGTCGCGTCCGGCATCGGCGACCGGAACGGGGACCACCGTCACCTTCCCCTCCGCCGTATCGCTCAATCCATCCTTGGAAACAACAAGGCGCACCTTGTAAACGCCGGGACGCCCGTAGCAGATGTTCATTGGGTTACGATCGGTCGAGGCGACGGTGTTCGATCCCTCGAACGACCATTCCCACCGGGTCGGTCCCCACTTGCTCATATCGAAAAACGAGATGCAGGCCCCCTCGCAGATCGTGGTATCCTTCGTCGTGAAATCGGCTTCCGGCGCCAGACAGGGAGACTCCTCCGGCGACTGGTTGAAGATATGTTCGAAGAAATTGGGGAGCCCGTCGGTCGATGTTCCGGTTCCCAGACTGACGGCGTTGTGGGTGTAGTTGCAGGCAAGCCCTTCCTCGTTCGGGTCCTCGATCGCCCCGATCGTGTTGCCGTATCGCGCCACGTAGATCTTGCCGTCCGGCCCGTTCTGCATGGAGCCGATAAAGCCGCCGTTCAGCGTCAGGATCCGCATACGGGATGAACGTATCGCATTGGGATCGCTGTTCGACAGGTCGTACTGAAAGAGGGTATCGCTCGGCGGCGTGGCGGGGAAATTACCGGAAACGATATAGAGCTTCGAGTTGTCGGGAGAGAAGGCGACACCGTAGGAGCCGGTGATCGGGGAGAGATAGATCGGATTGGAGACGACACCGGTGCGCGGATCGAAATCGAGAAGATCGGCCCGCGATTCTCCCATGATCGCCACCGCGAGCTTTCTGCCGTTCGGCGACGCCTTCATGTTGCCGATGGCGGAGGAGGATCCTCCGTTGTGGCTGCTGCCGACGATGGAGACGACCGGCGCCGTCGACACGCCGTCGGCGGTGACCAGATACGACCGGAACCGGCTCGATCCCCACTCATGGGCGATCACCCAGTAGTCGACGCCGTTGCAGTGTCGGACCCCGGTCAGCTTCTCGACGGCGGGGGTGAACATCCTCACGTTCTTGCTCACCACATCCCCCAGCCCGCCGTTCAGCCGCATGTCGACGGTGGACCAGCAGATCCCGGCGCGGCGCGGCTTGTACGGTCCCGCATCGGCGGTGAAGATGTAGTAGCGGTCGTTATCCCCCGGCATCGGGATGATGAACGCCGACTGGGTGCTGGAGGAATCACCGAAGAGATCGAAGCCGTTCGACATCTGGCCGTGGTTCCTGTTCCAGACCGACATGCCGTCGGTATAGAAGAGAAGCTGCCCGGTGTTCCTGTCCGATATGCTGGCGCATCCCTCCTCCTGCTCGGTCATTCCGCCGCCGACCGCCACCGGCGAGCCGCTGCTGAAATCGAGCCCCGCACCGTTGCCGAAATGCCAGACGGTTGCCTCCTTCTGCGCGAAGAGGCATGGGGAAAGGAGCAGGAGAAGTATGGGAAGAGTACTCAGTAGGCGTCGAGACATAGGCACTCCATGGTCAGATCGACCGTATGCTCATCGAAACAGAGGGATCGGAAACTGGCATAAAAAACGCTTCGTAACAAGGCCCGCCGGAAAAACCGTGAGAGCCTTTTTCCGCATCCATGCCGACGATAACGATCGCCGCTTAACGTTCCCTGAACGATCGCCGATCGGGCGGCCGCTCCTCCTGAGGATGAGTCGGGATCGGGAGCGGAAGTAACTCGCGGTCGCGAGAGGAGGGGATGGGGGAAGGGAGAAAAGCCGCACATCGACCGACGCGCGGGGTCCGGATCGCTCTCCCCGAATTGAAGAACGGTTCAGGGGCGGAAAACGTTCGTTCGCGCGCCGGTGGGGAATCAACGCCTGATAAGGGGGTAGAAATGCTTCTCCTCTCTCGGAACGCCGTCGAAGGGAGGGGGAGCCGGCTTCATATCGACCTCGGGGAAGATCTTCGTCTTCTCCCCCTCGAAATCGCGCGCCCATTCCTTGTGGTTGTAGACGCAGACGGGAAGGCAGGCCGAACAGTAGTAATGCGTGGCGAAATAGGGGAAGCAGCGTCCGGTGTCGATCATGTAGCGGTCGTTGCCGAGATGATCCGTTCCCGCCTCCGGGCTCCGATGATCGGGAACGGCGTCGGCCGGACAGTAGATGCGGCACGCTCTGCATTTATCGCAGAACGCTGCAATGCCCGCGTCGATCGGGTGATCGATCGCCAGCGGAATCGAGGTGGCGATGCTCCCCATGCGGAAGAGGGGGCCGAGTCTGGGATGGATGATGGAACCGTGCCTGCCGAGCTCGCCGAACCCCGCCTTCAGGCCGATCGGAACATGCAGAAGGTTGCTGTCCCCGATCGGATGTTCCACCTCGCATTCGTACCCGAGGCTTCGGATATACTCCGCCAGGCGGATGACGGTCTCGCCGAGACTGTGGTAGATCCGGACGCATTCGATCGCCGATTCACGGGAGGGGACGGTCTGGAACTCCTTCCAGCGCATCCGCATGCCGAGGGCGATCGCGTATTTGCCGGTGACGGTGCGGCCCCGGTAGATGTCGCTCGGTTCGATCTCGCAGATCCCGACGATATCGGCCCCGAACTCCTCCGCCTTCCCCTTGATATGGAGCGCGGCCTCCTCCGGGGTTCCCAGGTCGACCCGCGTCTCGGCGACGGGCCCCTCGAACCTGACGACCTGCTCCTCCTTGATGATCCGGATATACTCGTTCACCTCCGGGATATGGATCGTCCGCCCGCCGACCCCCAGGTACCAGTCGTCCCAGCGGAATGCGGGGGGGGAATCCTCTCCCGCCGGAACCACCGAGGGGATATCTATCTGAACCAGATTCATAAGGTGTGGGACCCGATCGGGCCCGGAATAAGGATGAAGGAGCGGGCGCGGAGGGGGAACGCACGACCGCGCCGGTCTCCCGCCGCATCCGCGGCGGGAGACCTGGAGCGCGATACGATATTCCGCAACGATCCCGGAAAGATCACGCCGGGATATTCACGCCGACTCAGGCTGCGGCTTCCAGCTCGCGGATCCACCCCGCGAAGCCGGCGCTGAGCGCCTCGAATCCTCCGCCGTCCGCCGTCGATGCGATCCGCCGGTCGCCGTGAACCACCGTGATGACGGCGTCCAGATCGACAGGCCCCTGATGCCTGGGGACCCCCGGCTCCTCGGCGATCTTCCGTCTGGCCTCCGCGAAGAGCTCCCCGGCCGGCATGTTGACGGCGTCGACGAAGGCGCGGGCGGAGAACGGTTCGCCGGTCAGATCCTCGATCATCTCCAGAAAGGTCCTGGAGTTCCCCGGCTTCCAGTAGTTCTCGGCCAGATCGCGGCCGATCTTCGGGTTGTCCATCAGACGCCCGTCGCGGCGGAGGAAGTAGTCGCGGGTCTGGAAGACGGCCATCTCCGCCAGGATGTAGCCGTGGTAGTAGGCCGACGCCTCGCCGGCGATCAGATGGGGGATCGCCAGGGTCGGCCTGCCGGCGGCCGGCTGCATCAGCAGACGACGCTCCACCTCCCGCATCGCGTTCAGCACGTTCTCCGGCGTCAGCTCCTCCTCCGGCATCTCATAGATAATCTTCTCGGCATACGATACGACCAGCAGACGGCGGATCTGATGCGCGCGGTACTTGTGTCCCTGCTCCAGCACGTTCAGGATCAGCTCCTCCGGCATGCTCTCCCCCGCCTCGTTCCGGGCGTATCGGACCAGCCAGTCGGGATCATCCATCAGGCTGTCGAGAAACATCGACTGCGTTTCGGCCATCGCGACCGAGGTCGGCGTGAACTCCTGCGAGAAGCAGGGAGCGGGCATCCTGATATTGCTGAAATGGGCGGCGTGCCCCCCTTCGTGCAGGAGCGTGTTCATCGCCCGCTCTCCGCTCCCGATCTGCCCCGGCACGGCGTTGGCCGTGAAGTTGATGCGGGCCGGGTGGAAGTTCTCCCCTTCGGTGAAGGTGGGGCCGGGACCGTGCATGAAGCCGTTCTCATGCTTTCCGGCCCTGTTCACCAGATCGAGCGTCAGGTTCGCGCCGGAATATCGTATGCCGAGAGCCGCGAAGGAGACGCCCCAGCGCTCCAGCGCGTCGTCGAACCTGTGGTACGGGTCGGTCCTGGCCTTCAGATCGCCGGAGGTGTTGTAGTCGAAATTCCACGCCTCGACGGCGGCATCTCCCTTTTCGGCGCGAAGGGCGTCGATCGACCGCCGGCAGGCGTCACGGGTGTTCAGCTCCAGGTCGTCCAGAAGCTCGAAGAGTTTCTTCTTGGAGAAGCCTTCGTTGACGCTCACCTTGTAGTCGTAGTAGTCCTCGTAGCCGAGGATCTTCCCAAGGCGGTTCCGTTCCTTGACGATCTCCAGGAAACCGTTCTCGAGCACATGCGTTTCGATCGACCGGAGCCCCTCCCACGCGGCGCGGCGAATCCTCTCGTCCTGCGATGTGCCGATCTGGAGCGCGAGCGCCACCGATCCCGCCCGTCTGAACTCGCCGGTATCGGGATCGACGTAACCGAGCGTCATATCACGGCGCGATCTCTCAAGCTCCCCCTCCATCTCCACCAGTTTCCGCTGGAGCGCCTTCGCCTCCTCGCTCTCGATCGCGTTCGCCCTGAAGAATCGGAGCCAGCCTTCGAGCCCGACCCGTTCCTCCTCCGTGAGATCCTCCCGTTCCCGTTCACTCCGGATCGCCGGGAGCCTGCGGGCGTCGCAGATGAACTCCTTCAGCCTGATCTCCTTCTCCTCGAACTCCTCTCCCCTGCCGTCGGAGAGCCCCATCTTGGCCGACCAGAAGGCATCCTCCTTGTCGGTATGCAGGGCCAGATATTCGTCGTTCAGTTGTTTGAGTAGCGACATGATAAATATCGTGTTGTTCAGTGTTGCCGGAGGGACCGGACGGGTAGGAAGCCGATTCTCTCGTATTGCGACCCGACCGGATCGGCGCGACTCAGATCGACTCCCACCTGCCGGTCCCCGGCTGGAATCTCTTCCAGGCATGCCAGTACTCCTGGGAGGCCTGCACATGCCCCA
This sequence comes from uncultured bacterium, assembly GCA_966250335.1. Taxonomy (GTDB): domain Bacteria; phylum Bacteroidota; class Ignavibacteria; order OLB7; family OLB7; genus OLB7. Next base: position 11,355 of record CBINGZ010000010.1, on the reverse strand, counting down.
GCTTCTTCCCGGCGAACCGTCCGGAGAGGGCGACGCCGTTCCAGTCCCAGATCGAGCCGGACTGCGTGTCCCGCAGGTTCGTTCCGGTGGAGTCGAGCGCAAAGTCGAGTGTCTCACCATCGACGGTCCTGTTCCAGACGTGGAACGACGCGGTATCCTTCTGCACGGCGAGCACCACCGGGGTCGATCCCACACGGTCGTTGATCACGCGGGCGCGGACGAGCGGGGCCCACGGGTACGCCTTCGACTCATCGTTCAGCGATACTCCGATCACCCAGCTTGCCGGCGTCCAGGAGGAATCGTTCGGGCGACGGTAGTCGTAGTTCTCGGTTCCCGCATATCCCGCGGCGGCGGCCGGGTCGCGCTGCATGACAAGGCTCTTCGGGTGCTTCTCCAGCCAGGCCGCCAGCGTGGTCTGCTCGGAGGGGATGATCGGAAGCTTCTTCCCCTTCATCGGTCCCACGACCGCCTCGCCGGTCGCCTGGAACCACCAGCTTCCGGTGGCGTCATCCTCGATCATCGCGTTGTAGTAGTTGGCCCCCACCAGCCGGAACGTCAGATGCTTCCCATCCACCTCCGGACGGAAGACCTCTCCGGTGCGGCACATGCTGCAGTAGGTGACGAGCATCGGGAGGGAACCTATCGTATCCTGCACCTTGTGGTGGTACGCGATCAGATTGATCGGATACGCCTTCGCCTCTCCTTCATGCTCCACGCCGATCACCAGGCTCTCCTTCGAAATATCATTGCTCCCCGCATCCTTGAAGATCAGCTGGGTCGGCTCCTGGAACATCACCTCGGCCTTGACGAACTGCGTCATGACGAAGGTCAGAAACCCGCAGAAGAGGACAAGGAGCCCGGTGAAGATCCGCTTCGCCCACCCGCCGTTGACGAACGCGTCGATGACCGGAAGGATCATCAGCAGCAGCCCCAGAATACGGAGCGGAAGGACCCACGGCTCCAGCGCATGGATCGTGCCGACAAGATCCTGTTCCTGGCTCCCCGGAAAAGGCATCAACAGATAGGAGGTGATGATCCCCGGCGCCAGAAAGAATATCAGGCCGGGAAGGAACATGTACTTGTAGTAGCGGTCGAGAGGGAACGTACGTGCGCTCATTGTCCTGAGAGGATTTGATTGGAGGGCGCACGGCCGGCCGGACCGACCGCGCGCATATAGTACGCACGACGGACCGGCGTCGTGTGGCACGAGCCGGTCCGTCGCGAATTGTTTCGAACGATGAGCGCGATACGATACGAAACAGCTTATCTGACGACGGTCACCGGACGGTTGTAGACCGTGCCGTCGACCGTCACCACAAGATTGTAGAGACCGGCCGGGAGCGACCGGGTGTCGTGACGCAGAACCTGTGCGCCGGCCTCCATGTCGCCGTCGACAAGCCGCCCCACCAGGGAGCCGCGCATATCGTACAGCGACGCGCTGACCCTGGCCTCGCGGTCGAGCGTCAGAGCGACTTCGAAGAGATCACGGACAGGGTTGGGACGAAGCGCGCCGACCGGACCGAGCGACGCCGCGGGATCTTCCACCCCTGTCGTCGTCTCCGTCCCCATCAGCCATGTAAGCCCCTTTTCCAGAAGATCGGCACGGTCCAGGATGTCGCCGATCCCTTCCACGCCGAAGCCGAGGTAGACCAGACGGTTCTTCGCGTCGGCGTATCTGATGCCGGCGACCGCGTTCGGATCGCCGCCGTAGAAGAGGATCGGAACGGCCCCGTGGAGCGGGGCGATCACGTCGGGCTGATCCTGGTTCTGAACGCCGTTGGAGATGAGGAAGCTCATCCCGTTGCTCAACGGATCGTTCGCCGCCCCCTTGATCACGAAGCTGGCGGCCGCGTCGGCCACGTAGTCGACATGGAGGGAATTGCGCATGAAGGCGGGGTTCTGCGGCGAATTCGTGTCGGTGTTCCTGCTGTCCCCAAGGCCGAAGGAGATCTCCGCGCCGCTCAGGAAGAGCCGTCCTCCCTTCTCCATGAAGGAGGTGAGCTGCCGGACGTCGGCGACGGTGAGAGCGTTCTTGCCGACTTCGTACAGGAGCACCGGATACCGGTTGACGTCGAACATCGCCTCGTCCTCCGGAGCGATCGGAGCGTAGACATACGGTCCGCGCGCCAGTCCCTTCATGTAGAAGTCCATAACATCTTCCCGCCCCTCGTCGCGGTTGACCACGAGGACGTCGATGTCGTCGGAGTAGAGTCTGAACGTCTGCTCGCTGCTTGCCCCCCGCGGGCCGTGCAGTCCAACCGTCACCTCGCCGACGCCGAGCTTCGCCTCGGTCGAGTTCGGGGTGATCTTCACCGCCATCGGGACGAACTCCTCGCCGCCGAGGGAGATATAGTCCTCGCCGGAGACGACACTGCCGTTGACCGTCACTTCGGCGGTCCACCCCTTCGGCAGCGCCTCGTCGATGGAGACGCCGTATTCCCCTTCGACATCGGCCCCCAGATCGACATCCCATGACGCATGATCCGAGTCCGGCGTCTGGACGACGCTCTTCTGCGCCGCGCTCTTCATGGAGAGGGTCCCTCTGGTGGAGCCGGCCTGCAGGATCTCCTTGCTGGCGTCGTCCTGCACGAAGGCGACCACATACATCTGATTATCGTCCCACGATGAGTTCAGCGTGAACGACTCGTTGACGACGGTCGATCCCCCGGCATCGAGCGAGAGATCGACCCCCTGCGGCGAGGGACGCATCTCACGCGCGATGAAATGGAAATCGGTCTCGCCGTTGTATCCGGCCGCGGGAGAAGTGTAGTTGTGATGTCCCTCGACCAGCACGATCCGGAGCTTCCGGTTCTTCTGCGCCTCCGTGGAGGAGACGGTGATCGAGACCGAGAGGGCGCCGTCCGCAATGGTCTGCCGCATGTCGAGCGTGATCGGAGAGATCGTCCCCCGTACGCTCGACATCTGCGCGACGATCCCGGCGGTGTCGGCCGGAGCGCCGTCGTAGTTGTCGACCCCCTTCGGGATGCGACCGTTGACCATGACGGTGGGGACGCCGTCGAACCCGTAATACGATACACGTGTGTTGTGCATCGTCGGGTTCGCCGCGTTCATGACATCCAGGCCGGGCCAGTTGGCGTGGTAGACGATCGGAATGACATCCCGGACGTTATGCGGCATCCGCAGATACGACTCGAAGAAAGGGTTCTGCGAGGCGCACGGACCGCAACTGGCGTTGGTCCCCTCCTCGACCAGCATCATCCGCGGCGACTGGGCATCGGCGCCCAGGGGAGAAAGGAGGAATGCCGCGGCCGCGAGAGGTAAACAGGTAGGGAATATCCTCATGGGAGCTGCTCCTGAAGATGGATGTGGATCGTCGACATCATGTAGCGATCGACCGTCGCCGTACACCCGGGACCCTCGATCGTGCGACACCACGCGCCGGTTGCCCTCCACGACAGCCGACCGCCGGATCGGAGGCGCGAATAATACGAACCCCCACCCTTGCAATCAATTGTAAAGGTCCGGGAGAGGGAAAACACGGAGGTGTGGATAATGTTTCGGCACGACCTTTCGATCCGCCGGAGATCCCGGTCGAAACAAAGCGTCGGGGAGAATCTCCCCGACGCTTCGATGTCGTTCCTAAGGCCGTTCGCAACGGCGTCCCGTCTCAGTTCCCGCGATTCTCTCCGTTGAAGATCGAATCGAACAGATCCTTCGCCTTGGCCTTCACGTTGTCGACGCCCGCCGACGCGTTGCGGAGCGTTTCGGCCAGGGGGTCCTTCGAGTTGTTGAAGTCATCGCGATACTTGTTCGCGGCCGTGCGGAGATCCTCGTAGACGCTCGTCGGCTCCTGCCCGTCGCGCCTGATGTAGTCACCGCTCATGATGTTTCCGTAGGCGCCGCTGTCGACCCAGGTCTTCAGCTCGGTAAGGCGGAGCACCGGGAAGGGGTGCGACTGCCCGGCCAGATTCAGAAGCTTGAAGACGCTGTCGAGCACCGTCCCCCCCTGCTCGTACTCGGCGGCCTGGAGGAAGAACTCGTTGAAATCCATCTGCGCGATCTGGCGTCCGCCGGCCATCTTCATCAGAAGCGAGTAGGAGACGTTCGGGTCCTGGGTGACGAGGAGTTCGGCGCGGTCGGCGGTCAGTTCGCTCTTGCGATCCCACTCCTTCAGGGCAAGGATGATGGCGAGAATGGAGGCGCCCCCCAGCGGGATGTTCGCCGCATAGATCGAGAGCCGGAGCAGGATCTGCAGCACGGTCTTGTAGAGGACATGCCCGCTGAGGCAGTGGCCGAGCTCGTGCGCCATCACCGCCAGCAGTTCCTCCTCGCTCAACGTATCGAGAAGCGATGAATTCAGAACGATGAAGGGACGCTCCACGCCGATCGCCCCGGCGTTGAGAAAGGGGCTCTGCGAGACGAAAAGCTCCGGCTTCTGCGGGGCGTCGAGGATACCGCACGCCTCGTTGAAGAGGATATTGACCTTCGGGAACTGGCGCTCGGTGACCCGCACGGCCGAGGCGAGCGACACGAGCCTGAGCGATCGCTCGGTGGTGGCGCCGATCAGCTTCTGCAGCAGCAGATCGAGCCCCGGAACCTTCCGCAACGCGGCCAGCGCCGCCCGGTCCGCCGGATGCTCCCACGATCTGGGGCTGATGCCGGGAAATTTCACCTTGTGCCGTCTGATCGAATCGGTAGTCTCCATGGTCATCCTCTCATCGTTAATGCGTGGAACAATGTTCATCAGGGAGCACGCCCCGATCGAAGTCGTGACCGCTACGGGGTGTGCGGGGGCAAGTTACAGATCGGAGGCGAGGATGCCGCGAGGGATGCGGATGAGAAGATTTTCCGAATAGTGTGTCTATGGCGCGTGTGCTCTCCTCGGCAGAGGAGCACTATCAGCATAGAGAGATCTCATCCGGATACTTCATGACGACTATCTACTCCCTTCTTATCGGCCTTGTCGTTCTCTCCTCCACGGCCTCTCGACTCCTGACGGCGACGCCGTCAGAGGGATTATCGTCAGACGTCCATGAAGTCTCGCATGATATATCAACGATCGGGGAGATAGTTGTAACAGCTTCCGATTACTCTCTGATAGTGTCACGCTGGATCTCCGCCAGCTCGCCGGCATCTCCCCTCACTACAGAACAGCAAGCCGGGAACGAATAACTGACTTCGTTCCCGGCTCTTATGAACAGGCGAATAGCCCTTTCCGTCTACCAGCTGAGACAGTCCACATCGGTGTCACACAGCTTATTGCCCGGCCCGGGCCTACCCTTACCGCAATACGCACATTCAAATTCTCCATCATTAAACACCATAAAACATACACACCCCGGCCCCGGAGTAGGTATGTCTCCACAGTTATCACCCTCATTCCCTGCATATGCAGTCCGTGCCGAAGCGATCCCCGACCCTGTAATCGAGAGTAAACCCCGCACAAGAGCCAACCGGACTATCGTGAAGGAACTCATGGAACCCCCTATTGAGTTACATGAACGATTGTACTTGCCACCGGCACACTACCCTGATATATCACGACAGTATACCACCCGGAAGATTCGAAATCACAGCCGACATGCAGATCAGAGCCGACATGGCTGATCACAGGCATAAACACCAATGCCCCCTGAGGATCATATATAGCCACTGTAGTCGGATCTTCTGTAGAATTAAGTTCCACGGATATATCAATATGGGCGCTTGTCGGATTCGGGTAGAGAGCAAACGACTTCACCACATTATTCTCTTCCACTGCTGTCGAGTCCACAGGATTATACCAGCTGAACTCTCGATAAGACGACAGAACATCACCAGTTGCGAGTAAAATATCTTCCGTCCTACTCGCATTGGTCAAATCTCCGGCATCAAGATTCCTTGTCCGTTTATTCCTGCACCAGTTATTCAACGCAATAACTGAAGTGTTCTTCCTGAACTCCGTAGCCGTGTAGTCAACCACGCCATAATCATAATTCATCATGAAGCTGTAGTACGCACCGACCTTAGAGGAAGGCACGGTAACACTCGGGCTCGTCTTGACGGTAAGGCAGGTAAAGTCCTGCCTGGCGTCACACTCCGGACAAACTTGTGCCACCGCATCTCTCACAAAGAGGAGCAGGAGCCACACTACGATACAGTTTACAGTCCTCATGATTATCCCCGCTTGAAGAGTGACGAAGTTCTCTTATCAGGCGCCATTAGGTCAAGCAAGTCTACCTTCCCTCACAACCAGGAATGGATTCGAACATATCATGCTTATATCGTATTGTCAGGTTTTTCAACAAACGGGCAACATCTTTCCGATCATATCAAGCGACTACACCATTAAACGCAGCATCGATCTCCATCATCACCGACCTGACAACCGACGAACTCCATTAAAGACACAAATCCCCCCTGCTATCGCTATCGGATACGCCCTGCACGCACCGGAAACGGGCAATTCCTGCATCACGTATTATCTATCGAGACATGGCTCGTCGACACTCTATTTGTTGCTGAATTATTGTCTGAATGCGGCGATCCTTACATCCCAATCCCCATAATGTCCCAACCCTATCAGTACATTAGGCCGGGAGACTCCCCGAGATAGACGGCGCCTCCGCCCGTATTTTCCCAACACATCCCGAAATCTCCAGCAATCGAGCAATCGCTCAACGACATAAAAAGCGAAGGGACGCCGACAGCGGCGTCCCTTCGCTTTTCTTCCAATCTCCATCGACCGCGATCAACTGGCGATCACGTTCACCAGCCGGTCCTTCACCGCTATCACCTTTCTCACCGTCTTCCCTTCGATCAGGCTTGCGACGGCGGCTTCTCCCAGCGCGATCCGTTCCAGCTCATCGGAGTCGGTGCCGGCCGGGACCATCACCTTGCCGCGGATCTTGCTGTTGACCTGGAGCACGATCTCGATCTCCGCCTCGGCGATCTTCGCCTCGTCGTAGGCCGGCCAGGGAGCGTAGGCGATCGACTCCTCGTGTCCCAGACGACGCCAGATCTCCTCGGCGATATGCGGGGCCATCGGCGAGAGAACGATCGTGAACGCCTCCATCGCCTCACGAGGCTTCTCCTCCAGGTTGATGAACTCGTTGACAAAGACCATCATCGCGGAGATCGCCGTGTTGAAGCGGAGCCCCTCGATATCCTCCGTCACCTTCCTGATCGTCGCGTGCAGCACCCGCTCCTCCTCGGCCGTCATCGCGCGGTCGGTGATCTTCGCCTCGACGTTCGACTCCTCGTCCCCGACGGTCATCCGCCAGACACGGTTCAGGAAGCGGCGGACCCCCTCGATCCCCTTCGTCGACCACGGTTTCACCATCTCCAGCGGACCGAGGAACATCTCGAAGAGTCTCAGCGCGTCGGCGCCCGAGTCGGCGATGATCGTGTCGGGATTGATGACGTTCCCCCGCGACTTCGACATCTTCTGCGAGTCCTCTCCCAGAATCAGTCCCTGGTGCACCAGCGTCCTGAACGGCTCGTCGGTGGAGACGTAGCCGCGATCGTAGAGCACCTTGTGCCAGAAGCGCGCATAGAGGAGATGGAGCACCGCGTGCTCGCCGCCGCCGATGTAGAGATCGACCGGCATCCAGTAGCGCTCCAGCTCGGGGTCCACCGGCGCCGTCTCGTTCTTCGGATCGATATATCGCAGATAGTACCAGCAGGAGCCGGCCCACTGCGGCATCGTGTTCGTCTCGCGACGTCCCCTGCCGTGGACAGGATGCTCCACCGTGAGCCAGTCGGTCGCCAGCGCCAGCGGCGACTCGGTGGAACCGGAGGGCTTGAACTCCTCCAGATTGGGGAGCGCCAGAGGGAGTTCCTCGGGGCTCAGCGGGAGGACCAGGCCGTTCTCGTACCGCACCAGCGGTATCGGCTCCCCCCAGTAACGCTGACGGCTGAAGAGCCAGTCGCGCTGCTTGTACTGGACCGTGGCGCGCGCCTTTCCGGAGAGGGAGAGCTTCTCGGTGACCGCGTATTTCCCCGCCTCCGAGTCGATCCCGTTGAACTCGCCGGAGCTGACCATGATGCCGGTCCCGGTGTAGCAGACCGCCCCGGCCATCACCGCCGCATGGTCGGGATGGTCGGCGGCGGGCTCGATCACCGGACGGATCGTGAGGCCGAACCGGATCGCGAACTCGAAATCGCGCTCGTCGTGCGAGGGAACCCCCATCACGGCGCCGGTGCCGTAGCCGGCCAGCACGTAATCGCCGGTCCAGATCGGAACCTTCTCGCCGCTGGCGGGATGGATCGCATAGCTCCCGGTAAAGACTCCCGTCTTCTCGTCGCTCGCCTGTCTGTCGCGGTCGCTCTTCATGGAGGCCTGTCGACGGTACTCCTCCACCGCCTCCCGCTGATCGGCCGTCGTCAGCGTCTCCACCAGCGGGTGCTCCGGGGCCACCGTCAGGAAGGTGACGCCGAAGAGAGTGTCGGGACGGGTGGTGAAGACCTTGATCGTCTCACCCGACTCGGTCCGGAACACGATCTCGGCGCCGGTGGAGCGGCCGATCCATTCGCGCTGCATCCGGAGTGTGGAATCGGGCCAGTTCAGGCTGTCGAGTCCCTCCAGCAGCCGATCGGCGTAGGCGGTGATCCGCATCATCCACTGGCGCATCGGCCGCCGCTCGACGCTATATCCCTTGTCGACCCATTCGTCCACCTCCTCGTTGGCGAGCACGGAGCCGAGTCCCTCGCACCAGTTCACGGCGACCTCGGCCTCGTAGACGAGCCTGAAGGCGGCCAGGAACTCCTGTCGCTCCAGATCGCTCATCCCTCTCCACCGCTCCGGACCGAAGCCCCACTCGCCGTCGTACGACGCAGGCTTCACCAGCGCCGACGTTCCGGTCGACTCCAGCTCGGAGACAAGTTCCGCCACGGGGCGTCCCTTCCCGCTCCGGATATCGAACCATGTATCGTGGAGCGTCAGGAAGATCCACTGCGTCCAGCGGTGATAGTTCGGATCGGTCGTGTTCAGCTCGCGCGACCAGTCGTAGCTGAAGCCGATCGACTGGAGCTGGCGGCGGAAGTTGTTGATGTTCCGCTCGGTCGTGATCCGGGGATGAACGTTCGTCTTCATCGCGTACTGCTCGGCGGGGAGGCCGAACGCGTCCCAGCCCATCGGGTGGAGAACGTTGAAGCCGCGGTTACGCTTGTATCGCGCAACGATGTCGGAGGCGGTGTACCCTTCGGGGTGCCCGATATGTAGTCCCTCCCCGGAGGGGTAGGGGAACATGTCGAGCACGTAGTATTTCGGCTTCGTATGGTCGGCGGTGTCGGTACGGAATGTTCCCGACTCCAGCCAGTGTCGTTGCCAGCGTTCTTCGATGTCGTTGAATGGGTACGCCATAATTAAGAGAGAACTTTGTTCGACCGTGCGGGGGACGGTGGGATGAGGCTTTCTATTCTGTTGTTCACGGTTGGGGGTGGGGGGCGTTACGAGGCTTCCGAAGGGGGGGAGAAGAAGAAAGAAAATAAACAGGGAGTCACAGAGGAGACAGAGTCAGGAGAAGAGAGAAGATCTTCCGGTAGCCTGCTGTTTTCTCGGGGTCTCCCTGGTTCACGGCCGGGTCGGGCGAGAGGGTGGGATTTATTCCACGCCGTCGGCGACGTTCATCGCCTCGAGCTGGGCGGCGGCATAACCGTGAAGATCCTTCAGGATCTCCCTGCGGCGCCTGTCGCCGGCGATCTCGAGTTCGTGGCCTATGAAGTCGACCATCTTCTCGACCACCTTCACATACTCTCCCCCGCGCTCGATCTGGCAGTCGATGAATCCTTTGACGCAGAGCACCTTGTTTCGCTCCAGGCAGAGCTCAAGCACTCCTTTCCCCTTGTGAACGAGACGATCGACGATCGGTATCTCTCCGTCGTTCATACTTCCATCATCGCTCATTGGCCCCTGTCTCCTGCAAGTGGTTTTTTTGAACATATCCGGCGCTTCGCAAGGGAAACCCCGGAGAAGCACGAGGGACCGGCCGGACCGAAACGAGGCCGGGAGGTCCCTGAGACCTGAATGGAGAACGACCCGATCGGCCGTCCTCCATGCGGGAAGAGAGGTCCTCCGGACGGACATGCTCCGCCGGAGGCCTGGCGATTACTGCATCTCTTTCGAGATTCGCTCCTGGCGACGAATGGCCTTCAGCCGCGCCATGCGGTTCGAGATCGACGGTTTCGTGAACGACGTGCGACGCTTGAATTCCTTCAAGACACCCGAACGCTCATACTTCTTCTTGAAGCGACGAATCGCGCGGTCTATCGACTCACCTTCCTGAACGGTTACTCCGATCAATGCGTATCACCTCCGTTGGGATCGATTTTTATCGTGAAAAGTTTCGTGAATTGCCGACTGCTGCTCTATCCTCTGTCGAAATCCTCCTCCCTTCCCACGTCTCATGGAGAGAGGGGATGGAAGGAGGACGTTCTTTCTTCTCTACCGGGTTACGTGATATTCTCGATGAGACGCTTCTCACCGACCTTGTTGAACGACACGACGATCGCCTGGCTGCCGTTGGACGTCAGTTCCTTGGACACTACCGTTCCGACATCATCCCACGCCTTGTGGTAGATTGCGTCGCCGATCGTGTAGACGCTTCTCGGCGAATAAGGGATGCAATCTTCGACCGATACGTTGACTTCCTTGGTCGCGCGCCGCTCCCCCTCGATGACCATCATATCGATCATCATGGTATGATGACACTTTGCGCATTTTGCCCACCGCTTCCCCTCCTCCTGGCCCGCCACCTCGCCGACCAGCTCGAACTTGGTCGGATTGACGCAGAGCTCACACATATTCGTCAACGTAATGTACTTCGATTGCCTAGCTCGTCGTGCCATGTATGTAATCCGTAATGTTCCTGAAAGTGCTGCCCCCCGGATTTCGAGAATGACGGAACGGCAGCAACGGGAAATTTACCATTTTCGTCCCAACCGGCAAGGTAAGAGTCTGAAACTCGGCCCCGTTCGCACATTTGTCGTTCCGGGGCCCCTGCCGCCACTTCTTAACACCCGTTTCAGTATGACGACAGTCACCCGCCTTCTCGTCTTCGCCGCCCTCGCGGCGGCCGCCTCGGGGTCGATTCACGCACAGACGGAGTCGGCCTCGGTCTCCCTTTCGGTCGAAACGACGGCCGATTCCCCATCCGAGCGGAGCTTCGGCGGAGAGCTCAGTCTCGATCGCGACGGCGCCGTCGACCTGAAACGGGCGCTGACCGACACGGCCCTCCACGGACGCCCCATTCTGCTGCGGGGGCGCGTCGCCGATGTCTGCAGCAGGAAAGGGTGCTGGATGATTCTGGGGGAGGGGGAGGAACAGATGAGGGTGACCTTCAAGGATTACTCCTTCTTCCTCCCGACCGATTCCCACGGCCACATCGTGCTGATCGAGGGGATCGTCTCGGCCGT